>NZ_JAUEYW010000007.1:0-344303 GCF_032489875.1 Bradyrhizobium sp. SZCCHNR1015
GCTTGACGAATCGAGCCAATTTTGAGGTGTCAACCATGTCTCCGAACACCTGTCAGCCATGTCCCCGGGCTGAACAGAAGCGAAGCAATCCAGGGCTAAGACGGGACTCTGGATTGTTTCGTCGTGGAGCCTGTCATCGGGCCGCGCTTTGCGCGGACCCGTTTGCTCCTCGCAATGACGGACGACTACTTGTACTCCCGCTCGTCCCACCACGGAAAATAGTTCGGCATATCGGCCGTCACCGTGTTCTTGAACTGCGCCGGGCGCTTCTCCAGGAACGACACCACGCCTTCCTTGACGTCGTCGGAGCGGCCGCGCGCGTAGATGCCGCGGCTGTCGACCTTGTGCGCCTCCATCGGATCGTCGGCGCCCATCATGCGCCACATCATCTGGCGGATCAGCGCGATCGACACCGGCGCGGTCTTCTCCGCGATCTCGCGCGCAAGCGCTCGGGCGGTCGGCAGCAGATCATCCGGCGGCACGACCTTGCTGACGAGGCGGCCGGCGAGCGCCTCCTGCGCCGGAAACACGCGGCCGGTGTAGCACCATTCCAGCGCCTGCGAGATGCCGACGATGCGTGGCAGGAACCAGCTCGACGCCGCCTCTGGCACGATGCCGCGCTGGGAGAACACGAAGCCGAACCGTGCAGCGTCCGAGGCAATGCGGATGTCCATCGCAAGCTGCATGGTGACGCCGATGCCGACGGCGGGACCGTTCACTGCGGCAATCACCGGCTTCAGCGACTTGAAGATCCGCAACGTCACCTGGCCGCCGCCGTCGCGCACCTGCGGATCGGAATAGTCGACGCGACCGTCGGCATGGCGCTTCACCGGACCGCGCTTGGCATCGCGGTCGAAGGTGTCGGCACCAGACGAAAGGTCTGCACCGGCGCAGAACGCGCGGCCCGACCCGGTGACGATGATCGCCCGGACGCCGTCGTCCTTGTCGGCGCGATCGAAGGCGTCGATCAGCTCCTCCATCATGGTGCCGGTGAAGGCGTTGAGCTTCTCCGGCCGGTTGAGCGTGATGGTGAGGATCTTGTCGACGACGTCATAGAGAATGGTCTGGTAGGCCATGGGGTTTCCTGGTCCGCTGTTGTTATTAGTTAGGCGAGCCAAAAATCCCGCCGTCATTCCGGGGCACGCCCGAAGGGCGTGAGCCCGGAATCCATAACCACGATCGTGAGTATGGATTCCGAGTGCGTGCTTCGCACGCCCCGGAATGACGACACAAACTATGACCCGCGACGTGACCACAATAGTTCAGCGTTGCGCGGCGGCAAAGACCCGATAAATCATTCCGCAGCATGGAAAGGCGTAAGGCAACTTGCCCATCCCTGCACCCAAGACTCGCTGATAACGCAGCGTCATCTTGTTTCAATGGGCGACGTCGCAGTGATAATCCGCTCCCTCCCCGTCATTGCGAGCGCAGCGAAGCAATCCAGAGTCCCGCTGCGGAAAGTTCCTGGATTGCTTCGCTGCGCTCGCAATGACGCGTGGGGATACCTCGTCGTCTAATGGGCGGATGGTTGTGAAGCCGGAGCCTTCGGCCATGGCCGCTGCTCGCCGCGTAATCCCTCGAACGTCTTGGCCATCCCGAGCACGCCGACATCGTCGAAGCGGCGGCCGACGATCTGCAGGCCGATCGGGAAGCCGTCGGAGTCGTAGCCGGCATTGACGGAGATCGCCGGGTTCTCCGACATGTTCCACGGTACGGTGTAGGTGATGTGCTCGAACGGTGCCTGCGGATCGTTGACCGGCGAGGCGAACTCGGCGGGGAATTTCACGCCGGGCGAGACCGGCGAGATGATGTAGTCGTAGTCGCAGAACAGTCTTGCTGCGGCGGCGCGTAGCGCCATCGTGACGTTGAAGCCTCTGACGACTTCGACGCCGGAGAGCGCGGCGCCGCGCTCGGCCCATTGCAGGATGTAGGGCAGGGTCTTGGCGCGCACCTCGGGCGCCAGCCGCGCCAGATCGTCCCACAGCCGCGCACGCCAGAAATTGTCGAGACCGTCGAGCATCTCGCGCGTCAGGAAGCCCTTGACCTCGCTGATTACGGCGCCGGCGTCCTCGAACGCTCTGGCGGCCGCCAGCGTCGTCGCGCGCACCGGCTCCTCGAGCGGCTGGCCGACGCCGCCGAGATCGAGCATCAGGCCGATGCGCAGCTTGCGTACCGGCTTCTCCGCGACCTTCCAGTGCAGGTCCGATGGCGGCAGGCTGGTGCCGTCGCGGCGATCGGGCTTGGACAGCACGCTCATCATCAGCGCGGCATCGTCGACGATCCGCGTCATCGGGCCGGCGACGCGGCCGACATAGGGCGGATCGATCGGCACGCGGCCGAAGCTCGGCTTGAGGCCGACAAGGCCGCACCACGACGCCGGCAGCCGGATCGAGCCGCCGATGTCGGTGCCGACATGCAGCGGACCGTAGCCCGCCGCAGCGGCAGCACCCGCACCGGCGCTGGACCCGCCGGGATTCATGCGGAGGTCCCACGGATTACGCGTCAGCGGATGGAAGCTCGACAGCCCCGACGACAGCATGCCGTAGTCGGGCATCGTCGTCTTGGCGAAGATGATCGCGCCGGCCTCGCGCATCCGGGCCACCGGCGGCGCATCGGCGGCGAGCGGCGTGCGCGTGACGCTGGCGGCGCCGAGCGGCATCGGCTGGCCCTTGGTCGCGAGATTGTCCTTCACCGTCGCCGGCACGCCGTCGAGGGAGCCTGCCGGCTCGTCCTTGGCCCAGCGCTCGGTCGATGCCTTGGCCGCGGCTCGCGCGGCGTCGGCGTCGAGCAGATAGAGCGCCTTGATGTGCGGCTCCCACGCCGCGACCTGCGCCAGGACCTCATCCATCACCTCGGACGGCGAGAACTGGCGCGCGCGATAGCCGGCGATCAGGTCGACGGCGGAGAGGTCGTGAAGCGAGGTGATGTCATCGGAGACGGGCTTGTGCATGCTGGTACCTCCACGCCGAAGTTCATCTCGATCTCACGCCCGCTCATTGACGTATGTCAGGCGCGCTAGGCTGCCTTGAGGCGCGTTTCGATGATGCGCGCGAACATGCTGGCGCCGATCGGCAGGATCTTGTCGTCGAGCACGTAGCCGGGATTGTGCACCGGCACCGAGCCGTCATGGCCGACCCAGAAATAGGCGCCCGGGATGGTCTGCAGCATGTCGGCGAAATCCTCGCTGCCCATCTTCGGCGTCGAGCGGGTCAGCACCTTGGACGGCTCGACCACCGTGCGCGCGACCTCCTCGACGATCTTGGACTGCTCCTCCTGGTTCACAAGGACGCTGAACGTGTCACGGATGTCGACATCGATCTCGCAATTGAACGCCGCCGCCATGCCGGCGCAGATCGCGCGCATGCGCTCGCGCACCAGCGCGCGCACGGGGTCGGAGAACGCACGCACGGTGCCGCACAGCCAGGCATCGCCGGGAATGACGTTGTAGGCCGAGCCGGCATGGATCTGGGTGATCGAGACCACGGCGGCCTGCAGCGGCTCGACGTTGCGGCTGACGATGGTCTGGATCGCCTGGGCCACGCTGGTGGCAATCACCACCGCGTCCTTGGAGCGCTCGGGCATCGCGCCGTGGGCGCCGTAGCCGGAGATCCGGATGTCGAAGAAGTCGGCGCCGGCCATGGCAGGGCCGGGCAGGATCGCGATCTCGCCGTGCTCCAGGTCCGGCGCATTGTGCAGGCCGTAGAGTTCGTCGCAGGGAAACTTCTGGAACAGGCCGTCCTTGATCATCGCGCGTGCGCCGCCGAGTCCTTCCTCCGCCGGCTGGAAGATGAAGTGCACGGTGCCGTCGAAGTTGCGGGTCTCGGCGAGATAGCGCGCCGTGCCGAGCAGCATCGTGGTGTGGCCGTCATGGCCGCAGCCGTGGAAGCGGCCGGGGATGGTCGAGCGCCACGGCAGGTTGGTGTTCTCCTCCATCGGCAGCGCATCCATGTCGGCGCGCAGGCCGATCTTCCTGCCGCTGTCGTTCTTGCCCTTGAGGACGCCGATCACCCCGGTGCCGCCGAGGCCGCGATGCACCTCGATGCCCCATTGCGCGAGCTTCTCGGCGACGATGCCGGAGGTGCGCGTCTCCTCGAAGCCGATCTCGGGATGCGCGTGCAGGTCGCGGCGGATGGCGGTGAGCTCGTCGGCGTAACCTTGGATGCGATCGATGGTCGGCATGGGTGCGTTTCCGTTGAGAGGTTTATGCTTTGAACGCCGGGCCGTTCGGCTTGAGGCGGATGCCCGGACGCAAGCTGGTCCAGGGCAGGGTGGAGGGATCGGCGGGCATCGCGCCGGGCGCGGCGCAGATCAGGAGATGTTCGGCGATCGGTTCGAAATCGGCGCGGAAATGCACCGAGCTCTTGTTGACGAGAATGGCCTGTTCGGTCGGCTCGATGCCGACGAAGCGATACATTTCCTGGTCGGCGAGCTGGGACTTGTGCGAGGCCACCACGACCCTGACGTCGCCGATGCGCAGTGCCGCGGACGGTCCCATCTCCATCTTGCGGCCGCCATAGAACGGGCCGGGCGCGACGAAGCGGCCGTCGGAGATCTTCTCGACGATGAAGCTCTCCTCGAACGGCGCATCGCCGGGAATGCCGCTCTTGCCGCCGAGCGACAGCGTCACGGTGGCGCCCTCGCCGGCGGCATGGGCGGCCAGCGCCGCCTGCGGATCGTAGATCATGCCGATCGCGGCACGGCTGGCGCGGTTGCGCACCAGCGCGCGCAGCATGCCGGTGGTGTCGGAGTCGCCGCCGGCGCCGGGATTGTCCTGGGTGTCGGCGATCACGATCGGGCGTGTCGCCGTCTTCGCCAGCGTCATGGCATGGCGCACGCCGTCGTCGGGCGCATAGATGCGGCCGTCGAAATCATTCTCGTGGCCCGCGACGATCGCCGCGATCGCATCCGCCGCGGCATCCGCGTCGGCCTGCGTACGGCCGTAGGCGAACACGCTCGGGCCGCAATGGGCGAAATCGGCGGCGGGAAAGCCGGGCGCGAACGACAGCGTCGGCACCGCCTCGCTCTGCAGCGCCGCGAGCTTCTCGTAGATGCCCTTGGTCGGCTGGTCGTTGGTGCACTGCCAGCTGATCGGGATCAGGAACGGCAACTGCCGGAATGCCTTGGCAAGCGGCTCTTTCGACCGCAGCAGCAGCGCGAGATGCTCCGCCGACGCGCGTCCGGTGTCGGCCATGTCGGTGTGTGGATATTTGCGATAGGCGATCAGCGCATCCGCATGCGCCATCATCTCGGGCGTGACGTTGGCGTGCAGGTCGAGGCTCGCGACCAGCGGCACGTGCGGGCCGATCACCTTGCGGATACGGGCGAGGATCTCGCCTTCGCCGTCGTCGAGATGCTCGGTCACCATCGCGCCGTGCAGATCGAGATAGACGCCGTCGAGCGGCCCGGCAGCCCTGATGCGATCGACCATCGTGGTCGTGATGCGCTCGAACGCATCCCGGGTGACATGTGCGGAGGGGCTCGCCGCACAGGCGATGGTGGGAACGATCTCCCAGCCGTTCGCTTCCGCGACCGCGATGAAGCCGGCCTGGCCGGCATTGATGCCGCGCATCGTCGTGAGCACGGAGGTCGCATCAACGATCGAGCCGCGGCCGCCGCCATGCATGAACGCGTCGTAGTCCGCTTTCGTCGGAGCGAATGTATTGGTCTCGTGCAGGAAGCCGCCGATCGCGACGCGCGTCATTACTTCGCCTCAGGCCGTTGAACGTATGATGACGTTAGACCCGGGTTCGCGGCCCACGCAAGCGATGGAGCGATGCCGTTTTGCATGCCGCTAACGCGTAGCCCGGATGAGCGGACGCCTGCGCCCGAAGGGCGAAGGCGGGAGCGACATCCGGGTTCATCGCCGCAGTTCGTGAGATCCCGCATGTCGCTGGCACCGCCGCGCGTTCCGCGCGCCGGCTTTCGCTCATGCGGGCTACGGCAGCGCTGCTACGCCACCGCTTCCGCCACCGGCCGGAAGTTGGCAAAGTCCCAGTTCCGTCCGGGGGCCGCTTCGAGCAGGGACCTGGTATAGGCCTCCTTCGGATGCGTCAGGATCTCGCCGGCCGGGCCCTGTTCGACGATGCGGCCCTTCTGCATCACGACGACGTCGTCGCAGATCTGCGCGGCAACGCGCAGATCATGCGTGATGAACAGGATCGCGATCCCGAGCCGGCGCTGGATCTCGTCGAGCAGCTCCAGCACCTGCGCCTGCACCGACACGTCCAGTGCAGAGACGGCTTCGTCCGCCACCAGCACGTCCGGATCGAGCGCGAGTGCGCGGGCGATCGCGATGCGCTGGCGCTGGCCGCCGGAGAACTGGTGCGGATAGCGCGAAATCGCGTCCGCGGGCAGCCCGACCAGCTCGAGAAGCTCGCGCGCCCGCGCCATCGCCTTGTCGTGCGACGTGCCGTAGTTGACGGGCCCCTCGGCGATGCTCTCGCCGACGGTGAGGCGCGGGTTGAGTGAGCGGTAGGGATCCTGGAACACGATCTGGATGCGCTTGCGGTGCGGCTGCAGCAGCCGCCGGGTCAGGATCGAGATCTCGTGGCCGGCAAGGCGGACGCCGCCGGAGGTCGGATCGATCAGCCGGACGATGCAGCGGGCCACCGTCGACTTGCCGGAGCCGCTTTCGCCGACGATGCCGAGCGTGCGGCCCTTGCGCAGGGTGAGCGTGACGTTCTGCGCAGCGACGACCTCGCGCGCTTTGCCGAGGAACGAGCGCTCGCGATAGACCTTGCCGAGCTCGTTGGTCTCCAGCACCACCGGCTCGGTGCTCTCAGGGCGGGGCGGGCGCGGGATCAGGCTGGGCACGGAGGCCAGCAGGTTGCGCGTGTAGTCCATCTCGGGCGCGCGCAGGATCTTGTCGAGCGCGCCGGTCTCGACCAGGCGCCCCTGGCGCATCACCGCGACGCGGTCGGCGATCTCGGCGACCACGCCCATGTCGTGGGTGATGAACAGCACCGCCGTGCCGTGATCGCGCTGCAGCTCGCGGATCAGCGACAGGATCTGCTTCTGCGTGGTGACGTCGAGCGCGGTGGTCGGCTCGTCGGCGATCAGCAGCTTCGGCTCGAGCACCAGCGCCATCGCGATCATGATGCGCTGGCGCTGGCCGCCGGACAGGCGATGGGGATAGGAGCCGAAGATTCGCTCGACGTCGGGCAGGTGGACCTGCTCCATCATGTCGAGGATGCGCTTGCGCCGCGCCCGTGCATCGAGCGACGTATGTGCGCGCAGCACCTCGTCGATCTGGCGGCCGACCGGCACGACCGGATTGAGCGCGGTCATCGGCTCCTGAAAGATCATCGCCATCCGGGTGGCACGCAGCTCACGCAGCCGGCGATCGGTCGCGGTGAGCAGCTCTTCGCCGACCAGCTTGACGCTGCCGCCGACGGCATGCAGCGCGTTCTTCGGCAGAAGGCCCATCGTGGTCAGCGAGGTCACGGACTTGCCCGAGCCGCTCTCGCCGACGACGCAGAGCGTCTCGCCTTTCTCGACCTTGATCGAGACGCCGTCGATGATGCGCGGGCCGTTCGGGTTCTTCGTCTTGCCGACGGTGACGACGAGATTGTCGATGTCGAGGATGGTGTCGGTCATTAGGTCAGGTCTCCGCCGTCATTGCGAGGAGCGAAGCGACGAAGCAATCCAGAGTCGCGGGCGTGGCCCTGGATTGCTTCGCTTCGCTCGCAATGACGAAAAGTGAGATGATCATCTGGGCTAAGCGGTGCCGTCACTTGCCGGCCTCGCGCTGCTTCATGCGCGGGTCGAGCGCGTCGCGGGCGGCGTCGCCGATCAGGTTGATCGACAGGATGGCGATCGACAGCAGCAGGCCGGGCCAGAAGATCAGCGACGGCTTGATCTGGAAGTAGGAGCGGCCCTCGGCCATGATGTTGCCCCAGGTCGGCGTCTCCGGGCTGATGCCGGCGCCGAGGAACGACAGGATCGCCTCGGTGAGAATCGCGGCGGCGCAGATGTAGGTGCCCTGGACGATCAGCGGCGCGATCGTGTTCGGCATCAGGTGCCGCCACATGATCTTGGGCATCGACGTGCCCAATGAAATCGCGGCCTCGACATAGGGCTCCTCGCGCGCGGTCAGCACGACGGAGCGGACGAGGCGAGCGACGCGCGGGATCTCGACGATGGTGATCGCGATCATCACGGTGCCGACGCTGGCGCCGGACAGCGACACCACGGCGATGGCGAGCAGGATGCTTGGGATCGCCATCAGGCCGTCCATCACCCGCATCATGATGGCGTCGACCCAGCGGAAGAAGCCGGAGACGAGGCCGATCACCAGGCCGATCGCGATCGAGATGATCGCCGCGCCGACGCCGACCAGAAGCGAGATGCGGCCGCCATAGATCGTGCGCGACAACAGGTCGCGGCCGTAGGCGTCGGTGCCGAGCAGATATTGCGCGCTCGACGGCTTGAGCCGCTGCGCCGGCGCGAGCAGCACCGGGTCGTGCGGCGCCAGCAGCGGCGCCAGGATCGAGATGATCACGATCAGCGACAGGCACACCGTGGCCACGGCGATGATCGGGGTCGAGGTCAGAAAGCCGAACCGGGGCCCGAGTCGCGTGGTGACCGGGATCGACGGCTCAGGAGTGGTGACGATTGCCATCGGAACAGGGCCTCAGTAGCGGATGCGGGGATCGAGCAGGGTGTAGGCGAGGTCGATCAGCAGATTGACCGCGAGATAGATGAAGGAGGTCAGAAGGATCATGCCCTGGATGACCGGATAGTCGCGCGCCAGCACGGCGTCGACGGTGAGGCGGCCGATGCCCGGCAGGTTGAACACGCTCTCGGTGACCACGACGCCGGAGATCAGCAGCGCGAAGCCGGAGCCGATCACGGTGATGACGGGCACCGCCGCATTGCGTAGCGCGTGCCGCAGCAGCACCGCGATCTCGCTGACGCCCTTGGCGCGGGCGGTGCGCACGAAGTCCTCGCCGAGCACATCGAGCATCGCGGCGCGCGTCATGCGCGCGATCAGTGCGACATAGATGAAGGACAAGGCGCAGGTCGGCAGGATGATGCGCTCGAAGAACGGGCCGAAGCCAGCGCTGAGACTCTTGAAGCCCTGAACGGGGACCCAGCGCAGGTTGATCGCGAACACCTGGATCAGGATGTAGCCGATGACGAACACCGGCACCGAGAAGCCGATCACCGAGAGCGCCATCACGAAACGATCGATCCAGGTGCCGTGCTTCCAGGCCGCGATGACGCCGAGCGGGACGGCGACGAGGATCGACAGGATGATGGTCGAGATCGCGACCGAGATCGACGGCTCGATGCGCTGGCCGATCATCTGCAGCACCGGCACCTTCGAGATCAGCGAGACGCCGAGATCGCCATGCAGCAGCTGATTGATCCAGGTGAAGAACTGGATGTAGAGCGGCTCGTGCAAGCCGAGCGTGATGCGGATGCGCTCGAGCTGCTCCGGAGTCGCGTTGTCGCCGGCGAGAATCGCGGCGGGATCGCCCGGCGTCAGCCGCAGCAGGAGAAAGACGAACAGCGCCACCACGCCCATCACGGGGATGGACGCGAGGATGCGGCGAAGCAGATAACCGATCATCTTGAGAGAACCGCCTTCATGGTGCTGGGGCGACGCGCGCAACGTCGTGAGAGAGTGTGCATGTCACCGATGTCCATCGCTTTCAAGGTCTCCGATGTGCGCTCGCCCGCTCCTGCGCGCAGGATGACACGGTGTTCGTGATCCGCGCGAACCATCGCATTTGCGAACAATGTCGCAGCACTTTTGCGGCGAACCTTCTCGGAAACTTTGCAAGCCGCATGCCATCATGCGCGCGCTGCGGAGTGATTGTCCACTCGCCCCGTGCAGGTCCCGGAAAATGAAACCGTGCTGCTGCGCAGCGTAGCCCGGGCGAGCGCAGCGACCGCGCCGACGAGCGGGACCCGCATGTCGCTGACGCTCATGCGGGCTGCGCGCCGTCGCGTGCCGCGATCTAGTCGAGCGTCGCGAGCAGTCCCGCCATCAGGCGGCCGCGCTCGGCGAGGCTGTCGATCTCGATGTGCTCGTTCAGAGTGTGCATGTCGGTGCCGCGCACCCCTAGGCCGTCGAGGGTTGGAATGCCGAGCGCGCCGGTGAAATTGCCATCCGAGCCGCCGCCTGCCGAGCCGTGCGGCAGCGACAGGCCGAGCTGCTCGGCGATTCCGCGCGCCTTGTCGTACAGCGCCATGGTTCCGGAATCCGGCTCCCACACCGGCCGCGTCACGCCGCGCGTCACCTTGAAGGTCACGTCGTCGGTGGTGCCGGACAGGGCGAGCATGCGCTCCACGCCGCGATCGAGATCGGCCTGCCGTTTCGCCATGCTGAGCGCTTCGCCGGTGGCGGTGGTGGCGACGCAATTGACCCACTGGCCGCCATGCACGATGCCCACCGAGAAGGTGCAGTCCTCGGTCGTCATGCCGTCGATGGCGAGGATCTGTCGCGCCATTTCCCGGATCGCGGAACGGCCCGCGCCGAGCCGTGCGCCGGCATGGCTCGGACGTCCGATCGCCTCGAGATTGAAGCGGGCGATGGCATAGCGGCCGGTCACCACGCCATTGTCCTGACGGCCCGGCTCGGGCACCAGCACGTATTTGTTGCGCTGCGCCTCGGCTTCGATGATGTCGCGGGTCGAGGGCGTGCCGACCTCCTCGTCAGGCGTGAACAGGACGGTGATCGGCAGCGGCGTCGCGATGGACGCCTTGCTCAACTGGCGGATCGCTTCCAGCGAGAGATAGTTGCCGCCTTTCATGTCGCAGATGCCGGGCCCGTAGCATCTGTTGCCCTCGCGGCGCCACGGCAGCTTGGCCAGCGTGCCGACGGGGTGAACGGTATCCATGTGGCCGGCGATCAGGATGCCCGGCTCACCCTGCCGCGGGTGCGGGAAGCGGGCGCGCACGCAGCCGGCGAAGCCCTGGCGTCCGGCGATGCGCTCGATCGTCGCACCCATGATCGCCATGTCGCGCGCGGCAAGATCCAGCATGCGCTCCACCGCGGCGGCGTCCCAGGTCGGACTTTCGCATTCGACCCAGCCGCGCAAGCCCTGCAGCATGATGTCGGTATCGAAGGGAAGATGGGCTGGATTCATTTGTGCTCTCTCAAGGCTTTGTCGCGATCTCATGACACGAGACGGAGTTGCGCACGCCTTGTAAAGCGAAAGCTATGCGGACGTTAACGGCATTCTCAGCCCAGGGCCGCATGCGCTGAATGCGGATTGACGCGAAAGGCGACCTCTGCAACTGTCGAAAGCTCGCGACTTACAGCATGTTAGTTCGCACAAGGATTGATCTGCACGCACAACGAATGGTCTGGATCTGATCAGTTTCAGGTCAAACCATCCACTCAGGAGACCTCGTAATGTTCCACAGCCCGCGCTGGAAACGTCTGACGCTCGCGACGAGCCTCGCCGTTTCCATGCTTTCGCTCTCGACGGCGCTGAGCACCCAGGCCATCGCAGCCGGCAAGAAGACGATCACGGCGGTGATGCATTCGGATCTGCGCGTCATCGATCCCGGATTCACGACGGCCTACATCACCCGTGACCATGGCTACATGGTCTACGACACGCTGCTGGCGACCGATTCGAATTTCAAGGTCCAGCCGCAGATGGCGGATTGGAAGATCTCCGACGACAAGCTGACCTACACCTTCACCCTGCGCGACGGCCTGAAATGGCATGACGGCACGCCGGTGACCGCCGAGGACTGCGTCGCCTCGCTGAAGCGCTGGGGCCGCAACGACGGCATGGGCCAGAAGCTGATGGACTTCACGGCGAGCCTCGAGGCTGCGGATGCCAAGACCATCGTGCTCAAGTTGAAGGAGCCCTATGGACTCGTCCTGGAGTCGATCGCCAAGCCGTCCTCGCTGGTGCCGTTCATGATGCCGAAGCGTCTCGCCGAGACGCCGGCGGGCCAGCAGATTCCCGAGCAGATCGGCTCGGGCCCGTTCAAATTCGTCAAGGCGGAATTCCAGCCGGGCGTGAAGGCGGTGTACGAGAAGAACACCGACTACGTGCCGCGCAAGGAGCCGGCGAGCTGGACGTCCGGCGGCAAGGTGGTGAAGGTCGACCGCGTCGAGTGGATCACGATGCCGGATGCGCAGACCGCGGTGAACGCGCTGCAGTCAGGCGACATCGACTTCATGGAGAACCTTCCCTACGACATGCTGCCGGTGCTGGAGGCGAACTCCGAGCTCAAGATCGACGTGCTGAACAAGTTCGGCTTCCAGACGCTCGGCCGCATGAACTTCCTCAACCCGCCGTTCGACAACGTGAAGGTGCGCCGCGCGGCCTTCCTCGCGCTGAACCAGAAGGACGTGCTCGACGCGCTGGTCGGCAATGAGAAGTATCAGAAGATCTGCGGCGCCGTGTTCGTGTGCGGCACGCCGCTCGAGACCGACGTCGGCGCCGAGACGCTGATCAAGGGCAACGGCATGGCGGAAGCCAAGAAGGCGCTTGCCGAGTCCGGCTATGACGGCACGCCGATCGCGATCATGGCGCCGGGCGACGTCACCACCCTGAAGGCGCAGCCCGTGGTGGCGGCGCAACTGTTGCGCGAGGCCGGTTTCAAGGTCGACCTGCAGGCCACCGACTGGCAGACCGTGGTGACGCGGCGCGCCAGCCAGAAACCTGTGAAGGAGGGCGGCTGGAACATGTTCTTCACCAACTGGGTCGGCGCCGACGTCGCCAATCCCGTGGTGAACGTCTCGGTCGGCGGCCGTGGCACAAAGGGCGGCTGGTTCGGCTGGGCCGAGGATGCCGAGATCGAGAAGCTGCGCGACGCCTATGCGCGATCGTCCTCGCTCGACGAGCAGAAGAAGATCGCCACCGAGATCCAGAAGCTGAACTACGAGAAGGTGATCTACATCCCGCTCGGCCAGTATCTGGTACCGAGCGGCTGGCGCAAGTCGCTGAGCGGCGTGCTCGACGGCCCGGCGACGCCGCTGTTCTGGAACGTCGACAAGAGCGAGTAGGCGGCGAACGCACTCGTGATGCAAACAAAGACGCGGCGAAGTGGAAACTTCGCCGCGTCTCTTTTTTGTTCCCGCATTCGCCCGTGCGTGAGCGCCCTTCAGCAGTGCGGATCGCGCACCGCTTCGAGACCCTCGACCATCAAGGGCGGGCTGATCTGATCCTGGGACGGGTTCTTCTCGGTGCGGATCGGCATGGCCGGACGTCGGCTGTCCCGCGGTTTGGTGACTTCATTCGGCATCATCAGGCTCCTTGCTGCTGCGCATAACAGACCGGGAGCCGCCGAGTTCCAGATGGCGGGACGTGATCGACGCAATTGCGATATGTGCATCCGCGTGATGCGGCGACCCATGCGCCCATGGCGATTGACCTGCGAGGGAACTGCTGCAAGTCTCCTCGCCGAGACTGTTTGCTGAAGCGTTTGCAGACGCGACGCAGGACGCCTCGTCAGGCCTTGATCGGTGTCAGGGCCCCCGGATGGAAGCTCACGCCAAGAGAGATCGCATGTCACATACTCCGCGCCGGACCGCATCCGCGCTCGTTTCATGGTTCGTCGCTTCGGTCATGGCCGTGTCGATGGCGGGCGTCACGACCGAGGCCTTCGCCGGCAAGAAGACGATCACGGCGGTGATGCATTCGGACCTGCGCGTGATCGATCCCGTGTTCACGCCGGCCTACATCACACGCGACCACGGCTACATGGTGTACGACACCCTGCTCGGGACGGACGCCAAGTTTCAGGTCCAGCCGCAGATGGCGGACTGGAAGGTCTCCGACGACAAGCTGACCTACACCTTCACCCTGCGCGACGGCCTGAAGTGGCACGACGGCACTGATGTCACCGCCGAGGACTGCGTCGCCTCGCTGAGGCGCTGGAGCCGCAACGACAGCATGGGCCAGAAGCTGATGGAGGCGACCGCCTCGCTCGAGGCCACCGACGCCAAGACCATCACCTTGAAGCTGAAGCAGCCGTACGGCCTGGTGCTGGAGTCGATCGGCAAGCCGTCGTCCTACGTACCGTTCATGATGCCGAAGCGTCTCGCCGAGACGCCCGCGAACCAGCAGATCTCGGAGCAGATCGGCTCCGGACCGTTCAAGTTCGTCAAGGCGGAATTCCAGCCGGGCGTGAAGGCGGTCTATGAGAAGAACACCGACTACGTGCCGCGCAAGGAGCCGCCGAGCTGGACGGCCGGCGGCAAGGTGGTGAAGGTCGATCGCGTCGAGTGGGTCTCGATGCCCGATGCGCAGACGGCCGTCAACGCGCTGCAGGCCGGTGACATCGACTTCATGGAATTCCCGCCGCTCGACCTCGAGCCGGTGCTCGCCGGCAATCCCGATCTGTCGATGAACGTGCTGAACAAGTTCGGCTACCAGACCCTGGGACGCATGAACTTCCTGTTTCCGCCGTTCGACAACGTGAAGATCCGCCGTGCGGCCTTCCTGGCGCTGAACCAGAAGGACGTGCTCGACGCGCTGGTCGGCAACGCCAAGTACTACACGATCTGCGGCGCCGTGTTCGGCTGCGGCACGCCGCTCGAATCCGACGTCGGCTCGGAGACGCTGGTGAAGGGCAACGGCATGGAGCAGGCCAAGAAGCTGCTGGCCGAGGCCGGCTATGACGGCACGCCCGTCGTGATCCTCGCGCCGGGCGATGCGATCACCCTGAAGGCGCAGCCGGTGGTCGCTGCGCAGCTGCTGCGCGCCGCCGGGTTCAAGGTCGATCTGCAGACGACGGACTGGCAGACCGTGGTGACGCGGCGTGCCAGCCAGAAGTCGCCGAAGGAGGGCGGCTGGAACATGTTCTTCACCAACTCGGTGATCGCCGACTCCGGCAATCCGATCGGCAGCACCTTCGTCGGCGCGCGCGGCCAGAAGAGCCCGTTCGGCTGGCCCGACGATCCCAAGATGGAGGAGCTGCGCGACGCCTTCGCCAAGGCCACCAAGCCGGAGGACCAGAAGCGGATCGCCGCCCAGATTCAGCAGGAGGTCTACGATCAGGTGATCTACGTGCCGCTCGGCCAATGGTTCATGCCGAGCGCCTGGCGCAAGTCGATCACCGGCGTGCTGGAAGGGCAGGCCGTGCCGGTGTTCTGGAACGTCGAGAAGAGCGAGTAGCGGAGGTCGTGTAGCCCGCATGAGCGCAGCGACATGCGGGTTCGCCACCGCCGTGCGTGAGATGCGTAGCCCGGATGTCGCTGCGCTCATCCGGGCTACGCATCTCACGCGGAACGACGATCTTCAATCACGCCTTGATCTGGTCCAGCGCCGCCAGCACCTCGCTGGATGCGACCTCGACCCGGCCGATCTCATTGAGCGCTTCCTCGATGTGCCCTGAGCTGAACAGCCGCGCCGCTTCCTTGCCGTGGCGGTGCACCGCCTCGTGCGGGCGCTCGAGGTTGCGGAATGCCGGATCCCCAGCCAAACGCCGACCGCCTTCGCCATAGTACCATTTGCCGAGCCGGCACGTGTGATGATCGGAGAGCTCGTCGGCGCGCAGTTGCAGCCGGCCGACCGACATGTCGACCAGCCGCTTTTTCCAGATCACGTGGTCGGCCTTGGCCAGTCTCACCACCTGGTGGTCCAGCGAAAGCTTGGCGATCTCGCCCAGCATCTTGCCGACCTTCGCGTCCGTCTTGCCCATGGTGTCCGCGAGCGACATCACCTCGTTGGCATTGGCGGTCGCGAGATCGGCGATGACGGTGATGCCCTGTGCGACCTCGTCGGTCGCGGCGGACTGCTCGGCGAGAATGCCGGAGATTTCGTCCATCTTGGTGCTGACCACCGCGGTCCGGGTGCCGGCCTGATCGATCGCCTGCGCCAGATCGTCCATCTCGGACATGCCGACCTCGACCGCCTTGGCGCCGCCGGCCATGGCCTCGACGATGCCGCTCATCTCGCCCTGCAGCCGCTCGATGCGGCCCTTGATGTCCTCCGTCGCCTTGGTCGTCTGCTGCGACAGGTTCTTGACCTCGGCCGCAACGACGGCGAAGCCGCGTCCGAACTCGCCGGCGCGCGCCGCCTCGATGGTGGCATTGAGAGCCAGCAGATTGGTCTGGTTGGCGATCGCGTCGATGGTGCCGACGATGGATCCGATCTCGGCGGAGGCGGCGCTGAGATCGGCGATCTTTGCCGAGGTGTCGCGCACGGAGCTGGCGATGCCGTTCATCGTCTGCAACGTCCGCCGCACCGCGGTCACGCTGTCCTCGACGGCCTGGCGGGTCGCGGCGGCCTCGGCTGCAGCCTGGGTCGACGTCGCCCGGATGGTGTGCACGGAGGCCTGCATCTCCACCGAGGCCGAAGCGAGGCTCTGGCAGCGCTCGGATTGATTGTTGGAGGCGCCGATCAGGCGCGCCGCGCTGATCGAGGCTTCGTTGCTGTTGATGCAGAGGTCGACGATGGAATCCAGATCCTGGGAGGCGCGGGTGGCCAGCGCGATGCCCAGGCGATGGATGGCCTCGATCAGTTGCGGCTTGAGCCTGGCACGTAGCGCGGCAGCGTCGACATCAGCGACATCGCGGTTGAGCCTGCCGTCCGCCCAGTCGCCCAGGCACTGCGCCAGCGTGTCCTGGAAGGCGTCGTGTGCGTCCGTGTCGGGGGCGGGCGGGGCATCCGACGGTTCGTTCTTTCGGCTGCGGAATCCCAGCATCGTGCCTCTCATTGATGGCGAGCCCCGGCTGGCCTCGGAACGTCGCACGCAGGTGATCGACTCGGAACGCCGGCAGCCGTTGGTTCCACCGTGGTTCGGTTGTGGTTAACGGCGGGTTTCTCCCTGCGACCGGCGGTGGCGAGATCTGCTGGATCAGACTCTCGTGTTCCGCGTCGAGCCGGCATCCTTGACAGTTTGGTAAGTATTGGCTTACAGTAAGTCATGACTTACGAAGTGGCGCTGAACGTTTTGGCGGACCCGACGCGGCGGGAGGTGTTCGAGCGGCTGCGCGGCGGGCCGCGCCCGGTCCACGCGATTGCGGCGGGAATGCCGGTGTCGCGGCCGGCCGTCTCGCAGCATCTGAAGGTGCTGAAGGATGCCGGCCTGGTCGAGGAACGCAGCGAGGGGGTGCGGCGCATCTACGCTTTGCGCCGTGAGGGGTTGGCCGAGCTGCGCGACTGGCTCGACAGCTTCTGGGACGACGCGCTGCTCGCCTTCAAGATCGAGGCGGAGCGCACGCATCGGCAGACGAAAGGGAGGATCGATGAGTGAGGGTGCCGTGATTGCGCCGGTCCGGAAGCTTGTCCATGTCCGGGCGCCGATCGATCATGCCTTCGACGTGTTCACGCGCGGCCTGACGCGCTGGTGGCCGCATACGCATGGGGTCGGCCGCAAGCCGATCGAGAAGGTGCTGCTGGAGCCGAAGCTCGGCGGCCACTGGCTCGAGATCGCCGAGGACGGCACGGCGACCACGGTCGCGACGATCACGCTGTGGGAGCCGCCGCATCGCTTCATCATGCTGTGGCAGGTCGATGCGCAGTGGAAGCCGGATGCCGCGATGCGCTCGGAGGTCGACGTGCAGTTCGTGGCCGAGGGCCCGGACGCGACCCGGGTCGAACTGCTGCACCACAAGTTCGAAACCATGGGCAGCGAGGCCGGCGCGTCGATGCGGCGGGATGTCGACGGCGGCTGGCCGGGGCTGCTGCAGCGTTTCCTGGCCGAGGCCGAGCGGCCGCCGGCGTCATCATGAGAAGTTCATCATAAGCGTGGGGAGATCGTGATGTCCGAGTTCGTCGTCCATTCCGTGCCGGGAAGCCCGTTCGGGCGCAGCGTGTTGATTGCGCTGGAGGAGAAAGGCGTTCCGTATCGGCTCGCGGCGATGGCGCCGGGTGACTCCAAGGGGGCGGCGCATCTGGCGCGTCATCCCTTCGGGCGCGTGCCGGCGCTCGCGCATGACGGCTTCGCGTTGTACGAGACCCAGGCGATCCTGCGCTATCTCGACCGCGTGCTGCCCGAGCCGGCCCTGACGCCCGCGGATGTCCGGCAGGCCGCGCGCATGGACCAGGTGATGAACATCAGCGACTGGTACCTGTTCCAGGGCGTGTGCAACGTCATCCTCTTCCAGCGCATCATCGGCCCGCAATTCTTCGGCACGACCACCGACGAGGCTGCGATCGCGCGCGCGATGCCGCAGGCGAGAGCCGTCATCGCGGAGTTGTCGCGGCTGCTCGGCGAGCAGCCATTCATGGTCGGCGATCATCTGTCGCTGGCCGATCTGCAGGCCGCGCCGCAGGCGAGCTTCCTGTCGCTGACGCCGGAATGGGCGGAGCTGACCGCCGGCCATCCCAATCTCGTCGCGTGGATCGAGCGGCTGGAGGCGCGGCCGAGCTTCAAGTCCACCACCATGGCGGAGCTGACGGCGCGAGCGCAGGCGGCGTAGGCCAAGCGGCGTCGATCATGCTTCGGGTGTCGCGCTGCGACGGCCGTCGGGACGGATGGGCGACTTTCAGCCGCATGATTAATCCAGGTTATATCGCTGCGGACCGGTTCCATTTTAGCTGCGACGCAGGTCGAAGGCTTCGGCATCCGCCGCCCCCGATCGACCGCCACAGCGTCCCGATGACCGGATGACGAATCCGGGTCGGCGGGACGGAAGCGCGCGCACCCCTTGATGCTGCGATCAGAACCCGATCTCGCCGGCTGCTGCGTCTCCTGCACCCACGTCGATTCCGGATTCTGTGCCGCGCTGTTCAGGGCCTGCCGGGCGCAGTCGGCGCTGCCGCGGCTCAATCAGCAGTTCTTCAGCGTCCGGGCCGGCCAGCAGATCAAATGCCAGAGCGAGGCGCGCGACGACGTGCTCGTGCTCTGCAGCGGCTGGGCATTCCGTTACATCCAGTTGTCGGATGGCGGCCGCCAGATCCTGCGCTTCCTGCTGCCGGGCGACATCTTCTCGCCGGCGGCGATCTTCGCCAAAGGCATGAGCTTTTCGGCCAAGGCCTTGACCCAGGTCCAGGTCAGCCGGCTCGATGGCGAGGAGGTCCGCAAGCAGTGCCGTGCCGACGAGCTGGTCATGATGGAGGTGTTCCGCTCGCTCGGCGACAACGGTCGAGCCTCCTACGAGCTCATCACCGTGCTCGGCCAGCGTCCGGCCGAGCGCCGGATCGCGCATCTGCTGCTCAGCCTGATGCGGCGGGTCGCGGTGGACGGCGTGGTCCAGCACCACCGCTATCCGTTTCCCTTGAAGCAGCAGCACATCGCCGACGCCGTCGGCGTGACCTCGGTCCATGTCAGCCGCGTGCTCGCGCTGTTTCGCGATCGCAAGATCCTGACGATTGCGGAGGGCAGGCTGGAGGTCACCGATCTCGCCGAGCTGGAGCGGCTGGCGGCGCTGAACTGAGCCGGGCAGGGCAGTCGAGCGAGGCGTGCACAGGGCTGGTGCGGACGGTGGGACTCGAACCCACACGACGTTGCCATCGAGGGATTTTAAGTCCCTTGCGTCTACCGATTCCGCCACGTCCGCGCTTTGATCTTGGAGACCTGACGCATCATCCGGCAACGCCGGACGAGTTGCACTTTGACTCCAAAGCTCATCCTCTGCTTAAGCCAGCGCGAGCGCCTTGGTAAAGCCTCAATCCGGCCGTCACCAGCTGCTTTGAGATTGCCTTCGCGCTGAAGCGCTTTGTCAGGTCTGGGATCATCTGGTGCAAGACATGGACGAAGCGGCCGTTGTAAGGCACGGACCCATCACGAGAAAACGATTCGGATCCGCGTGCCTTGCGGACCAGTCGTTGAGCGAGGTGAGCGTGACGAATCCGAAGACCATCGCAGAGGCGAATGCTGCCGCCGTTCGGGCCGATGTCCGCGACCGATCGGCCCAAGATCGAGCCCAAGATCGACCCCATGGCTCGCGGCCGCTGCACGATCGGGGCTGCATGACCAGCGATCGGCTTCGCGTCGCGCTGGCCGCGGGACTGCTCGGGGTGGGATCGCTGCTGTCGGGCTGCGCCGGCATGAGCGACAGTGTGTCGACCGCCTTCGCGGATCCGGCCAAGTACGAGCTCTATGACTGCAAGCAGCTCGAGGCCGAGCGCAAGGCGCTCGCCGGGCGCGCGGCCGAGCTGCAGGGCCTGATGGCCAAGGCGGAGACCGGAGCCGGCGGCGCGGTGGTGGCCGAGGTCGCCTATCGCAACGACTATATCGCGATCCGAGGCCAGACCCAGTTCGCCGAAGAGGCCTGGCGCCGCAACAAGTGCCAGGAAACTCCGGCGCCGCAGCCGGCGGCCGCCAAGCCTGGGAGGCCGGTCAAGCCGGCGGCGCGCCCCGCGCGGCCGATGGCCTCCGGTGCGGGCACGCCGTCGACCCTGCCGCGGGATGGCTCGGTCTACTGAGACGGCGCTCTCCGCCTACGGCCGCCAGTCGTAGATCCAGCTCTGCCGCGCCGACAGGCGCTGCGGGCCGAGCGCCTTGATGCTGAGATCGCGGGCCAGCGCCAGCGGTCCGGTCATGTGATAGAGCCGGCCCTGGTTGCGCGCGGTGCGCTGCACCTGGCCGACGCGCGGGCGGCGCAGCTTGGCGTAGCGTTTCAGCGCAGCCGGGATCGCGCCGGGACCGTCCGGGCGCGCCTCGCTCAGGCTCTTGGCCAGCACCACCGCATCCTCGATCGCCATTCCCGCGCCTTGCGCCGCAAACGGCAGCATGGCGTGCGCGGCGTCGCCGAGCAGCGCGACGCTGCCCTCGGTCCATTCGATGCCTTCGGGGACGCCGAACAACGCCCATTTGCGCCAGCCGTCGACCGCATTGAGCAGCAGCCGCGCCGTCGCCGGCCAGCGCGGCGGCGCGAACGCCGCCTTCAGCTCGCCCGGATCGCCCTCCGTGCTCCAGCCCGGCCGGTTCCAGGTGCCCGGCACCACCGCCACGACGTTGACCTGCCGGCCAGCCGAGATCGGATAGGCGACGAGATGGGCCGCGGGACCCATCCAGAGCTGCACCCGCGCGGCGGTCAGTTCGCGCGGCAATTGCCGGGCGTCGAGCGTGCCGCGCCAGGCGATCAGGCCGGAGAACTCGGCGCGGACCTGCGGAAACAGATGGTGCCGGACCGTCGACCACACGCCGTCGGCGCCGATCAGCGCCAGCGCCACGTCCTGGCGGCGCTCATTGCCGCGGCGATGCACCACGGTGAGGCCCTTGGCGTGGGCGGCGACGTCCTCGAACTGGCAGCCGAGCCGCAGCTCGACGTCCGGATGCGCCATCACCTCCGCGGCCAGCGCCGCCTGCAGGTCGGCGCGGTGGATCACCCAATAGGGCGCGCCCGCTGCCTGGCTCGCGGCCTCGCCGAGCGGCAGGCGGGCGATCTCGCCGCCGGCCCGCGCGCTCATGATGCTGACGGCGTCCGGCACCACCGCGCGCGCGGTCAGCCGCGGCCCGAGGCCGAGGTCGAGCAGGATCCGGCTGGCATTGGGCGACAGCTGCAGGCCGGCGCCGACCTCCTCGAGCCGTTCGGCCTTCTCCAGCACGACGACGCGGAAGCCCTTGGTGGCGAGCGCGAGCGCGGCCGTCAGGCCGCCGATCCCGGCTCCCGCCACATAGACGGTACGCGATGCCACGACACGCCGATCAGGCGACGTCCTTCAGCACGCATTCCGGGGGCCGCGCCTCGCCGGCGGCGAGGTCCGGCGCATAGCGGTACAGCGTCGAGCAATACGGGCAGATGATCTCCTTGTCGTTGCCGAGATCGAGGAACACGTGCGGATGATCGAACGGCGGATTGGCGCCCACGCACATGAACTCATGCGAGCCGATCTCGATGACGGGGACACCGGCATCGTTGTTGAAATGCGGGACGATGTTATCGGCCATCGGTATTACCTCGCGTGGCAACGGGAGCGTATGCGGTCAGCACGACGGAACAGGACGGGACTGAGGTCGCACGGCCGCACGCGTCGAAAACGGCGCGACCATACTGAGCCTTGATGCCAATTCCTAGTGCTGGGAACCCGCGTTTGATGCAACGCACGCCGTTATGTTGTGGCCTGTGGATTCGACACAAACTCAGGGCCGCCGAGAAGCCCTTCTTTCGTCGAGGCCGTTGTGTCAGGCACGGAAATTACTATGTCTCTTCGCATCGTTCCCGCGAAAACGTGAAGGCGGCGTGATCTCGAAGCGAATCAAGCTGGGACTCAGTCTGGCGCTGGCCGGGCTTGCCGTCAGCGCCGCGGTCGGCGCTGCGGTGTGGCCGCACGCCTATGGGGCCGGAGCCATCATGGCGGCGCAGGATGATCCGGCGCGGCTGTCGGAGCTTCAGGTCGCCTCGGTGCTGCAGACCGATCCGGCGCGCATCAACAGCGGCATCAAGGATGCGCTCGAAGCCGGCGATCCCGATCTCGCCGAGAGCTTCGTTGCGCTCGCGCGGGATCATCAGGTGACACTCGATGACGCGCTGGTGCAGCGCGTGAGCGATGCGGCGGCCGCCGAGAAGGCACCGGCCAGCGTCGCCAAGCGGTTCGCGACCGGGCTCGTCACCGGCCAGGCCGACGATGTCGCCAGCCTGTCCGGCACCGTGGCGGGCGATCTCTTCGTGTTCGGCGACATCCGCGACGCGGTGCGCGAGGGCAAGCATCTGGTGATGGGCGAGGAGACCGACCGCCTGGTGCTGGGCCTTGCCACGGCCGGCCTTGCCGTCACTGCCGCGACCTATGCCTCGGCAGGCACTGCCGCGCCGGTGCGGGCCGGGCTGACGCTGGTGAAGGATGCGCGAAAGGTCGGCCGGCTCGGCGAGGGGCTCGCCGCCTGGGCCGGACGCTCGGCGCGGGATGTGGTCGATGCGCCGCTGTTGCAGCAGGCGGTGGCCTCGGGCTCGGTGCTTCGTCCTGGCCAGACCGCGACCGCGATCCGCGCGGCGTTCCGCGCCGAGAAGGCCGGCGCGCTGGTGCGGCTCGCCAAGGATGTCGGCCGCATCACTGAGAAGGCCGGCACGCGCGGCGCACTGGATTCGCTCAAGCTCGCCGAAGGGCCGAAGGACATCGCCCGCGCGGCGCGGCTCGCCGAGGCCAAGGGCGGCCAGACGCGCGCGATCCTGAAGCTGCTCGGCCGCGGCGCGCTGCTGCTGACCGCGGGGGCATTCAATCTCGCGCTCTGGCTGTTTGGCGCGCTGATGACGCTGCTCAGCTTCGTCGCATCGCTGAAGGCGATGACCGAGCGGGCCACCCAGGCCTGGCTCGACCGGAGCCGGCGGCGCCGCCTGCGCCGGATGCAGGCCGCGTCCGCCGCTCCCGAACTGGCCGCAACCGCGTCCTGCGGCTAGAGCATGATCCGGAAAAGTGGAAGCCGGTTTTCCGAAAAGATCATGCTCAAACAAAGGGATAAGATCATGATGCGATTCCGTGGAATCGCATCATGATCTAGACTTCGTCCGACCAGCTTCACTCCAGCGTTCCGGGATTCGCGACCGATGCCGAGCTTTCACAACGGCGCCGTTGAAATTGCCTTCATCGATGAGGGGGAGGGCGATCCGATCGTGCTCGTCCATGGCTTTGCGTCGAGCAAGAACGTCAACTGGGTCTACCCGGCCTGGACCTCCGAGCTGCGCAAGGACGGCCGCCGAGTGATCGCGCTCGACAATCGCGGCCATGGCGATTCGGGCAAGCTGTACGACCCCGCGCTGTATTCGATCGCGGCGATGGCGAGCGACGTCACGGCGCTGATGGATCATCTCGGCCTCGCCAGCGCCGACGTGATGGGCTACTCGCTCGGCGGCCGCATCGCCGCACATATCGCGCTGACCGCGCCCGAGCGGCTGCGTTCGGCGATCTTCGGTGGCATCGGCATGGCGATGATCGAAGGCGGCGGTCCCGGCGAGAACGTCGCCGTCGCGCTCGAGGCGCCGTCGATCGACGACGTGACCGATCCCGTGGGCCGCACCTTCCGCGCCTTCGCCGACCAGACCCGCTCCGACCGCCTGGCGCTGGCCGCCTGCATGCGCGGCTCGCGCGGCCTGATCTCGCGCGAGGACGCCGGCCGCATCGCGGTGCCGGTGCTGGTGGCGGTCGGCACCACCGACGAGGTGTCGGGCTCGGGTCCGGCGCTCGGCGCGCTCATCCCCGGTGCCGAAGTGCTCGACATCCCCAATCGCGATCACATGCGCGCTGTCGGCGACAAGGTCTACAAGGCCGGGGTCGTCGACTTCCTGTCACGGCGCTGAAGCCGTAGCCCGGGCGAGCGCAGCGACCCCGGGTTTTCCGAGCGGCGCGTGTGAACCCGCATGTCGCTCCCGCCTTCGCCCTCTGGGCTTCGGCTGCCGCTCAAGCGGGCTACGGGAGGCGTTCCGCCGAGCCGTCCACGCGCTCGCCGCTGAACCACCTTGCCGCGGCGATCAGCGCGGTGAAGGTGGCGATCCACACCATCCGCGCGCCGTAGCGGTCATGCGGGCCGGAGATGACACCGCAGATCAGGGCATTGCCCAGCAGCGCCAGGGTCACGGTGCTGGCGAGCAAAGCCACATCGTCGCGCCGCCGGCGCCAGATCGCGTGCGCCGCGATCGCCGCCGCCGCCAGCATCGAGGCCAGCGCGACCGGCACGTGCAGCCAGTTGACGTCGGCGAAATTGATGTCCCAATGCTGCTGGTGTGCGGCGCGCATCTTCTTGAGCTGCGAGGGGACGTAGCGCTCGATGATGCCATAGGTATGCGGCAGCCAGCCATTGGTGCCTTCGCCGGTCGCCACATGCATCAACTGCTCGGCGGTGGCGACCGCGGCGGCCCTGGCCTGCCACAGCGGGTAGGCCGCGAGCGACCGCTTCACGATGAAGCCCATCTCGTCGTTCATGCCCTCGAAGCGGCCGAGCTTGTTGAACATGCTGTTGCCCCAGAGGAAGTCGTCGGCGGTGGGCGGCAGCTCGTTGCGATAGGGGCAGAGCTTCAGCTTCTCGCGGGCGCAATGGTCCTTCAGATATTGCGCCACGATGCCGTCCTGGAGCATGCGGCCGAAGGCGACCCCGGTGCCGCCCGGCGTCCACGCGAACTGGCCGGACAGGGCAAAGTTGGCTGCGAGCAGCATCGCCGCACCCGCGACGATCGTCATGCTGGCCTGGACCAGGCCGGAGAGCGCGATCTGCCGGCGCAGCCAGGGATAGCCGATCCAGCCGGCGCAGCACAGGCCGAACAGCACGCCGAGCGTGGCGCTGTGGGTGGCGGAGGCGAAGGCCACGAAGCCGAACAGCGCGCATCTTTCCAGCATGGAGATCCGGCGTGCGTGCGCGACCATGATGTAGAGCGCCAGCACCGACAGGCCGGCGAAGATGTCGGTCAGCAGCATGCTGGCGAGCCAGGGCAGGGCGGTGGTCAGGATCAGCAGCAGGCCGATCCAGAGCAGGCGCAGCGGCTGGGCCAGCCCCAGCACGCGCAAGGTGAGCTGCAGGATCCAGAGCGTCGCCAGCGCCTGCAGGCCGAGATTGAGCCAGAAGCTCGAGCCTTCGCCAAAATGCAGATAGAGCCCGAACACGGTCGAGCGGCTCGGCACCAGATAGCCTTCGTACCAGCGCGCGAGATAGCCCCCGGTGTCCCACTGCAGCAGCGGGTAGCCGTTCCATAGCGCCGGCGCGACGAGGAAGAGCGGGATGACGATGACGGGGAGCCAGGCCAATCCGGCCTCGGTTGCGCGTTCGTCCAGGATCTGAGTGTTACTGATACCCGTGTCCCCCGATCAGGAGCACCGTGGCCGAAATATGGTCAGGGCGATATTCACTAGTAGACGCAGAGCGATGGATGGTAAAGCCGCTCCCGTGATCGAACGGGGGAATGGCCGGCCTTCTGTCCCCGGGTGGTTCCTTTTTGCCGCAGCCGCCGGTATCCGTCCCTTCCGCCCTCCCGCAGAGTGCCCCAGGTGCCGGAACCGATTGCTACCCCCGAGGCCCACCTTGATTTCGGGTTCCTGCTGCCCACTTTGAACCGACGCGGTGCCGAATGGCATGGCGGCGCAACCGGGACGTCATCGGCGGGACGTAAAATGTCTCAATCCCGTGTTTTCTGGGAGGCAGGCTGGCTGGAATGGATCGCCGGCCTCGCGCCTCCTGCAGAGGACATCGTTCCATGCGCCGTGCTATAAGTCCCGCCCACTGAAACTGCGAGAAGCAGCCATGGCTATGCATCAGACCAATCCGCAGCAGGGCAGCAAGCTGGCGACGCTTGATCCGATCTGGGATCGGATCCGCCACGAGGCAGAAGAGATCGTGCGCCGCGAGCCCGAGCTCGCGACCTTCATCTATTCAACCGTCCTGCACCACGGCCGGCTCGAGGATTCGGTCGTGCACCGCGTCGCCGACCGTCTCGATCATTCCGCGCTGTCGGGCGACCTGATCCGCCAGACCTTCAACGACGCGCTGCGCGCCGAGCCGGACCTCGGCCATGCGTTCCGCGCCGATCTCGTCGCCGTCTACGATCGCGATCCCGCCACCTCGCGCTTCATCGATCCGCTGCTCTACTTCAAGGGCTTCCACGCCCTGCAGACGCACCGGCTGGCGCATTGGCTGTATCGCAACAGCCGCAAGGATTTCGCGTTCTATCTGCAGAGCCGCTCCTCGGCCGTGTTCCAGACCGACATCAATCCGGCGGCGCGCATCGGCCGCGGCATCTTCCTCGATCACGCCACCGGCTTCGTCTGCGGCGAGACGGCCATCATCGAGGACAACGTCTCGATTCTGCATGGCGTGACGCTCGGTGGCACCGGCAAGGAGAACGAGGATCGGCACCCCAAGATTCGTCATGGCGTGCTGATCGGCGCCGGCGCCAAGGTGCTCGGCAACATCGAGGTCGGTCATTGCGCGCGCATTGCTGCCGGCTCGGTCGTCGTGAAGCCGGTGCCGAACAACGTCACCGTCGCAGGCGTGCCGGCGAAGATCGTCGGCGAGGCCGGTTGTGCGGAGCCGTCGCGCACCATGGATCAGATGATCAACGCGATCGGGATCTGAGCCGCGACCGCCTCCGTCGACAGCGAAGTCAAGACCTTCTCATCCAGGGAAATTCGTGCCAACACATCGGCGTCTGTGGATTTGACGATCCGCCGTTTGTCTTGAGTTTGTCTTGGCGGAATGAATGTGAGATCCACGGCGTCCCTTTCAGTGCGTTCGACATCGCCGCTCGTCTTGCCTCGATCCTTGGGCCGGCATGTCGAAATCATAAGGACACGGACGTTCGCGCTGTAGCGTCCGCATCATCTGCAAACCTCGCTGTCGATTGGAGATCACCGTGGACGTTCAGGAAGTCAGGAAGCTCGACGCGTATCTGAAGCGCGTGTTCGGCAATCCCAAGATCCGTGTGGTGCCGCGGCCGAAGAAGGAAGACTCCGCCGAAGTCTATATCGGCGAAGAGTTCATCGGCGTTCTGTTCGTCGACGACGAGGACGACGACCGCTCGTTCCAGTTCCAGATGGCGATCCTGGAAGACGATCTGGTGGAGTAGATCCTTTCGCCACGCTTGAGAATGCACGATCAGGCGCGGTGCCAGTGAATGCGCCCTCTCCCCTTGTGGGAGAGGGCGACGCCGGCCTATCAACGGGCCGCTTGGGTGAGGGGTCTCTCTCCGCCAGCGGCGCTCGTCGCGAGATACCCCTCACCCAAGTGCGTTTGCCGCTCGGTCCTCCATGCCCTTTCCCACAAGGAGAGGGCGCATTCACGAGAACCTCGCCAAGGTGTCGACGCTCATCGGCCGCCCCTCGAGTGCCGTGGGGATGAGCTTATGAGTAAGTAGAAGGGCGCGCATCGCGTAGCCCGCATGAGCGTAAGCGACATGCGGGTTCACACGTTGTGCCGGAGAGCCCGGATGTCGCTGCGCTCATCCGGGCTACGACCAACTACTTCACCGCATGCATCTGCGCCGTCAGCCGCTCCATGGCCGCGGCGACGTCCTGCCATTGTGACAGCCAGCCGCGCGGAAACCTGAAGGTCAGATCTGCGCCTTCGACACGGCGTTCGCTGAGGCACATGCCCGGCGTGGCGGCATCACGCGTGCAGCGGGCGACCAGCACAGGCTGCTCGGCCGTGAACAGATCCTCCATGTCGTACGCTGTGCCCGCGCGGAAGCTTCGCATGCTCAATCCGTCCTGCACCGACACGGCGGCCGGATTGAGATAGCGCGGATAGATCGTCTTCAGTCGCGTCTCCGGCGACATCGCGTCGTGATGTGCCGATATCGAGACGAAGATGCGATCGATCGGGTGCGGCGCCTGATCGATCTGGTCGGCGCTGACGTGATGCAGCGCCTCAGGCGGGGTGAGCGAGGGATATTCGAAGCCGAGATCGACGCGCTCCTGCGGCCCCGTATGGCGCTGGATCTTCACCCGGATGGCGGCCGCCGGCACGTTGAACACGGTGCCGCCGATGCTGACCGGCAGGCGTTCGGGCCCCTTGAAGGTGCTGGCGCGCCAGGTGGGCCAGAGCAGGTAGGCGACGAGGGCGACTGCGGCCGCCGTCAGCACGCAGCCCAGGATGATCGGCACGGCGTGGCCATGTCCGTTCGAAGGGCGGGCACTGCGGACCGAAAACATCGTCATGGCGGGCAGGGGATCTCAAGGTCCGAATCAGCGCCGACTATGCCACGGCGATGCGGCATTCTGCAGAAACTTACCTGCAGGGAGCCGCGCACCGGCCGCGGCCGCCATTAACCCTTCCTTAAGGATAATGTGGCGGGTGCGGTCGCTTTTTGCCAAACCAGCATCGGGCAGTTTTGCAAGTGTGTGAGTGCGTACGATGTCGGCAGAGGCGTTCAATTCCCTGTTCTCGCTCCTCATCGGTTTCGCCTTGGCCGGCGCCTTGGCGAGCGGCTACCAGGCCTATGCCGAACGTCCGCCGGGCTTCGAGCTGCTGCAGGAGGGCGTCACGCCCCGGCGGTTCGCCGCGGTGCCATTCCTGGTGTTCGCCGCGCCTTTCATCATCATGCGCAACACGCTGCGCGGTGCCCGCATCGAGCGCCGTCGCTTCGAGTTCGTGATGCTGGCGACCGTGATCGCCGGCTTCTGGAGCATGATGTGCGGCACCTTCGTGGTGATGACGCTGCGCGCCGCGGGCGTGCTGGCCTAGTTCCCGTGCCGGGCGCCGCCGGGGCGCTTGCTTGAAATCGCTCCGGGGGCTGTGCCAAGGTCGCCTGCGAACGGGAGACCTCGATGGCCATCTACGAACTCGACGGGCAGGCGCCCGAGCTGCCGGCGGACGGCAACTACTACATTGCCGACAATGCCACCGTGATCGGTCGGGTGAAGCTCGCCAAGGAGGTCACGGTCTGGTTCGGCGCGGTGATCCGCGGCGACAATGACTGGATCGAGATCGGCGAGAGCTCCAACATCCAGGACAATGCCACCTGTCACGTCGATCCCGGCTTTCCGCTGCGCGTCGGCCGCAACGTCACCGTTGGCCACAACGTCATTCTGCACGGCTGCACGGTCGAGGATGACGCCCTGATCGGCATGGGCTCGATCATCATGAACGGCGCGCACATCCGCCGCGGCAGCGTCGTCGGCGCCGGCGCCATCATCACCGAGGGCAAGGATTTTCCGGAATACGCGCTGATCATCGGTGCGCCCGCGCGTGTCGTTCGCACGCTGGAGCCGGCGCAGGTCGAGCGCATGGGCATCGCGGCCAAGGCCTATGTCGCCAAGGGACCGCGCTACACCAAGGGTCTGAAGAAGATCGGCTGAGACATCACGGCCGATGGAGCTGTCGGAGATTCCTCACGTCCCTTCGGACTCGCCTGCCTCCGCTGCGCTGGCGACACGTTCGTGGCCGCTCGCCCACAGCGCATGCTGTTCGCTGCCGTCCTGATAGGGATTGGCCTCGGCCGGAATGTTCTCGCGCGCGGCGCGCTCGCCCTGTTCAAACGGATCGGGGTCGGTGCTCATGCTGATGTCCTGCTCCTCTGTTTCGGTTTGGGCTTCGACTGGTTTCTGGACTTGTCGTCCGGCTCGTTCTTCCGTTTGCGCGCAGGCTTGCCTGCGCCATCGCCATCCTCCGCAGCGCTCTTGCGCAGCGCGTCCTTCAGATCCGCCGGTACGCCGTGCTTTTCCAACAGGTCCATGAACGCCTCGTCGGCGAGGTCCTGCAGACTCAGCATCTGATCGCGGCCCAACTGCTTGAGCTTGTCGAACGTGTCCTCGTCAAAGGCGATCAGCTTGCGCACGGCTCCTTGCTCTCCTCGCCCCATCAATCCTCTCCGATCAACATTCGTTCCGGAACGCGGTCCGTCCGGTCGGGTTGAAGTGTAAAGGGAGACGGTCCCATGGCCAGGTTTTCATTGAGCACTTTGATCGTGATTGCAGGCCTCGGCACGGCCACTGCGGTGTTCGCGCAAGGCGGTGGCGGCGGTGCGGGCGGCGCTGGCGGTGGAGCGAGCGGCGGCGGCGCGCCGAGCGCGGGAGCCGCCGGCGCCGGCACGACCGGTACCGCCGGAAGCGGCAGCAATCCCTCACAGTCATCGCAACCGGGCGCGGCAGGTACCAACGGGACTAACAGCCTGGGCACGGCGCAATCGTCCGGCTCCGGCGCGAGCGGGGCGGGGGCGAGCAATTCCGCTGTCACGATCGGCATGAGTCATGGAGGAGACGGAGGGACCGCTGCAACAGGCCCGAACCGTACCGGTGATGCGACCGATGTGCAGATTCAGCAGGAGAACAACGCGGTCGACCGGAAGGTGAAGAGCATCTGTCGCGGTTGCTGAATGTTGCCCGCCGCTCCAGACGTCACGCAACGACATCGAGATCGCGCAGATGTGAGCGGGTTTGCCCGCGCGCTGTTCCAAATCCGGCTTAGAGACTTCCGGCTGGGAGCACCGAGTACACTGACGCTCTCATGCCGGTTGAATTTGGAGACGGATCGATGCGCAAGAGATTGATGGGATTGTTGGCGGGTGCCGTGATTGCGGCGGCAATGATGCCGGGCATGGCGTCGGCGCACGGGCCGGGCGGTTTCCATCATGGCTTCGGCCATCATGGCTTTGGCCCGGGTTTCGGACTCGGGTTCGGCTTCGGTTTTGGCTATCCCGGCTACTACGGATACGGAGGCTATCCCTACTACTACCCGTACACCTACGAGGATCTCGGCGGCTGCTACGTCGCGCGCAAGCGTGTGCGGACAGCGCACGGCTGGCGCTATCGCAACGTCGAGGTGTGTGAATGAAGCTTGGGCGAGGCGGCCGGCCGATCCGGTCACTTCGCCTTAACGACATCTCGTGACCATTTGTTGCCGCTCCGATCGGCGGAGCGGCAACGGAGAAGTAGCTGGCGCAACGCTTGCATGGGATCCAGGCATGATGAACACACTCACATCCCCTGAACTCACGTTTGTCTTCATGGGCGTCGTCGTCAGCCTGGGCGCCGCGCTGGTCTGGATGGCCTGGGAGCTCGAGCAGGGCGGCAGGCAGCTGGCGAAGATTCGTCGCGACGATCGTCGGCCGCGCTAACAGCCGCCGGTCCGGCGCCCGAGCGCAAGCGACAGCCGGCCAGCGACTTGCGGGAAGTCTCGCGGGGCAGTCTTCCGTGTTCGCTCGCCCCGGGCCGCGGCTGTCAGCTCAGCACGCCATATTTCTTGAACCACGCCTGCATCTGCGCCCAGCCGTCCTCCGCGGCGTCCTTGCGATAGCTGGGGCGATAGTCGGCGTGGAAGCCATGCGGCGCGCCGGGATAGATCTTGAACTCGGCGGTCTTCTTGTTGGCGGCGAGCGCGGCCTTCATGGCCTCGACGCTGGCGACGGGAATGCCGGTGTCGGCTTCGCCGTAGAGGCCGAGCACGGGCGCCTTCATCTCCGGCGCAAGCTGCGTCGGGCTCTTCGGCCAGGCGGGATTGGGCGGGTCGATCAGCGGGCCGTAGAACGCAACGCCCGCCTTCAGCGCCGAACTATGCGCCGCATATTCCCACACGCTGCGGCCGCCGCGGCAGAAGCCGACGATGCCGAGACGCGAGGTGTCGCCGCCCTGCGACTTGGCCCAGGCCACGGTGGCGTCGAGGTCCGACAGCAGCTCCGCGTCGGGCTTGGCATTTACGATCGGCAGCAGGTCCTTGATCTCGGTGATCTTGGTGAGGTCGGTCCCGCTGCGGAAGTAGTAGTCCGGCGCCACGGCGAGCGCGCCGAGCTTGGCGAGACGACGCGTCACGTCCTTGATGTACTGATGCAGGCCGAAGATCTCCATCGCGACCAGCACGACGGGTGGATTGCTGGCGCTGGCGGGGCGCGCGAAATAGGCCGGCATGTCGCGGTCGCCGACCTTGATCTTCGCATCTCCGGCATTCAGGCCATTGGTGTCGGTGGTAATGACCTCGGCCCGCACCGGGCCGGCAGCCAGCGTGTAGCCGGCCGTCACGGCAGCGGACGCTGTCATGAAGCCGCGGCGTGAGAAGGGGGCGACTGTGGTCAGCCCGATGACATCGGACGTCAGTGCTGGATCGGCGGACATGGGGGCTCCTCTGCGTCTTCAGGGCGCATTGAGCCGAGAATTGGCTGGGAAAAGCAAGTCACCAGCCGGAGAGCCGCGGTCGTCGGATCCGTTCCGGGCGGTCGAACGCGCCGCCACAAAGAACAAGGCCGTCGGCGCAGTATGGCGCCAACGACCTTGCCAGCCCCGGATATTGAAATTGGCCCTGTGCCATCCTGAAATTGGCTCGCCATCCGGTGCAGGCAGGATGGCGTGACTCCCGGTTTCAATCTGTGAAGCACTTCACAGGGTCCCGGGAAAATTCGGCGGGAATTCTACGAGCAGGCGTCAGAACCGGGCGTCTCAGGATCGGTTGCGACGATGCCGATGGCCGCTGCGGCTGGCATGGGCGCGGGCGCGGATGCTGCGGTTGCGTGGAGCAGGCGCGGCCTGCTCCGAGCTCTGCGTGCTGGCGAAGGACTGGCGCAGGCCATCGATGGAGTCCTTCAGGGTCGAGACCTGGTCCGACAGCCGCTTGGTGTCGGCCTGCTGGGCCGCGAGCAGGCGGCGCATGCTCTGCAGTTGCTCCTGCATCATCTGCAACTGATCGATCGATTCCTGCTGGGTGGCCTCCAGGCCCTTGGTCTTCTCCACCAATTGCTCGGATGCCTGCACCGTGCGCGCCTGCAACTGCCGCGTCACCGCGCCGCGCTCGGCTTCCGGCGCGCCGCCATAGGCACGCCACAACATGATGCCGCCGATGCCCGCGACCAGCACCACGAGCGTCGCGGCGGCGAGCGCGATCGGCTGGGCGCCCTTGACGGGGCTCGGGCTGAGCTTCTCGGGGTAGCGTCTGGTGTCGCGCGTCACCGGATTCATCACGAAACCACCCAAATTGAAAAAGCTTCGGATGCTCCTCCCGAAAACTGGGAGAGGCGAAAAACTCGAGCAGAGAACGCTGTCCGCCGAGCCCGCAAATCGTGCATCTGGCGAACGAACCAAGTCGTCAACGTTTGATTAGGAAATCCGACAAAAGCGAGGCCTGCAAGCCCGAAATCGCGCGGTCGCAGCGGTTCCAGGTCGCGGTCGCGACCAGCCGAAAACTGCGGACGGACAAATGCTTACTGCGTTGCGCTGCAGTTCCGGCAGATCGTGAGCTTCTGCTTGAGGCGGGCCTCGTCGGCGAGGTCGGCCGCCTGTTCCTCCTCCCAGCTCATCCGGCCGCGATAACCGGAGCTCGATTGCGCGGACATCACGTCGACCCGCGAGTCGCCACGGCGCTTGGCGCCTTTGCGCGGCGTGCCGATGTCCGGCTCCGTCACCATCTCGGTGTCGGCGTCGGAGGTGGCGACACGGCCGTCCCAGTCGGCCGCAGCGCTCGTCGGCTGCGCGGTAATCACGGCGGGCGTAGCGGCCATCGCCGGCGCGGCTGCAGGTGTGCCGGCCGAGGCCAGCGGTCCCGAGCAGCCGGTGCCGGACATGCAGCAGTTCGCCAGGGTCAGGGCCGCGGCCAGCAAGGTCGCGCTTCGCAGGATCATCATCATGCCGACAACCTAAACCCGACGGTCGAGGGAAAACAAGGTTGGCCGGCCGTTGCCGCGCCCCGCCTGCGACATATCGTCAAAGCAAGGCCAAAAAAAGTTGCGCATCGAGACGGCCTTGCGCGCGGCGATGCCGCGCCTCTCACCGTCCGCGACCGGCGGCAGGACGCCGAACTTCAAACTCAGAATTCGATCTGAAGTCGATTTTGTTGCGCGCGATGGCGAACGCATGTGGTATTTTATAACCGTTGTTCTGGTCGGCCCGGGGGGCGCGTGCGTGCGTGATGAGGCACAAGCTTTGGTTGTTAATCTATATCGCCATGGTCATCTTATCGGGCTGCCTGGCAGCTCCGATCGCATATAGCGGCAGGGGTATCTCGATCGCCGGATGCAAGCCGGCGCCGGAGCGTGATCAGTTCATCAGCTCGTGCAGTGCGCGCCGGTTTGGAGACTTCGAGCATGCTGCGTTTTGGTTCGGGATCGAGCGCAGGGCGCTTGCCAACCTGAAGGCAGCCGATGTGGTCTTCACGGGATCGAGCCGCACGATGTTTGCTTTCAGCACGGCCGAAGTGCGGTCGTATTTTGCCGCACGCGGTTTACGGCAGTTCAATCTCGGATTCAGCTATGAGGACCAGCAGGCGTTCTTCTCTGCGCTTGCAGTGAAGCACCATCTGCGTCCACGTGTGCTGGTGATTGGCGTCGACCCCTATTTCAACGACCGTGTGAGCGAGCCCGCTCTGGCCGCGATGCATGATCGATGGGAGCTCGGGCGGGCTCTGGTCAAGAAGGGGGAGATGTGGGCCCAGCCAGCCCTATGCAAATTTCGGTTTATCGACTGCGAAATTGCGCCGACGGCCTTCAGATCGTCAGTGGATGGCTATTTTCTCTGGCGGGATTCGCTTATGGCGGATCGCCAGCGCCCGCGGGTTCGTCGGGATCGGTTGCGGGACTTTCAGGTCAATGTGCCGCTCGCGGCGATCGAGGCGAACACCTTCTTGAAGCGAATTGGCATGCCTGCCGACTGTGTCGTCCTGGTCCCGATGCCGACGACCGAAATCTGGCCAAAGCCGGATCCGACCAGCCAACTCGCCGAGACGATCGGAGCCATGTATATCGACGCGGACACCGGCGACGATCTCACCTTCGTCGACGAGGTGCATCTGTCATTTGACAGCGCGAAGCGGTTCTCGTCGGAATTTGTTCGCGCGTTCGACCGGCTGCCGCAGACCTGCTTGAACAATGGTCCATTGCCGGCCGAAGCCTCCGCGCTTCCTGGCAAGTGATGGAGCCGGGACGGTCGGGATCGCCGCTGGCCTCTAAACCGGGGGCGCCTACATCTCGGCCTGCTCTCAGGACGGCATCGCGGAGAGATACGCGGGGACAGTCGATCGTGCCCGACGCGGGAGATCCGGGCGGCAGCCTTTGCCGAGGACTGATCGATTGGTCGTGCTCATTGAGATGGCCCGTCGGCCTGGATTGTCGTCCCAATAGACGTAGACGGACTCGCGCCGTCCCCGAACGCACCTGGCACCAGATTTCGGAAGCCCGCCGACGCGGCAGGAGGGTGAACGGGAGATTTCCCCGTCTCGTGCCGTACTCGCACGCGTTCATGAACTATCGTCGGCCGGGCGACGCCGCCAAAAAAGTTGCGGCCAGCCCTTGGGGGAGAGCTGGCCGCGCGCGAACCGGTCTGGGACGGGGAGGGGTGGGGATGTGACCGGGTCGCGTAACTCGAATTCCTGTCTCGCCTCTCTGATCAGCGCTCGCGGACGCCTTAGCGTTCTCTGGCGCTGGCGGTGGCCACTGCCGGGCGACCGTCGCCGAGCGAGACCCAGACGTTGGGGTCGCTCTGCGACTGCCGCTTGACGAAGCGGTAGCCGGTTTCGGTCCAGGCGACGACGCTCTCGTTCTGATTGTCGAGCACGTACTCGCCCTTGTCGGTCTTCACGGTGAGGACGGCATGTCCTTCACCCTTCTTGTCGCGCACCACCGTGATCAGCAGCGCCTCGCGGGGCCAGCCGGCATCGATCAGCAGCTTGCGCTTCAACAGCACGTAATCCTCGCAGTCGCCGTAGCCGTCCGTCGGCAGCGACCATTTCTCGACCACGCCCCAATGGTCCATGTCGGTGATCGGCTTGACGTTCTCGTTGACCCAGCGATTGACCTTTAGCAGATCGCGCCAGGCGGTCTGGGACAGCACGATGTCGCGGGGCTGCGACGCGCCGCCGCGGCATTCCTCGGGGGTCTCGGTGCAGAACTCGACCCAGCCGATCGGCGCCCGTGCGGTGTCGCCCAGGCTCGCATAGAGCACCCGGTCATCACCGGCATGCGCCACCCCGCCCATCGCCATCAGGAAGGCTGCGACCGCCCACCCTGTTGCCTGTCCCGTCCGCTTGACCATTTTGGCCCCCGTTTTCGTTGGGACCATCTGTCTCACAAAGATTTTTCGCTGCCGCTAAATCGCCACGATGGATTTGACGCAAATCCAAGTAAAACGAAGGGCTTATTCGACTTTCACTTGAATCGAATCTAGCTAAAATTTGAATCATTCGCGGTTGAATCGAATGCGCTGCATTAAGCCGGGAACCGCTGCCGTTGCAGGGTCCCGTGCGCTTTTCCCGCCAACCATTAACTGCGCTGGACTGCCTGTGCGATGGCCGAACGCCACACGGCGCCCGTGGTGGCGGACGCCGTGTGCTCCGTGAAGTTGCGGGATTTCAGAGGCTTGCGGCTTTACCGCGCGGTAACGCTGTCTTCGAGCGTTTCGGCGAGCTGGGCGTGCATGAACTCGATCGCGAAGCCGCCTTCGAGATTTCGCACCACGCGCGCCTGGACGCGGCCGAGCATGACCTGCGATTTCAGCGGCGGCCTGGTCTCCGCCGCAATCGCCGCGCCCGACAGCGACATGTCGATGATGCGGCAGGTCATCTTGGTGCCGTCCTCGAGCGTCAGCACCGCGATCGGGTTGCGCGGAATGATACGGTCGTGGCGGCGATCCTCCGGCAGGTTGAGGATGTCGCGGTTGGCTAGCCAGGTCAGCTGCGCGGCGAGCTTGTCGCGCTTGCGCGCGGTGGCGCCGATCGTCATCGCGAAGCCGTTGTCGATGATGCGGGTGATCTTGCCCTCGACGCGGCCGATATGGTCGAGATAGGCGATCACGCGGTCGCCGACATTGCCGATGCCGGGTGCGAGCAGCGCCAGCCCGCCCGGCGACATGTTGATCACCTGGCAGGGAAACTCGCGCCGGTCGGGCAGCATGTAGCGGCCGAGCAGGTGGACCTTGACCCGCTGGAAACGGCGGCGCTCCTCGGCGGCCGGAAGAGAGAGTTTTTTGTTCGGCAACGCCATGTTTCGCCACTCAAAGCCGGCTCTTAGCGTGCCGGATGATCCAGTGTTGAAACTAAGTCCTACACGGTTAATTCAGCGTTATCGCAGCACCGCAGGCGTTCATCTTGTTCGCGCAAGACGAGCATTGCCGCTGATGACGGCTCTCTCCGTCATTCCGGGCCTTGTCCGGATGATGCGCTCGCAATGACGGGGAGAGAGCTGGGGCCCCGACGAGGCTTACGGGACACGCATCTGCAGGAAGTCAGCGCAGTCCCTCATACACCATCAGGCCGCGGGCGAGCGCGAGCTTGCGCAGCGCGCGCGGCACGATCGGCTCGACCGGCAGATGGATGTAGCGCCAGGAGACCATCTCCAGCGGGCCGAGCGCGCCCCTTGGCGTCTCGAACGGGGCGAGCAGGCCGGTCAGGCTGATCGGTTCATGCGCGCGGGTCGCGAACGGCAGCAGCAGCAGTTCGAAATGCGCGGTCGTGCGATCCGGCGCCTGCGCCGTCACGCCGGCGATCGCCGGCAGCGTCTCTTCGCAGACCACCGCCGTGATCTCCTCGATCTCGCGGCGGCTGGCCGGCGCGAACTGCGCCGAAAAGCTCCTGTCCTTGACGTCGCCGCCGAGCAGGGCGCACAGCCGCGTGCCTGCCATGCGGAACGGAAAGCCGCTGTCGGCATCGCAGGACAGGACGAAGATGTCGCCGAGCAGCTCGCGCACGGCCGACGGCTCGAAGTCGCAGCGCTCCGGCGCCTTGGCATGGCCGCGCCTGTCGTTCCAATAGGCGAAGAGCTCGCGATTGGACGGATGTTTCATCTCGGTAACCCCTCGCGCCCTCGACGTCACGGGGGACATTGCTGTCCCGCTTTCGTCCAGGCGCCTCCCTGGTTGATTTTCGCAGGAGGGGTGGTGCAGCGTCCATGCCGATGGTGCGATCGTGCCGGCTTTACCCCGGCCTTCCGCGCGTTAAGGTTAAATTAACTAAGGCGGGTCTGCAGGCCCTTGGCCCTGCTCGGCTATTTGTGCTAACCACTGGTTAACATATTGATTTATCGAGGCTTTTCCGTTTATGGCCGTTAATGGCCGTTGCCCCCAATTGCCTCGGTCCCGTTAGCCAGTCGTTAGCCAGAAGGAGACCGACCGTGCCCGCCACCCCAAACAAGGTCGAGTTGACCGACCTTATGCTGCGCCAGCTCGCCAAGACCGCCCGCGATCAGAAGCGCCCCCGCTACGCGATATGGGACGCGCGGCAGGAGCACCTGGCCGTGCGCGTCGCTCCGACGGGGCGGCTTGTCTGGAACTTCGTCTATCGACATCACGGTGAACCGCGCTGGCACAAGTTCGGGTCATTTCCGAACATCGGCGTCGCCGACGCTCGAAAGCGCTGCCGCAAGCTGGTCGTTCAGGTGGACGAGGGGGGCGATCCGCAGGCCGACCGAATGGCGCAGCGAAAGCAGGGCACGGTCGAGGAGCTGATACCCGACTACGTCGAGGACCGAAAGAACGGGCCGCACGGCAAGGCGTGGAAGCAGACCGAGCGGCTGCTGCTGAACCACGTGCAGCCGCACTGGGGGAAGCTGCGACCGGGCGAGATCAGGGACGCGGACATGCAGTCGCTGCTTCGACATCACGCGGGCAAGCCCGCCATGCAGAACGCCGTTCGCAACGCCGCCTCCGCGTTCCTCAGCTGGACCAAGGGTGGCTCCAAGCTCAACAAGCTGAAGCCTCGCGAGCGCAATCTCGGCGAGGGCGAACTCGGGGCTTGGTGGAGCGAGTTCGAGCGGGCTGGCGTGCCCGGCAGGCCCCTCCAGGTGTTGCTGCTGACGGGACAGCGCCCGATCGAGGTCGCGCGCATGCGCACCGAGCACGTCGATCAGGACGGATGGTGGGAGCAGCCGGGGCACCCCGAGCAGGAGACCAACTGGCCGGGCGTCAAGAACAAGCGAGACCATCGCGTCTTCGTCTCGGAGACGGCGCGGACCATCATCAAGGGCATGGGGCACGAGGGCTTCGCATTCAGGGGGCCGAGCGGCGTCGGTCCGGTGCGCTCGCTCGACAAGACGATGCGCGAGATATCGAAGCGTCTCGCTGCGACCGGCATCGAACCGGCGAGGCCGCACGACCTGCGGCGGTCATTCGCCACCATCACCGCGTCTCTGGGCTTCAGTACCGAACTAATAAATCGAATCCAGAACCACATGCCGACCGACGTCGGATCGGTCCACTACAACAAGTACGACTTCGCGCGGGAGAAGGCGCAGGCCATGGAGGCGGTGGCGGCGCGCGTGCTGGCGGTCGTCGTGGAGGGCCGCGCGTCCAACGTGGTCAGGCCGACGCGGTTTAGTAAGCCGCGACAGTAGGTTAGTATGTCATTAGTTCGCTGATGGTTTACAGGTAGTTGCAAATGGGCGTTGCCTGTTGTACGCTTGCGTCGTACTGCACGGCTATCGAACCAACCGCGAGCCAATGCGGTCCCGTCCCGAGGGATTGGGATTCCTGCTCAGCAGGGAACGCGATGCGAAAGCGTTCGGCGACGTGCAGAGGTTGAACTCAGTTCTGGCGCGAGCGCGCCGCAGCCGAAGTTGGCACTACGCTGCAAGGAGCTGGCGATCGTCCTCAGGGGCGGTGGGCCAGCTTTTTCTTTTTGCGCTTGCCCAACGCTCCCCTGTCTTGGGAGCTACCACGTGCGAAAAAGCCATTGCATTCCAGTCGTCGAGGGCCATGTGCCTGCGGCCGGCCAGCGCTTTCTGAGTCGAAAGGATCTCTGCGACAAGGTCGGCGTCACTTTTCCCTATCTGTGGCGCCTGATACGCGAAGGGAAATTCCCTGCAGGTCGCGAAGTCGGCTCGCGCACTTTCTGGCTTGAGTCGGAGGTCGACGCCTGGATGTCCGCGCGTCCGGTGCGCGCGTATCGGAAGCCTGAGGAGGTCGCGTAACATGACCTCCTGCCACGTGCAACCGGCCGACGTGGCGACGTCGGCCGGCCGAGACCATGCTGCAATTTCCGAAGTAGTTGCTGGCGCAACTAACGTCAGCTTACAGCACGACCGAACGCGTGACAATCGTCTGGGCCGCGCCCCCCGGCTGACGATCAGGCGCAACCGTGGCGGTCAGCACCGCCTCTGGGTCAAGGTCGAGGGCGTGCCGCTTCAGTACGCTGCCGAGGTTCACGAGCTGCACACGCCTCTCGACCTGATCTTGCGGATGTTCTTCGACGCGTACGAAGACCCAGCATTTCTCGTAGAGCACATGCCCCCGTTCGAGAGGATGCTGCTCCGGCCCGACTACGACTTCGAAGCGTGGACGCAGGACGTCGACGCGGCGCTCGCGGCTATAGGGCTGGAGGCGGTCGACGCACCGACGCAAGCGGGCGGAGGTGTCGCATGAGCGCGATCACCAACATCGACGTGGCCCGTCAAGCTCGGCGCATGATGGAGATCTTTCCGGCCAGCTCTCGCGGCCACGCGAGCTGGGACCCTAAGGGTCCCATGTTCCGCAAGGAGAGCGGCAAACTGAAACCAAACTACGCGTGGGTAGAAACTCCGATCACGGTCGAGAACTGGCGGCAGCACTTGGCCGGGGAGAGGGCTCTCGTCGTACCTTTCGCCTGCGACGACGGAACTACCAAGGTCTCGCTTCTCGACATAGACGACTATTCTGGCATCGACTTCATTCGCTTGCTCGAAAGCATCAGGAACCTGGGCTTGCCGCTATACGTTCGCAAGTCGAAGAGCGGCGGCGCTCACGTCATAGCCTTCCACGACGAGCCGATAACGGTGCCGGAATCAGCGCAGGTCTGCACGGCGATCGCGCGGGTTCTGGGGTTCGAGTTGCGCGACGTCGAAATCTTTCCTCCAGTGCAGAAAGATCCTGCCAGCGAACCGAAGCAGGTCAACGTCCCCTTTCTGGGCGGCGACGACTCCAGCTGCCTACTCGTCCCCGGGTCGAAGGTCGCCGGGGCGATGACCCTCGATCAGTTCCTAAAGTCGGTGAAACATCTGACGGCCGCGCAGCGAGACGAGCTGATCGGCAAGGCCGGGCAAGAGCAGAAGTCTGCATCTCTCGAGGACTGCCAGCGGTTCGCATCCGACCATCTGCAGCGGTACGTCGAGGAGCTGCCGAGCATGCGGCCGGGCGGACGCAGCAACGCGCTGTACAGGTGCGCGGCGAAGATGGGCAACATGATCAACAGCGGCTGGATCGCGAGGGACGAGGTATACGGCGCACTCCTCGGCGCCGTGGAGCAGTGGGGCGAGAGAGAACGGTTCGAAGATACGCTGCGGCGTGCCCTCAAGAAGGGAGAAGCGAGGCCGCACCATCCAATGAACTCCAGCGACCCCATAACGGAGGACGGGGCGGCCCTGGACTTCGCGGAGCTTCACGAAGAAGACCTTCGCTTCGATCACGACGCGGGCGGGTGGTTCGAGTGGTCTGGATCGCACTGGCGGAGGGACCGAACGCAGTTCGCGTTCGCTGAAGCACGCGACTTGGTTCGAGATCTCTCCAGGGGCCAACCGCAGAAAGTGATCAATATCACGAGCAAGGCCAACTTCGCGGGCAACGTCGAGAGGCTCGCGAGAGCCGATCGTCGTCTGGCTGTCACGCAAGAAGCTTGGGATAGAGACACGTTCCTGCTCGGAACGCCCGGCGGCACCGTCGACCTGAGAACCGGCGAACTGCGCGAGGCTCGACCGGAAGACAACATCACAAAGCTGGCGGCCGTAGCGCCTTCGAGGACGGCTGACTGCCCCGGTTGGCTGCGCTTCCTCTCGGAGGCGACGGGCGCCGACGAAGAGCTTCAGCGCTTCCTGCAGGTTCTCTGCGGGTACAGCATGACGGGCGAAACTCGGGAGCACCTCCTGGTCTTCATCCACGGTCCGGGCGGCAACGGGAAGTCGGTCTACCTCAGCACGATAGGAGGCCTGCTCGGCGACTACGCTGTCGAGGCCGCGATGGACACCTTCACGGAGTCGAAGTTCGATCGACATCCCACCGACCTAGCCATGCTGCGCGGGGCGAGACTGGTGACGAGTGCCGAGACCTCCGAGGGGCGCGCGTGGGCGGAGACTCGCATCAAGCAGATGACCGGCGGCGACAAGATAACGGCCCGGTTCATGCGCAGGGACTTCTTCACCTACGTGCCGCAGTTCCAGTTGCAGATCGTGGGCAACCACAAGCCACAGCTGAGCAGCGTCACCGAGGCTATGCGCCGCCGTCTGGTCATGGTGCCCTTCCACAACAAGCCCAAGCGCAAGGACACGAGACTCTCCGAGAAGCTGCGGCAGGAGTATCAGGGCATCATGCGGTGGATGATCGACGGGTGTCTGGCTTGGCAGAAGGACGGCATACGACTGCCCGCCGTGGTCAAGGCCGACACCAACGACTACTTCGCCGATCAGGACCAGTTCGGCCACTGGATAGAGGAGTGCCTTGAGCGCACACTGCTGTCGGTCAGTGAGAACAGCCAGCGCCTCTTTCATGCCTGGGCAAAGTTCGCCGAGGAGTCCGGGGCGTCGCGCCTGGGCGACATCGCTTGGTTCAACAAGGAGATGAAGGCCAGGGGCTTCGCCGGTCGAAAGAGCAACGGCAAGCTCGTGTACGACGGCGTTCGATTGATGGAGCCCCGCATATGACCAACCGGGGCAGCAGTGCTGGTCAGTGCCGAGCCCAAGTTTGTGTTCCGCGCGCGCGCGCAGGCGCGCGCATGTGCGCGCGCACGCGCGCACGTGGGCTACATGATGGCAGGCGGCACTGGGTAGCACTGGCCTGCCTGCAGAGGGCGCTAAGCCGTTGCCATTGCACGATTACACGCCAAGCGGCCCCCCGACAGCAGGCAAGCAAGGTCGGCGCGGCCAGCACGACCAGAAGCAACCACACCACGAAGACGAAGCAGCGTGATCTATCCCACCACCAGAGGAGCGTGACCCACATGACCAAGACCGCAGCCAACGCAGCGATGCAGTTGGTGCCAGCCGACCCGCGATGGAAGGTGGCGACCTACGTCTTCGGGCTGACCCCCGACGATGGCGACCAGGTCACCTATCAGACCGTCCTTTGCTGGGCAGTCCCTCCAGTGCTCGAGCGCCCCGCGTTCGAGTACCCCGTGCCCATTACGATCGTCGGTAGCGCGTGCACGAGGAGAACTATGCAGCGATCGTCGATCCCAATACGGGCGAGTTCGACACCCCCGGGGTGCACTCGTATGCAAACGAGGCCGAGTTCGTGGATGCGATGCGCGAGCGCGTAGCGGCCGAGCGCAAGATCAGGAGCAAGACGACATGAACAGAAGCTCGCTTTCTATTTGCCTCACGATACAATCAGAAATTGTACTGTATTATACATGCGATTTTGGCGGGTCCTTACGGTCCATCTACCTTAGGGCGAGGATCGCGCCATCGCTCGCGTTGAGTGTTTTTGGGCCAGCAGAATCCGCAGTTTACCTTGACGGCCAGCATCGACAGGAGGTCGCATGCCGACAGCGATAGAGAAGCAAGAGGTCACGCTCGCCGAGGCCATGCGCCTCACGGGCTACACGAAGCAGAACCTCCAGAAGTTGATCGAGGCCGGTCACGTCAAGCGCAGCGACCGGGCGAAGTTCAAGCTCGTCGACCTGTTCAGCGGCGTGATGACTCACCTTCGCTCCCAGCGCAAGACCACCGAACAGACCGTCGCGTCCCAGCGACTGATCGAGGCTCGCGCGGCCGAGATCGAGCTTCGCACGGCGGTCAGGGCGGGAAAGCTCATGGAGACCGAGGAGCACCTCGCGGTCATGCAGATGGTGTTCGGCGCGCTCAAGGTGGCCATCGAGGCACTGCCGTCGCAGATCGCGCGCGATCGCGACCAGCGGCGCCTAGCGGAGGACGCCGTGTCGGGGGCGCTCAGGCAGTGCGCCTCTAACCTGGAGCGCCTCGCGCTCGACGAGGAGCAGGCAGCCGAGGAGGACGACGATCATGACAAAGCGTGACGAACTGACGCTGGGCGAGAAGATCATGGGCCTGCGGATGGTGAACGGCGAGATGATGCTGACCGTGGAGGACTCGATCGCTCAGATCGACATGCTCGTGGAGGAGCTGCGCGAGACGATCGACCGACGCAATCTGCCGCCGCGCGTGCTGCAGGCCGTGCGCGACGAGCTTGAGGATCAGGTGCTGAGAGCGAAGGAGGCGATACTCGATCGCGCGAAACGCAGGCGGGGCGCGCAGGAGGGCCGCGAATGATCGTCATGGAGAACTTCGACGCGGGCGACGCCATCCCCCCGGCTGGGCGGGGAGTCGCACCATGAAGGCAAAAGCTTGTGACGATTTGACCTCGATACTCGCCCGCCTCGATGCGATCAACAGGCAGCATCGTGACCGCCTCGCCAAGCTGGAGGAGACTAATAGAATTCAGGAGGCGATCAACAGGGAGCAGCGCGAGCGCATCGCAGAGCTGGAGGGGATCATCGCGTCGCGCCTCGGCGTGCTACCAGCTATGGTGGCGGTGAACACGATTACACCGAAACAGGCCGCTTACGAGCTAGGCGTAACCGAACAGCGCGTCTACCAGCTGATCAAGAGCGGCAAGCTGCCGTCCGTCAGGGTCGGGGGGCGCCAGCGCGTCGACGCTCAGGCTTTAAAAACAAGGGCTACTTGTAAGCGAAGCCTTGAGGCATAAGCTTGTCATGACCACACAGCGCATCAAACTACTGGAGAAGTCAGCCCGCGCGGCGCTGGACAGCGCGCTCGCGGCCCGCAAGAGACTCGCTGCCGCCGTCGAGGCGTCGGGAGAGGTTCACGTGCCGATGTTCCTCACCGGCGAGGAGCACCGCAGAATCATTCGCGCGATGCGCGCGGATCACAAGCAGGAGCGCGCCGAGCTAGTGCAGGCGCTGGCAAGCGTCGCCGCGATCATGGCGAACCCGAACTCAGCACACTCGGAGTTTCATGGGGTGTCGAAGTTGATGTGGGCGGCGATGCAAGAGCAGGTCGCCGAGGAAGCTCGCGCTCGTCGCGAGGCCTTCTACGTCGTCCAGCGCGCGACAGAAGAGGAGCAGGTTGCGGCGGCCGACCAGATCGTCAGTGCCGGCCGCAAGCGGAGAGGGGAAGAGTGATGACTGTCAGCAGCACGAGTTTCGACCGCCTTCTCCGGCTGGCGGCCGCGCCGCCAGTGAAGTCGGCGAAAGGCCGGGCCGATTCGGCCTCTGCGCCGGGCCGACTCGATCCGCCGCCCTCGGCCCGGCGCGCGGAAGCCGCACTGCCGGCCACCGCCACTGCCGAGGCGATCATCGCCGCTGGTCGCAAGCGCCGGGGCGAACTCTCGACCAGCGTCAAGCCGACGGGCCGCGCCCTTCAGATCATAAATGCGGGTCGAGCCGCGCGCGGCGAGCAGCCGCTCTAAGGAGACCAGCATGGTTCGCATCTACCACGCGCCCCCGACGTCCACGCTGGTCGTGCCGTCCGACGCCGAGCTTCGCAAGCTGATCGACGTGGTCTATCGCGCTCGGCCCGACCTCGACCTGCGAGCGGACCGCGACTTCAAGCACCTCGACCACGACCGGGAGTTTCGTCTCGCCTTCGTGACCGTTGGCGCCATGGGCAGACTTGACGGGGTCGACCACGGAAAGGCGATCGGATATTGGGCGGACTACGCTCGCAATCTCCTCTACGAGGCGGGCAACCACGCCGAGATTCCCAACAACATTCTGCTCGCGGCCGCGCTCGCTCACGGCGACGTAAATCACGCGCGCAACGCGCTGGGCCTGACGTGGGTCGAGACGGGCAGGCGTGCCGTCGACGCGTGGCGCGGCGTACTGAAGACCGGGAAGATTCTCCCGCCCTCGCCTGAGCAGTCGACGAGCTATCGCGCGGCCCCAATCACGATCGACCTCAATCAAGGGCCGGATCACGTGGGGCTCGTCGGCTCCTCGCGGACGTCGTGATCAGATTGGGCGCGGGCCGACCTGGCGCGGCTCGTTCCTTGGGCGGCGGTTCGCCTTAGCTCCGACGGCCGCCGCCCACCCGTTTGCGCGGTGCGTTGCGTTCTTCGTCGTCCGCAATGCCGCGCTGGAGCCGGGACCTCACGTCGTCTGCCCGGCGCGCTCGGCCCGGTGTGCCTCTCCTCAGGCCGGGCCGGGCATCCATTCGTCGCCCGCGGCCCGCTACCGGGCGGCGTGATCTTCGGGCGGTGCGGCGCTTCGCCTCGCGGTGCCGCGCCGCCGCGATATCCTATAGGAGCGAAACGCAGCCGGTTAAGACAGGTTAGCTGCGAGCCTTTTCAATTTTCGAACGGCATCATCGAGTTCGCTTGCGGCCTTTGTTAGATCGTTAGCCTTGATCGCGCGCTCGCAATCGTCCAGTTCATGTCTGATAATTTGTCGAATCTGGTCTGCGGCTTCCTCTGGAGTCATCGCGATGCTCCTGTCCCGATCTGCGCTGACCTTTCGGCTGCATCAGCACGCCATTTGCTGAATCCGTTCCTGAATCCGCGCGCTGTCATGGGATCAAATCGTCTATAAAGTCGGCGAGGACTGTCTCAACCAGATCCCTGCTAACATCCGTCGCTTGCATCGGCGGTCTTACCCGGCTTTGGCCGTTCGTCGGTATCCTGATGACCGGTGAATCGAAGACTACGAACCCGCTCTCGTTCAAAGAGATGACGATGGCATGCGGCGATCTGCCAGACGAAGGTTGACCGACTTGAACTTGATAGCCATCACGTATGGCCGGATTTCGTCCCCCCGCAGTAATGCTAATTGCTGGCAAGCTCACATTGAGCGCACCAGGACCGCTACCGAAAACGTGTCTTGCACTCGGGGTTGCTACAAGCGCGATGCCAGAGTCAGTGAGCGTCGAATTGGCGGTACTAACTGCAGCCATGATGCAGGGTGCGAGGCGGTCATTCCAATCCGAAATGGCCGTATTCAACAGTTGCGCGCGCCCGGCGCGATCGCTTGCTTCTTTGGCGCGTTGCATCTCGGCTGTCTCAGCGCGAGACTTTGCCCGGTCATTGGCTGCCGCCAATCGCTCTTCGAAGGTGCTCATAATGTCATCCTTGGAAAGGGTCGCCGCCTGGATATCGATCGAGGGCCCCGTGAGTCTCATTGATCATTGTAGTGCGTGAAGTCGCCTTCGACATCGCAGCGGCACGTGATCAATTCCCTTTTTGATCTTGCTTTTGACGTCGATCGTTCAGAAGATTCCGTGGAGTTGATGTCGCAAGTAATACGGCCATGTTCTCCAGTCCTTGCTCAGGTGCATGGCAGTCGGATTGCCAAGGCCACTTAACAGTTTACCCAAACAGAAACAGACGCTGTGAGCGTAACCTCGGCCACCAAAGTTCGGCCAAGACGCGATCGTTTGGTGAAGCGCTAGCCGGCGCGCTCCTTGTCGGCACGTGCATGCCCGTATCGATTTGGCAGCTGGGGGGCTCGATTCAAGATGTGAATAGCGGAATCTTTGTAGTTGACGATCGTTCGTTGGGTGTTTTCGTCTTCTGCCGATTCGTGCTCGGCATCCTGCGATGCAGCGTCGAGCGCCCGGCGGTTTGGCAAAGGTCATGCATCATGCGTTATCGCAGTTGCGATGCGTGCTGAGCGTACACTCGTCTCCACCACGGATACGGCGTTATTCAGCCGGGCGTACTCGGCGGCTCTTCAGGCCCTGAAGAAGGTGGGTACCTGACCATCGAAAATTCGATTTTCGGAAAGTGCCCCGGATCAGGATTGTCGAAGTCTGGCCAGAAACCGAGCTGCATGTGTGCGACGCCTGACATATTCATGTGGACATAGCGGCTCGTGCTCAGGAAACGTGGAGTGTTGCCGATTAAGACTGGTGCGAACTGATTGATGATCGCTACCCAAGCGAGATGACCCAAGGCGTCCACTAGCTCAGGAAAATCGATTTGCAGGTTGGTCTCTATGGTTGCCACGTCTTCGCCATGCATGAGCGAATTGCGAGCGCGGCTGGCGCGCTGATAGAGAGTAGCTGGATCGCCGTTTACGTATTTCTTGAAGAGCTGCTCGATTGCTTGTTTCGGGTAGGGACGGTGGAGCGGGGTTGCGTCGCATGCAGAACAATGGAGAGGTCCTCCGCAGTTCGGGCACCTGTCGGGTACCGGGCTGGCTTCCTTTACAACTTGAGCGACCAGCTCAATTGCGAACCAGAAGAACGCAAACTGATCATCTGGAGCTTTCGCTGCGATTCCGTTGCTGAACCATTTCATCGCTCGCTTTACCCTGGGGCTTGGTTCGATTGTTTGAAGCAGCGATACCGTTTCTAGTAGCGATCGGTCGAAGGCTTCGTAGGGGGCATCGTCATTTGCGTAGGCCGGGCTATAGATCAGGCACTCACGCATTTGCAGGCTTGGCTCCCAGTTGAATATCTGGAAAAGCCTGCGAAGCCTCACCTTGAGATTCGAGGATAGAGCGAGGTGGTCTAAGAACTCCTTGGCCAGCGGTTCGCCAACCTCTTTCGCCTCGAGCAAAGAGGGTGCGTCAAAGATGAATTGCATCGATAAGAATGTTGAGTCATTCCGCTGTTCTGGAACGTTTCGGATAAATGCAGTAAAGCGTCCGGTGGGGTGACTGTAACGAAGGAAGGGCGTCTCTGGCTCAAGGATGATGTCGGCTTCAACTTCCCAATTTGCGAGAAACTTCGTCATGGCTCTCTCTCTGCCAAGTGGGGGCGCGCTGAGAAAGTCTTCTAGCATCGGTAGGAAGATCTAGCGCGTCGCTACTCAAGCTTTCCCCCGTTATGCTCTGTTTTCTCCATCAATAGCTTGCTTGTGAGTTGCTCCTCAGCGCGAAAGGAAAAGCCTGGACACGTAGGCGGGGTGCGCAATTCCGCCGAAGGCTATTCCTAGGTATCCGTCACTGCGGGCCGGGCACCGAGACGGTTCTGAAGAGGGCTAAGCTCCTGGATGAGATACTCCTCCAGCGAGGATGCTTCGTAGGCGAAATGAACCTTCAGCGTCTGCAGGAAGGTGGGCGGCTTGATCCAATCTGTGTGACGGATCGCGAATGAGGGTCTCGTTTGGAAATACTTGATGATCCGACCGGCGAGCCCACTAGACGCCTTGCCAACGTAGAGGAGGGAACCGTCCTCCGCGTAGAAGAAGTAGCATCCCGGGTCCAGGTGAAAGGGGATCGTGTTAACCCAGTTCTCTGAGGTGAGCGGGTAGAGGGCGCTGAACTCGAAGGGTGGGTCAATCGCGTAGCGCCTGCAGTAGGCTTCGACGGCTTGGCGAGCTGAGGCTGTGTTCGGCTCGGTCATGGCATCTGCGCTCCCGGTCTGCTGATGGGCCGCCGCAGTCTAGGCCAAACTCGCTCTCGCCCCACAAACAAAAAGCCCCGGCCGCGCGGGCCGGGGCTTACAGGGGCGATTCGAGAAGCCGGGTGTCAGCTGGCTTCGATGATGTCAGCTACGTGCGCCGCAATCGCATCGTCGCTGCGGTTCGGGTCCTCCTCCAGCAGGCCGATCGCGACGTCTGCGGCGTCCCAATCGCCGTCGCGGACTCTGCCGCGCACCATCTGCTCTATGGCTGCGGCGCGGTGTCGAAGGGTAGGTGCGTCTGGTCTCACTGCTGCTCTCCTCGCTTGCTTGGGTGCGAGGAATCCTAGTTCCGGCCGAATCGTCCGAGCAATCGCGGCGCGCGAGTAGTGTTCAGCTAGCTCGCTGGAGTGGTCGGCCGAGCGCCACTGGCCCGCCGACCTGCCGCCCGCGCCCTGGCGCGGCACCCGCCTCGCGGCGGGCGGACGCCAGCCCCGCCAGCCCGGCCCGCGTTGCGCCGATCTGGGCGAGCCGCTGGGAGTCGATTGGGGCGGGCCGGTGGTGGGGTAGCGGCCGTGGCCGCTGGCGCACGGGCGGCTCGCCGCGCGAGTCCTGACCGGGGGCGGCGGCTGGGCGGCTGCCGCAGTGTGGGGGCCGTTCCCGACGCAGTCAGGGCGGTGCGTTTGCCCGCCGTTAGCCAGCGGGCTAAAGAACAAAGCGGTTTGCGAGTCCTGCCAAGCACTTAGGGCTGGTGCCGCCGTTAAGGTTAAATTAACGATGAGCTTGGCGGCGTCCCGGCGATCGTTAACAATGCGTTCATCAGATCGCGGCCGGACGGTGCAAGGTCCGCCGCGATACGGTGAGGTACACGCAGGCGGCGTCAAACAAGTCTGGTCGTCGCGACGGGGCGGGGTGGGGACAACAACCCCGGGCGCTCCGGACGCGGCAAAGGCCGGCAAGTCTCGGAGGGAGGGTCTTCTCAGGACCCTCCCTCGTTCTTTTTGCGGATCCGCCGCCCTTTCGCCTCCGCTGCCTCCGCCCCGCACATCAACTCTGCCGCCGTGCGCTTGCGCAGGCCGGCCAAAGCCGCCTATCTGACGGATCTGTTCCTCTCGTCGAAGGCGTGCGTTCCGTTGGATTCCTCCTCGTCAGACCTCACGCAGGATCCGCCGCTCCAGCAGGCGCGGGAGCCGATCCTCAATCTGCCGGGCGCACTGACCGCCTACATCCTGCTGATCGCGGTGATCCATCTGCGCGTGCTGCTGCCGGACGAGTGGAACGCAGGGATCATCGACCTGTTCGCCTTTGTCCCGAAACGATACGACCAGACCCTGATGGACGGGGCGTTTCCCGGCGGCACGCCGGCAAAGATCTGGACCTTTTTCAGCTACTCGCTGCTGCACGCCAATCTGGCGCATATCGGCTTCAACGTGCTGTGGCTGCTGCCGTTCGGCAGCGCGCTCGCGCGCCGCTTCGGAGCGCTCAGGTTCTATCTGTTCCTGGCGGTGACGGCGGCGGCCGGTGCGCTGGCTCATCTGCTCACCCATGAGCACGCGCTGGCGCCGATGATCGGCGCCTCGGCCTCCGTGTCCGGCACCATGGCGGCGGCGATGCGCTTTGCCTTCGTGAGCGGCAGCTTCCTGTCGTTCACCCGCGGCGATGCCGATGCAGCGGCCAGGGTGCCGGCGCTGTCGCTGTCGCGTGCGCTGCGCAATCCGCGGGTCCTCGGCTTCCTGGCGGTGTGGTTCGGCGTCAACATCGTGTTCGGCATCGGCGGCATCACGCCCGGCGCCGAGGGCGCCGACGTCGCCTGGCAGGCGCATATCGGCGGCTTCATCGCCGGACTGATCCTGTTTGCGCTGTTCGATCCCATCCCGCATGCGCGTGGCGATGCTGCACCTGCGTTGCCGTCCGACGCGGCCGACCATTAGTTGCCGCGATCCTGCGCTTGCGAGCGCGGGTGATTTCATTCATCATTTGCGTCCACCACAACCGGGACACGATTCCGGGCGAACGAAAGCAGGCCCTTTTGTGCCATGCGGCAGGCCTGCGAAGGGCGTTGCAACCACAACGCGATCCGCTGCGTTGGATCAGACGCGGTCGGGCCGGATGCGTTGGATCGGTTGCGCTGCCAGACTGTTGATTGAAGACTCGCTTGACTGACGATCGCTGGAAGCATCGGCCGCAACGACGCCTCGTTCAAGAAGGCGCACCGGCCTTTCAAGGAGACGAGCAATGACAGTACGTGCGATCCTCGACATCAAGGGCCACCAGGTCGAGAGCGTCGAGTCCCAGACCACACTCGCCGAGGCTGCCAAGCGGCTCGCCGAGCGCAAGATCGGCGCGGTGCTGGTGATGTCGGGCAGCCGGATGGAGGGCATCCTCTCGGAACGCGACATCGTCCGCGCGCTCGGCGAGCGCGGCGCCGCGGCGCTGACCGAGCCGGTGTCGAACGTGATGACGCGGCGGGTGGTGAGCTGCAAGCCGGCGGATACGGTCGCCTCGATCATGGAGATGATGACCAACGGCAAGTTCCGCCATCTGCCGGTGATCGAGGGGGGCGGCGTGGTCGGCCTGATCTCGATCGGCGACGTCGTGAAGTGGCGCGTCCAGGAATACGAGACCGAGCAGGAAGCGCTCCGCCAGTATATCAAGACGGCGTAGTCGCTCCGCCGCCGGTCGGCGTGACTGCGCCGATCGCCTCCTGGATTGAATCCAGCGCACGTTCGGCCGCCCTTGTGCCGAACGCGATGAGGTCGGCCGCGCGGTGGAAGTCGAACCAGCCGATCTGGCCGACGCGCGGCGAGATCAGCAGATCCGGCGGATCGCCGGCGAGGCGCGCACGGGTGATGCGGTCCTGCATGATGTTGAAGGCGTCGACCATCACCGACGAGATGCCCGGCCGGCCGCCTTCGCCGAAGAACTGCCGTTTCACCGCGCGCTCCGGCGAGAACAGCCTGCGGAAGCGCCGCTTCGGCGGTGTGCTTTCCATCACCGTCTCCGGCACCTGGACCGGCTGGCCATGCGCGTAGATCGTCGTCGAATGCGTGAACACGTCGCTGGACAGGTTGGCGGCGATCACGATCTCGGCGCCGAGCGCCCGCGCCGCCGACACCGGCACCGGATTGACCATCGCGCCGTCGACCAGCCAGCGGTCGCCGATCAGGACCGGCGCGAAGATGCCGGGCAGGGCATAGGAGGCGCGCATCGCATCGACCAGGCTGCCATGGGTCAGCCAGATCTCGTGCCCTGTGCGAATCTCGGTTGCCACCGTCGCGACCTTCATCGGCAGCTCCTCGATGGTGACGCGGCCGAGCGATGCTTCGAGCTGGGCGGCGAGCTTCTCGCCGCCGATCAGGCCGGAGCCATTGAGGCGGATGTCGAGATAGCCGAGGATGTTGCGCATCTGCAGGCTGCGCGCCCATTCCTCCAGGGTATCGAGCTGGCCGGCCGCATAGGCGCCGCCGACCACGGCCCCGATCGAGGTGCCGACCACGACGTCGGGCACGATGCCGTGGGCCATCAGGGTCCGGATGACGCCGATATGGGCAAAGCCGCGCGCCGCGCCGCCACCGAGCGCCAGCCCGATCACCGGCTTGCGGATCGTCCCGAGACCGACATCGGAACCTTCGGTTCCGCTCGTACGGCGTCCTTTCAGAATATCCAGCACCGAGATCTCCACGCCTACGCATACTGTGTGCAACGAGTCGGCAACGGACTCATGACGCATGACAGCCTAGCACCAGCCTACCAGAAGCATCCTTTATGCCGGGTCGACGGGAGTGCCGGATGCCGCTGATTTGAACGCTCCGCCGGGCAGACTGCGCGCCGCGGGCGCTCAGGCGCCGGAGAATGCGACCAGGTCGCGCGCCGTTCGCGCGGTTCCTCAGGGAAGGTTGAGTAGAGGCTTGAATTTGCCGCGTTTTCGGTCAAAAGCAGGACGATGACGACAGGTCGCGGGTTCACCAGATTCCGGCGCAGCGGGCGGCTATGGCTTGTGCTCGCCTTGTCGTGCCCGCTGACCGGTTTCGTGATGTCGCCGGCCGCGGCGCAACTGTTCGGCGACCGGCCGCCGCCGGTTCCGCCGGCCTCGGTGCCCGATCCCGGCGCGGCGGTCAGCCTGGCGCCCCCCTCGGGCCCCGCCGCCGGGCCCATTCCGCCGCCAGCCCCGCAGGCGCTGCCGGGACCTCCGGTCGCCGCGATCCCACCCGGCGCGCCGGCCGCGATCCCGCCGGTGGCCGCTCCGCCGGCCGCGACTCCCAACCAGGGCGTGCTGTCGCTGTCGGCGCGGTTCGGCAAGGACCTGCCGAACATCAATGGCGGTCTGGTCTGGCGCGTGTTCGCCGACCGGCCGGACGAATCCGGCGCCTTCAAGATGCTGCGCGAGGATCGCGGCCCGACGCCGAACATCGTGCTGCCGCCCGGCACCTATGTCGTGCATGTCGCGCTCGGCCTCGTCAGCGCGGTCAGGTCGGTGAACCTGAAGACCGAGACCGATCGCGAATCCTTCGTGCTGCCGGCCGGGGGCCTGCGCCTCGAGGGCAGGGTCGGCACCAGCAAGATCCCGCAGAACCAGATCTCGTTCGCCATCTACAAGGGCAGCCAGTTCGATGGCCGCGAGCGGGCGCCGCTGGTGCCGAACGTCGCCGCCGGCGACATGCTGATGCTGCCGGAGGGCACCTATTACATCGTCTCCAACTATGGCGACGCGAACTCGGTGGTGCGCTCCGACATCCGCGTCCAGGCCGGCAAGCTCACCGACGTCACGGTGACGCACCGTGCCGCGGTCATCACGTTGAAGCTCGTCTCCGACAAGGGCGGCGAGGCGCTCGCCAACACCGCCTGGTCGGTCATCAACCCCGGCGGCGACGTGATCAAGGAATCGATCGGCGCCTTCCCCAAGGTCGTGCTGTCCGAAGGCGACTACCGCGCCATCGCCAAGAACGAGGGCAAGGTGTTCGAGCGCTCCTTCAGCGTCGTCAACGGCGTCGACGGCGAGGTCGAGGTGCTGGCGCGGTAGGCCGCGCGAAAGCCTGCAGGGGCAAACCGACTCTCCCCGCTATTGATGAGAACCCATCTCCGGGGAGAGCCGCATGCAGATATCCGACATCATCCGCCATGCCATCGCGATCGGTGAGCGTAAGGGATGGATCACGTTCGACGAGCTGAATGAGATCTGTCCAGGCAACACCGTCGCATCCGAGGACATCGAGCGGCTCATGGAGGCGCTCAGCGACGCAGGCATTCGTCTGGAGCAGGAGTGATGCGAGCGCAGAGTTTTTGCAGGATCGCGTTCCACCAACGGTGTCGTCCCGGCGAACGCCGGGACCCATACCGCGGATGCTATCGGGGACGTAGCTGTCAGCGGCCCGCCTCGCCGCGGCCGGTGGCTATGGGTCCCCGCTCAAGGCCGGGACGACGGCGGTGATCGTCGAAGCAGTGGTGCGCGACACGACTCGCTAAACTCGCGACGTCTGCCCGTCGAGTTACTTTGTCGCATGAGCCGTAGGGTGGGCAAAGCAGCCGCCGTAGGCGGCAGCGTGCCCACCGTCGATCCGCGCACGCAACAGGAAGATGGTGGGCACGGCGTCAACTGCGATCGTATGCGTGGAGAGGTCACGGCAGCGCCTTTGCCCACCCTACGGCTTTCTGCCAACCGAACTCATTATTTTGCCCGTCGGGTTACTTTGTCGCAGTTATTAGTCCTTGCGCCGTCGGGCAAATCAGGTGGATCTTTCCGCGCATCCCGCCTCGAGATGAGGGGCGTATCGCGGTCGTCACGAGACGCGAGGCGGGGAGCGGTGGGCGTGGTGGATTGCAGCGCGGGGTTGCTCGCGCCGACGAACGATCCGCTGCGCACGGTCAAGTCGCGCGGTCCTGATATCCCGATGCTGATATCAACTCACGTCGAAGCCCTGGCTTCACGTGGGGATGGTGGCCAGAAAGCCCGGCGCACCAGGGAGAACGCGAAGCAGCCGTTCAACCATCGCGCAGGGAGGGCCGGGTTTCCGGCTGACCTGTGGTACCTGCCGCCTGCATTTTTTTCGCAGGCGGGCCACGGGCCTCAGTCGAGGTCCGGCTCTCCCTGCGCCCTCTGTTTGAAGAGGGCGGTTCGATCAGCAAAACTCGGGCAGATCGTGTCGCGAGATCGCGCAGTCACATCCGCATCCGTGCCGTATCTCCCTCTCGTTGGGACAGCGGCGATGAACGTGAAGCGACGCTGTCACAGTCGCTAATGCGCGATAACCATGGAACCACTTAAAACTGTCACAATCGCTGCGCGCCATGCGCGAAGCCAATGCATTTACAGCTCGTTAAAGCCGCGTCTGCTTCAGATACCGCTGGAACAGGGTGGGCGATCGAGTGGGAATGATGAGTGCCGCGACGACCAAGGCGTTGACAACGATCAGCAGCGATCTCTTTGACGACATCCCGGTGCTCAGGCGCAAATGGCAGGCCGCGTTGAAGCCGGGGCAGCGCCTGCCGCGCTACGAAGACGTCATGCTGGGCAGCCTCGGCCGTCTCGCCGATCACATCGCGGTGCTCAACAACGACGACGGCGGCCTGCAGATTTCGCGCAGCGGCCGCTACGTCCAGCAATGGCTGCAGGACGAACGCTGGGACGTCGCGGTCGAGGCCGTGTCGCCGGATTGCGCCACCGTGCTGGTGGAGGCCGCCAATTGCGCGCTCGCCAGCGGCCAGCCCTATCTCGCTTGTGCGCATTGCGTGCGCGACGGCATGGTCCGCAGCTATGACGTCCTGGCGCTGCCGACCAATTCGCGGTGGGGCAGCACGCTGGTCGGGACTTATGTCAACGAGCGCGCCACGCAGTACAATCTGCTCGACGCGATCTTCTCGACGACCGATGACGGCGTCGTCTCGCTCGCGACCATCCGCGACAGCGTCGGCATGCCCTGCGATTTCCAGGTCGTCCATCACAATCGCGCGGCCGCTGACCTGCTCAGGCTGCCGTCGGCGACGCTGCAATGGCATCGGCTGAAGCAGGGCGGCAACATGTTGTGTACGCCCGAGGTGATGGCGCGGCTGTTCGACGTGGTCACGCACGGGCGAAGCGACCAGTTCGAGCTCGACAGCGAAGCGCGCAGTCTCAGGCTCGGCGCCCACGCCTTCGGCGACATCATCTCATTGACCATTGCCGATGTGACCGCGCTGAAGCGGCGCGAGGCCTCGTTCCGGCTGCTGTTCGACGCCAATCCGGTGCCGATGTGCATCCTCGACGCCAAGACCGCGCAGATCCTCAACGTCAACGACGCGATGGTCGGGCACTATGGCTACGGCCGGGCCGATCTCCTGTGCATGAACGTCTGGGATCTCTGGCCGCCGGGCGAATGGGAAAGCCTCGATGACGCGCTGTTGCGGCTCGCCGACGGCGATCTGTTTCACCGCGACTGGCGCCATCGCAAGGCTGATGGCAGCGAGATCGAGGTGCTGACCTATGGCCGCGAGATCAGCTTCGATGGCCGCGACGGCGTGCTGGTCGCGATCGTCGACATCACCGAGCGCCGCCGCGCCGAGGCGCGCATCGCCTACATGGCGCACCATGACGGGCTGACCGGCCTGCCGAACCGCGAATTCTTCCAGCAGCGCCTCACGCAGGAGCTCGACGGCGCCTTGTCGGCGGACAGGCGCATCGCGGTGATGTGCATCGACCTCGACCTGTTCAAGACCGTCAACGATTCCTTCGGCCATCCGATGGGCGACCGGCTGCTGCAGGCGGTCGCGGGCCGCCTGACGCAGCAGATGCATGGCGGCAAGCTGGCGGCGCGGCTCGGCGGTGACGAGTTCGCGGTGATCATCCGTCAGGGCGGCGCCGATGACGCCAGCGAGAGCGCCGCGCGTCTGATCGCGGCGCTCAGCGCTCCCTATGACATCGACGGCAATGAGCTCGTGATCGGTGCCTCCATCGGCATCGCGCTGTCGCCGGGCGACGGCGCGAGCTGCGAGGAACTGATGAAGAACGCCGACATGGCGCTGTACCGCGCCAAGCAGGACGGCGGCCGCGTGCATCGGTTCTTCGAAAAGGAGATGGACCGCCAGGCGCAGAAGCGCCGCGACATGGAGCACGATTTGCGCCGCGCCTTCGCGCAGGGCGAATTCGAGCTGCACTACCAGCCGCTGGTCGACGTCGCGACCGGCGCGATCTCCGGCTTCGAATGCCTGCTGCGCTGGCGCCATCCCGACAAGGGCATGATCTCACCGGCCGACTTCATCCCCGTGGCCGAAGACATTGGACTGATCGTGCCGCTCGGCGAATGGGTGCTGCGCGAGGCCTGTCACGAGGCGGCGCGATGGCCCGATGGCATCAAGGTGGCGGTGAACCTGTCGGCGGTGCAGTTCCGCAGCCGCAATCTGGTGCAGGTCGTGGTGCAGGCGCTGGCACAGTCGGCGCTGGCGCCGGAGCGGCTCGAGCTCGAGATCACCGAGTCGATCCTGCTGGCGGAGACCGAGGCCAATCTGGCGACGCTGCATCAGCTGCGCCAGCTCGGCATCCGCATCTCGATGGACGATTTCGGCACCGGCTATTCCAGCCTCAGCTATCTCCGCAGCTTCCCGTTCGATAAGATCAAGATCGACCGCTCCTTCGTGAAGGACCTCGCGCAGCGCTCCGACTGCCTCGCCATCGTCCGCGCCATCTCCGGCCTCGGCAGGAGTCTCAACATCATCACCACCGCCGAGGGCGTCGAGACATCGGATCAGCTCGACTGGCTGCGCGCCGAAGGCTGCAACCAGGTCCAGGGCTATCTGTTCAGCGCCGCCAAGCCGGCCTCGGAGATCGCGGGGCTATTGGCGCAGTTCGGTGGGCGATCGTCCAAGGCGGCGTGATGGGATGACGGCCGCCACACCCTCAACCGTCGTCCCGGACAAGCGCGCCGTAGGCGCGCGCCGATCCGGGATCCATAACCCCAGGAAGATGTGGTGACGGATGGTGTCGAACGAGCTTGTGTCGCGACTGCCGCCGGTGGTTATGGGTCCCTGCGTTCGCATGCGTTCGCAGGGACGACAGCGGAGATTGTCGCGCTCAGAACCGCGTCACGATGTCCGCCAGCGCCGGGCGCGGGCGGTCCTCGCTCGGCTTGGTCGGCTTGCCGATATGAATGAGACCTGCGAGCTTCTCCTCCGGCTTCAGGCCGAGCCCGTCCATCACGTCGCGGTCGAACATGAACCAGCCGGACAGCCAGCAGCCGCCATAGCCGAGCGCGGTGGCCGCGGTCAGGATGTTCATCGCGCTGGCGCCGGCCGACAGCTCCTGCTCATAGGCCGGCACCTTGGGATGCGGCCGGGTGAAGCTGACGAGACCGATCACCAGCGGCGCTTCCATGAAGCGGTTCTTCTCCACCTCCAGCTCGGCAGCGGTCGCCTGCGGGTTCTTCCTGGCGAAGGCGGATGCAATGACTTCGCCGGCGCGGCGCCGGCCGTCGCCCTCGAACACGATGAAGCGCCACGGCGCGAGCTTGCCATGGTCCGGCACGCGGGCGCCGATGGTCAGGATGGTGTCGAGCTCGGCGGGCGAGGGGCCGGGACCGCTCATCTCGCGCGGCTTTACGGAGCGGCGGGTCTTCAGGAGTTCAATCGCGTCGGTCACGTCGTCAGGTCTCGTTGGTTGCATCCGCGACAGATAGCATGCGCCCCCGCCCGCAACGAGATCACGGCACGGCGTTTTGATCGGTTCTACCGCGTGCTGCCGCGGCCGCAGGCGGACCCTTTGCTCGAGCCGGCGTGCAGCCGTGACGTGAAGCCGGCCATCTTTCGCCTGGTGCGGCAGCGTCGGTCGTACGGGCTGCGGCCATCGGTCCGCAGCCCGGCCTGGCGCCGGCAATTGTGGAAGTTGGGGTGGATCGGTAAAAAGATGACGCTGGCGACCGCAGCTCGCGGCCGGCCGGGCACCAGCCTTGCAGTGGGAATGACAGCGCTGACACCTTCACCTGATGCCGTACTGCGGCTGCGCGGCGCGCCCGGCTTCGCCGCGGCGATGCGAGCCTCGACCGCAGCCGCGGTCCGGCTCTACCGTGGCGACCGCATCCTCAATGCGTTGCTGAGCGATCGGGCGAGGGCGCTGTTTCCGCATGTCGCGCTGTACCTGCATTTCGCCGAGCAGCGCGACGGCGAGCTCGGCCTGACCGTCGGCGCCATGAAGGAGATGTGCGCCAGACTCGATCTGTGCAGTGGCGGCCGCTGCGAGGCGATGCTGGCGCTGATGCGCGCGGCCGGGCTGGTCGCGTCCGCCGCCAATCTCGACCGTCGCCGGCGTCCGCTGGTGCCGACCGACAAGCTGATCGCGCTGCATCAGGAGCGCTGGGGCGTGCAGTTCGACGCGATGAGCGCGGTACTTCCGGCCGCCGTGGTCTATCGGACGGCGCTGAACGATCCGGCCTTCGTGAAGACCTTCGTGCTCGAGCTCGGCCGCCGCTTCATCGCCGGCCTGCGCGTCCTCGACGGCGCGCCCGAGCTGGAGCCGTTTGCCGAGCGCACAGCCGGCATGGTGATCCTGTTCAGCCTGGCCCAGGGCGCAGGGCCCGAGCAGCCGTTCCCGCCGGATGAACCCGTGCCGCTCTCCATCAACGCCCTGGCGACGCGCTTCTCGGTGTCGCGCAAGCATGTGCTGACACTGCTGCGCGATGCGGAAGAGAAGGGCCTGCTCGCCCGCGGCACCGACGCCATCACCATCCTGCCGCGCGGCCGCGAGGCGATCGAGCGGATGCTCGCGACGATGTTTCTCTACATGGCCGAATGCGCCGAGGTGGCGCTGCAGGCGGCGGGCAAAGATAGAGATTCCGCTGATGTCGTTGTCACTCTGTCAGCGTAGCCGCTCGCGACAGCCGGCCCATGCGGGCGCAAGATCTATCCCCGCATCATTGCAAGCGCAGCAAAGCAATCCAGACTGTCCCTGTGGAAAGACATTGGATTGCTTCGCTGCGCTCGCAATGACGGCGAGGGAACGTGTTGATCGGGTCAACGCAAGCGACATGCGGGAATACCGTTCCCGCGTGTCGGCCCGCTTATGCGGGGATAGGCTGACCTCAGGCCGCCTCGCGCTGGCGGCGCCGCACGTCGGGCGGCGTGGCCTCGTCGACCAGCGCGGCGATGGCCTCCGCGGTCGGCATCACGGTCTGGCCCTCGCGGCCGAGCCGGCGGACGGAGACCGAATGCGTCTCGGCCTCCTTCTTGCCGACGACGAGCAAAGCCGGGATCTTCTGCAGCGAATGCTCGCGGACCTTGTAGTTGATCTTCTCGTTGCGCAGATCGATCTCGGCCCGCAGTCCCGCCCGCCGCAGCGCCGCCAGCACCTGCTTGGCATATTCGTCGCCCTCCGAGGTGATGGTGGTGACGACGACCTGGGTCGGCGCCAGCCACAGCGGGAAGCTGCCGGCGTAGTGCTCGATCAGGATGCCGATGTAGCGCTCCATCGAGCCGCAGATCGCGCGGTGTACCATCACCGGCGCCTTCTTGGCGCCGTCGGCGTCGATGTAGAACGCGCCGAACCGCTCCGGCAGGTTGAAGTCGACCTGCGTGGTGCCGCACTGCCAGTCGCGGCCGATGGCGTCGCGCAGCACGTATTCGAACTTCGGCCCGTAGAACGCGCCTTCGCCCGGATTGATCTCGGTCTTGATGTGGTTGCTCTGCGCCTTGATCTCATTCAGCACGGTCGCCATCACGCGCTCGGCGTGATCCCACATCTCGTCGGTCCCGACGCGCTTGTCCGGCCGGGTCGACAGCTTCACCGTCAGCTCGCCCTCGAAGCCGAAATCCGAGTAGGTCGACAGGATGAGGTCGTTGATCTTCAGGCACTCCTCGGCGAGCTGATCTTCCGTGCAGAAGATGTGCGCGTCGTCCTGGGTGAAGCCGCGCACGCGCATCAGGCCGTGCATGGCGCCGGAAGCCTCGTAGCGATGCACGACGCCGAACTCCGCGAGCCGCAACGGCAGGTCGCGGTAGCTCTTCAGGCCATGCTTGAAGATCTGCACGTGACCCGGGCAGTTCATCGGCTTCAGCGCGAACCAGCGCTTGTCCTCGGCCTCGTCGCCGGCGGACTGTGCAGCGAACATGTTCTCGCGGTACCAGTTCCAGTGGCCCGAGGTCTCCCACAGCGACTTGTCGAGGATCTGCGGCGCATTGACCTCGTCATAATCGCCAGCGAGACGCCGGCGCATATAGGCGATCAGCGCCTGGAAGATGCTCCAGCCTTTCGGATGCCAGAACACGACGCCGGGGCCTTCCTCCTGGAAGTGGAACAGGTCGAGCTCACGGCCGAGCTTGCGATGGTCGCGCTTCTCGGCCTCCTCGATCTGCTTCAGGTAGGCGTCGAGCTGCTCCTGCTTGGCGAAGGCGGTGCCGTAGATCCGGGTGAGCATCGGATTGTTGGAATCGCCGCGCCAATACGCGCCCGCCACCTTCATCAGCTTGAAGGCGTTTCCGATCTTCCCGGTCGAGGTCATGTGCGGGCCGCGGCACAGGTCGAACCAGTCGCCCTGGTAGTAGATCTTGATCGGCTCGCTGCCGGGAATGGCATCGACCAGCTCGACCTTGAACGCCTCGCCCTTGTCGCGGAACACCTGCTTGGTCTTTTCGCGGTCCCACACCTCCTTGGTGAAGGGTTTGTCGCGGCCGATGATCTCGCGCATCTTCTTCTCGATCGCGGCGAAGTCCTCGGGGGTGAACGGCTCGTTGCGGAAGAAATCGTAATAGAAGCCGTTCTCGATCACGGGGCCGATCGTGACCTGGGTGCCGGGCCACAGCGCCTGCACGGCTTCCGCAAGCACGTGCGCGCAGTCGTGCCGGATCAGCTCCAGCGCGCGCGGGTCGTCGCGGTCGACGAGCTCGAGCTTGGCGTCCTCGGTGATGGGATCGATGAGGTCGACGAGGTCGCCATTCAGCGCCATCGCGACGGTGCGCTTGGCGAGCGAGGGCGAGATGCCCTTGGCGATGTCGAAGCCGGTGGTGCCTCTGGGATATTCGCGGCGGGCGCCGTCGGGGAAGCTGATGGTGATCTTCTCGACCGGGGCGGCGGGCTTCAGGTTGCTGAGGCTGTATTGGAAGCCGGGCTTGGACTGGTCGGCGGCGGATTTCGCGTCGGGCGATTTGGAATCAGGCATGGGTCTCTCCTTGAGCTCACTCCTGCGAACGAGCGCAGGTAAGCGGGAGCAAGGGGTATAGCAGGGGATTCGGAGGCTGCAACCCGGGGAGGGAGGGGAAAACCGGCCAATTGCGGCCGACGGGGCGATGCGGTGATTGCCGCCGCGGGCCGGTATGATACAACTTCAAGTGTTCGGGGCGTGGGGACGCGTTTGGCGATGGAGTCTGCAGGGGAGGCGCCGCTCTCTCTTTTTCGGCGGGGTGGCGCGCATGTCGGGGCCGCGCTGATCATGTGCGTGCTGTCGAGCCTGTCGCCGCTCGCGGCCGCTCCGACGATGACGAGGCCGGCGGCCCAGCCAAAGCCCGCGGCACAGGCGAGGCCGGCCACCCCGGTCAGGCCCGCCACGGAGTCCAAGCCGGCTGTGCGCCGGGCGTCGCCGCCGCGGATCGCAGACGGCTCCACGCCGATCGCATTCGCGCTCGTCAAGGGCTCCTCGGATGTCTGCGGACATGGCTGTGACAGCTGGATCGCCGCCGAAGGCAAGATCGACGGCAGCGCCGCCGCGCGGTTTCGCAAGTTCATGAAGCAGATCGGGGAGCGCCGATTGCCGATCTACTTCAATTCGCCAGGCGGCAATCTGCAGCAGGCGCTCGCCATCGGCGACATGCTGCGCGAGCGCAAGGCCGCCGTGCGGGTGGGACGCACCACCTTGCGCGAGTGCGGCTTCGAGCCTCAGGAGGGCGACGCTTGCACCAAGCTGAAGCTGTCCGGGCGCGAACTGCACGGCGAGGTCTGGACCCGGGGGGCGATCTGCAATTCGGCCTGTCCCTACCTGCTGCTCGGCGCGCCCACGCGCGAGATCGCAGCGGATGCGACGCTCGCGGTGCATTCGCCGCGCGTCATCCTGAACTTCACTGGCGGCGTCCCGACCCGCGAGATGCGGGCGCAGGCGATGCAGCAGGCGATGGCGCGGGCCGACAAGATGGTGCTCGACTACATCACCAGGCTCGGCGCGGATCCCGCTCTGCTCACGGTGGCGCGGTCCGTCCCGTTCGAGAGCATGCGCATCCTGACGCGGGAGGAGATTGCGCGCTTCGCGCTCGACCGGCGGCAGCGGGTCGAAAGCCCCTGGATGTTCGAGACCGCCAGCCGTGGGATTGCCTACAAGACCATTCTCGCACGCAAGGAGGGTGAGAGCACGTTCCAGACCACGCGCTTGCAGATGGTCTGCTTCGATCAGGACCGCTTCGAGCTCGACGTCGAGCGCATCGCGCCGGCCGGCCCGCCGCCGGCTCCGCTGGCGATGACGAGCGGAGATCTGCGGCTCAATTTCCTCTCGCCGCCGCGGCGGTCCGGCGATCGCGAGACTTGGGGCGTGTTCCTGAATGCAAGCCAGGTGAAAACGCTGTCCTTGATGCCGTCTGCCGAGCTGAGCGATTCCCTGTTGAATGTTGCGCGTCGCAATGTCTCGACATTTCCGGTGAGCAGCGAAGGCCTGCAATCTGCTCTGAAGATGCTGACCGAGAGCTGCCCGCCGTCCAAGGCTATCGTCCGTCCGACGGGCACGCCGGTTCCCTGGAGGCAGATTCCCTCGCCGCAGGCCTCGGCGGCGCAGCCTGCCCCCGCGCGCTGACGAGAATAGCGGCCAGGACAAGGGAGGAGGACGAGAGAAAGTCATGGACGGCATGAGACATTTTCATGCAAATGCATGAAATTCTCTGCTATTGAGGCGCGATGACATCCGCTTCCGCTTCCGGGCGCCTTGCGCCGACCTCGCTCATGCTCGGCAATCTCGTCACTGGCTGCTCGGTGCTGGCGCCCGCTGGCCTGCTGCCGGAGCTCGCCTCGGATCTCGCCGTCGGAATTCAGACGGCGGGGCTGCTGATCACCTTCGGCGCGGTAGTGCTCTGCATCTGCTCGCCCTTGACCGCCTGGCTGACGAGCCGCTTCGACCGCCGCCGTCTGCTGGCGGCGACACTCCTGGTGCTCACGCTCGGCAATCTCGCCTCGGCGTTTGCACCGGACTATGCGAGCCTGCTGGCGCTGCGCCTGGTGATGCTCGCGGTCGGCGCTCTCTATACACCGCAGGCCGCCGGGACCGCGGCGCTGATCAGCCCGGTCGAGAAGCGCGGCAGCACCATCGCCTATGTCTTCCTGGGCTGGTCGCTGGCGGCCGCCGTGGGGCTGCCCATGATCACCTTCATCGGCAGTCATTCCGGTTGGCGGGCCGCCTATCTCGCGGTCGCTGCGGCCGGCGCGGTCAGCTTCGTGCTGCTGACATGGCGCCTGCCATCCGGCCTGAAGGGCGCGCCGGTCGCGTTGAAGACCTGGACCGAGCTCGGCCGCAACCGCCTGGTGGTGCTGCTGCTCCTGGTCACGACCCTGCAGATGTCGGGACAGTTCGTGATCTTCACCTTCATGGGACCGCTGCTGAAGCGCCTGACCGGCGCCGACTCCAACCAGATCGGGCTGGTGTTCGCGATCTACGGCGCCTGCGGCTTTCTCGGCGTCGTCATCGCAACCCGGATCGTCGATGGCTGGGGGGCCTATCGGACGTCGCTGTTGTTCACCTGCCTGATGTTCGCCGGCGTATCGGCCTGGACGCTGGCGGCCGGCACCTACGTCCTGATGGCGATGGCGGTCGCGATCTGGGGGTTGGGATTTGCGTCCACCAATTCGATGCAGCAGGTTCGGCTGGTGGCAGCCGCGCCGCCGCTCGCCTCGGCCTCGGTGTCGCTCAACACGTCCGTGCTCTATATCGGCCAGGCCATCGGCTCCGCGATCGGCGGCAGCCTGTTTGCACGCGACCTGCTCGGCGCCACCGGCTACGTCGCCCTGATGTTCCTGACCCTGGCATTGCTGGCGATCCTGGCCAGCCGCCAGCGCGCGCAGATCGCGGTTCCGGCCCGAGCAGCGGGTTGACGCTTGGCAAGACCGGTCCGACCGGATTAAAGGCCGATGTCGTTGGGGGGCTGCCGGGGGCGTGGATTCTGCCTCGGCCGGCGAGTAGCATCGGCGGACGTCCTCGCGTGCCCACGGGTCGGACAAGAGAGATATGGCATGAAGAAGATGATGTTGAGCCTGGCCGCAGTGCTGCTGTGCACCCCTGCGCTGGCCCAGAGCGCGCCGATGGTCGGTGACCGCCCGCTGGTGCAGGTCAAGCCGAAGGGAACGAAGACCGCCGCCGCCGCGCCGGCCAAGCCGCAATCGGCAGCCGTCAAGCTCCAGGCCTGCCTGGACATCGACGACGGAACCAAGGAGCGGCTGAACTGCTATGACGCCGTCATTCCTCCGGCAGCCAAGCCGAAAGCGATGAAGGCCAAGACCGTCGCCGACTGCAAGTTCACCAAGGAAGAGGACGAGCGGCTCGCCTGCTTCAACGGCTTCGTCGAGAACATGCCGAAGCTGCCGAAATCCTGAAGCGCGGCGTCGGCTGCCCGCTCAGCGGCTCGACACACGGTTCGAACTATCCTGGGCTCCGGCCGCAATCCGGATCGGCGGCTGGGCGGCCGCCATCTTCATCAGCACGTCCTTGATCGGTTGGCGGGTCCAGGCCTGCGTGACGTAGTCGCGATGGGTGATGCCCTCGTCGGTCTCGACGAAGACGACGCTGCCCGGCCGCAGCGGCCGGTCCATGCCCTCGGAGACCTCGATGCCGCGATTGCGCAGCATGGTCATCAGCTCCTGATCATGCCGCGCGGTATAGCGGGTGTAGGAGCTGATGAAGAAGCCGGAGCGGTTGCGCTCGATCCAGTTGGCGAATTTGTCGAGCTGGCCATAGACCGCATCGAGCAGCACCACGCCGCGCACGCGGTCGCTGATGCCGCCGACCTCGAGGCTCCAGGCCGTAGGGAGAAAGCCGCCGCTGTAGCCGACGATCACGATGGGCATGCCGGCGAAGGTCTTCGCGCTCGCGGGATCGCCGGTCAGGCGGGCGAGGCTGGCCGCAGCCTCGTCCATGAAGCGCTTGAAGCCGCCGGGCTGCCAGAACTTGCCGGCGCTGGAATCCGCGGCGTCGACGGCCATCTGCGGCGCGAGCAGCACCGCGTTGACGCCGGCCGCCGTGATCTGCTGCGGCACCAACTGGCGGTCGCGCACGTCGCGCTCCAGCGTGGCGCCGTTGCCGTGGAAGAACACGACGATCACGCCCGGCTTGCGCACATCGAACTGTTCGGGGACGTGCACCAGCACGCGGCTGTCGTTGTAGGTCTGGTCCTGCCAGTAGACGCGGCCGGAGAAGCTGCGGTGGCCGCGTCGCTCACCGTTGCTGACGTTCAGGAACGGCGCGTCGGAGGCTGGGTTGTTGCCGAAATAGGGAAAGGCCGACGACTTCATGCTGACGAGGGTCGTCAGATCCTCACGCTGCCGCCGTTCCGGCCGTTGCGGCTCCAGCGATGCGATCTGAGAGGGCGCGGGCTTCGAAGCGAAGTCGGAGGGCGTGTGAAGCCGGAAGCTCTCCTGCGCGGAAGGGAAGCGGTCGCTGAATTCAGGTACCGGAAAACGGTCGTCGAAGGTCAGCCCCTGGGCCGTCGATGCGTTGGCGGCCAACGCCTCGGGATTCGGCGCCTTGCCGCAATGCGTGACGGAAAGACAGATTGCCAGCGCCGATGCCGCGCGCCACCAGAGGCGCAAGCCCTGGCGCACAGACCTCATGACGTTCTGGTGTTCCCCGATCATCCGTCCCCAAAGACGCGTTCGAGCCCCAACGCGGCTCTTCAACCAGCGGATTTCGTTCAACCTGCGCCGCCGAAATTGAGGTCGCGTTAAGGATCGTGTCCGGTCAACCCCGGGCGCACCGGGACACACCACGCGAACGTGTCGCGATTGTGGGTCGTTTGGCCGCCCGATGCAATGCCGCAGCCTGCCCCGGCCGAAATCGGTTCAAAAATACCCTTGAGGAAGGTCATATTTAATGCCCGTTAACGATGTTTGAATGCTTCGGCGGGAACCTGGGCTGAGGCAGAGGAAGGGGCGCACGGCGTCCCTCGACGAAATGGCTGCATCCGAGGCGGACGATCCCAGCCTGGGCCGGGCGGACGGCGACCGGGTTCCATCCGTGTCCCTGCCGGTCGCGACCGCCATCGTCATCGCCGACATGATCGGGGTCGGCGTCTTCACCAGCCTCGGCTTCCAGGTCCGCGACATCCCATCCGGCTTCTCCATCCTGGCGCTGTGGGCGGTGGGCGGACTGGTGTCGATCTGCGGGGCGCTGGCCTACGCCGAACTCGGCACGATGTTTCCTCGCTCCAGCGGCGAGTACAATTTGCTTACGCGGGCGTTCCACCCGGCGATCGGCTTCATGGCCGGGTGGGTCTCGGCGACCGTGGGCTTCGCAGCGCCCGTGGCACTCGCGGCCATGGCGTTCGGAGAATATGGCCGTGCCGTCATCCCGGGCGCTCCGCCGATGCTGCTCGCCACGGGCGCAGTCTGGCTCGTGACGGCAGTGCAACTCGGCGGCATCAGGCAGTCGAGCCGCTTCCAGCTGTTGTCGACCGTGCTGAAGCTCGGGCTCATCACCGCCTTCCTGATCGCCGGCTATACCATTGCCGCCCCGCAACCGGTGACGTTCCTGCCGGCCACGACCGATCTCGGCCACGTGACGAGCGCTGCGTTCGCGACTGGACTGGTTTTCGTCATGTACGCGTTCTCCGGCTGGAACGCGGCGACCTACATCATCGGCGAGTTGCATGCGCCTGAGCGAACCTTGCCGCGCGCGCTGCTGCTGGGCACCGTGATCGTTCTGGTGCTCTACATTGCGCTCAACGCGGTTTTCCTGCGGGCTGCACCGATGGACGCGCTCGCGGGCCAGCTCCAGGTCGCAAGCATCGCGGGCAGTCATATCTTCGGCGAGACCGGCGGGCGCTTCGTGGCCGCGATGATCTGCATCGGACTGGTTCCTTCCATCGCCGCGATGATGTGGATCGGCCCGCGCGTGCTGATGACGATGGGCGAGGACATTCCGGCGCTGTCGGTGTTCGCGCGGCGCTCGCGCAACGGGGCGCCGGCCTATGCCGTCCTGTTCCAGCTCACGGTGGCCACCCTGATGCTGTTCACGGAGAGCTTTGAGGCGGTGCTGGACCTGGTCCAGTTCTCGCTCTTGTCCTGCTCGTTTCTCGCTGTGGTCGGACTGTTCAAGCTGCGCATCGCGCAGCCGGACCTCCAGCGACCCTATCGCGCCTGGGGCTATCCGGTCACGCCGTTGATCTTCCTCAGCGTGACCTTCTTCATGATGTACTATCTCGTCATGACGCGGCCGTTGCAGGCAGGGCTCGGCGCAGGCGCAATGGCGTCGGGACTGGTGATCTATTGGTTCGCTCACGCGCGGTCGCGCCGTGTCGCCGCAACGCTCGCATCGGGTTCGGATTGAAATGCTGTGGGTCTCGAGAGTCTGGTTCGCCGTCGCATGTCTGATGCTTGCCCCGAGCTTCGAGGCTCGGGCTCAGTCCGTCACGCCGGACGATACGGCGCGGGTGCTGGCGGGGATGGCGCCGGCGGCTGGCTCGCCACTTGCGCCCTTCGTACAGGATCCGGCGTGGCGGCGGCACGCGGCTTTCTTCGACAACGCCTTCAATCAGCTCGAGCAGCGGCAGTTGTCGAAGATCAGGGCCTGGACGGATGCCAATCTGACGGCCCCGCAGCCGGCGATGTTCTATTTCTTCTCGGGGCCGGATTTTCTCTATGCCGACGCCTTTCACCCGAAGGCAACGACCTATGTCCTGGCGGCGCTCGAGCCAACCGGCCCGATCCCGGACCTGTCCAGATTGCCGCGCGGCGGCATTGGCCCGGCACTGTCCTATGTCGAACGCTCGTTGCAGTCGATCCTGAGCTTCTCCTTCTTCATCACCAAGGACATGAAGGTCGACCTGCGCGAAGGCGAGCTCGAAGGGACCTTGCCGATCCTCTACGTGTTCCTGGCACGCACCGGCAAGACGATCCGCGAGGCGAGCCTGATCTGGTTGGACGAGAACGGCGGATTGCACGGCAACTCCGAGCCGCCGGCGCGCAATGCGACAAAGGGCGCGCGTATTCTGTTCGCCGGCGCCGACGGGGTCGTGAAGACGCTCTATTACTTCTCCACCGATCTCTCCGATTCCGGCGTGAAGGCGAGTGGGCTGCTCAAGTTCTGCGAGCCGCTGGGGCCAGGCGACAGCCTGCTGAAGAGCGCGTCCTATCTGTTGCATGAGAACGGCTTCGGACGGGTCCGCAGCTGGCTGCTCAAGAACAGTGCGACCGTCGTCCAGGATGATTCCGGCATCCCGCTCGCGAGCTATGAGGCGCGGGCCTGGCGTTTCCTGCCGTTCGGACGCTACGCCGGGCCGATCGACAAGTTTCCGGACATGTACCAGAGGAGCTATGCGAAGCTGTTCGAGCGTGCGCAGCCGCTGGAGTTCGGGATCGGCTATCGCTGGCGAACGCGGGAATCGAATGTCCTGCTCGCGGTGAGATCGCCTCCTGCCGACGCGACGGTGTCGGCCGAAGCGAGCGCCCCTCCAGAGACGGATTATCAGCCGCCGCCGCGCGCCCGGCGCGTGCCGCGGACGCCGGAGCCCGTTCCTCTCTATCCGCCGCCGCGGCGCGACGATTTCATCTTTTGGCCGAGATGGTAGGGGTGAATCTCACCAGTGCACGCTCTGGCTGGGCACGATGTAGGACGTCGTCGGCGGGGGCAGGGCGGTGCTGTCGGCGAGATAGCGCCAGGCACCGACAATGACGATCAACAAAGCGATGATGCAGAGCAGGTCCACCTGACGGGCATCGTGGTGGTCGGCATGGTCGGGACCGATGCTCTTGCGCGATCGGTTGCTTCTGGGACTGATTGTCCAGCGCATCGTTGTCTCCTCCCGAAGGAAGCGTCACATCAATGCAGGCCGAGGCAGCGCGGTTCCTGCTGGGAGCGCCGGCTCTTGGCGTAAGAATAAGCCTGACTACAGATTTCGCCAGGCCCTTTTGCTGCAGATCAATCGACGGGCGAGGCGTCTGTTGCGCTGCACATCAGTCCGGGCCGTTGACGCCGCGCCATCGCGCGTAGCGCCACGGCAGGTACCAGCGGGCGCGCACAGGAGCCGTCGTTGGGACGTTGTCGATGCCCGAGGTGCCAAAGGGCTGGCAGCGCAGCAGCCGAGCGAGTGTCATCCACCCACCCGCCCAGAGCCCGAAGCGTTCGATGGCTTCATCGGCATAGACCGAGCAGGTCGGCAGATGCCGGCAATTGTAGCCGACCAGTGGCGACAATGTGTGGCGATACAGCCAGATCAGCGCATGAGCAGCGCGCCGCGGGAGTCGGGCCAGCAGCGACCCGATGTGCGCAGAATGGCAGCCGATGTCAGAGCATGAGTGCTTCATGAGCGCGATGCAAGATGGATGGGCGAGCTTCTGACCGGTTCCTCGGCAGGGAACCCGGCTCTCGGTCATTTGTGGTGATGTGATGCAACAATGGCCGGTTTTCAGCGGCGTCGCAGCACGCCACAGCTGGACGGTAGGTGATTGCCCGGATACGTTTCTCGGCAAGGATGTGACAGACTAATAACGGATTTGAGGCCAAGTTGTCAGGTCTTTCCGCAAGAAAACCGAGGAACTGCGTACCGAGCTTGACGAGGGGGACGGATTGCGCGTGAGATTGCTGCGGTCGCGTGAATTGCGCTGGATGCTACTCGGTGTTGCAGCGCTTGGGATGGTGGTCGGTGGCGCGATCACCATCATGTCAAACACGGCGCGCGCCGGCGGCGCGCTCGAAGAGCGCAAACTCCCGATGCGGTTTGGTTGGGTCGCCTGCGAGCCGAATTGCGGCTGGGTCAGCGCGGTCGGGATCGTCACCGGCGATACGCCGAAGGATTTCGAGGATTTCGCGAGGGATCGCGACCTGACTGGCACCACGCTGGTGCTCGATTCCAGCGGCGGCTCCGTCAATGACGCGATCACCTTGGGCCGCCGGTTCCGCGGCTTGAAGATGCGCACCACCGTCGGCATGACCCAACGCCCGAGCCGCGGGGGTGATCGGCCGCGGGTCATGCCCGAGGCCTATTGCGAGTCGATGTGCGTGTTCCTGCTGCTGGCCGGAACCACGCGTTATGTTCCGGATGCGGCCCATGTCCGCGTCCACCAGATCTGGATGGGAGACCGCGCCGACGACGCCAAGGCGGCGAGCTACACGGCGCAGGACCTGATGATCGTCGAGCGCGACATCGGGCGTCTCGCCAAATACACCTTCGACATGGGTGGAGCGGGCGATCTGCTGTCGCTGGCGCTGAACGTGCCGCCGTGGGAAGACCTGCATGAGCTGTCGCGCGCCGAACTGCGGCTCACCAATGTCGTGACCACGGATCTGATCGCCGAGGTGCTGCCGCCGAAGGGCACGACACCGGTCGCCGAGCTCGCGCCGAAGCCGCAGGCCAAGGACAAGCAGCAGGACCGCTTCCCCGTTGCGCTGGACAAGGCGCAACTGTCGCGTACCGCCGAGGCGTTGCCGCCCGCGACCGTCGCCGCGACGCCACAGCAATAGGCATCGACGTCGCCTGGGTGAGCCGGGCCTCGCGCCAAGAATCGGCGTGTCGAAATACTGCTCCCGCATGTCGCCGCGCTCATGCGGGCTACGGATCGGTCATTCTGCTCGCGCGGGGGCGGGAAGCGGCGTTGCCTCAGCCCTGGGCGGCGGCCGGCTCCGCGCCGTTGGCCTTCGCCTCGATCTGGCCGATGGCATCGACCACGGCATCGAAGGTCAGCATCGTCGAGGCGTGGCGGGCCTTGTAATCCCGGACGGGCTCGAGCAGGGCGATGTCGGCCCATTTGCCCTCCGGCGGCGCGCCGTTTTCCTTCAGCATCCTCCGGACCGTCTCCCGCAGCTCGCGCAGCTCCGCGGCGCTGGAACCGATAACGTGGCGGGCCATGATCGAGGAGGAGGCCTGGCCGAGGGCGCAGGCTTTCACGTCGTGGGCGAAGTCGGTCACCACGGGCCCATCCATCTTGAGGTCGACCTTGACGGTCGAGCCGCAGAGCTTGGAATGGGCGGTGGCGGTGGCGTCCGGGTGGTCCAGCCGTCCGAGCCGCGGAATGTTGCCGGCCAGCTCGATGATGCGCTTGTTGTAGATGTCGTTCAGCATGTGCCTGACGTCCCGGAATTACCGGCGTGGCGGCCTTGGCGGCCGGGTTTCATCGCCCTATATTGCGAGTATATGGAAACGATTGGCAGGAATTCCAGCCACATCCACAGGCGTCCGGCGCCAGAGGCGCAAAGCCTGCGTGTGGCGCCTCTGCAGGTGACGCCCTCAAGGTGATGCTGTGCCGGTGACACTCCGGTCGGACCGCCGACCGGTCGAACGGAGTTGAGATGGACACTTTGATCAAGACGCTGCGCACCACCAAGCCCGAGGGCAAGCCGTTAGACGCCAAGCTGACCGACCCCCGCGCTGCAGAGCTCGATCCTGCCGATTTTCTTGCTGCTGCCGTGCGGCCGGACCGGCCACGGCCGTCGCGCGCCGAAGCCGAGGCCGCGGTTTACACGCTCCTGAACTATATCGGCGAGGATCCGACCCGCGAAGGGCTGGTCGATACGCCGCGCCGGGTCGTCGAGGCCTATGACGAGCTGTACCAGGGCTATCACCAGTGCCCGGCCGAGGTGCTCGACCGTACCTTTGGCGAGACCGCCGGCTACGACGACTTCGTCCTGATTCGCGACATCGAGTTCACGTCGCAATGCGAGCATCACATGATGCCCTTCTACGGCCGCGCGCATATCGCCTATACGCCGGTCGAGCGTGTCGTCGGCCTGTCCAAGCTGGCGCGCCTGACCGACATCTTCGCCCGCCGCCTGCAGACCCAGGAGCATCTGACCGCCCAGATCGCGGCTGCGATCGACGAGGTGCTGAAGCCGCGCGGCGTCGCTGTCATGATCGAGGCCGAGCACACCTGCATGTCGGTGCGCGGCGTCGCCAAGCACGGCGCCATCACCTTCACCAGCCGCTTCACCGGCATGTTCAGGGACAATCCGGCCGAGCAGGGGCGCTTCCTGTCGATGGTGCGCTCGCCGCAACGGTAAGACCAGCAACATCTTAGCGAGAGTTTCGTGTCCTCATCCTCAGTCGAGCGCGAGGAGGGCTTGGCCTTCCTGCCCAAGTTCGACGCGGCCGGCCTCGTCACGTGCGTGACGACGGACGCCGTGAGCGGCGACGTGCTGATGGTTGCCCACATGAACGAGGAGGCGCTGCGCAAGACGGTGGCAACCGGCGAAGCCTGGTATTTCAGCCGCTCGCGCAATGCGTTGTGGCGCAAGGGTGAGAGCTCGGGCCAGACCCAGCGCGTGGTCGAGATGCGCACCGATTGCGACCAGGACGCGGTCTGGCTGCGCGTCGAGCAGACCGGCGCGGCCTGTCACACCGGCCGCCACTCCTGCTTCTATCGCAAGGTGGAGCGGGCTGAGGGCGAGGGCGCGCGGCTGGTGTTTGTCGAGGCCGACCGGCTGTTCGATCCGGCCGAGGTCTATCGCAAGTAGGCCAGCGACCTTCCTCCGGGTCTGTCCTGTCGTTCATTGGCCCGGCCGGGCCCAGCGAATTAACCCGCCATTAACCATACCCGCCGCATTTTGCCGGACGTTTCCGGCGCGTTCGTCTGCCAGCGAATCTGCAAACAGCGGGTCTTCCCATGTCGGTCGACGCATCCAACTCCTCGTCCACCGGTTTCCTCGATGGCGTCCGGGCGAAGGTCGCCGGCGCGATCAAGCAGGCCGCCGACAGCGTCGGCACCAGCTTCGAATATCTGCTGTCGACCGCCAAGATGGAGTCCGACTTCAATCCGACCGCCGGCGCCTCGACGTCGTCAGCGCGCGGGCTCTACCAGTTCATCGACCAGACCTGGCTGGGCACGGTGAAGGAAGCCGGCGCCGATCTCGGCTACGGCCAATATGCCGACGCGATCACCCGGACATCGTCGGGCGACTATACGGTCAGCGATCCCGCCATGCGGCAGGCGATCATGAAGCTGCGCGACGACCCGCAGGCGTCGTCCGCCATGGCCGCTGCGCTCACGCAATCGAACAGCTTCCAGCTCACCGGCAAGATCGGCCGCCGGCCGACCGATGCCGAGCTCTACATGGCGCATTTCATGGGCGTCGGCGGCGCCGCGAAGCTGATCACCAGCGCCCGGGAGACGCCGAACGCATCGGCTACGCAGATGTTTCCCGGTGCCGCCGCGGCCAACCGGCCGATCTTCTACGATCGCGACGGACAAGCCCGCAGCGTGTCCCAGGTCTATGCAGTCCTGAACACGCGCTATGCCGGCGCCGCCAATTCCTCGGCCACCCGGGGCGCGCTTGCGCTCTACGGTGGGACGAATGTCGCGGCCAATGCGGCCGGCGGCGGCGCGCTACCGACGACCGACACCGCAACCTTCCTGTCGATGTTTCCGGATGCGCGCGGCTCATCCCGGCCCGGCGCCTCGACGACGGCCGACGCATCGGCCGTCAACCGTCCGGCGGATCCGATGTTTCGTTCGCTATTCCAGGTCGACGGCCAGTCGAGCCAGGCGGTCTCGCCAACCGTGCGCGAGTTGTGGGGCCATTCATCGGTTGCCAGTGCGACCCCGCCGGAGGGCGGCAGCAACGATGCCAGCGGCAATGGTCAGCGCAGGCTCGACCTGTTCAGCGATCCGCACGGCACCTTCTCGGGCTGATGCGCCGGCGCAGGCGGTCGCACGCGTCGCTGAACCATTGATGAAAAAGAACTATTTTTGACGTCCCGCCGCGGCTCGCACCGTCGGCGGCGGCCGCATTTCCCCCGTCGGATTACGGCCAAATGAGGCGTTGAGTGGTATCATAGTATAGAAACAACCTGTCGCCTTAACAAAACATCAACAAAACCAGCTACTTATGGTGAACGCTTTGTTAAGCGTCGTGGTTTATTTTCGGTGCTGTTGAGGCCCTCGTGGCCTTTGTCTGCAAGTTGCGTAAGCCGGAAAGACCATGATCGTTCGGCAGTTTCTCAGTTGGGTCAGAACCGCACCCGCCGGTGAGCGGGCAGAGGCCACCAGGGCGCTCGCGCGGGCGTGGTTGTTGTCGGATCTCTGCGACGAGGATCGCGGCGCCGCGGAGGGCGCGCTCCTTATGCTGTTGGACGATCCGTCGCCGCTGGTGCGGCAGGCGATGGCGGAGGTGTTCGCCCGCTCGGAGGAGGCGCCGGCCGCCATCGTCCAGGCGCTCGCCACCGACCAGGCTTCTGTCGCCGCCATCATCCTCGAATATTCGCCGCTGCTGATCGATGCCGACCTCGTCGACATCGTCGCGACTGGTAACTCCGAAACCCAATGCGCGATCGCGCGCCGCGTCGGCCTGCCGGCGCCGGTGTGCGCAGCGATCGCCGAGGTCGGCAGCGCCGCTGCAGCGCTCGAGCTGATCGAGAATGCTTATGCCGAGCTGGCGCCGTTTTCCTGGGACCGCATCGTCGAGCGTCACGGCCATCTCGCCGCCATCCGCGAAGCGATGCTGGTGCTGGACGATCTGCCGGCCGCGACGCGCGCGGCGCTGGTCGACAAGCTGTCGGAGACACTGGCGCAGTTCGTGGTCGCCAGGAACTGGCTCAGCGCCGACAGGGCAGGGCGCATCACCAATGAGGCGCGCGACCGCTCGACCATCAGCATCGCGGCGCGCTCGCGCGGCGAGGAGCTGCGCGGGCTGGTCCAGCATCTGCGCGCGACCTCGCAACTCACCGCGGGTCTGATCCTGCGCGCGCTGCTCTCCGGCAATGTCGAATTGTTCGAGATCGCGCTGTCGGAGCTCGCCGACATGCCACGGGCGCGGGTGGCGGCGCTGCTCAACGATCGCGGCCGCGCCAGCCTGCAGGGGCTGCTGCGCAAGGCGGGCATTCCCGACACCACCTTCGACGCCTTCAGCATCGCGCTCGAGGTCTGCCGCGAGAACGGCTTTGCCGACACCTTGAGCGGGGCAGCGATCCTGCGCCGCAAGATGGTGGAGCGCGTGCTCACCCATTGCGCCACCGACCGCGACGCGGCGGCGCCGCTCTTGATCCTGCTGCGCCGCTTCGCCACCGAATCCGCGCGCGACGAGGCCCGTGAGTTCTGCGACGAGGTGATGGCCGAGGATTTCGTCGCCGGGCTGGAGTTCGGACTGATCGCGGCGTGAACCGTGTGCGCTGCCGTAGGGTAGGCAAAGGCGCGTCGCAGATATTGCCACGTTCGAGCGCGCGGGGGCGTCGTGCCCACCGACTTGCTGCAAAGACTGCCGATCCATGATGGGCACGCGACCGCCGCTTTGCGGCGGCGCTTTGCCCATCCTACGTGATCACCATCCGATTACGGCTGATCGCTCGGTACGAGGCTCGGCGCCAGGATCGCCTCGAGATGCTCAGGCCGGTTGCGGTTGACCTGGATCAGATAGTCGTCCGCCACGCGGCGCAGCCGGCGGCTCAGTTCGCCCGCGACCGTCGCGCTGTCGTACTTCGTATGATCATGCACGATCGCCTGGATGGCATTGACGTGATGCTCGAACAGCTCGGCGGGGACCTTTTCGAGGTCGGGCGCGTGCTCGATGATCCGGCAAAGGCTGTCGGCAACCTCGGCGGCGGCTGGATAGCCGAAGGTCGCGGCGTCGCCCTTGATGTCGTGTGCCGCGCGGAACATCTCCTCGCAGGCGTCGTCGTCGAAGCCGGTCTTGAGCACTGCTGCATAGGCTTTCGTCAGACGATCGGCCTCGGTGTCCATCCACGACTTGAACTCGCCGGACAGCCCTTCGAGCGCGGCTTCGGCGCGCGCGATCGGATCGTCGAGATCCTTCTCTTCGGCGCGACGCAGCACCTTCTTCAGCGGATTGGGCTGGGTGATGACGTGATGCGAGGCGTAGGTCTTGACCTGGATCGCCGGGGCCTTGTCTTTTGCCATCTCGATATCCCCTGATGATGCCGACCGACGCAGTTCGACGCATCGCCCCGATTCATAGCCGAGGACCTTGGCGCGCTGGGCGCCGATCCCCGGATTGCGTTAACACGGGCTCACTGCCGCGCCCCTAAACTGCGGAGCGCGCTTTATCCAGAAGTGACGGCTGCTGGAAGATCTCCGCCTCGCCGCCGATCCGGCGCTCGGGCCCGATATAGGCCGTGTTGGTGTTGCGGCGCCGGTCCGGGCCGAAATAGGTCTTGGTTTTGATGAAGGGCCGCGGATTGGCGACCACGTTGAGGATGCGCTGATACAGGCCCTTGGCCGAGATCGGCTTGGCGAGGAATTCCGTCACGCCGGCGTCGCGCGCGACGGTGACGCGGCGCTTCTCCGAATGCCCGGTCAGCATGATGATCGGCGCGTAGGGATTGCCCTTGGCCTCCGGCTGCCGGATCATCTGCGCGAGCTCGAGGCCGTCGAAGATCGGCATTGCCCAGTCGGTGATGACGATATCAGGCGAGAAATGGGTATACATCTCGAGAGCGGTCGCGCCGTCCTCGGCCTCGTTGACCTCACGGGCGCCGAACGAATGCAGCAATGTGCGCAGGATGCGGCGCATGTGCGGGTTGTCGTCGCAGACGAGAAAGCGCAGCTTGTTGAAGTCGATGCGATACATTTGGGCCGGCCCGGAGGGATCACCGGTGAAGGTGGTCAACGCGCATTAACCATACGGAGCCGCGGGTTAACAAAGCGTTGCGCGGGGCGGCTGAGGCGCAAAAAGGCGCGGACAACCGAGATGTCAGTAGCCGAACTGCTCGCTCAGGATCCGCTCTTCCAGGCTGTGGCCGGCGTCGAACAGCATCCGCATCGAGATCGTCTTGTCGGAAAGCACCTCGACCCGCTGGACGTTGCGGACCTCGTCATGGTCGGCCACCGCCGCGACCGGCCGCTTGTCGCCTTCGAGCACCTCGATGATCACATAGGCGGTGTTCGGCAGCAGGGCGCCGCGCCAGCGCCGCGGCCGGAACGCGCTGATCGGCGTCAGCGCCAGCAGCGCGGCGTTGATCGGCAGGATCGGGCCCTGCACGGAGAGATTATAGGCGGTGGAGCCCGCGGGCGTCGCGACGAGCACGCCGTCGGCGATCAGCTCCGGCATGCGCTCGCGCTCATCGATCAGGATGCGCAGCCGCGCGGTCTGTGCCGTCTGGCGGAACAGGTAGACCTCGTTGATGGCGTGGTGGATGTGAACGACGCCAGCGGCGTCGGTCGCTCGCATCAGCAGCGGATGGATCACCGATTCCTGTGCCGCTTCGAGCCGCCCGTGCAGATCGATCGTGCTGAATTCGTTCATCAGGAAGCCGACCGTGCCGCGATGCATGCCGTAGATCGGCTTTCCCGAGCGCATGTGGTCGTGCAGCGTCTGCAGCATCAGGCCGTCGCCGCCGAGCGCGACCACGACGTCCGCCAGGTCCGGATCGGAGTTGCCATAGAGCGCGGAGAGTTGCGTCAGCGCGGCCTGGGCCTCGGCACTCGGACTCGCAACGAAGGCGATCCGCTCATATCGCTTGGACGTGGTCATGCGTCGCAGGGCTCGCTGGTCGGTTGGCCGGTAACAGGCGCCGTGTCGTCTAGCCGACCTTGCCCGTGCTTGTCCATCGCGGCCGGTATCCTGGGGCAATGGGGCCGCGGTGAGGCTGATGTGGCCAGGACATACGCGCACGCGCCGAAGTCATCGGGGCGTCATTTTTCCTGCAGGCTCCGCACGGGATCCCAGGACGAGGAGCCGGTCCCCAGGGTTGCTTTCGCCCGCTCGGCGAAGAAGCGGCTCGGAGGATCGCTCGGTGCGCCCCGCGCGAAGCAGTCGGCCGCTTGCGGCAGTTCGCCGGCGCGCCAATGCGCGAGGCCTGTGGCATAGCCGGTCAGGAGGACCTGTTCCTCCGGCCTGAGCTCGGCTGCGCGGCCATGCAGCTCGTAGATCTTCAGCGACTGCTCGCGACCCTTGACCCGGATGGTGTCGAGCTCGCGCCAGGCGAACTCGGTGCCGGCGAGCGCGACCGTGCTCTCGGAGGCGATGATCGTGGTGCCATAGAACTTGTTGGCGCCCTCGAGCCGCGAGGCGACGTTCACGGCGTCGCTCATCACGGAATAGTTGAAGCGGCGCTGCGAGCCGAAATTGCCGACCAGCGCGGCGCCGCTGTTGATGCCGATGCGCTGTGCCACCTTGATGCCCTGGAACGCCGTCGACGTATTGTTGAGCTCGGCGAGCTTCGCCTTGCAGTCGAGCGCCGCGCGCGCCGCGCTGCGCGCATGATCGGGATCGTCGAGCGGAGCGCCGAACACGGCGACCACGGAGTCGCCGATGTATTTGTCGACATAGCCGTCGTGGCTTTCGATGACGTCGGTCATGGCCGAGAGATATTCGTTGGTGAGGGCCATGAGCTGCTCCGGCGTCATCTGCTCGGCGAGGCGCGAGAAGCCCTCGATGTCGGAGAAGAACACGGTGACCTCGCGGGTCTCGCCGCCGAGTTGCGGCAGCCGACGCGAAGCGAGCATGCGGTCGATCTCGTGCGGTGCGAGGTAATAGGCAAAGCTCTTCTGCAGCAGCCTGCGGTCCTTGTCGGTGACCATGAAGCGATAGCCGGTGGTCGCTGCCAGCGCGAGCACGCCCGCTGCGAGCGGCTCCGCCAGGGGCAGCGCGTAGGCATGGTCGAAGAGAGCGGTTGCGAGCACGGTGTAGAGCAGGGCGGCCACGGCCAGGATGGCCGCTGCGGAGGCGGGCCGCAGCAGTCGGGCGAGCAGCGCGGCAAGCAGCGCGATGGTTGCGGCGATGGCGTAGATCGCAGGGCGTCCGAGTTCGGTTGCCGCGTCCTGCCGCACCAGATTGTTCACCGCCGTGGCGTGGATGTAGACGCCGGCAATGGTGCTGCGGGCGAACGTCTCGGCGATCCTGCGCTCGTCCAGCACGCAGCGCGGCCGCCGCGCGCCCTCGGCGCGGGTTGCGAAGCGCTTCGAGGTGAGCCGCCGATCCTCGATCCCGACGGTGCCGAGCAGGACGACCTTGCCGGCGAACTCGCGGCGGAAATAGTCCTTGTCGCCTTTCAGCGCGCAGGCGCGCAAGTCGGCGAACGAGTAGGTCGGAATGTCCTGGGCGCCGCCGGCAAAATTCAGGGTCATGGTGCTCGGCACGCTGCCGGGCACCTTGTACGCACCGAGTGTGACGCCGTCAGCGGCAATGAGCGGCGCGGTGCCGGTTGCGCGCCCCGCCAGTTCCAGCGCCATGCTCGGGACTGCCTTGCCGTCGACCGACAGCGTCAGCGGATGGCGGCGGACGACATCGTCGCTGTCAGTATAGGTGTTGAGCGGACGAAGATTCTGCTGCTGGCGCACCGCGATGCGCTGGCCGGGCGCGGGCAGGATCGGCGGCTCGGCAAAGATCTCGCCCAGCACCACCTTGCCGCCGGCGGCCGCGGCAGCGAGCGCGCGCAGGAAGTCGCGATCGAAGCCGCGCGTCTTCTCGCCGAGGGTGCTGTCGCCGAGCGGAATCTCCGACTGCTCGATCGATGTCTGGAACACGATGTCGAAGCCGACCACCTTGGCGCCGCCATCGAGCACGGCCGTCATCACGCGGCCGATCTCGCCGGTCCATGTCAACAGCGGCGCACCCTTGAAGGGGGGCGCTTGGTAGCTCTCCTCGTCGACCGCGATCACCACCGCCGGACTCGCCGCCGCATCGTGACGGTTGCCGAAGGTCTCGAAGCGCAGCCATGTCAGCGCATCCAGCGACAGGCCACGGCCGCGCTCGAAGACTGGCGACACGAACAGGCCCGCGCACGCCAGCGCGATGGCGATGACGGCAATGGCGTCGCGCGTCCGGCGTCCGATCGCCACCGATAAAAGCCTTCGGTCTCAGTTGAACCGGATCAATCGCCCGACCGCGGGTCCAGGCCCCGCCTTGGCCTGTGCGTCGACCTTGAACACGATCCGCGCGTTGCTGAAGCTCGCAACATAGGTCCCGCCGGGCGTGAGCGGGTGGCTGGTGCCGGCGAAATCGTAGAATCGTCCCTTGTATTGCCGGCCCGAGAGCTCGACCTGCTGGCGCTCGCCGGGCTGGTCGAGGCGCTCGACGACCAGCGTGCCGCGGCCCTTGGCCTCGAAGATGGGCGACGCGCTGTAGATGATCGCCTGGGCCACCGGTGCGCTGTCCGGTCCGACGCTGCGCACGATCGTGGCCGCGACCTCGCTGGTCTCGCGCGAGGTGGCCTGTGCGTGGCTGGCGTCGCAATTGACGATGTCGCTCTTGAGCGTCGCGCCGTCGACCGTGCTTTCGCCGGGGCCGACGGTGACGCTGCCGGCGCCGTTGACCGTCTCGCGCCGGCACGATTTGAGGTAGCTCATCACCACGGCGCCATCCGGGCCAAGCTTGATCACCTGGCCGGGCGCCACATAGTCCATCAGCTCGGCGCCGGCCACATCCCCCTGGACGTCCTCGACCAGCGCCGCCGGCGGGCCGGCCCAGGCCGCCGGCGGTCCAATCACGACCGGTCCGGCGAGCCCGGTGAGGGCTGCGATGATGAGCGTCGGCAACTTCATGATGAACTCCGTGATCGCGATCGGCGGCGCGCCTCTTGTCCCAAACCTGGGTGTCCCGGTGATGGGACGTCGGAAGCGCTGGAGAGGTTCGAGCCCATAACACACCTGAGGGGACCAGGCACGGGTGCTGATGTGACCTGGATCACGGAAGAGTTGCTTGAGCTTGCTCCCAAGCCGCGGTTCATGCGCTTGCAGAAATGGCGAGTTACGCCAATCGCCTGGTCGAGGGAGTGAGCTGATGGCAGGTTTGAGATCGTCCGTCGCGTGGCCGGGACTGATGGCGTTGGCCTTGACGGCAGTGCTCGCCGGGCCGGCCTTGCACGCCGAGGACGCGCCACCGGCGGCGCAGGACGCCGCGGCGCCGGGGTCACATCGCACCGGCTCGGCTGGAAATCGCGCCGCGAGCCCGCCCGGCTCAGCATCGACCGCCGAGCAGCACAAGCTGCCGCCGGACTCCACCACGACGCAGAAGCTCGAACTGCCCGGCCGCACGCTGTCGTTCACGGCGACTGCCGGTTCGATCCGCCTGTTCGACGACAAGAGCGAGCCGCAGGCCGACATCGCCTACACCTCCTATCAGCTCGATGGCGCCGATCGCGCCAGCCGCCCGGTGACCTTCTTCTTCAACGGCGGCCCTGGTGCCTCATCCGCCTATCTGCAGCTCGGCAATGCCGGTCCGTGGCGGATCGGTATCGATGCGGCCAGCGTGACGCCCTCGTCGAAGCCGGAGCTGATGCCGAATGCAGACACCTGGCTCGACTTTACCGATCTCGTGTTCATCGATCCCGTCGGGACCGGCTACAGCCGTTTCGTCGCGACCGGCGACGAGGTGCGCAAACGGTTCTTCTCGGTCGATGGCGACGTGCGTTCGCTGTCGCTCGTGGTGCGTCGCTGGCTGGAGAAGCACGACCGTCTCGCATCGCCCAAGTTCATCACGGCTGAGAGCTATGGCGGCATTCGCGGTCCGAAGATCGTCAACAACCTGCAGCATGACCAGGGCATCGGCATCAGCGGCCTGATCCTGCTGTCGCCGCTGATGGATTTTCGCGACTATTCCGGCTCGAGCCTGATGCAATATGTCGCGAGCCTGCCGAGCTATGCCGCCGTCGCCAAGCAGTTGAAGGGGCCGGTGACCCGCGCCGATCTTGCCGACGTCGAGCGTTACGCCAGCGGCGAGTTCCTGCTCGACCTCGTCAAGGGCGAGGCCGATGTGGAAGCAACCAATCGGCTCGCCGACAAGGTCGCGAGCCTGACCGGCATCGACCAGGCGGTCAGCCGCAGGCTGGCCGGGCGCTTCGACGTCTCGGAGTTTCGCCGCGAGTTCGACCGCAAGAACGGCCGCATCACCGGCCGCTATGACGGCTCGGTGCTCGGCATCGATCCCTATCCGGATTCGAGTCGGTCGCGCAGCTCCGATCCATCGGGTGACGTACTCACTGCGCCGCTGACCAGTGCGGCGGTCGAGCTGACGACGCGCAAGCTGAACTGGCGCCCCGAGGGCTCCTATGAGCTGCTGAGCGGAGCCGTGAACCGGTCATGGGATTTCGGCCGCGGCACCAGCCCGCCGGAGTCCACCGCCGAGCTCCGGCAGATCCTCGCGCTCGATCCCAAGCTCAAACTGCTGGTCGGCCACGGCCTGTTCGATCTCGCCACGCCGTATTACGGCTCGAAGATCCTGCTCGACCAGCTGCCCGCCTTCGCGCGGCCGCCGCGAGTCAAGCTCGTGGTCTATCCCGGCGGGCACATGTTCTATTCCCGCGACGACGCGCGCAAAGCCTTCCGCGGCGAGGCCGAGGCGCTGATGAAGTAGGCCAAGCAAGTAGCCCGGATGAGCGCAGCAATATCCGGGTTCACACGAGCTGGGTGCGAGAACCCGCGTATACCCGGGCTACGCACCATGTTTGCGCCTACGCGTCCTTCTTCCGGCGCCCTTTCGGATATTTCCGCTCCATCTCGGCCTTCACCACGCGTTCGGGCCGCACCCGTGCGCCCGCGAGCCAGATCTCGCTGACGCCGGACTTGGTGCGGACTCGCCTGACCGCCTCGCCATGGCTGGCATAGCCGGCCGCGTGCACGATGCGCCCGGTATCGCGTCCGGTCACCTCGATGCGGGCGGCATCGAGGAACGGGTTGATGAACACCGGATTGGCGACCATGACCCTCTCGCCGAACGGGACGAGATCGACGGCGCCCCACAGCGTCCACCAGCGGCCGGTCCAATCGCGCGTCCTGCGCGACGGTGCGCCATGGGCGGCGAAGGCCTGCAGGATGAACTTGACGCCATTGGCCCAGCCGGGCGCCCAGCCGTCGACGGCATTGGTCAGCACGGTGATCGTGATGTCGCGCGCGGGAATGACCGAGGTGCGTGAGATGTAGCCCTGAAAGCCGCCGCCATGGCCGAACCAGTCGAAGCCGGCGGTCGTCCCGCTCATGAGCGCCAGGCCGTAATAGGCCTCTTCGACGTCTTGGGGCACGCGCCATTGCCGCCGGATCATCTCGCGCCGGCTCGCGACCGACAGCAGGCTCTTCTTCGCGTTCGGGGCGAGCTGGGCGAAGAAGCGGGCGGTGTCGGCTGCCGTCGCGACCACGCCGGCCGCGGCCATGATCGCGTTGGTCGGATTGTCGCCGGGAATCACGACGCGGCGGCCCACGGGGACGGTGCGCGAATGACCGCGCGCGAACGGGACACCCTTGCCGAGCAGCGTCATGTCCGGCGCGCTTTCACGCAAGGCAAGTGGCGTCATGATCTCGCGCTGGAGCCAGGTCGGGTAGGGCTCGCCGGTGATCGCCTCGATGACTAGGCCGAGCAGGCCGTAGCCGTGGTTGGAATATTTGAAGCGGCTGTTGGGATCGATCGCCGGCGGCAGCTTCAGCTCGGCCAGCAGCTCATCCTTGTCGAGATAGGAGCGGCCGTCGGTGAACTGGCCGGAATCCTTGCCGTCGCGGATCAGGCCCGCCGTGTGCGACAGCAGCTGGTTCAGCGTGGCCGCGGCGACGTCCGGATGCAGATCCTTGACGTATTGTCCGACGGTGTCGTCGAGCTTCAACCGCTTCTGCTCGCGCAGGCGCATGAGGGCTGCGGCGGTGAACGCCTTGGTGTGCGAGGCGATGCGGAAGCGGTGCCGCGGCGTCAGCTTCTCGCCGCTGTCGAGATTGGCGTGGCCGTAGGCCGCCTCCAGGACGATCTCACCGCGATGGGCGATCGCAAGGATGCAGCCGGGCTGCTCGGAGACCGCGACCTGAAAGGCCAGCCAATCCTTGATGTAATCGAGTGCTGTGCCAAGCCAGGGCTCCACGAGGCAATCTCCTGTCCAAAAGACGTGATGAAAATGAACTGCGAGACATCCTATCCATAGCGGACGAGGGACATGGGACAAACGAAAATGGCGCAACCCTTTCGGGTTGCGCCACTGTCGAGATCGGAGCTGCTCCGATCGCGCCGTCAGTAGACGAGGCCGGTGCCCGGCTGTTTCTCCAGCGCGTCGGCCAGCGAACGATATTCGGGGCTGTTGGTGCCGGCGAGCTGTGCGACCTTGTCGAGGTGGTACTTGGCCTGCTCGCGGTTGCCCTGTTCGAGCTGCCACAGGCCGTAATACTGCCAGGTGCGCACGTGGTTCGGATCATCCGCCAGGGCCTGCTCGTAGTACTGCTTGGAGGCCTGGTAGTTGCCGAGCTTGCGGTAGGAGTAGCCGATCAGGTTGGCGACGTCGGCGACGTCCTCGCGGTTCAGCGCCTTGAGCTGCTGGATCGCGGTGGTGTAGTCGCCGCGATCATAGATCGAGGTGTAGGCCGTGCGATAGGCCGCCAGGAACTTCGGATCTTCGATGCTCGAGCTCTTGTCCTTCTTCTTCTTGCCCGAATCCGACGCCGGCGGCGCAGACGGGGTATCGCTGCCCGCGGCATAGGCCTTCGACAGAAGCAGCGGCCCGGAGGCCACGGCCATCGAGAACAGAGCCAGCGTGGCAATCCTGATCGCAGACTTTTTCATTCGTATCTCCCGAGTTGTCGATCCAACAGGTGACTGCGTACGGAGAAGAACTCCCGCAGCTGCGAAATATTCCCGGCCATTTGCGCGGATTTTGCGCCGCGATCGGTGCATTATACGGACGACATGATGACAGACCAGTCACCTCGATGACTATCCCTTCATGTCCATGAACTGAAAACACCGCTTTACTTCAGGGTGGGTTCAGTGCCGGTTCCCTATCGTCGTCTCCATGATCACGAGCCTATCCGGACTGGATGGTGCCTCCAGATCTTCACATCACGGAGATGACCATGCTGAAGTCAATGTCTGTTGCGCTGCTCGCCGCGTCGATCCTGGCTGCGCCCGCGTTCGCCGCTGGTCCTGCAAAAACCGATACGTCCGCGAAGTCCAGCCAGACCACTGGCACCGCGAAGACCGATGTGAGCAAGACCGATGCGGCCAAGACCGACGCCACCAAGCCGGGCGCGATGCAGGCCGGCGACAAGGTCAACGAGATGAAGCCCACCGTCGGCAAGACGAAGACCAAGCCGCATGCCTCGCTTGTCCGCCACAAGCATCGCCACGTCGCGCATCTCAGCCATCACAACAAGGTGAGCCTCAAGCGCGTGACGCCGGCGACCCGCCGCGGCTGATCCGGCCACGGCCTGGCCAAGCCAGATCTGATCGTCGACCGCCGGAGCGCCAGAGCGCTCCGGCGGTCGCGGCTTGACGAAGGCGTGAGCCGGTACGGATTTCCCGGGTGTCGGCTTTGAGCTAGAACGACCGCGGGATTGGCTTGCAAGAGTTGGGCGCCGTGGGGATGGGGAGATCGAGCTGGTGGCCGGCGACCGTGCTGGCGCTGCTGTTGGCCGGCTGCGCGAGCGGCGGTCCGGCCGCGTTCATGAGCGAGGACAATCGCGGCATCGCCTATACAGGTGATCGTGGCGTCGGCAGCCAGCCGTTTCCGACCAACCACCGCAGCGAGATCCTGTCCTATCTGAGGACCTACCTGAACAATCCGGTCGGGGTGCGCGACGGCGTCATGGCGGAGCCGGTGCAACGGACGGTCGGTGGCCGGCTGCGTTATGTGAGCTGTCTCCGCTATGCGGCGCGCGAGTCCGACGGCAGCTACCGTCCGGCGCAGGAGCGGGCGGCGGTGTTCGTCGACGGCCGGTTCGACCGCCTGGTCGAGGATGCCGGTGAGCTCTGTGCCGGGTCGACCTACACGCCATTCCCGGAGCTGGCCGGCCTCACGCGTTAGGCCGCGGCGTTTTCGACGGCCTGCCACGTCGTCGCAGCGCCTTGCCAAGCGGTTCGTCCGATCACAAATCAGGGACGGGCCGAACGCTTTGTCGCCTTGCGGCGACCAAATGTCGGGCGAGGCGTCAGCTTCACGAAATATTCGGGAAGCCTATGGAACAAAAGGCCTTTGTTGCCCTCTGGTGACACCGCAGCAGCAATCACAGCTGCGTCACCGCCGCCGGGCAACCCAAATGCGGCCATGATGTTCGATAGATGTCGCAAACGAATAACGGGGACGTCCCATGAAGCGGTTTTTGATCAGTGCAGTGGCCTTGACCACCTTGGCTGCCCCGGCTTTCGCCGCCGACATGCCTCCGCGCACCTACACCAAGGCGCCGGTCTACACGCCCCCTCAGGCGATCTACAACTGGACCGGCTTCTATCTCGGTGGTCACCTCGGCGGCGCCTTCGCGGGCAACAATAGCCTGGAAGGCAACAACGGGCGCTTTCTCGGCGGCGTGCAGGGTGGCTTCGACTACCAGTTTGCCCCGAACTGGGTGCTCGGCATCGAGGCCCAGTACAGCTGGATGGACCGCAACACGACCAATTTCGGCTTCCCGGGGGCGACGGTTGTGACCTCGACCGGCGCCAACCAGCTCGGCTCGGTCACCGGCCGTCTCGGCTACACCTGGGGACCGGCGTTGCTCTACGCCAAGGGCGGTTACGCCTGGCGGGACGGCAACAATCTCGGGGTGAGCGTCGCCGGCGTGCCGACGGGCTTCACCACGTCCGGCAATACCAAGGACGGCTACACCGTCGGCGCCGGCCTCGAATACATGTTCGCGCCGAACTGGTCGGCCAAGGCCGAATACCAGTACTACAATTTCGGCAATACGACCTTCACGGGCGGACCGGCTCCGGTCGTGGGCAGCCGCTTCAACAGCGACGAGCATACGGTCAAGGTCGGCGTGAACTACCGCTTCGGCTGGGGCGGGCCGGCCGCCAGCAAGTACTAAGCGAGGTCGCGAGCCCCTGGCCGACGGCTTCCGGGTCGAGCGTATCGCGCCTCAATTCCAACACGCCCGCGCCGTCTGGTGCGGGCGTGTTGCTGTCCGGCGGGTGGCCGGCGATGGTTTCGAGGACGCTCACGCGGTGCGAAAAAATTTTCAAACCTTCGTGAAACTTTCGCCATCAGTTGATATTATCAGTCCGCCGGTTTGATGGATCATCCCACATGCGTATCTTGGTGTCCGTGCTGTTGTTGTCGGCGGCTGTTTTGCCGTGCTCCGCCCAGACCGTTCTGAAGTCCGAACCGTTGATGCTGGCCCCCTACGAGGTGGCGCTGGTGCAAACCGCGTCCTGCCCGTCGGGCAAGGTGCTGAAGGTGACCGGCGCGATCCGCGGCGTCAGCCGCAAGCGCGCCTGTGTCGCCCTTCCGGCCGAAACGGTATCGCTGGCGACGGCGACGCCCTGAGAACGGGCTTCATGGCGACCTTCCAGCGGGCAGCTCCGGCTGCCCGCTGATCGCGGGTCTGTCTGTCGAAAAATCCTTGATCAAGGCAAGTCGTCCGCGGGAGCGGACGGGCATGAATGCGTGAATGTCTTCTGCCGGCGGCTTCGGTCTGGGCACGCCGAGGCTCGGGGATCAGCCGTACACAGAGCCAATGGTATCATCCAAGGCGCGCTTCCCGCCGCAGCCGCTCAGGATGCGAACGGGATGTTGAACTCCTGCTCGGCTTCGGCACGGTTCTGCCAGGGATCTTCCTCGGGCTCGGCGGCGCAGGGCCGGATCTCGTAATCATTGTCGAGCTGCAGATGCGCGGTCGATCGCGCATTGATCATCACGTCCACCACCAGCCCACTCTGCCGCGCCAGCCTCCAGACGTCTCCCTCGGTCGGATAGGCCTTGCTCAACTTGGCGTCGTTGCAAAACAGCGCGTAGGGCATTCCAAACAGCTCCGGAGAAGCGAAGGATGAACCGAGAATGAACGGCACGTGCAGCGAGACACTGGCGCGCCTGAGGCAGGAAAGGGGCCTTTTCGGGCGGCCGAGTCGTAAACGAGTCCTAAATTTTTGAAAAAAGAATCCGTGGGACTCCGGGGCTAGAATCGCCAGATGGTTAAGCCCATGGGAACCGATCTCCACATCTTCTGCGGGCGGATCCAGCTGACGCTCGCCTTTGGGCTGCTGCTCGCCTTCGTCGCCAATGTGGCGCTGCTGTGCGCCTGGCTGTGAGCCGGCGTGTCGATTGCGGATACGTTTGTGCACCCTCGGCCATTTTAGATCCTTGGCGCGGTCGCCTTTAGTCCTCAGGGAGGGCGCTCCGTCCGGCCGATGCTTTCAGGCGCGCGAGTGTCGCGCTGAAATATTCCTGACGCTCCCGATTGAAGCGCTCCTGATGGGCCCGGAAGCGCGCGACGCGGGCGCGAATCTCCGCCTGCATGTCGCGCTGGAGATCGAGCTGCGAGGCGATGCTTGTGAAACGCTCCGCAGGGACCGGGCTCGCGGTGGCGAACGAAGCCTCGGACGCGACGGCGTCGGGCGCTCTCGGCCTTGCAGGCTCCCCCACAGCATCGGGGATCTCAACTTGCACGTTGCCGCCGCGACGTGTCTCGGTTTCGACGGTGTTGGCCATCACGTGCTCGACAGCGGCATGCGTCGGGCGACCGGCCACGGCCTGCTGCGGTGTGATGGGGGTGCCGACCGGAACGGTCGGCAGCTCGAACTGGGCGAAGTCGGCGGGCTTGCCGGTGACCGACTGCACGAAGGCCATGGTCTGCGCGATCAGCGCATCACGCTCTTCCTTCCACGTCATGACGCTTGTCCCCCGATGCCTCAATTGCAACAAAAGCGGCTGACGAAATCAAGTTGAAGACCAGTGACTTCTGGGGATAAGCAGGAGTTCTAGGTGAGATGTGACAACAATATTGCCACAGTCTGAACCCGTTTCGTCCCCACCCGCGAAAGGCGATACCGGAAATCCAGTCGCGTACAAATGGTTCCTAAGCGGCGGGTTTTTCCGGAGCTCTTCTTGACAGAGGAGGGCGGCTCGCCCCTATGACCGAGCCGCCCCGGACTTCGGGGATCATCTGCTCGCAACCTTCGTGCACCGTCCGGGCACTTCGCAGTCTTCGATGGACAACCCTTCACGCTCCGAGCGGTCGCGCAAGGCCGCGCTCACCGCCGCCCTCACCATCATCGCCCGCGATGGTCCGGGGCGGCTGACGCTCGACGCCATCGCCCGCGAGAGCGGGCTGAGCAAGGGCGGCCTGATGCACCAGTTTCCCAACAAGGAAGCGGTGCTCAAGGCTCTGCTGGAACAGCAATTCCTGCATTTCGACGAATTCGCCAGCAGGTACAGGGCTGAAGCCGGCAAAGCGGCTGATCAGCCCGAGCTCGCGACGCAGATCGCGATCTCGCGGGAGCTGATCGCACAGCAATATTCGGTGGCGCAGGCCATGCTCGGGGCGCTCGCCCAGGAGCCGGGATTGCTGGCCGATGCCCGTGCCAAGGATGCCGAGAGAGTTGCCGAGATCCGCGGCGAGGCCGATGACGCCGATCTCGCGGTCCTGCGATGGGCGGCGGCACGTGGGCTTGCCTTGATGACGATGCTGCGCGTCTCGCCGCTGGAGCAGCCGGACCTGGACCGTCTGTTTGCCCGCCTGCTCGACGACCAGCAATGGACTGCATTCCGGCAGGCCGGGACGACCGGGGAGCGGTGACACCCTCGAGCTCGGCGCCATCTCCAGCCTTGGACGGTTCGATCTGAGCGAAGTCGGGCTGGCTTGCGTCCGATGGCGCTCGATGCCGCCGGAAGTCCCTGTCGACCGCGCATTCCTTCTCATTCGATTTGCTATTTACAAACCGTCTAGTCGGTTTATAGAGATGATCATGTGAGGCGCTGGCAACGGCGCCGCAGTCGTGGAGAAGGGGATGAGGAGTCGATTTCGGATGTCCGGCTTCGCTGCGATCGCCGCAGCGGGCCTCTGCGCGGGGTGCAACACGGTGACGCCGGTGGCCTATACCGGAGTGGCGTCGGCGCGCTATCTGGCGCCCAACGCATCCGATCCATCGGGCCGGGTGCCTTACCGCTACGCGGCCGCCGCCGACTGGCGCAGCTACGACAAGGTGACACTCGATCCGGTCGTGATCTATCGCGGCGCGGATCACCAGTTCGGCGACATGTCCGATCGGGACAAGGCTGCGCTTGCCGCCTACATGCAGCAGCGTTTCCTGGAAAGTCTCTCGACACGCTTCCAGATCGTCCATCAGCGTGGGCCGAATACCCTGCGCCTGCGGCTGACCCTGACCGGCGCCGTCGCCAACACGCCGGTGCTCGGCGTCGCCTCCCGCTTCGATCTCGCCGGAGCCGTCTACAACGGCGTGCAGAGTGCACGCGACGGAGAAGGACTACTGACCGGCTCGGTGTTCTATGCGGCGGAGATTTTCGATGCCGCGAGCGGGCGACTGCTTAGCGCCTTCGTCAGCAAGCAATATCCCTCGCCCTACGACATCAAAGCCAGCGTTGGTGCGCTCGCGGCCGCCGAGGCCGGAATCGATAAAGGCGCCGAGGCCCTGGTCGCACAGCTCCAGTGAGCGGGCCGTGCGAACGATCGCGCCGCGCGGGCAGATGGCACCGCATCGGACGAGCGCGTGGCTCGAGGCCATGGAGACAATGAGGTCCCTGGACATGACATTGAGATTCGTTCTGCGCGTCGGGTTGCGCATCGTCGTCAGTCTGCTGCTGTCGATGGCGGAGGGCCGTGGTCACGCCGCTCCCGTCGGCGATCCGGTCGGCACATGGTTGACCGAGGACGGCCGCGCCCGCGTCCGCATCGAGCGCTGTGGCGCGATGGCCGACCGCGTCTGCGGCTACATCGTCTGGATGAAGGAGGTGGCGGATGCCAAGGGGCAGCCGTTCCGCGACCGGCTGAATCCCGATCCGGCCAGGCGCGGCCGTCTGCTGCTCGGCCATCAGATGCTGCTCGGCCTGAAGCTGAACGCCGACGGCCGCCACAGCGGCGAGGTCTACAACGCCGAGGACGGCAAGACCTATGCTGTCTCGATCTGGCGCGATGACCCGAAGATTCTGGCGGTCAAGGGCTGTCTGCTCGGGCTGTTCTGCGCGACGCAAGGTTGGGCGTTGGTCACTGATCAGGTGCCCGGCCAACTCATCGGAGCGACCGGCGAGGGCGGCGGGCCGTTGCCGGATCCAGAGTGGACTGCGCCCAGGCCGCCGTCGGCGAGCGGCATCGCCAAGCCAGCCGCCAGGACGAGGGCGAATTGACGCCTAAAGCCGGTGACAGCCATTGCCGCAGCAAATCCCAACTGCACGGAAGCTGGTGCCGGCTGAGGGGATTGAACCCCCGACCTTCGGTTTACAAAACCGCTGCTCTACCGCTGAGCTAAGCCGGCGAAGGCACATTGGTGGCGCAGATCTCGTCGTCAGTTTGCGACGAGGTCTCGCGAAGCGCGGTGTTCCTACCAGAGTTGATGCAGTCCGGCTACTCCCCGCGTGAGCGCCGCTTCTCCCATCAGCCCAGCAAAAAGGGCGGCCGTTGGGCCGCCCCTGTCGGAGCCGATCGTCGAAGCCGCTCCGGCTCGATCTTTACTGGCAGATGTGCATCAGCCCGTCGCTGCCCTTGAACATGGTGCCGGGGCGGCAGACCAGGCCGTTGCGGGTCGCGTAACTGTTCCAGTCGCCATAGTAGCCGTTCGGGCCGCGATCATAGCTCGGTTGGCCGTAAGAGGGGCCGGGACCGTAGGCATAGGCGTCGGCGGTGCGGAACGGCGCGGTGGCGATGGCGCCGGCGGTTCCGATGGCTGCGCCAGCAACACCTGCGGCGGCCCCCACGGCACCCGCCGCGACGTCAGCCGGCCAGAAGCCGGTGCCGCGGCGATTCCAGTCGTTGTTCCAGCCATTGTTGGTCCAGCCGGCGTCGGCGCGCTGCTGCTGCATCATCGCGCCGTCGTGGCGGGCCATGTGGTGGCGGTGGTGCATGTCGCGCGCCATGGCCGGGCCGGCCAGCGCGGTCGCGAGAACAGCAGCCCCGAGAATTGCAGATCTGATCATGGATGACTCCGTCGTTGCGCCCCAACTCCTAAGTTCCTCCGGCCGCTGCCGTTCCGCGGTCACGCCGTTTTTCACGACGGCCGGCGGTGCGCGTTGTCGACACTGATCGCGATCGTCGCGTGCGGGGGTAGCGGCACGCCGGGCGGTTGAGGGAGCCGTCGGGCTGGTGACATCCACGATTGGGCTGCGCACGATGGTCGCGACCGCGCGGGCTGATGATCAGGCATTAACCCTCACGCGTGAACCCGACCGGAGCTTTAACCCGGAATGATGGCTCGCGCGTTAGTCTTACCGGCAGATTGATGTGCGCGTTTAACCCATCAGGGCGCGCGTTGCGGTATTTGTAGGACGGCAACCGGGGCGTGAATTCATGCGTATTGCAACGGCTTTTGTGATTGTGATCGGGACCTCTTCCGCAGCGCTCGCGAGCGAAGGCTTCGAGATCGTCATTCCCCAGCGACCCGGCGTGCCCGTCGTCATCGACGGCATTGATGCCTCCTATGCTGTCGTCGAAGGCCAGTCCAGTCTCGGCAAGGGTCAATACATGCAGCCCACGATCTATGGCGGCCGCACGGTCCCGCCCGAGCCATATGTCGGCCATTACTATCCGACCCTCGGAGCGAGGCCCGGCTATGGCCGGATGGAGATCGAGCCGCCGGCCGATCGCAAGCTGCCGAAGCCCGCCGAGAGCTATTCCCGCTCGTGGGGCGCTCAATCCCAGATGCAGCCGCCGGAGCCGACGGTGCCGATGTATCCGCCTGCCGTCATCCTGGCTCCGCCCGATGGTGATCCACCCGGCTATCCCAATCGGCCGCCGGCCTACCGCCGCTAGCGAGCAACTCACCATCGACAGCCAAACACAAGCAAGACAAGCAAGAACAGATCAACAGGAGAGAGTTATGCGTGGAGTAATTTCAGGACTTGTCGCGATTGCCGGTCTCGCCGTCGCCGGCAGCGCACCGGCCGCGGCCTGCGGCGCCACCGCCTGCGGCCCGTGCGGCTACGCCACCCCCTGCGCGCCGCAGGTCACCTATCAGCCGACGGTCACCTATCAGCCGACCGTGACGTATCGGCCGCAATATTTCTATCAGCCCGGCTACACCTATGGCCACGGCTGCGGCGCCTGCGGCGCGAGCTATGAGCGGCTGTCCGAGCCGACCCGGCAGTATTATTACGTCAACCAGGGGCCGACCTACAGCGGTCCAGGCGCCTTCGCGCCGTATCCGGCCTATGAGGAGCAGGCGCTGCCGGTCTACAGCTATCACCATCGCCGCCACGCCTATCGCTGGGGCGCCTCCCCTTACTATCACGGCCAGCGCGTGCTGCGCCGCTACTACTGATCCGGACATTCGTTCAGGCCAACGCCCGTGCGCCTCGGCGCGCGGGCGTTTGATCATTTCGGCATCAATCCGATCCGGGTCGCGCCGATATAGAGCGCGAGCACGGCGGCATTGGAGACGTTGAGGCTCTTGATGGCGCCGGGCATGTCGAGCCGTGCCACGACGCTGCAGGTCTCGCGCGTCAATTGCCGCAGGCCTTTGCCCTCCGCGCCCAGCACCAGCGCGAGCGGCTCGCGCAAGGCGACCGCCGCGATGTCCTGCTCGCCCGCGCTGTCCAGCCCCACCGTCTGGAAGCCGCGCTCGTTCAGGCGCGTCAGGGCGCGAGCGAGGTTCTGCACCGTGATGATCGGCACCAGTTCGAGCGCACCGGAGGCTGATTTGGCCAGCACGCCGGTGGCCTCCGGGCTGTGGCGGGCGGTGGTCACGATCGCCTTCACGTCGAATGCTGCCGCCGAGCGCAGGATGGCGCCGACATTGTGCGGGTCGGTGATCTGGTCGAGCACCAGGATCAGCCCCTCGGCCGCGAGCGTGTCGATGTCCGGCGAGGGCAGGGGATCTGCCTCCGCCAGCAAGCCCTGGTGCACGGCGTCCGGACCGAGCCGCTGGTCGATCTGGCTGGGGCGCACGATCTCCGGCGTCACCCTTGTTTCGATCCGCTCGTCGGCGAGCCGCCGCGCAGCGTTCTCGGTCAGGTAAAGTTTGCGAATCCTCCGCTTCGGATTGGCCAGCGCCAGGGTCACGGTGTGCCAGCCATAGAGAATGACGGGGCCATCCGAGCCGTGGTCGCGTTCACGCCACGGCTGCGGCCGCTCGAATCCGCGCGGTTTGCCGGAGAATTTGCCGCCCGGACGGCGAAAAGGGGGCTTTCGGTCGCGTTCGCTCATGGCACGAGCTTCTGTCACGGCCTGCGGATTCTGGCAATTTGGCACCGCTCAGGCGGGAAAATTCGTCGTCCCTTGGTTGACTTCGAGGGGCGGGTTCGATCATAAGGGCCCCGGCCGCGCGCGCCCGCTCATCCGGGCCCCGCGGTCTTACCGTCTCCATGGCGCTGATGGTCCCCGACGCCGCTGTTCCGCGGCCGGCCCGAATTGCCATCGATACGGGGGAGTGTCCCGAGTGGCAAAGGGAGCTGACTGTAAATCAGCCGCCTCATGGCTTCGCAGGTTCGAGTCCTGCCTCCCCCACCATCTACTGCCTCAGCTCGACGAGATTTTTCGAGGGCAATGGACCCCCTCAGCCATTGTTTCGCTGCAGACCGTGCGTCGAAATATATGCCTCGCATCTCGGGCCCGGCGGTCGGTCGCGATATTCATTGGATCCTTCGTTGTTCCTTGATGCCGGGGCGGCGATTGCTCACGGCCGTCGTGGCGGGCCGGCGTGGCAATGGCGCGCGACTGATCGCCTGTTGCCGTTCCGCTGTTTCGCTTGAGGGCCCATCTCACTTAATGCCGCGGAAGCGGTCCATATTGAAGACAAACACGAAAAACTCGACATTCTCCGAGGCGAGATTTTTCTTTGTGAAATAAATAGCTGACTTTAAATCACCGCCTCGGCTTTACTTCATTCCCACTGCTTTGATTTTGCTTCAGATTCTGAAATCTCCGCTCCGGAGAATATGGCGGAGCGTAGCTATTCTGCCACAACCGGTCGATTTTTCGCCGCAACTGTGGCGAGTCGCGTTGCGAGCCGATCTCGGGTTTGTTATCGGTTCCGTATGTTCAAGAGCATATATACACCCATTTTGATATGCGTTGTGGGAATGAGCTTTAGCCCGGCATTGGGCGCTGAGCCGTTCACCATTCAGGATGCCATCAACCAGGCGGTGAAGACCAATCCCGGCGTCGGGGAGGCCGCAGCCAATCGGCGGGCCACCGAAGCCGAGCTTCGCCAGTCCCAGGGTACGCTGCTGCCGCAGGTCCGGCTCGACGCGAGCGCCGGGCCGGAGATGCTCAAGCAGTATGTCTCGCCGGCGCCGAGCAATAATGGCCGCTACCTGCGCGGCCGCGAGGCCGGCGTGGTGGTCCGCCAGTTGCTGTTCGATGGTTTTTCCTCGATCAATGAAGTGTGGCGACAGGCCGCGCGGGTCGATGCCGCCGCGTACCGCGTGCTGGAGCGAACCGAGCTGATCGGTCTCGATGCCGCCGAAGCCTATGTCGACGTGGTGCGCTACTCCAGGCTGGTCGCGCTGGCCGACAAGAACCTCAAGGTTCATCTCGAGCTGCGCAAGAACGTGCTGGCCCGTTTCCAGGGCGGCCGGGCCGGCGAGGGCGACACGCAGCAGGCGGAGGAGCGGGTCGCGGCGGCACAGGCCGTGCTCGAAGAATTCCGTCTCAGCCTCGAAGTGGCGCGGGCGAAGTACCGCAAGGTCGTCGGCGTCGAGCCTTATAACCTGCGCTTCCCAGGCCGGCTGTCGGACATGCCGCGGGACAAGGCGGAATCGCTCGACATCGCCTACAAGTTCAATCCGACGCTGCGCGCTGCCGCGGCGGACGTGACGGCCGCCAAGCGCGGCTTCGATGCCACCACCGGCACCTTCCTGCCGACGCTTTCGCTGGAAGGCCGCGCGACGACCGGCAAGGAATCGATCACCTACAACAATCGTTACGACGAGGTCAGCGGCAAGGTCGTTGCGTCCTGGGATATCTTCAACGGCGGCCAGAACAGCTGGCGCCGCGAGGAAGCCGCGCAGCGGATGATCCAGGAGCAGCAGAAGCATGCTCGCCTGCAGCGCGATGCGCTGGAGTCGATCGACAAGGCCTGGGCGGCTCGGATCATCACGGCTGATCGCGTCTCGGCTCTCGTCCGCGATGTCGAAGCGGCCCGCCGCACCTTCGTCGCCTACAACAAGGAGTATGAGCTCGGCCAGCGCACGCTGATCGATCTCCTCAACTCGCAGAACCAATACTTCAATGCCAACGTGTCGCTGGTGTCTGCGCGCGGTGTGGTGGTGTTCGCGGACTATCAGCTGCTCGCCGCGATGGGCCAGATGCTGAACTACCTGAAGACCGGGCATCCTCCGGAGACCGAGCCGGTGGATACGCCGAGCGGCTTCATCGGCTACAGTCTGGCTCCCATTCGGCTGAGCGCGCCGGCGCCCGGACCGCAGCCGCTGAGCTCTGCTGGTCCGGTGCCTCTGTTCGGCCTGCATGATGGTACGCCGAAGCATCCTGCACCGATTACCTTTGGCGATCGGTGGGCCTCGAGCGATCCCGAGGATACGACGTTGTTTGTTACCTCCGGAAAGTACGGCGGATTTGCTCAGAGCCCCAACGGGCCCGCGTCGAAATAGCTGCAACTAACAAAAGCCGGTGCATCTCGCGCCGGCTTTTCACCATATGCATTTACTTTGCGCTGAGATTGTCGAGAAACACCCGTAAAAGTCTCGAAAAAGTCGGGTGCAGGCCAAAGAACTAGGCTAGAGCAAATTATTAGCAAGAAGCGATGGGTGCAGGCCCGCGTGGGTCGTTGGGCCAGATGGATTTCCGAGGCGTTGTTGAATATTCGTCCGACAAGGTTCGAGCTCGAAGAGACGGCGCATGTGATGCCGCAGATGAGCACAGCCGTACCGGCAGCTGATCCTCTCAGCGACAGTCTGCTTTACCTCGCAGCTCATCACGGCCGCGCCTTGAGCCGCAGCGCGCTGCTGTCCGGACTGCCGCTCGAAAGCGGCGTGCTCAGCATCGCGCTGTACGAGCGCGCCGCGCAGCGGGCCGGGCTCGAGGCGCAACTGGTCGAACGGCCGCTGAGCGAGATCCCCGCGCTGGTGCTGCCCTGCGTGCTGATGTTTCACGACGGCACCACGCGCATCCTGCTGACGATCGACGAGGCCGCCGGCCGTCTCACCATCGTCGATCCCTCGCGCCGCGAACAGCCGGCGATCGAGCGCTTCGAGGCGGTCGCGGCGCGATATGTCGGCTTCGCCTATCTGGTGCGGCCCGCCGCAGTCGTCGATCCGCGCGTGGCGGCGGCCGGCGAGGTGTCGAAGACGCACTGGTTCTGGTCGGTGGTCAGCCGCTTCGGCGCCAACTACGGCCATGTCGCGATCGCCGCATTCATCGTCAACATCCTGGCGCTGGCGGCGCCGCTGTTCACGATGAGCGTGTACGACCGGGTGATTCCGAATGGCGCGATCCCCTCGCTGGTCGCGCTCGGCGTCGGCCTCATGCTGGCCATCGGATTCGACTTCCTGCTCAAGGTGGTGCGCAGCCGCATCATCGACATGACCGGAAAGAAGATCGACGTGGTGCTCGCCGCCAACATCTTCGAGCACGTGATGTCGCTGAAGATGGACAAGCGGCCGCCATCGGTCGGCATCCTCGCCAACCAGCTCCGCGACTTCGATTCGGTGCGCGAGTTCTTCACGTCCGGTACCGTGGTCTCGGCGACCGACATGCTGTTCGCGGTCGTTTTCATCATCGTGCTGTTCATCATCGCGGGTCCCATCGCCTGGATTCCGCTGCTGATGCTGCCGGTGATGATTGCCGTCGGACTGCTGATCCAGCGGCCGCTCGAACGCGCGATGCGGCAGATGCAGGCGCAATCCGCCGCGCGTCACGGCATCCTGGTGGAATCGCTGAACGGGATGGAGACAGTCCGCGCGGTCGCCGGCGAGAGCCGGGTGCAGACGGTGTGGGAGCGCTCGGTGGCGGCGCAGGCGCGCTCCAGCGAGGATGTCCAGTTCTGGGCGTCGATGGCGATGACCGCGGCGAGCGTCGCGAGCCAGTTCTGCAGCCTGCTGCTGGTCGTCGTCGGCGTGTTCCTGATCCTCGACGGCAAGCTCTCGGTCGGCGCGCTGGTGGCGGCCAACATGCTGTCGGGGCGCGTGCTCGGTCCGATCGCAGGCATCGCCGGCCTGATGACGCGCTTCACCCAGACGACGTCGGCGCTGCGCTCGATCGACCGGCTGATGTCGCTGGACCGTGAGCGTCCGCCGGAAAAGATCTACGTCGCGCGCGAGATCAACCAGGGCCGCATCCAGTTCAAGAATGTCAGCTTCTCCTATCCGGGAAGCCAGACCAAGGCGCTCGACAACGTCTCCTTCGACATCAAGCCGGGCGAGAAGATCGGCATCATCGGCCGCGTCGGCTCCGGCAAGACCACGGTCGGCCGTCTCGCGACCGCGTTCTATCCGCCGACCGAAGGCAGCATCCTGATCGACGGCATCGACATCCAGCAATACGATCCGGCCGATCTGCGCGCCGGCATCGGCTTCGTGCTGCAGGACACCGACCTGTTCTACGGCAAGCTGCGCGACAACATCACGCTCGGCCGCCCCGCAGCGACCGATGAGGAGGTGCTGGAGGCGGCGCGGCTCGCCGGCGTCGAGACCTTCATCGCGGGCCATCCGCAGGGCTATGAGATGATGATCGCCGAAGGCGGCCGCAGCCTGTCGGGCGGGCAGAAGCAGGCGATCGGGCTGGCGCGCGTGCTGATCCGTAAGCCGCGCGTGCTGTTCCTCGACGAGCCGACCGCGCATTTCGACGTTCGCAGCGAGGGCGAATTCCTCGAGCGCCTGAAGTTGCTGGCCAAGGGCGAGATGTCCATCATCGTCTCGACCCACCGGCCGTCGTTGTTGTCCCTCGTCGACCGCATCCTGGTGTTCGACTCCGGCAAGATCGTCGCCGACGGGCCGACCGCGCAGATCCTCACCATGCTGCGTCCGCAGCCGCCCGCGGCGGCGCCGGCCGCGAGCCACACCGCGAAGCCGGTCCAGGGGACGAGGTGACATGGCGCACAGCGATTTCGCGTTCTCCAACGACATCCGCGCTGCCGTCGAGCTGCGCACGCCGAAGACAGCGCGGATGCTGCTGCTCGCTTCGCTCGGCCTGTTCTTCACCTTCCTGATCTGGGCGCATTTCGCCGTGCTCGACGAAGTCAAGCGTGGCAACGGCAAGGTCGTGCCATCGCGCCAGACCCAGGTGGTGCAATCGCTGGAAGGCGGCATCATTGCCGATCTCCTGGTGCAGGAAGGCGCGATCGTCGACAAGGATCAGCCGCTGGCGCGGATCGAGGACACCAATTTTGCTTCGCAGTTCGGCGAGATCCGCGAGCGCCGCGGCGCGATGGCCGCCCGGGTGATCCGGCTCGCGGCGGAGACCGAGGGCCGCAGCCCGGTCGAGTTTCCCGATGACCTCGTCGCCGACGCCCCGCGCGCGGTCCAGAGCGAGCGTGCCGTGTTCGATGCGCATGCGCGCAAGCTCGCGCAGGACGTCGACGTGGTGCAGCAGCAGGAGCAGCAGAAGAGCAAGGAGATCGACGAGCTCAGGGCGACCGAGAAGCGCTTCTCGGAGACGCTGGCGCTGCTCAATCGCGAGCTGGGTCTGACCCGCAAGCTCTATGACCAGAAGGTGGTGCCCGAGATCGAGATGCTGCGTGCCGACCGCCAGGCCACCGACATGCGCGGGCAACTCGCGGTGGTGCAGGCGAGCATCGTGAAGACCGAGGCCGCGGTGCAGGAGGCGCGCTCGCGCCGGCTCAACATCGTCACCGCCTTTCGCGCCCAGGCCGAAGACGATCTCGCGAAATCCCGCGGCGATCTCGCCGTGCTCGACGAGAACATCAAGTCGGCGCAGGACCGGGTACGGCGCACCGAATTGCGCTCGCCGGTGCGCGGCATCGTCAACAAGCTCAACGTCACCACCATCGGCGCCGTGGTCGCGCCGGGCGCCAGCCTGATGGAGATCACGCCGCTCGACGACACGCTGCTGGTCGAGGGCCGCATCCGTCCGCAGGACATCGCCTTCATCCGCCCCAACCACGAGGCGGTGGTCAAGCTCAGCGCCTATGATTCGTCTGTGTACGGCTCGTTGCACGGGCGCGTCGAGCGCATCAGCGCCGACACGATCACCGATGAGAAGGGCGACAAGAACGAGCGCGGCGAGACCTTCTATCGCGTGATGGTGCGCACCGAGAAGAACCATCTCGGCACCGCCCAGCAGCCGCTTCCGATCCTCCCGGGCATGGTCGCAACCGTCGAGATCCTGACGGGCAAGAAATCGGTGCTGGACTATCTGGTCAAGCCCGCGCGCATGCTGCGTGACGAGGCGCTGCGCGAGCGCTGAGCAAGGAGCAGTGTGCCCGCGCGGGGTACGGGCTCCGCGCAGGCGTGCGTGCCACCGGCGCCGCTGCGCTCATCAGGGCCCGCCCTGCGCGGCCGGCAGCGTTACCAGAATCTGAATCGTTCAAATGCGACACGGTTCGGTTGGCCGTGATTAGTCGCGTTCGCAGCTTGGCGGCGAACATCATTGCGGTTTAACCGGCCCGAAGCAGCGCCGGCCCTATCCCTGATCCGATAACGACCGGGACAGGGATCGACGCGATGACGTCGGCCGATGCCCCGGAGCATACGGGGCGTCACCGATGTTGCGGATCGATCGGCCGCGGGTTCTCCCGCGTGCGCTGGGGCTTGTGCTTGCCTTGTCGGTGGGGGCCGGTTGCGCCGGCGCCGCATTTGCCGAGACTTCAAACCGCAGGTCTGCGCAGGGCACTGCGGATAGCGCGCTGCCGGTGCCGCCGCCCGTCCGTTTCTTCACCATCAATGCCGTGCTCGCCAAGCATGACGGCCTGCGTCGCTCCGCCTCTGGACCCGTGGAAGTCGCATCGACCGATGCATCCGGGCGCGCCGGAGTCGTCAGCGACGCCCCGCAGGCACCAGCGGTCGCGATGCCAAGCGACGAGCCGTTCGGCCTGATGACGTTCCGTGCCCCCGAGGGCGTGCTGTGGGTGAAATGGCGCGGCATCCAGGGCGCGATGGCAAGCGAGCGGATCTCGGTCGAACGTTGCAACGGCGACGACGCACGCTGCTCGGCGTCGGAGCGGATCTTCGTCGCGCTGACGCGGTCGGCGGCTGCGGCTGGCGACGGCCGCGCGCGCGCGGAAATGATCAATCGCGGCGTCAACCAGGCGGTGCGCTACGTCAGCGACGACCAGCAACACGGCGTGCCGGACGTCTGGAGTTCGCCATTGCAGACCTTGCGCAGCGGCCTCGGCGACTGCGAGGATTACGCGATCGTCAAATACGCGCTGCTGCTGGCGGCGGGAACGCCCGAATCGGATCTCAAGCTGCTGCTGGTCCGCGACCTCGCCGTGCGGCAGGATCACGCCGTCGTCGCCGTGCGGCTCGACGGCAAATGGTCCATGCTCGACAACCGGCGGGCCGCGCTGATGGAAGGCCGCGATCTGCAGTCGTTCATGCCGCTGTTCGCCATCGATCACCGCGGCGTCAGCCTGTTCGCGGCGCCCTATGCCGAGCGTCCGCACCACGAGAGCGAGAGCGACGTCACGCCGGCGGCGGAAGCCGATATCGGCGGCGGCCGGGATCCGGGACGGCCGCTGCTGCTCTGAATGTCGCAGGCGGACGACTTGTAGCCGAAGTCGTTTGCGGTCTTAATGCGCGCAGGGAAGCTGGCGCGCAGGGGGCCGCAGTGAATATCAAGCAAGTCATGGTTTGCGGGGCATTGGCCCTGTCGGCGATCGGTGGATTCATCGGCCGCGCGCAGGCTCACGCGGTGATGCTGCCGGGCGCGGCGTTTTCGATCGCCTGCGAGAATGGCGGCAGCTACATGCTGCGCTCACGCCCCGTGCTTGCGCCGGGCGAGATCGTCACCGCACAGCTCTACCTCCATCCCCATCGCGCGATTCCAGTTCGTCTCGTCCCGATGGGCGACGGCTATCGCTATGCGGGCCGCGGGGTGTGGCTCGATGGCATCGGTGACCAGGCTTTGTTGTATTTCCGCAAATACGAACCGGTGGCCTGCGTCGTCAGTCGCATCTGAGGCAATCTGCCGCGACTTCAATCCTCTTCAAGAATAATTCCTGCCTTTCGCAAATAATTCGCGAGAGGCCGGTTCCATTTCGGCCGTTTGATGGCGGCAAGCTCTTATTCCCAACAGCGTGCGTGTTGTTCCCCGAGTATTGCGCGATTGAATAACTGCGAATTGGCAGTAATTCTGCAGGCCTCGCCTCCATTTATTCTTGTCGTTCAGGCAGCTCCGCCCCTTAGGCGGAAGCATAGGCACAGCCTTGTTTACCTTCGCAAATGCCGCTGCACTTGACTGCATTTACCCAAAGTCCCTAAAGTCTGATTAACAAGAACCGGTAATATTGACCCGTATTCTCGTTTAATAATAGTTTAACGATAGAAATGGGGCGCCACCAAAGCGCCCCATATTTGGAGGTTTTGGCGCATGAATGCTCCTGTCCTGCTGGCCCAGTTGACCGGCACGTCCACGCAGCCATCCAGCGCCTCGGCCAAGCACCTCAAGATCGGGAAGCCACAGGGCAACCAAGCCGTCACGGTCCATCTCGACGGCCCGAACCAGATCGATTTCAGCGACATTGCCAGCGAGCGGCTGACCTTCGTCAAGATCGGCAACCGCCTGATCATCCTGTTCGATAATCAGTCGACGGTCTCGATCGACCCGGTTTTCGACACCAACGGCGCCCCGCTGAAGGACGTCAGCTTCGAAGTCGGCCCCGATCGAATCATCAATGGCGATCAGTTTGCCGAACTGTTTCCGATCACCACCGACCAGTCGGTGCTGCCGGCCGCGGGGACGCCCGGAGCGCCGGGCGTGCCTGCCGGCGCGAACTTCGGAACGTTCAAGGTCGACCCGCTGACTGTCGGCACGCCGCTGGGGCTGCTGGGAGCCGAAGACATCGGCGCTCAATTCGGCGACAGGCCGGTAACGCCGAATCCGACGCCGATCGCCGGCGTTGCCGACAGCGTCGTGCTCAACGAGGACGGATTGTCCGAAGGCCGGCCCGGCGGCAGCGGCGATATCGGCGGCGTGGCGACGAGCTTCACCGGTTCGCTCAACGTCGACTTCGGCACCGACGTGATCGGCCGCGCCTTTGCGTTCGCGGCGTCGCAGCCCGGTCTCGCCGGACTGACCTCCGGCGGCCAGGAGGTGCATTTTGCGATCACCACCGTCAACGGCCAGCCTGAGCTGATCGGCTATATCGGCAGCGATCCATCGATTACCGCCAATCACGTCTTCACCGTCACGCTCGACGCCAACTCGACGATTGCTGGCACCTATACGGTCACGCTGCTGCTGCCGCTCGATCATCCGGTCTTCGGCACCGAAGACACGCTGAACCTCACCTTCAACGTCATCGCCATCGACGGCAGCGGCGACACCGCGCCGGTGACGATCGTGATCGGCATCAACGATGATTCGCCGGTCGCCGGCACCGTCGAGGCGATCAATGTCGCCGAGCACACCGGCGGCGGCAGTGAGGGCGGCGGGGAGAGCGAGCTCGGCGCCAAAATCGTGGGCGACGCCAAGCCCTCGGGCGGCGACGGCTTCGAGCCGACCACCGCGAGCGTGGACCTCCACATCGGCTGGGGTGCCGACAACGGCAACAGCAAGGTCGATGGCGGCTCCAACGGCGCCGTGGTCGACGGCGACCGCTCGCTGGTGTTTGACGCGTCCGAGATCGCGACCCTGCAGGCGCTGGGCCTGACCTCGAACGGCGAGGCCATCTCCTACACGCTGTCCGCCAACGGCACCGAGATCATCGCGACGGCAGGTGAGGGCGAGGGCGCGCGCACCATCTTCAGCGTGTCGCTGTCCGACACCGGCTCCGGCAGCGCCACCTTCACGCTGTCCGACAACATCGACCACAACGGCGCCAACGACGCGTCGCTGCCGCTGACCTTCAAGGTGGTCGCGACCGACGCCGACGGCGACCCCGTCAACAGCGCCTTCACCGTCAACGTCGCCGATGACGGCCCGAGCTTCGGCGAGAAGCCGAGCTATTCGGTGGTCGACGAAGACGGCCTCGGCAATGCCGGCAACAGCTACGCCGACAGCCACGATGCCTATGGCGAGGACCTGACGGTCACCGATACGCTCGGAATCCGCTGGGGCTCCGACGACGCCAACAACAATGTCGACGGCGGCATCAACGGCACGCCGGTCAACGGCGACCGCGCCGTCACCTTCGCCGCGAACGTGGTGGCCTCGCTCGAGGCGCAGGATCTCACCTCCGACGGCTTTGCCCTGCGCTATGACGTGTCGGCGAACGGCACCGTGCTGACCGCCTATCGCTACGATGCCGCGCACGAGACCTATGTCGACGCCAACGGCAAGCCGCTGGAAGGCGAGGGTCTGTCGGGCGCCGTGGTGTTCACGGTGTCGCTGTCAGACCAGGGCCACGGCTCCTACACCTTCGCGCTGTCGGGCAACCTGGATCACCCGGTGCACGGCACCGAGGACGACATCACCCTCAACATCGGATTCGTCGCGACCGATTCCGATGGCGATGCGATCACCGACACCTTCACGGTGAAGGTCAATGACGACGCGCCGACCTTCGGCGAGAAGCCGAGCTATTCGGTGGTCGACGAGGACGGCCTCGGCAACGCCGGCAACAGCTACAAGGACGACGGCGACGCCTATGGCGAAGACCTGAAGGTCACCGATACGCTCGGCATCCGTTGGGGCGCCGACAGCGCCAACAGCCATGTCGATGGCGGCATCGATGGCACGCCGGTCAACGGCGACCGCGCCGTGACCTTCGCGGCCGACGTGGTCGCGACGCTCGACGCCCAGAATCTCACATCGAACGGCTTCGGTCTCACCTATGTCGTGTCCGAGAACGGCACGCTGCTGACGGCCTATCGCTACGACGCCGAGCACGAGACCTATGTCGGCGCGGATGGCAAGCCGACGGATTCGGCCCATGCGACGGTGTTCACCGTGTCGCTGTCCGATCAGGACCACGGCTCCTACACCTTCGAGCTGAAAGGCAATCTCGATCACCCGGTGCACGGCACCGAGGACGACATCACGCTCAATATCGGCTTCGTCGCCACCGACTCGGACGGTGACGCGGTCACCGACAGCTTCACGGTGAAGGTCAATGACGACGCCCCGGTGTTCGGCGATGCGCCGAGCGCCGGCGTCGTCGACGAGGACGGCCTCGGCAATGCCGGCGACAGCTATCCGCACGGCAGCGACGTCGTGGGCGCCGATCTGACGGTGACCAGGTCGCTCGCGATCCTGTGGGGCGCCGATAGCGCCAACAGCCATGTCGACGGCGGCATCGATGGCGCCCCGGTCAAGGGTGATCGCGCCGTGACTTTCGCCGCCGACGCCGTGTCCTCGCTCGAGGATCTGGGGCTGACGTCGAACGGAACGGCGCTGAGCTATCAGGTTTCCGAGAACGGCACGCTGCTGACCGCCTATCGCTACGACGCCGCCCACGAGACCTATGTCGACGCGAACGGCAAGCCGACGGAGGACCTCGCCAGCGCCACGGTGTTCACCGTGTCGCTGTCGGACCAGGACAACGGCTCCTACACCTTCAATCTCACCGGCAATCTCGATCACTCGGTCCACGGCAGCGAGGATAATCAGGGGCTGAATTTCAGCTTCGTCGCCGCCGATTCCGACGGCGATGCGATCCACGGCAGCTTCAATGTCGAGGTCAATGACGACGCCCCGGTGTTCGGCGAGCGCGTCAGCTACTCGGTGGTCGACGAGGACGGTCTCGGCAATCCCGGCAACTCCTATTCGGACGGCAAGGACGCTGCGGGCGCCAATCTGACGGTGACCGATTTCCTCGGCATCCGCTGGGGCGCCGACAGCGCCAACAGCCATGTCGACGGCGGCATCAACGGGGTGCCGGTGAACGGCGACCGCGCCGTGACCTTCGCCTCCGACGTGATCTCGACGCTCACCGCACAGCATCTGACGTCGAACGGCGTGGCGCTGAGCTACACCGTGTCAGCCGATGGCACGCTGCTGACGGCCTACCGCTACGATGAAGCCCATCACACCTATGTCGACGGCCAGGGCCATGCAACCGGCGATCCGGCCAAGGCCGCGGTGTTCACGGTGTCGCTGTCCGACCAGGGGCAGGGGTCCTACAGCTTCACGCTGATCGACAACATCGATCATCCGGGCCACAATACCGAGGACGACGTCACGCTCACCCTCGGCTTCGTCGCCACGGATTCGGATGGCGATGCGGTCTCCGACACCTTCAAGATCAAGATCAACGACGACGCGCCGGTGCTGAACCGGGAGATTGCGACTGGCGTGGTCGATGAGGACGGGCTTGCCACCGGGCTCCCGGGCGGGCCTGGCGACGTTCCCGGCCAGAACACCGTCGCAACGGGTGCTCTCGGCATCTCCTGGGGCGCCGACAGCGCCAACAATCTCGGCAATGTCGGGATCACCGGTGCGTCACCGGTGAACGGCGACCGCGCCGTCACCTTCGCCTCCGACGCCACCTCCTCGCTCGCCGCGCAGCACCTGACGTCGAACGGCGTCGCGTTGTCCTACGCCGTCAGCGAAGGCGGCACGCTGATCACGGCCTACCGCTTCGACGGACAGCATTACATCGACGGCAACGGCAACTGGACCAGCAACAAGGCCAATGCCGCCGTGTTCACGGTGAAGCTGTCCGATCTCGATTCGGGCTCCTACACCTTCACGCTGCTCGACAATCTCGACCACCCGGTGCCCAACACCGAGGACAGCATTGCGCTGACTCTGAAATACGTCGCCACCGATTCCGACGGCGATCAGATCGGCGGCACGTTCAAGGTCAGCGTCAACGACGACAGCCCGGAGGCGCATACCGGGACGGCCAAGAGCATCAACGAAGCCGATCTCAACGCCGGCGGCGGCGATTGCGGCCCCGATTTCGGCGGTCATGATGGCGGCAGCCATGATCCCCAGGTGACCGGCGCGCTCAACATCAAATGGGGTGCCGACAACAACGACAACGGCGCAGCCGATCGCTCGGTCCGCTTCACCAACACGTCCAACGCCGCCGCCGACGTCCATGTGACCAACGGCAGCGATGTCGGTCTCAGCGGCCTGACGTCGGACGGTCAGCAGGTGAAATACGCCTTCGATCATGGCGTGCTGGTCGGTTACACCGGCAACAGCCTCAATTCCGGTCAGCGCGTGTTCGAGGTCTCGCTCGATGACGACGGCACCGGCACCTACACATTCAAGCTGCTCGGCAATCTCGATCATCCGGCGGGGCAGGGCAGCAACGTCGTCAAGCTGACCTTCGACTACACGGCGACCGATTCCGACGGCGATGCGAGCAGCAGCACCTTTACCGTCACCGTCGTCGACGACGTCCCGACGATCGGGCACGCCGAGAGCGAGACGGTCAGCGAATCCAACCTGCCGACCGATCTCTACGACGTCTTGTTCCCGGATTCGCCGTACTCGACCGTGCAGACCGGGCATCTCGCGATTTCCTGGGGCGCCGACGACAATGATTCCGGCGCGACCAACAACCGCTCGGTGGCGTTCTTCGACACGACCGCACCGGCAGGGCTGACGTCGAACGGCTATGCAATCAGCTATGTGGTCTCATCCGACGGCACCACGCTGAGCGCGGTCACTACCGATCACCGCACGGTGTTCACCGTCACGCTGAGCGATGACGGCGACGGCAGCTACAAGTTCACGCTGCTCGACAACCTCGACCATGGCAAGTCGGGTGCCGACAGCCTGGCGCTGAGCTTCGGCTTCAAGGCCACCGATTCCGACGGCGACAGCGCCACCAGCAGCTTCACGGTTGCGGTGACCGACGACGTGCCGACCGTCGGCTGCGCCGAGGACGAGACCGTCAGCGAGGCCAATCTGCCGACCGACGGTTACGACACGAGCCACCCGGATGCGTCGAACTCGACGGTCCAGACCGGCAGCCTCGCCATTTCCTGGGGCGCCGACGACAACAATACGGGTGTCGGGCACAACCGCGCGGTGGCCTTTACCACCGTCGCCGGCGCCACGGGCCTGACCTCCGACGGCTCGGCGATCAGCTACACGATCTCCGGCGACGGCACCTTGCTGACGGCGGTCACCGCGGATCACCGCACCGTCTTCACCATCCAGCTGTCCGACACTGGCGACGGCAGCTACAAGTTCACGCTGTACGACAACATCGACCACCCGGCGTCCGGCCAGAACGGCACCAGCCTGCCGCTGACCTTCGGCTTCAAGGCCACCGATTCCGACGGCGACAGCGTCAGCAGCAGCTTCAAGGTCACCGTGCTCGACACCGCGCCGGTGGCGGCGGCCGGCGACGCCAGGACCGTCGACGAGGACGATCTGCCGAGCGGCACCGATTCCTCCAAGGAGTCGACCTCGGTCAGCGGCGACCTCAACATCAGCTGGGGGTCCGACGACAGCAACAAGACCGCGGGCGGCGGGCTCGGCGACCGCTCGGTCACCTTCCGCTACACCAGCGCCGGCGCGAATGTCGACGCCGAGGACAGCGCGGGCCACAATCTGACGCTGACGTCGGACGGCCAGACGGTGAAGTACAGCTTCGAGAACGGCGTGCTCGTCGGCTACACCGGCAGCGATCTCGCTCACGGCACCCGCGTGTTCGAAGTGTCGCTGAGCGACCAGAACGACGGCTCCTACAGCTTCAAGCTGCTCGGCACCCTGGATCACCCCGCCGGCAGCGGCGAGAACATCGTCAAGCTGTCCTTCAGCTTCACGGCGACCGACGGCGACGGCGACACGTCCAGCAACAGCTTCACGGTCTCGGTCAAGGACGACGTGCCGGTGCTCGGTTCGGCGGCCGCCGCGACGCTGACCGAGAACACCACGGGATCAGCCGGGTCCGAGGTGTTCCAGACCCAGACCGCGGCCAATGTCGCGCTCAACATCAATTGGGGCGCCGACGACAACAATTCGGGCGCGGCCAATCGCAGCGTGGCGTTCGACAGCGCGATCCATACCGGCGATGTGGTCAAGACCACCGGCGCGGGCAGCCCGACCCTGACCTCGAACGGCACGGCGGTGCAGTTCATCCGCGTGTCGGACACCGAGATCTGGGGCGTCGCCAACGACAATGGCGGCCAGCTCACGACGAACGACCGCAAGGTGTTCCACATCACGCTGTCCGACGATGGCTCGGGCAGCTATACCTTCGAGCTCCTGGACAATGTCGATCACGTTGGCTCGGGCCAGACCAACGCGCTGTCGCTGAAGCTCGGCTTCACCGCGACCGACGCCGACGGCGACACCGCCTCGGGCGGCAACTTCACTGTCACCATCAATGACGACAACGGCCGGCCTGCGATCGGCACGGCTGACGCCGGGACCGTCGACGAGGATGGTCTTTCCGGCGGCAACACCGGAGCGGCGACTGGCGACGTCGCCGGCGCCAATGTCACGGCCAACGGTTCGCTGGCGATCTCCTGGGGCGCCGACGACAACAACAGCGGCAGCGTGAATCGCGCGGTCGCGTTCAGCGGCATCACCAACGGCCAGAACGCCACCTCGGACGCCGGTCTGCTGACGGTCGAGGGCGTCCAGGTCAAGCTCTGGGTCGTCGGCAATACGGTCTATGGCTACACCGGCAGCAATCCGACCAACGGCAATCCGCCATCGGCGGCCAACCAGGTGTTCAAGGTCTCGCTCGATGATTCCGGCGCGGGCAGCTACAGCTTCACGCTGCTGAAGCATGTCGATCATCCGGCCGGCCAGAACGAGAACGACGTCAAGCTGAGCTTCGGCTTCACCGCCACCGATGCGGATGGCGACAGCGCCAGCTCCTCGTTCGCGGTGACGATCGACGACGACACGCCTGTCGCGACCGCGGCGGTGCTGAGAGCCAGTGTCTACGAGAGCGAGCTGCCGAACGGCACGGTGGTGACCGCCACCGGCAACCATGGCGGCGACCTCAACGGGGACGGCAACGGCAACGACTCCTACTTCACAGGCAATCTGAGCTCGCTGGTGTCGTTCGGCGCCGACAAGCCCGGCACCTATACGGTCGAGAAGACCAACCTCGCGCCCGAGCTGCTGTCGCTGACGTCGAGCGGCGTAGCGCTGACCTACAGCATCGGCGTCGACAACACGCTGATCGCCAAGGCCGGCGGGGTTACGATCTTCGAGTTCCAGGTCGACCCCAACACCGGGCAGTATTCGTTCCGTCTGAAGGGCGCGCTGGACCACGTCGGCACCGGCCATGACAACGCGCTCACGCTCGATCTGTCGACCGCGGTGACCGCCACCGATTCGGACGGCGATTCCGTCGCGCTGCACGACCAGATCATCATCACCGTCAACGACGATGCCCCGCAGTCGCAGGATGTCGACATTGTCGCGGTCTCGGAGGCGGCCGGCAATGTCTCGACCGGCGCGGTCGATCTGCGCATCACCTACGGAGCCGACGGCGACAGCTCCGGTCCGTCGGTGACCTTCTTCGGCTCGTCGCCGGTCCGCGTCTACGATGCGGCCAATCACCAGCTCTCCGGGCTGACCTCGCTCGGCTTCGGCCTGACCTATGTGATGTCGGCGGATCATACGACGCTGACCGCCTATCGCATGAGCGGTGGCAGCTATATCGGGCAGAACGGCCAGGTGACGGGCAATGCCGCCGATGCGGCGGTGTTCACGGTGACGCTGTCGGAGGCCGGCACCGGCTCCTACAACTTCATTCTGCTGCAGCCGCTCGATCACCCCGCGCCGATCGGGACCCCGAGCGCGGCCGATCAGTATCTCGACCTCAACTTCGCGTTCGCGGTCGAGGATCGCGACCACGACGTCTTCACCAACAATTTCACCATCCGGGTCGATGCCGCAGGCACCGTGACGACGACGCGCTATGACGCGCCGAATTCGCCGGTGTTCGTCAATCTCGGCGACAGCTCGGCGACGGTCCTCGGCGAGACGGTCGGCGCCCACAGCGTGACCGACCGTGCCTCGGTGACCGACAAGGTCGTCGGCACCGACAAGCTGGGCGGCGTGACCGAGGCCCACGGTTCCGGCGGCGACGACATCCTGGTCGGCGGCAGCGGCGCCGATGCGCTGTATGGCGGTGCTGGCAACGATGTCATCAAGGGCGGGGCAGGCGACGACCGGCTGTTCGGCGGCGCCGGCAACGACACCTTCCTGTACACCGTTGGCGACGGCAGCGACGTCGTCGACGGCGGCTCGGAGTCCGGCGCGGCCTATCCGAACTACGACGTGCTCGCGATCACCGGCGATGCCAATGCCCGCAATTTCACCATCGGCAAGACCTCGACCGGCACCGAGATCAATCCGACGCTGAACGACCCCTCGGCCAGCAACGCCACCGACATTCTGGTGCGCTACGACGGTCCGAACGGCGCGACCATCCGCGCCGACGAGATCGAGCGCATCACCATCACCGGCGGCACCGCCAGCGACACGGTGACGATCACCGATATCAGCGGCACCGCGATCGCGCCGTCGACCATCGTGTTCAACGGCGGCTCCGGCAACGACACGCTGGATCTTGTCCGGTTTGCCGGCAACACCAGCGTCGTGTCCGACGGCGGCGCCGACAGCGACACCGTCAAGTTCGGCTTCAAGTTTGCCGACGCGACCTACACCAAGGTGTTCGCGACGGACGGCGTGACGCTGATCGGCGTGCAGGTCACCCACAACGGCCTGACCGACACGTTTACCAACTACGAGAGCTTTGCCTTCACCGACGGTACGCGCACGCTGACCGGCGTCTTCAACACGCCGCCGGTGGCGCACGACGATGTGGTGCAAGCGAGCGAAGACAGCCCGCTCACGGTCAACGCGCTGCTCAGCCTTCTCAACAACGACACCGACGTCGACAACAACACCTTGACCGTCACCGGCGTGTCGAACGCGACGCATGGCTCGGTGTCGCTGAGCAACGGCAACCCGGTGTTCACGGCGGACAAGAACTTCTCCGGCGTTGCCGGCTTCGACTACACGGTCAGCGACGGCGATGGCGGCACCGCGACCGCGCATGTCACGGTCGACGTCGCGCCGAAGGCCGACTCGCTGACGCTGAGCTTCATGGACCTCGGCCCGGCCTCGGGCGCCGAGGATCAGACGATCGACCTGAAGCTCATCAGCGCCGCCGTCACCGATACCGACGGCTCCGAAAGCGTGCGGCTGCTGATTTCGGGCTATCCGGCCGGGGCGACCTTCTCGGTCGGCCATGCGGGAACCGGCGCCGACGCCGGCAAATGGGTGATCGACGACGCTGCAGCGATTGCCGCGTTCGACAGCCATCCGCTGCAGGTCACGCCGCCCGCAAACTACAACGGCACGTTCTCATTGTCGGTCGTCGCCGAGGTCACCGACCACGCCACGTTGTCGGACGGCAACGTCCATACCGATGTCGCCAACACCGCGCTGCAGACGATCGACGTTACGGTGACCCCGGTCAACGACGCGCCGCAGATCCATGCGCCGGCGCAGGTGACGACGAACGAGGATACGCCATTCGCCTTCACCGGCGCGAACGCGTTCACCTTCTCCGATGCGGACGGCGACGTCGTCGAGTTCGTGCGGTTCGACATCTCCGGCGGTACGCTGTCCGTTCCGTCACTCGGCGTCATCGACGCCAGCCAGACGCTCACGATGAGCGGGTTCAAGATCAGCGATCTGAACACCTATCTGGCCTCCGCCGTGTTCACGCCGACCGCCGACAACGACACGACGGGATCGGTCACGATCACCATCAACGACAACGGCAATACCGGCAGCGGCGGCAATCTCAGCGCGACGCAGACGATCACGATCAACATCAATCCGATCGAAGATGCCCCCACGGCCGTGGATGACACAGCCAGCGTGAACGAGGACACGACGCTGACGGTGTCCAATCCGGTGCAGGGCGTTCTGCACAACGATCGCGACCCGGACACGGGCGACACGCTGAGCGTGGTGGCGGGCGACTTCACGACGGCCAAGGGCGGCACCATCCACTTCAATGCCGACGGCACCTATGTCTACAAGCCCAAGGCCGATTTCTACGGCGCGGATACCGTGGACTACACGGTGCGTGATGCGGCCGGACAGACGGACATCGGCAAGCTGACCATCAACGTGACGCCGGTGAACGATGCGCCCGAGGTCCACGCCCCGGCGCACGTGACCGCCAATGAGGGCGTCGCGTTCGCTTTCACCGGCGCCAACGCGATCACCTTCTCCGACGCGGACGGCGATGTCGTCGAGTTCGTGAAGTTCGACATTTCCGGCGGCACGCTATCCATTCCGTCACTCGGCGTCTTCGATGCCAGCCAGACGCTCACGATGAGCGGGTTCAAGATCAGCGATCTGAACACCTATCTGGCGTCCGCCGTCTTCACGCCGAACAGCGACCATCCGGGATCGGTCACGATCACCATCAACGACAACGGCAATGTCGGCGGCGGCGATCTGAGTGCCACGCAGACGGTCAGCGTCGATGTCATCCCCGCCAATCACCCGCCGGTGGCGAACTCCGACACCAACGCGGTGCTTGAGGATGGCACGCTCAACATCGCGGCTGCGAATGGCGTCGTCCGCGGTACGACCGGCGGCTCGGTCGCCGACAGCGACGTCGATAGCGGGACGTCCTCGCTGGTCGTCTCCGGTGTCGTTGCCGGCACCGGCAGCGTGACGCAGGGCACGGGCATCGGTACCTCGATCGAGGGCGCCTACGGCCATCTGACGCTGAATTCGGACGGCTCCTACACCTACGTGGCCGACAAGGCCGACGCGCTGGCCGCAGGCGTCAACGCCGTCGACACCTTCACCTATACCGACAAGGATCCGTCGGGCGCGGTGTCGAACACCGCGACGCTGAAGATCACGGTCACCGGCGTCAACGACGCGGCCGTGATCAGCGGCGACGCCACCGGCACGATCGCCGAGGAGGGCGGCATCGCCAACAGCCAGAGCAGCCCACTCTACGGCATCGCCCGCGGCGACCTCAACTCGACCGACGTCGACGGTCACAACGACGTGTGGCAGGCGGCCTCTTCGAACACGGCCAATGGCTACGGCTGGTTCGACATCGGCAGCGACGGCAAGTGGACCTACGGGCTCTACAACAACAATCCGACCGTCCAGGCGCTGAAGGAAAACCAGACCACGCTGACCGACAGTTTCACGGTCTATACCGAGGACGGCACCGCCAAGACGGTGACGATCCAGATCATCGGCAACAATGACGCGCCGACCTTGCAGAACGCGCTGGCCGACCGCAGCTCGGCGGAAGACCAGCCGTTCAGCTTCGCCATCCCGTCCAACACCTTCGCCGACGTCGATGGACGTTTCGACGGCAGCAATGGTCCGCTGACCTTGTCGGCGAACCTGAGCGACGGTAGCGCCCTGCCGGCGTGGCTGCATTTCGACGCGACGACGGGTACCTTCAGCGGTACACCGCCGGCAAATTTCGCCGGCGCGGTCAACGTCACTGTCTATGCCAGCGACGGCGAGTATGCCGCCTCTGACGCCTTCACGCTGACGATCACGCCGGTCAACGACGGCGCTGCGGCGGTGACCGTGTCGGGCGCGGCGACGCAGGGCCAGACGCTGACCGCCAATCTCGGCAGCGATCCGGATGGTGCCGCGTCGAACGTCGTCTATCACTGGCTGCGGGACGGCGCCGTCATCAACGGCGCGACGGGCTCGACCTACACGCTGGGGTCCAACGACGTCGGCCACAAGATCTCGGCCAACGTCACCTACACCGACGGCCAGGGCTTTGCCGAGAACGTGACCAGCGGCCAGACCGGCTCGGTCACCGCGCCGAACCACGCGCCGACCTTCGGAGCGGGCACGACCACGGCGAGCGTCACCGAGGACGCCTCGTATGCGGCCCCGGCCGGCAACCTGATCCAGAACGGCTCGTTCGGCTACTACAACGGCAACTTCTACACGCTGGATGCGTGGACGGTCGGGGGCGCCCATGCCGTCACCGTCGTGGGCGGCCGCACCGACGGCGGCTCGGCCGATTTCTACGGCGCATCGAGCTCGATGAGCCAGACCATCAGCACCGTCGTCGGCATGACCTATACCGTCGATTTCTACGTGATGACCTACGGCACGGCCGTGACGTCAGGCGTCGACGGAACGACCCTTCTGACGACGGGCGCCTGGAACCTCGGCTGGACGGAGCAGACCTACCAGTTCACGGCAACCTCGACGTCGATGACCATCAAGTTCGCGAGCGCGGGCGGCGCGGTCATCGACGACATTTCGGTGCAACCGAGCACGGCCCTGACGCCGGGCGTAGAGAAGGCGTCCGGCGCGATCGCCTTCACCGATGTGGACGGCGACGCCCAGACGGTGACCACCACGACCCCGGCGGGCAGCAACTACTACGGCTCGTTCAACGCCACGGTCGACAATACCGGTCATAAGATCAACTGGACGTTCAGCGTCAACGACGCCGACATCCAGTCGCTGCGCGCCAGCGACCACATCGATCAGGTCTACACGGTGAAGATCGACGACGGCCATGGCGGGACGACGATGCAGACCGTCACCGTCACGGTGAACGGCGTCAACGATGCGGCGTCGATCACCGGCACGGCAAGCGGGACGGTCAAGGAGGACGGCACGCTCACGGCCGGCGGCACCCTGACGGTTGCCGACGTCGACAGCGGCGAAGCCCAGTTCCAGACGCCGGCGTCGCTGGCAGGGACGTATGGCACCTTCACCTTCAATGCGGCGACCGGGGCCTGGGGCTATACGCTGAACAACTCGGCGGCCAACGTGCAGGCGCTCAACAATGGCGACGTCAAGCACGACACGCTGACGGTGAAGTCGGTCGACGGCACGGCCAGCCAGGTCATCGACGTGACCATCAACGGCACGAATGAGCCCGCGCCGCTGTCGGTTGTGGACACCACGAGTGCCGATGGACGCTATGCGCTGTCGAAGAACACCGACTCGCCGAACGTCATCAGCCTGGATGCGGCGACGCTGTTCTCAGGCGGAACGGGGACGGTCACCTACACCTACAGCCTCGTCTACAGCTCGACCGGCGACGACAGCTGGATCCACCGGACCGGCAATCAGTTCACTGGAGATCCGAACAACAACGACGCGGGCCTGTACGTCTACAAGGTCACGGCCACCGATTCGGTGTCGTCCGTGTCGACCTATCTGGCCTTCAACGCGCTCGACAATGGCGCCTTCAATCTCACCATCAACTCGCTGTCGGACAAGTCCTATGTGACCGGCTCGGCACCTTGGCTGTCCGGCTACAGCGCCAATGACGGCGACGCGATCACCGCCACGGTCGACAACCCGCTCGAGGCCAACGCCAACGGTGGCTACGACGTGATGATCGGGTCGAGCGGCGGCAACAACTTCAATGGCGGCGCCGACGATGACGGCATCTACGGCCTCGGCGGCAACGACACGCTGCTCGGCGGCGCCGGCAACGACTACATCAATGGCGGCGCCGGCAACGACTCGATCCGGGGCGGCAGCGGCAACGACGTCACGATCGGCGGCTCGGGCAACGACACCTTCTACTGGGGCGTCAATGACGGCGTCGACATCGTCGACGGCGGCACTGGCACTGATACGTTCGTCATCGAGGGGACGTCGTCGCAGGATCTGATCTACGTCACGTTGGCCGGCGGCGTCATCACCGACGTCAACGGAACCAAGCTCAGCAATATCGAGGCGGTGACCGCCGATCTCGGCGGCAGCAGCAGTGACACGCTGACCTATATCACCAGCGATGACGTGACGGTCAATCTCGGAGCCGGCACCGCCACCGGCTTCAGCTCGATCGCCAACATCGAGCGCGTGACCGGTGGCTCGGGCGACGACATCCTGATCGGCAGCAGTGCTGCCAACACGATCAATGGCGGCGACGGCGACGACATCATCCGCGGCGGTGGCGGCAACGACACCATCGACGGCGGGGCAGGGATCGACCTGCTCGATTTCTCCGACGCGACGGCCGGCTTTACGTTGACGCTGACTCAGAGCTCGACCGCCACGAACGTGTCCATTCCCGGTCTCGGCACGGACAGCTACAAGAATATGGAAGGCGTGATCGGATCGAACTACAATGATACGATCATCGGGTCGGGCAGCGCTGACGTTCTCATCGGCGGCGCCGGCTCCGACCAGCTCACCGGCAACGGCGGTTCGGATACGTTCAAGTGGAACGCCGGTGACCTGGCCGGCGGCGGCCTCGACACCATCCTGGACTTCCAGACGGGCACCTCCGGCGACGTCATCGACCTCTCCGGCCTGCTGGCGAGCGTGTCCGGCAACCACGCCGACGCGGTGCGCTTCGTCGACGGCGGCGGGCACTCCAGCCTCGCCTCGGCCAATGGCAGCGGCGTGCTGAACAACGGCGACCTGACGCTGCAGGTCAATACCGGCTCCGGCTGGACCAATGTGGCGACCATCAAGGACACCGGCACCAACCTCACGGGCGGCGACGACGTCATCAAGATGATCCTCGACAACAGCCACGCCCAGACGCAGGTCCACGTCTGATCCCGGCCGGCGTCGGACGAGCAAAAGGGCCGCCGATGAGGCTGCCCTTTTTCATGGCTGGAGGCGGCTTCATCGCTGGAGGCGTCGTCGCGCCGTCGATGCGTTGCGGCTCAGATCTTCTGCCCCGCCGGCCCGACGCCGACGTTGATGATGATCCGCTGCACTTCGGTGCGGCCCTGCGGGAACTTGACCTCGAGCGTCACCGTGTCGGTGCCGGCGAAATCGGCCTTCGATTGGTAGAAGGCGATGAAGCCCGGCACTTCCAGGGCGAGGCATTGCTTGTAGTTGGTGGCACTGACCTTGCCGCGCTTGATCGTGACGGTGCCGTTGCCCGGCGGCGTCACCAGGCGGATGGCGGGAAGGGGCCCGGATGAGCAGTCGGACTGGACGTTGAGATAGATGCCGACCTGGATCGGCTTGCCGGCAACGCCCTTGGCGTTGCGCTCGACCGTGGTCTGAGCGGGAGCAGGCGCTGCGGCGCCGGGAGCCGGCGTCTCGGCTTGCGCCGAGGCTGCGGTGGTCGCCGCCAGCAGCGCCGCGACGGCTATTCCCGCGAACGCTGCCCGCCATTCTCTTCGCAACAGGTTCATCACCGCCCTCAGCCCCGCATTGTCCCTCAGCGCCGCCAGATTGCCGTATTCGAGCCGATCGTTCAACGGATTGCCGAACTTGCGGCCGACTTCGGCAAACCTCCTTCACGTCCGCCACGCCGCCGCCGGCGCGGTGTCATCGGATGGGTCCGATGACGTCATGACTGTTTCCTGCTGTTGCCATCCGTGTCTGCGCAACTCGTCCGCCTCGAGGAATGCGCGGAGTGGACGACATTGGAACGCAGTCATCGGGCTGACATCGATGCCCTCCGGGCGATCGCCGTCGTCATCGTCGTCCTCTTCCACCTGAGGATCACCGGCTTCGAGGCCGGCTATGCCGGCGTCGACATCTTCTTCGTCATCTCCGGCTATCTCATCACCGGGCAGATCCTGCGCGATGTCGGCGCCCGGCGCTTCTCGCTGTCGGAGTTCTATCTGCGGCGGGCACGGCGCATCCTGCCGGCGCTGGTTGTAACCATTGCGGCCACGTTCGCGGTCGGCTGGCTGTTCCTGTCGCCGGAAGCCCTGCGCCAGCTCGCCAAGGAGGCGACGCATGGGCTGCTCTCCATCGCCAACATCCAGTATTGGCGCGAGGCCAGCGCCTATTTCGCGCCGAGCGCGGATCAGTTGCCGCTGCTGCACCTGTGGTCGCTGTCGGCGGAGGTCCAATTCTACGCGCTGGCGCCGCTGCTGCTGATGTGGCTCGGCACGCGCCGGCATGTGTTCCGCGCCATTGCCGCGATCGGGTTGTTGTCCCTTGCCGCGGCCGCACTCTGGTCATCGCGCGATCCGGACGCCGTGTTCTTCCTGACGCCATTCCGGGTGTTCGAATTCGCCATCGGCGCGCTCGCCATTCCGCTCGAGGCTCGCCTAGCAGCGTCGCCGCGCGCCCGCTCTCTCGCCGCCGCCTGCGGTGATGTTCTGTTGTTCGGCAGCCTTCTCCTCATCGGCTACTATCAGTCCCAGGCAGGCGTCGCCGCGCTGCTGCCCTGCATCGCCACGGCCGTCATCATTGCGGCCAATGCCCCGACGTCGCTGGTGATGGCTCGCCCGGTGCGCGCCATCGGCGCCGCCTCCTATTCGCTCTATCTCGTGCACTGGCCGGTGATCTTCTTCGTCCGCTTCATCTTCGGCGATGCGGCGCAGACCGCGGCCGGACTGGCAGCGCAGCTCGCGCTGATGGCAGTGCTGACCACGCTGATGTTCGCCATCGTCGAGCGGCCGCTGCGGCGGCTGCCGTGGCCGCGCGTCGCGCAGGTGGCGAGCTTTGCGACGGTGCTTATCGTCGGTGCCGCGCTCACCCACGTCACTTTCCGCGCCAACGGCGTCGTGTCGCGGCTGCCCGACGATCAGCTCGCGCTGTTCCAGCTGCAGGGCTTCGGCCTCAACAAATGCGGCCGCGCCGTCGGCCGTCTGTGTGCGTTCGGCGATCTCGAGGGTACGCGCGGCGTCGAGCTGCTCGGCGATTCCTACGTTCAGCAATATGTCGCCGCGCTCGATGCGACGCTGAAGGCGCGCGGCATGATCGGCCACGTCTCCACCATGAGCGGATGTCCCACCCTCGCGGGGCTCACCGCCGAGGGACCTCGCGCCCAGGTCTGCGCCGAGCTGCGCGACAGCGAGCTGCCGCGGATCCGGCAGTCGCCGGCCGATTTCGTCGTGATCGGGCAGGCATGGCAGCACTATCTCGATCTCGGTGATGGGCCGGCAGCGCGGACCCGCAACGCCGCGGTCGCCGGTCATCTCGCCGAGACTATCCGTCTGCTCGACCGGCCCGGCCGGCATTTCCTCGTCGTCGGCGGCCAGGTCCGTCCGGTGAATTGCGCCTTCGATCAGTTGCGCATGCTGCCGGGGCCGCGCTGGCACGCACCCGCCAAGCCGTGCGATGCCGTGCCGAAGAGCGAGGCGATCGCGACCAACCGCGTCATCGACGCCGTTCTGTCGGAGGCGATCAGGCCGCTCGCCAAGGTGACACTGCTCAGGCCCTCGGAGGTCTATTGCGACCAGGATTGCCCGGTCGTCGAGCATGGCGTGTGGCTGTTCCAGGATGCCGGCCATTTCACCGTGGCAGGGGCCGAGCGCATGGGCGAGCGCGCCGCGCCGGTGTTTGCGAGATTCCTGTCGGACGACTAGTTGGCGCTGTTCGCCGTCAGTTGCGGCGCGCTTGCGGCCGCGGCCAATGCCGGCGACGCCGCGACGATCCGTGGCCCTGCGAGCTCCGAACCCTGCGCCGTGAGATGGCCACCGTCCCAGGCGAGCGGCGCGCCGTCGGAGGTCTGGAGCACGCAATCTCCGGCCGGGCACAGCAGCGCGAGCAGCGAGACGTAGTCGGTCCGCGCTGAATCCTTCAGCAGAACACGCATGAAGCCGTCGACCTCGCCGAGACCATCCAGCATGTGCCCGTCGGTCGAGACGCCGAAGCGCTTCGCGGCAATCAGCAGATGCGGCAGTGGGCGGTCGAACTGCGGGCTCGGCCCGACCACCACCACCTTGCTGCCGTTGTCCGTGATCGCCTTGATCGTGGCGAGCAGGCTCGCCTGTGCGGCCGGCGTCATCGCGGTGCGCGTCCAATTGCCCGAGAGAACGACGATGTCGGGTGTGAGCTCGCGCACCAGAAGTGGCAGCCGGCGGTTGAAATCCGCACAGGCGGCGGACTGGCCTGCTTCGGCGTGAGGAACGCATTGCGCGAGGCTGGCGCGCAGCAGCGAGGCCTGGGGCAGGGCTCGCTTCAGGCCAGGGATGAGGTGAGCGGCGTGGCTGTCGCCCCACACCAGGATGCGCGGGCGCGGGCCTTTGGCAAGGCACGACGGCTGCAACGCCTCGAAGGTCTGGCCCGGATCGAGGAAGCAGGTGCCGCTCTCATAGGCGGACTGATGGTCGTAGCTGATGAATTCCGCCAGCGTCCGCTCCTGCGGCGAGAAGCGGGCGGGAAATCCGGCAAGCCCGATGATCGCGAGTGAGGCCAGCAGCACGACCGATGCGCTCGCGACCAGCGCGCGCGCCGTGACCGGCGACTGCGCCTGCCTCGCCGGCTGCTCGATCAGATAGAAGCTCGTCAGCGCCATCGCGGTGCAGGCGCCGAGCAGCGCCAGCTTGTGCTGAATCGAGCTCGGCGGACCCCAGACCGCCGTCGCCAGCGAGACGACGGGCCAGTGCCAGAGATAGAGCGAGTAGGACCACAGCCCGACCGCGATCATCGGTTTGACCGCGGTCAGCACGGCCTTGCTCGGGGACGGATTGGCCCAGATCACGGCGGCGGCGCCGAGGCACGGCAGCAGCGCGGCCGTGCCGGGATAGGGCGTGTGCGGCGAGAACAGGTTGACGGCGGCACCGAGCGCGATCCAACCCAGCGCGGCCACAGTGATCCTGAGCCACTGGCTGTGCGGCGCCGGCGGGGCTTCCATGGCCAGCAGCGCGCCCAGCGCGAGCTCCCAGACCCGGGCCGGCAACAGAAAGAACGCGGCGGCGGGCTGCAGCCGGGTCTGGATCACGCAGAGCAGGAACGAGGTCGCGCAAAGCCCGGCGAAGCTCGCAAGCATCAGCGGCCGCCGCAGCGCGAAGGCCGCGAGCGCCAGCATGGGAAACAGCAGATAGTACTGCTCCTCGACCCCGAGCGACCAGGTGTGCAGCAGCGGCTTGGTGATGGCGGCGGCGTCGAAATAGCCCTGCTGCGACCACAGCAGGATGTTGGAGCAGAAGACGAGCACGGCCAGCGCCTGTTGCGCCACCGACACCGCGTCCCCAGGCAACAAGATCACGCTGGCGGCGAGCAGGGTCACGCACAGCATCGCCAGGGCCGCCGGCAGGATGCGCCGGGCACGGCGCCGGTAGAACGCCGCGAACGAGAACGTTCCGGTCTGCACCTCCGCATGAATGATCCGCGTGATCAGGAAGCCCGAGATGACGAAGAAGATGTCGACGCCGACATAGCCGCTGCGAAACGGCGAGATGTCGTAGTGGAACGCGATCACCGAGATCACTGCGAAGCCGCGCAGGCAGTCGATGTCGGGACGATAGCCGGTTGCGCTCAAGGGTTCTGTCCGGACGCTCGCATCTGGCGGCGGCCGTCAATCCCCGACGGTCACTGCACGCAGGCGACCCTGGTAGGCTCCGATTGCAACCGCATTGAGGGATTCCTGCGGCACCGTTGGTCGTGCAAACAGGACACAATGCCATCGAATTGAGATCGCAGCGGGAATCCGCGGCTTGCCTTCACAGACTTGCCTCAATGGCGTGATGGCCTTGCCGGAGTTCATGCGTCGAGCGAGCGTGTCATGCGTACATTGGGGCAGAAGGCCGGCCGGGCCGGATTGTTGTGCGGCGTTGTTCTATTTCAGGTTGTGGTTGGCGTTTCGCTTGCGCGAAGCGCCGAGCCGGGCGGCTCCTCACCACCCGCAGGCGAGGTGGCCAAGGATCAGGGCAAGGAGAGCGGGCCGTTCGGCGGATGCGAGCCGATCGGGTTGACGGCATCGGGCGAGCTGGTGTTCCCGCTGGACTGCAAGAAGCTGATCAAGAAGCCGGTCGAGGCGCCCGTCGCCGAGGACAAGACCCCAGCCGACGACAAGACCGCGTCGGTCGATCCCGCGCCATCCGTTCCGAGCCAGGCGGCCAGCGCCGACATTCCGGCCGGTCCCGAGGTCAAGCCTGCCGCGGCTGCGGAAGCGGTTGCGACGATACCCACCGCGTCGGCTGAGCCGAAGCAGGCCGCAGTTACGGACAAGCAGGATGCGGTTCAGCAGGCTGCGGCAGCAGAGCCAGTCGCCGGCAAGCCTTCCCTGACCAAGCCGTCCGTGAAATCGCCATCGATGGCGGCGCCAGCGACCAAGCCGCCCTCTGCCAAGTCGTCCTCTGCCAAGCCGTCCTCTGCCAAGCCGTCCTCTCCCAGAACGGCCGCGGCCAATCCGCCCGCGACGACGCCATCCCCAGCCGGGGCATCATCGGCCAAGCCGTCATCCGGCAAGGCGGCCCAGGCGCAGGCCGTTGTGGTTGCCGCCAGGGATGCAGCGGTCAAGGATGCCGGCAGGACATCGCGGATGGTCGCCAGCCGGCCGATGATCGTGATGGCAAGGCCTGCCACCGCAACCCCGACCTCGGCCCGGCTGCAGGCGGAGGGCAGGCCGCGATTGCGCACGGCGGGACTGCCGGCCTGCGTCCAGTTCCGCAGCTACAATCCGGCGACGCATAGCTATCGCGGCTTCGATGGCCACACCTATGCCTGCCGGTGAGGGCTGACGCTCGAGGGCCGGTGTGGTCTGGAGGGCGGCGAGTGACGTGACGGCCTGCCGCCCAAGGGCGGCAGCGAAGTCGAGCAGCGCGGCGCCGGAGCTGCTATAGAACCGGAGTCCTCATCTCCGTCCCTCGCCGCGGTTGCTTCCGATTCGACATGGCAGAGCCTCAGTCCGACCTGTTCGAGATGCGCCGGCTGGAATCGCTCTCCAACACCATCTTCGGTGTTGCGATGACGCTTCTCGCCTACGACCTGCCGAAGCCCAATTTCGCGCATATGCCCGGTTGGATCGACCTGGTGCACACCTATTCCGGGCGGCTCGCCGGGCTGGTCCTCAGCTTCATCATCGCCGGCGTGTTCTGGATCAGCCACCACCGGCGGCTGGCCCGGCAGCCGTTCGCGGGCCGGCCCGTGGTCATCCTGAATCTGTTCTTCCTGTTGTCGATCGTGCTGCTGCCGGTGACCAACGGGCTCTACGGCGGCTACAGGCTGAGCAGCGCGGTGGCCGTCCTCTATGGACTGCATCTGACGATCATTGCGTCGCTGAACGCCGCGCTGTGGTGGCTCGCGCTTCCCAGTGGCCGCCATGCCGAAATCGCCGGCGCGATCTTTCCCGTGATCGTGTTCGTGCCGGGCATCGTCATCGCGGCGATTGCCCCGGAGTACGTGCAGTATTTCTGGATGCTCGGCTTCGGCGGCTTCCTGGCGCGGCGGTTCGTCCGCAGCCCGCCGGCGGCGCCGGCCGGCGAGCAGGCGGAGCTGCCATAAAAAAACGCGGCGGGCCGTGAGACCCGCCGCGCTTCCGTTCTTGAACTCGCTGGTCCAGGGCCGAGACCGCCCCGTTGCCGAGCCGCGATGGCGCTGAAACGCTGACGAATCACGCGCTCACACGTCGCTCATGAAGAGCCGCTCAGCGGGCGATCCCAGCGAGGTGACAGCGCTTGGTGAAAGACACTGGATCACCTCCTTTCGTTGTTGATGGTGACCGGAATATAGGACGGTCCGGGCCGCGAGGGTAGGGGGGCCGACTACGGAACCCACCAGCGCCGTCGCGCTGCGCTGCGGCGCGGGGCGCGGATTCCGCTCGATTCCAGCCGTTCCAACCGCGGATCCCGATGCATCCGCCTCCAGACCCCATGGCGAAGAGGTTGAGAGCCGCCGCGGACCATGTTAGGGAACGCCCCGATGCGGGTGTAGCTCAATGGTAGAGCAGCAGCCTTCCAAGCTGAATACGAGGGTTCGATTCCCTTCACCCGCTCCAAGGCTTCCGCGGCCACTCCGTCATCCGACCAGAAGCGATCCTCGTCATGGGGCGCTCACGCGATGTCGCAGTCCCAATCTTCGGGGGACGTCGGTTTCCCTGGTCGTCGGTGCAGACTCCCCAGCCGGTCCGGCCGATCAGTCGCAAGCGACGCGATTGCCCATCCGCCGGCACGTCCTGCCGTCGCTGAAATAGGTCGTGTTTCCGATCGTATGCGCCGACGTGCCATCGCTGTAGTAGGTGTGATTGCCGATCTGCTGCGAGCTGCTGCCGTCGTTGTTGTAGGTGAAGCGCCCGATCTGCTGCGACGAGGAGCCGTCGTTCCAATAGGTATTGTTGCCGATCCGCTGCCCCGACGTCCCGTCGTCGCACAGGATCTGGTTGCCGATGAGCTGGCAGGTCTCGGCCTGAGCTGCTGTCGCCGCCCACAGGCCGAAAGCGATCGCGAGAACGTGGCGCATGAGATCGACTCCCGAAATTGCAACATCCAATCTCAACCCCTGTGCCAGCGCAACCGGAAACGATCCGTGATGATCGGCGCGGATCAACGTCCGGCGCCGCGTGTCCTGGTCTTGCCGGCGGCTCCGCCGACCCGGAACGCCCGCATCTGGCCGCTGAGAAAGCGCAGCAGATGGCTGGCGGCATGCGGCAGCTCGCGGCCGCGCCGGGTGATGACGCAGGCTTCGCTCGACGACAGCAGGCGGTTGTCGACCGGCACCGCGGCGAGCGAGCCGTCGGCAAGATCGGCGGCGATCGCGAAGGCGGGCAGGAGCGTCAGGCCGAGGCCGCCCTTGACGAAGTGGCGGAGCACGTTGATCGAGCTGGTGGTGAGCTTCGGCGACAGGGCGACGCGTTCGGCGGCCTCCGCCATCGCCACGACCTGACGCGTGCCGTAGCTCGCATGCATCAGGCCGAGCGGATGGTCGGCGAGCTCGCGCAGGCGCAGGGGACGGCCGAGCCGCGCCAGCGCGTGGTCCGGCGGCATGATCGCGCAGAGCGGTTGGCGGCTCGCGGTGGCGATCCGGATGCGCGGATCGGCTGATGGATTGAACACCAGGCCGATGTGATGGCGATCCTCGGCAACGGCATTGACGACCTCGTTGGTGCCGGCGAGGTCGAACGACATCGTGAGGTCGGGATGGCGCTGCCAGAACCGGCCGAGCGGGCCGGACATCAGGTCACTCACAAAGCCCTCGCCGAGCACGATGTCGACATGGCCGCGCTTGAGCCCCTGCAATTCGCGCAGCTTGGCGACGGTGTCGGCCTGGTCGGCCTGCCATTGCCGGAAGCGCTCGACCAGCAGCGCGCCGGCCTCGGTGGCGCGGATGCCGCGGCTGAGGCGCTCGAGCAAAGTGAGGCCGAGTTCCTTCTCCAGCAGCGCGATCTGCCGGCTGATGACCGACGCGTTGACGTCGAGGGCTTCGGCGGCGGCGCGCACCGAGCCGAGGCGGATCGCCTCGTGCAGATAATGCAGGCGGTGGTGATCGAGCAGGGCGGACATGGCTTCCGACAGCGTTGACTTGAAGTCAACACTAGCGACGGAGGGTGCTGATGTCTGCCCTGGAATCGCGCGGCTACGCTGGCAAGGCAAATTTGGCAGGAGGCTTCGTGACCGCCGTTGGCATCATCGGACTTGGCAAGATGGGGCGCGGCATGGCGCTGACGCTGAAGGGCGCCGGCTTTGCCGTCACCGGCTACGACACGCTCGCCGCGACGCGCTCGGCGCTGGCGGCCGAGGGCATCACTGTTGCCGACGGCATCGGCGGCGTGATCGCCGCAGCCGACATCGTGATCCTGTCGCTGCCGACCGCCGGGATCGTCGCCGATGCCGTGGAAGGCCCCGGCGGCATCCTCGCGCATGCCAGGGCCGGCGTCGTCATCGTCGATACCTCGACCTCGCATCCCGAGACCTCGCGCCGGCTTGCGGCCGTTCTCAAGGCGCGCGGCATGGGCTTCGTCGATGCGCCCGTCAGCGGTGGCCCAAAGGGGGCGGCGACGGGCACCATGACCATGGTGATCGGGGCCGATGAGGACGACCTCGCGCGTGTGCTGCCGGTGCTGGAGCGGATGAGCGCCAAGCGCGTCCATGTCGGCGGCGTCGGCGCCGGCAACGTTGCCAAGATCGTCAACAATCTGCTCTGCGCCGCCCATCTGCTGACCGCCGCGGAGGCGCTGCGCATCGCTGATGCGGCGGGTGTCGATGCCGGGCGGCTGCTCGAAGGCCTGAATGCCGGCTCCGGCCGCTCCGGCGTCACGCTCGTCAACGTGCCCAATTGGATTCTCAACGGCGCCTTCGATTCCGGCTTCACCATGCAGTTGATGCGCAAGGACGTCAGGCTGGCGGCGCAGTTCATCGGTGAACTCGGACTGTCGCTGCCGATCGCAAGCGATACCGCGCGCATCTGGGCGGACAGCGCCGCGAGCATCGCCGACGCCGATGATTTCAACCGCATCGTCGAGCTGCAGCTCGGCCCGATGCCGAAGCCGTGAGCGTACCGCCATGACCCATTTCATCGATCCCCGCCTGCGCGCCGCAGCGCTGCCGTTCTGGCCGGATCTGACAGCCGTCGGCTCCCATGTCGGCGGCGACGTCATCGTCGGCGAAGGCGCGACGGTCTCGGTCAACGATCCCGCCACCGGCCGATTGCTGTTCACCTATGCCGATGCCGGCGCCGACGTCGCGGCCAAGGCGGCTTCTGCTGCCGCGGCGGGGCAGGCGGAGTGGGCGAAGCTGACCGCCGCGGGCCGCGGCCGCGTGATGCAGGCGGTGGCGCGGGCGATCCTCGCCGCGGCCGAGCCGCTGGCGCATCTGGAAGCGCTGTCCGCCGGCAAGCCGATCCGCGATACCAAAGGCGAAGTCGCCAAGGTCGCGGAGATGTTCGAGTACTATGCCGGCTGGGCCGACAAATTCCACGGCGACGTCATCCCGGTGCCGTCGAGCCATCTCAACTACACGCGCCGTGAGCCGATGGGCGTGGTGCTGCAGATCACGCCGTGGAACGCGCCGGTCTTCACCGCGGGTTGGCAGATCGCACCGGCGATCAGCATGGGCAACGCCGTGCTGCTGAAGCCGTCGGAGCTGACGCCGCTGACCTCGCTGGCGCTGGCGGGGATCGCCGAACGCGCCGGATTGCCGAAGGGCGTCGTCAACGTGCTCGCGGGTCTCGGCCACACCACGGGGCAGGCGGCGCTGGCGCAGCCCGCCGTGAAGAAGGTCGTGTTCGTCGGCTCGGTGCCGACGGGGCGGCTGATCGGCGAGGCCGCGGCGCGCAGGCTGCTGCCGTCGGTGCTCGAGCTCGGCGGCAAGTCGGCCAACATCGTGTTCGCCGATGCGGACCTCGAACGCGCCGCCATCGGCGCGCAGGCCGCGATCTTCGGCGGTGCCGGCCAGAGCTGCGTCGCCGGCTCCAGGCTGCTGGTGCAGAGCGCGGTCTATGACCGCTTCGTCGATCTGGTCGCGCAAGGTGCTACGAAGATCAGATGCGGCGATCCGCTGTCGGCGGAGACCGAGATCGGGCCGATCAACAACGCCAGGCAATATGACCACGTGCTGTCGCTGATCCGCGAGGGCGCCGCCGAGGGCGCGGAGATCGTCACCGGCGCGAGCGGCGGCGTGGGCGAGGGCGGATATTTCGTCAGGCCGACCGTGCTCAAGAACGTCACCAACGCCATGGGCATCGCGCGCAAGGAGGTGTTCGGACCCGTCGTCGCCGCGATCCGTTTCGATACCGAGGCGGAGGCGATCGCGATCGCCAATGACAGCGAGTTCGGCCTCGCGGGCGCGGTGTGGACCAGGGACGTCGCGCGCGCGCATCGCGTCGCAGCACAGGTCAAGGCCGGCACGTTCTGGATCAATGCGTACAAGACCATCAACGTCGCTTCGCCGTTCGGCGGCTACAACAACAGCGGCCATGGCCGCTCCTCCGGCATCGAGGCGCTGTACGAATACACGCAGGTGAAGAGCGTGTGGGTCGAGACCGCGGCCGAGCCGGCGGTGGCGTTCGGCTACGCGCCGGGCTTGCGCGACTGAGCAAGCATGGCATGATCGGTGCAAGAGCTGCGCGCCACGGAACGACCACTTAGTTCCGAAATAAGGAACGGAAACATGCCGCGCTTCGTCAACGTCGCCATTGGTCAGCTCGGCCCGATTGCCAAGAGCGAAACACGGACCGCGGTGGTTGCGCGACTGATGGCGTTGATGCGGCAGGCGCACGCCAATGGCTGCGACCTGATCGTCTATCCCGAGCTCGCGCTGACGACGTTCTTCCCGCGCTGGTACATGGCCGATCAGGCCGAGATCGATCAATATTTCGAGCGCGAGATGCCGGGGCCGGAGACGCAAGTCTTGTTCGCGCTCGCGAAGGATCTGCGCATCGGCTTCTGCTTAGGCTATGCCGAGCTCGCGGTCGAGGACGGCATCGTGCACCGCTACAACACCGCCATTCTTGTCGACAAGACGGGCACCGTCGTCTCGAAATACCGCAAGGTGCATCTGCCGGGACATGCCGAGCACGAACCGTGGCGCAAGTTCCAGCATCTGGAAAAGCGCTATTTCGAACCGGGCAAGAGCTTTGGCGTCGCCAACGCCTTTGGCGGCGTCATCGGCATGGCGATCTGCAACGACCGCCGCTGGCCCGAGACCTATCGCGTGATGGGCCTGCAGGGCGTCGAGATGGTGCTGATCGGCTACAACACGCCGGTGCACAACCCGCCGGCGCCGGAACATGATGACCTCTCGCTGTTCCACAACCGCCTCGTGATGCAGTCGGGTGCCTATCAGAACGGCACCTGGGTGATCGGCGTCGCCAAGGGCGGCATCGAGGAGGGCATCGACCACATCGCCGGCAGCTGCATCATCGCGCCGTCAGGCGAGATCGTCGCGGCCTGCGCCACCAAGGGCGACGAGATCGCGCTGGCACGCTGTGACCTCGATTTGTGCAACTCCTACAAGCAGACGATCTTCAACTTCGACGTCCATCGCCAGCCGCAGGCTTACGGCATGATCGTCGAGCGCAAGGGCGAGACGCTGATGGCCGACGGCTCGCCGGTGCGGAAGGCATGATGCGTTCGGCAATCGCGCGCAAGTCCGTAGCCCGCATGAGCGCAGCGACATGCGGGTTCACACGAGGAGTCTCGGAGAACCCGGGGTCGCTGCGCTCGCCCGGGCTTCGATAGGCTTGCGCCCCATGCCTCATTTGCGTTCAAATGAACGCGCTCCACACGCGTGGCATGGGCCTTGCTTACAATTTCGGCAATTGAACTTGGGCATGTTGCATCAGGAGAGAACATGGATCGCAGAACGGTATTGAAGGGATTGGCGGGCGCGGGTGGTCTGGCGCTGACGGGATTTGCGGCGCCGGCGATCGCCCAAGGCGCTGCCGCACGCACCTTGCGTTTTGTGCCACAGGCCAATCTCGCCAATTTCGATCCGATCTGGGGCACCCAATATGTCGTGCGCAACGCAGCCGCGATGGTGTGGGATACGCTGTACGGCATCGACGATCAGTTCGTGCCGCAGCGCCAGATGGTGGAATCGGAGGAGGTGTCCTCCGACGGCCTGACCTGGACCTTCAAGCTGCGTCCCGGCCTCAAATTCCACGACGGCGAGCCGGTGCTCGCCAAGGACGTCGTCGCGAGCCTCACGCGCTGGTCGGCGCGCGATCCGATGGGCCTGATGCTCAAGGCGATCCAGAACGAGCTCACGGCGGTCGACGACAAGACCTTCAAATGGGTGCTGAAGCAGCCTTATCCGAAGATGCTGTTCGCGCTCGGCAAGGGCAACGCGCCGTGCGCCTTCATCATGCCCGAGCGCATCGCGCAGACCGATCCGTTCAAGCAGATGTCCGAATATATCGGCTCCGGCCCGTTCAAGTTCGTCAAGGGCGAATGGGTGCCAGGCGCCAAGGCGGTGTTCGAGAAGTTCGCCGACTACGTGCCGCGCCAGGAGAAGCCGGTGTGGCTCGCCGGCGGCAAGCAGGTGCTGGTCGACCGCGTCGAATGGGTGATCATGCCGGATCCCGCGACCGCGGCTGCGGCGCTGCAGAACGGCGAGGTCGACTGGTGGGAGAACCCGATCACCGATCTCGTGCCGGTGCTGAAGGGCAACAAGAACATCGGCGTCGACATCGGCGATCCCCTCGGCAATGTCGGTGCGTTCCGCATCAATCATCTGTATCCGCCCTTCAACAATGTGAAGGCGCGCCAGGCCATCCTGATGGCGATGAGCCAGGAGGACTACATGCGCGCGCTGGTCGGGGACGACAACGCGCTGTGGAAGCCGCTGCCGGGCGTGTTCACACCCGGCACGCCGCTCTATACCGAGGAAGGCGGCGATATCCTGAAGGGCAAGCGCGACCTGGCCAAAGCCAAGAAGCTGCTGGAGGAAGCCGGCTACAAGGGCGAGCCGATCACCTGCCTCGTCGCGCAGGATCAGCCGATCACCAAGGCGTTCGGCGACGTCACCGCGGATCTGCTGAAGAAGCTCGGCATGAACGTCGATTTCGTCGCGACCGACTGGGGCACGGTCGGTGCCCGCCGCGCCTTGAAAACGCCGCCGGCGCAGGGCGGCTGGCACATGTTCCACACCTGGCACGCCGGCGCCGACTGCATCAATCCGGCTGCCTACAACGCGCTGCGCGCCAACGGCGACAAGGCCTGGTTCGGCTGGCCGAACAGCGAGCCGGTGGAGAAGGAGATCACCAACTGGTTCAACGCCAAGTCGCTGGACGAGGAGAAGACCGTCGCCGCGCGCATCAACAAGGCCGCGATCGACGACGTCGTGTTCGCGCCGACCGGCTTCTTCCTCGGCTACACCGCGTGGCGCAAGACCGTCTCCGGCGTGACCAAGGGGCCGATCCCGCTGTTCTGGGGCGTGTCGAAGACCGCATAGGCACTGACATCCATGCTCGCTTATGCGCTCCGACGCGTGCTGTCGACCTTGCCGGTGATGGCGATCGTCGCGCTGTTCGTCTTCAGCCTGCTCTACATCGCGCCGGGCGATCCGGCCGTGGTGATCGCGGGCGACCAGGCGAGCCCGGCCGATGTCGAGCGCATCCGCGCCAATCTCGGACTGGACCAGCCCTTCCTGGTCCAGTTCGGAAGCTGGGTGTGGCGCCTGCTGCACTTTGATCTGGGCACCTCGATCTTCACCAATCTCCCGGTGGCTTCGATGATCGCCCAGCGCATCGAGCCGACCTTGTCGCTGATGATGGTGACGCTGTGTCTCACCATCGTCATCGCCGTGCCGCTCGGCGTCATCGCGGCGTGGAAGGCCGGCACCTGGATCGACCGGATCATCATGGCGTTCGCCGTGTTCGGCTTCTCGGTGCCGGTGTTCGTGGTCGGCTACATCCTCGCCTATGTCTTTGCGCTGAAGTTCGATTGGCTGCCGGTGCAGGGCTACACGCCGCTCGCCCAGGGATTCTGGCCGTGGCTGCAGAACCTGATCCTGCCGGCGGTCGCGCTCGGCTGCGTCTACATCGCGCTGATCGCGCGCATCACCCGCGCCGCGATGCTCGAAGTGCTGCAGCAGGACTACATCCGCACCGCCCGCGCCAAGGGCTTGGGGCAGGGCGGCATCCTGTTCATTCACGCGCTGAAGAACGCCGCTGTGCCGATCGTCACCGTGGTCGGCATCGGCATCGCGCTCCTGATCGGCGGCGCCGTCGTCACGGAGAGCGTGTTCGCCATTCCCGGCCTCGGCCGGCTCACCATCGATGCCATCCTGCGCCGTGACTATCCGGTGATCCAGGGCATCGTGCTGTTGTTCAGCTTCGTCTACGTGCTCGTCAATCTCCTGATCGACATCACCTACACCCTGGTCGACCCGAGGATCCGCTATTGACCGTCACGACATCAACATCGCCGCCGCCGGGCCTCGTCCTCGCGCCTGTTCTGCCGGACCTGATGGTCGCGCCAAAGATCCGGCGCGGCGCCATCGGCTTCCTGCGCAACCATCCGACGGTCGCGATCGGCGGCGCGCTGCTGTTGCTGCTCGTCATCATCGGCGTGTTCGCGCCGTTCCTGTTCACCGTCGATCCGACCGCGATCGCGCCGGCCAAGCGCACCCGGCTGCCGTCGGCCGATTTCTGGTTCGGCACCGACGCGCTGGGACGCGACGTCTATTCGCGCGTGCTCTATGGCACGCGCGTCTCGCTTACGGTCGGGCTGTCGGTGGCGCTGGCGGCATCGCTGATCGGGCTTGCGATCGGCCTCGTCGCCGGCTTCCTGCGCTGGGCCGACGGCGTGCTGATGCGCTGCATGGACGGGCTGATGTCGATCCCGCCGATCCTGCTCGCGGTGGCGCTGATGGCGCTCACGCGCGGCAGCGTCGGCAATGTCATCCTCGCCATTACCATCGCCGAGATTCCGCGCGTCGCACGACTCGTGCGCGGCGTTGTGTTGTCCCTGCGCGAGCAGCCCTATGTCGACGGTGCGGTCGCGTCGGGCACGCGCACGCCGATGGTCATCCTGCGCCACATCCTGCCCAACACAATGGCGCCGATGCTGGTGCAGGCGACCTACATCTGCGCCAGCGCCATGATCACCGAGGCCATCCTGTCCTTCATCGGCGCCGGCACGCCGCCGACGATTCCGTCCTGGGGCAACATCATGGCCGAGGGCCGCGCGCTGTGGCAGGTCAAGCCCTACATCGTGTTCTTCCCGGCCGCGTTCCTGTCGGTGACCGTGCTCGCCGTCAACCTCGTCGGCGATGGCCTGCGCGACGCGCTCGATCCGCGCATGGCGAAGAGCCCATGAGCGGGGTGATGAGAAGCATGCCCGCCTGCGCCATCGCAGCACCCGCGCCAACGCTGCCTGTGGCTCGCTCCACTCTCTCCGCCCGTCATTCCGGGGCAGCCCGCAGGGCTGAATCCGGAATCCATAGCCACAGGGAGATGATGCGGGGCGAGATGCAACGACGGGCGTGCCTCATCCTGCGGCCCAGGAGTATGGGTTCCGGGCTCGCGCTATCGCGCGCCCCGGAACGACGTGGGGAGGGAGTGGAGCACGCGATTGGTTTAGTGAGACCGGGCGCGGCCATCCGTGACAACGCACATTTCGAGTGGGAGCACCCCTAATGCCGCTGCTCGAGGTCGAGAATCTCCAGGTGCATTTCCGTACCCCCACCGGCATCAACCGCGCCGTCGACGGCGTCTCCTTCCACGTCAACCCCGGCGAGACGCTCGCCATCGTCGGCGAGTCCGGCTGCGGCAAGTCGGTGACCTCGATGTCGATGATGCGCCTGATTCCTGAGCCGCCGGGCAAGATCGCGGGCTCGATCAAGCTCGAGGGCCGGGACATCCTGACGCTTAGCGATCGCGAGATGCGCGCACTCCGCGGCAACGACATCTCGATGATCTTCCAGGAGCCGATGACCAGCCTCAACCCGGTGCTGACCGTCGGCCGCCAGATCGGCGAGACTCTGCGGCTGCACCAGGGGCTCGACCAGGCGCAGGCCGAGGCGCGCGCGGTGGAGATGCTGACGCTGGTCGGAATCCCTGAGCCGGCACGGCGCGTGCGCGAATATCCGCATCAACTCTCCGGCGGCATGCGCCAGCGCGTGATGATCGCGATGGCGCTGGCCTGCAATCCAAAGCTCCTGATCGCGGATGAGCCGACCACCGCGCTCGACGTCACCATCCAGGCGCAGATCCTCAAGCTGATGCTGGAGCTGAAGCAGCGCGTCGGCGCAGCCATCATCCTGATCACCCATGATCTCGGCGTCGTCGCCGAGGTCGCCGAGCGCGTGATGGTGATGTATGCCGGGCGCAAGGTCGAGGAGGCGCCGGTGAAGGAGCTGTTCCGCACCCCCCGCCACCCCTACACGCAGGGCCTGCTCGGCGCGCTGCCCAAGCTCGGCTCGTCGCTGTCGGGCGAGACGAAACGCCTCGCCGAGATTCCTGGCCAAGTGCCGGATTTGAAGCAGCGCATCGAAGGCTGCGTGTTCGCCGGCCGCTGCGCGCTCGCGACCGACCTGTGCCGTCAATATGCGCCGGGGCTGGAGCAGAAGGCCGCGCACCACATCGCCGCCTGTCATTTCGCCGCCAAGGAGCAGGCTGCCGCATGACCATGCCGCTGCTCCAGGTCAACGACCTCAAGAAGCACTTCCCGATCTCCGGCGGGCTGTTCGGCCGCAGCAAGAGCAAGGTGCATGCGGTCGACGGCGTGTCATTCGAGATCGCGCGCGGCGAGACGCTCTCCCTGGTCGGCGAATCCGGCTGCGGCAAGTCGACGGTCGGCCGCGCCATCCTGCGGCTGTTCGACGTCACCGCCGGCCAGATCGTGCTTGACGGCCAGCGCATCGACGATCTTCCCCCGGGCAGCCTGCGCGAGATGCGCCGCCGCGTCCAGGTCGTGTTCCAGGATCCGTTCTCCAGCCTCAATCCGCGGATGCGGATCCGCGACATCCTGGCGGAGCCGATCAACAATTTCGGCCTCGCGAAGACCGCCGCGGAGCGCGACGCGCGCATCGCCGAGCTGATGGAGATCGTCCGGCTGCCGCGCGACGCGCTCAACCGCCGGCCGCACGAATTCTCCGGCGGCCAGCGCCAGCGCATCGGCATTGCACGGGCGCTCGCCGCCAAGCCCGATCTCATCGTCTGCGACGAGGCGGTGTCCGCGCTCGACGTCTCCGTCAAGGCGCAGATCGTCAACCTGCTGCAGGATCTGCAGCGCGAGTTCGGCCTGGCGCTGCTGTTCATCAGCCACGACCTCGCGATCGTCGAGCACATGACGCACCGCGTGGCGGTGATGTATCTCGGCAAGATCGTCGAGATGGCGCCAAGGCGGCAGATCTTTGCCACACCGGGTCATCCCTACACCAAGGCGCTGCTGTCAGCCGTGCCCATTCCCGAACCCGGCGCCGAGCGCACACCGATCATCCTCAAGGGCGACGTTCCGAGCCCGGTCAACCCGCCCAAAGGCTGCCGCTTCAACACCCGCTGCCCCCTGGCCTTCGACCGCTGCCGCGTAGAGGCTCCCGAGCTGCGGCTGAAAGGCGAGGACCAGTGGGTGGCGTGCCATTTGGAGAATGTGTAGTTACGTCCTTGCGCAGGATTGGCAAAGCGGCCGCCGAAGGCGGCGGCGTGCTCACTAAGCAGGTGCAATGACAGCTTGATGCGCGACCGCCGCGCCAATCACGGAGGAGAGACGGTGCGTTTCTCATGCGGATCTCGGTGCGGCGCGTAGCCCGCATGAGCGACAGCCGGCGCGTGGGACACGTCGGCGCCAGCCGACGTGCGGGGCCTCACGTGTCGTGTCGGTGAACCGGGATGTCGCTGCGCCCATCCGCGCTACCTGGCGACTGAACGAAACTTCGATGGCACGCAACATCGCTGCGCCGCGCGCCGTCGCTGCCCATCATGTTTTGAGGAACGGTATCGCAGCCGCGCCCGGTTGCGACCAGGCATCGGCTCACCGGGTACGGCTCTCGCCAGCTTTAGGCTGCAAGCGACCGATTGAATCTCGTCCAACAGAACGTCGCAAAGCGCGATCTGCGACAACAGGTCGGCCTCTAGGGACTGGCACGACGTCGGCCGATCGAGGCGCAGCTTTGCTGTGCGGATTCTACTTAGCGATTTCAATACTGCAGGATTGGACAGGTCGCCGCCTCGAATATTGGTCATCTTTGCACCACGACTACACCAGATCCGCCGCGGCAGGACCGATTTGGTTCGATGCAATCGGTATGCCGCGAATTGGGGCGGGAGCGGACGACGCAACCTTGCGGTACCCTCCGGCGTCTGCAAAGCAGCGGCCAGGGACATCAATTGGCGGTTTACAGTCGTTTCCGAATTTGGAAATTGGCACGGTGTATGCTGGCCTCTGTACGGGTGCTTTGTTGTTGAGTTGACGCGTTGCTTGCCAGATCGGCAACTTATCGCCTTTGGTCGAGCGATTGGCGATCTGCTGATAACGTATTGCAGTGGTGCCAGATTGGAAGATGGTCGCTGTGCCCGGCGAGGGGATGGCATGGTGTACTGCCACTGAACTGGTAATGCCTACAAGATAAGTGATAGAATGCAACGTGACCGTCTTGATAAGCATGACAGAACTCACTCCATACCGACTCATATCGACAGGCGTGTGGACGTTGCCAGGTTCGCGTTGTGACGAAGTCATAAGTCCATCGTCTCGGTGACCTGCTTCGCAAGATCGGGTATCTCAAGCGCCCAGCGTCGACGGTTGGGTGGCGCTTGTCTTGCTCTGCTGATCCCATTGCGCCTCAAAGCCGTCGAGCAGGTGGCGAGCGAGACCGGCTTGAGCTTGAGAGCCAATCATGAGGACTGTGTCCCATGGGAAGTGTGTCAGTGTTCCGAACATCATCGTCTCCCAAAAGTGCCGCGGTTCTCAGCTTGTTCGGGTCACGTGCACCCTTGGCTGCCGCTGCCAGGATGCGCGCAGCGAGCTTTGACTTCATGGTGGAGTTCTGCTCGGCCTTTGCCGCCACGTTCGCCTCCTCGCTTGCCGCCGCATTCTGGAGAGACGGCCGCCTTGCCCCTCTCAACGAGATTGAAGCGCGTCGCGCGGCGATTCTGAAGTCATTCTCAAGTCCAAACTCTGCAAACATCGCTCAGGATTTGCTGCATCATTAGCCAATTACCGCCTTCAAAATAACATGCGATAAATCGGGGACGTGATCGAACTGTTGCGCCCGGCCGCCGGCCGCCCGACGGGAGCTTTTCCGATGTTGACTTGGATCAGTCCGGAAGACTTGCGCTCCAGTATTTTGACACGAGCCTTATAAGCGAGGACTGATCCTTCGATGGACTTGGAGCGATCCGTGAGCCCGCTGAGCCGCGCTCCTGTCATTCGTACAGACGATCCGGAGGCGATGGAGCACGCGTTGCGGACGGTCTACGGGGCAACCGGATTCGCAGTCACCAACGCAGATGAATTCCAGGGGGTTGGCAACTATCTTCAGCTCGGGAGCATCGGTCTCGGCTTTTGTGCATATAGCGGGGCAAGGTCGCTCGTCGAGTTCCCGGAGAGCGACTTCGCGCGCCTGCAAATCGGCCTCAAAGGCAGCGCTTTGACCGTTCTAAATCGCACGGCGATCGCAATAAACGAGCGGCAGTCCTGCATAGTTGCGCCGGGCGAAGCCAACAAGATTATGTTCGAGCCAGGTTATGAGCAGCTCATTCTTCGAATAAGCGCGAGGGCGTTGGAGCAGACATTGACGATGCTGCTCGGTGCAAAGCCAGCCGGTGTTCTCAAGTTTGATCCCATTGCCGCAGCGGTTCAGCCGAACGCTCTGGTCTTGCGCGATCTGGCGATGTTCCTCGCTAATCAGTTGGATGCGGCGGCGACAGAGCTGCCACGCACGGTGCTCGTCGAACTGGAGCAGGCTCTCATCGTTTCCTTCCTGTCGGCTCACCGCCACAATTTCAGCGAGCTGTTGAAGAGAGGCGAAAGAGATGTCACCCCGCGGATCGTTCGACTGGCCGAGGAATATATCGAGGCCTCTTGGGACCGCGCCATCACGATCGAGGAGCTGGCTTCGCAGACAGGCGTCAGCGTCCGCGCGCTCTATGCTGCGTTCAGGAAGAGCCGCGGATATTCGCCGATGGCGTTTGCGAAGACGGTGCGATTGCGTCGGGCAAAACAGATGCTCTCGGGGCCAAATCAGCGTACCTCCGTCTCTGCAGTCGCCTTCAATTGCGGTTTCGGAAATCTCGGACACTTCGCAAGAGACTATCGCGACGTGTTCGGTGAGCTTCCATCCGAAACTCTGTCACGCGCGCGGCGCGCCGCCTAGCTCGCCTGACAGACGCGTCGGCGACACCATTCTCAAGAGCGCTGGGGCGGCCTCAAAAGCTATATCGGCCTTCACGAAGATCGAGCTGCGACACCGCGCCGCTGACCGGGTTTTTCCCAGGTTTGAGTTCGGTCAATCTGAGATACTATCTTTGGATGAACCTTGACCGATCCGTAAGCCTGCTGAGCCGCGCTCCCGTCATTCGTACAGACGATCCGGAGGCGATGGAGCACGCGTTGCGTACGGTCTATGGGGCAACTGGCTTCGCAGTCACCAACGCAAATGAATTCCAGGGGGTAGGAAACTACCTTCAGCTTGCGAATATCGGCCTTGGCTTCTGTGCATATGGCGGGGGAAGGTCGGTCGTAAAGTTCCCGGAGAGCGACTTCGCGCGCCTGCAAATCGGCCTCAAAGGCAGCGCTTTGACCGTTCTAAATCGCACGGCGGTCGCGATAACCGAGCGGCAATCCTGCATAGTTGCGCCGGGCGAAGCCAACAGGATTGTGTTCGAGCCAGGTTATGAGCAGCTCATTCTTCGAATAAGCGCGAGGGCGTTGGAGCAGACACTGACGACGCTGCTCGGTGCAAAGCCGGCCGGTGTTCTCAAGTTTGATCCGATCGCCGCGGCGTTGCAGCCGAACGCTCTGGTCCTGCGCGATCTGGCGATGTTCCTCGCTCATCAGTTGGATGCGACGGCGACAGAGCTGCCACGCGCGGTCCTCGTCGAACTGGAGCAGGCTCTCATCGTTTCCTTCCTGTCGGCTCACCGCCACAATTTCAGCGAGCTGTTGGAGAGAGCCGAAAAGGACGTCGTGCCGCGGATCGTTCGGCTGGCCGAGGAATATATCGAGGCCTCTTGGGACCGCGCCATCACGATCGAGGGGCTGGCTTCGCAGACAGGCGTCAGCGTCCGCGCGCTCTATGCTGCGTTCAAGAAGAGCCGCGGATATTCGCCGATGGCGTTTGCGAAAACGGTGCGATTGCGACAGGCAAAGCAGATGCTCGAGGGGCCCAATCAGCGTACCTCCGTCTCTGCAGTCGCCTTCGATTGCGGCTTCGGAAATCTCGGACACTTCGCAAGAGACTATCGCGACATGTTCGGTGAGCTTCCATCCGAAACTCTGTCGCGCGGGCGGCGCGCCGCCTAGCTCGCCTGTCAGAAGCGCCGGCCAGGACCATCCCAAGAGCGCAAGAGCAGTGAGGCAGCAACGCGCGGCAGGCAGGTTGTGCCTGGCGACGGGTGCTGACGATGTCCGCTATTCGCGGACAGGCTAAGCCTCCGTGCTGCGTCTGGAGGCAAAAGCGAACGAACTGCGACATTACAGGTGACGTGTCAGGGTCATTGCGCTCGGCGGCGGGCATGCTGCAGGACGGGGAAACGCGCGCATGCGACGATGTGGCGGGTAGCAGCACGCCATGGCGATTCACGGACCTCCGCTCGGCGATGCAGAAAGCCGGTACCCCGCTTGCTCGCCAGAGATTGGAGGCTTCTCAGCCTGCGACCGGCCCGCCACACCAATGCAGCCAATCGTCCATATGCCGTGCCGTCGCCGGGCGGGTGCATTGTCAGGAGCCCGTATGGCCATTAAAGATTCCGGCCCAAACCGCGTCGGGATCGCAAGCCTTCCCGCGCGGTCCCGCGTTTGATGAGGCCGCCATGCATCTCTCCCACGATCCGACAGCACCGGCGGCAGCAGGGATCGGCTTTGACCAGTTCCTGGCCGTCGACATCCGCGTCGGCACCATCGTCGCGGCCGAGCCCTATCCGGAGGCGAAGAAGCCGTCGCTGAAGCTGACGATCGATTTCGGGCCCGGTATCGGCACGAAGCGCTCCAGCGCGCAGATCGCGGCGCTGTATGATCCGGCCACCCTGGTCGGCCGCCAGGTCGCCGGGGTCGTCAACTTCCCGCCGCGTCAGATCGGCAAGTTCATGTCCGAGGTCCTGACGCTCGGCTTTCCCGATGAGCAGGGCAACGTCGTGCTGTTCCAGCCCGACAAGGCCGTGCCGAACGGCGCGCGGCTGTTCTGAGCGGAGGGCCGGCCGTGGATATGCTGCTCGAACCTGTTACGCTGCCGCCGTTTCCCGAAGGCCTACGGATATCGCTCAGGCAGATGCATCTTCTCCAGGCTCCGATGGGTGGCACCCCGGTGACCGGCGGCGCCACGTTCCGCGTGTTCGCGCCGCATGCCAAGGCGGTCTACGTCTCCGGCCCGTTCAACGACTGGGCGCAGGATGCGAACTGCCGTCTCGCGCCGATCGGCAACGGCCATTGGGCGATCTTCGTGCCGTCGCTCAAGGACGGCGACGCCTACATGTATTTCGTCGAGGGTGAGGGCTCGTCCGGCTACAAGCGCGATCCGCATGCGCGGCTGCTCACCGTCGATCCGCCGTTTCCGCAGGCGCATTCGGTGCTGCGCAATCCCGGCGCGTTTCCCTGGCACGACACCGACTTCACGCCGCCGCCCAACAACGAGCTCGTGATCTATCAGCTCCATGTCGGCACCTTCGACATGAAGGCGGGCAATCCCGACGGCTGCTTCTTCGACGTCATCGAGCGCGTGCCGCATCTGGCGAAGCTCGGCGTCAACGCCATCGAGCTGCTGCCGGTGCAGGAATTCCCGACCATGTTCAGCATGGGCTACAACGGCACCGACCTGTTCAGCCCGGAAACCGAATATGGCGAGCACGAAGAGGCGCATCTCGCCGCCTATTTCGCACGGACCAACGAAATCCTGACGGCTGCCGGCGCCGCGCCTTACGCCGATATCGGCGCGGTGCGTCATTGCGACGACCAGCTGCGCGCGCTGATCGATGTCTGCCATGTCCATGGCATCGCCGTGCTGTTCGACGTCGTCTACAACCACGCCGGCGGCGGGTTCGACGAGAACAGCATCTGGTTCTTCGACCGCCAGGCCTATGGCGATCCCAACCGCAGCCTGTATTTCACCGACCAGGGCTGGGCCGGCGGCCAGGTGTTTGCCTATTGGAACGCCGACGTGCGGCAATACCTCGTCGACAATGCCATCATGCTGTATCGCGAGTATCACGCCGACGGCCTGCGCTTCGACGAGGTCAGCGTGATGGACCGCTTCGGCGGCTGGGCGACCTGCCAGCAGCTCACCGAGGCGCTGCGCGCCGAGAAGCCGGATGCGATCCAGATCGCCGAATACTGGCCTGTCAACCCGTGGGTGGTGAGGGACATCGCGCAGGGCGGCGCCGGCTTCGACGCGACCTGGAGCGACGGCCTGCGGTTGTCGGTGCGCGGCGCCATCGCGAGCGCGGCCGGCGGCGCGGGCGCTGTCGTCCCGATGCAGCCGATCGCCGCGGCGATCGCCGATCTCAGCCTCGACAAGCGCTGGCGCGCGGTCAACTCGATCGAGAACCACGACATTGTCTATGCCGGCCGCGAGCCGCGCATTCCGCGCCTCGCTGATCCCGTCGACAGTCGCTGCTGGTATGCGCGCAGCCGCAGCCGCGTCGCCACCGGCCTGTTGCTGACCGCGCCGGGCATCCCGATGCTGTTCATGGGCCAGGAACTGTTCGAGGACAGACCATGGAGCGACACGCCGAGCCTGGACACCACGATCCAGTGGTCGCTGCTCGACGGCGAGGACAAGATCACCGCGGATGCGATGCGCTTCACGTCAGAGCTGATCGCGATCCGCCGCACCCATCCGGCGCTGACCGCGGAGGGCTGCGCCATCGTCCACGTCCATGACGGCAACCGCGTGCTTGCCTTCCACCGCTGGGACGGCCAGGGTGACGACGTGATGGTCATCGTGAGCCTGAGCGAGACGCCATGGCGCGACTACGCCATCGGTTTTCCGGCAGGCGGTACGTGGCTCGAGGTGTTCAACACCGACGTCTATGACAACTGGGTCAACCCGGGCGTGGTGGGCAACAATGGCTCCGTCACCGCCGGCGGCCCGCCGCTGCACGGCCAGCCGAGCTCGGCTGATGTGACGATCCCGGCGAACGGCGTGCTCGTGTTCGCGAGGAAATGAGGATCGTAGGGTGGGCAAAGCGGCCGCGGAAGGCGGCGGCGTGCCCACCATCCAGCAGCGAACTGCAGCGGCGTTCGGTATCGGTTCACACGATCAGCCGTCCCTGCCGCTCCGCAATCCCGATCACCGCTTCCGTTCCGGCATTGAAATCGAGATTGTCCGCCTCGATGCCGTCGGAGAAGATCACGCCGTTCTCGGGCATCAGCGAGCGCAGGCGCAAGGTTTCGGCACCGTTCAGCCCGCCGCAGACCAGGGAGGTCTGCGACGTCCTGCTCGGAAACGGCTCGCGCACGGCGAAGCGCAAGCTCCGGGCGTCCCAGGGCAGGGCGGTGTAGTCGCCGTCGCCGTGGCCGCCGTAACGGCCGGCTATGGCCAGCGCGCCGGTGACGATGCTCTTGAACCAGGCGGTCGAGCCGAGCCCGGTGGCGACGATCAGTCCGCTCGACGACTGCCGTTCCCGACCGTCGCGCGTTGCGATCTCATAGCGGGCGGAAACGTGGGTACGCGCGCCGATGAAGAGGTCGTTGACCGCATGGAGCACCTGGCCGTCGGCGAGACTCGCGCGCGCCATGGTCACGGCCTTGGCGGCGCGCTTGTCGGCGGCGACCTCGGGCAGCAGGCTCGCGAGATCGGTCGGCGCGAACGGCAGCAGCACGCCGTCATGGCGCTGAGCGTCGGGGTTCAGTCCGAGCAGCGGCTGGCCGTCGAGATATTTCATGGTGTTGGCGACGAGCCCGTCGGGGCCGAGCGCCGCGACGATGTCGGCGGGGCCGAAGATGAAGTTCGGCAGGAAGCCGCGGTCGACGATCTGGTAGCGGCCCCAGCGCTCCAGCGTCTGCGTCGCCGTGGCGCGCGCGGCCTGATAGGCCGCGTGCTCGCGCTCGTAGTCGGAGAAATCGGCGCCGAGATGCTCGACATAGAAGCGGGCCTGGTCCGCGGTGAGGAACCTTGCGATCAGCTCCTCGAGCCGCGTTCTCCTGACGACCAAGACCACCTTGCGGTCATTGCCGGACACGGGGCGCCTCCGCGGGCTTCTGCATCAGGCTGTTCAGCAGCTCCGGCGAGACGTTGAGCTGCCCGATCTTCTCGGCCTTTTCGGCGAGGCCCGAGAACGCCTGCGCGATCAACTGGCCCGGCTGCATGCCGGTCGCGGCCAGCGCCTGGATCACGCGGGTGTCGACGCCCTCGAAGATCTTCATCAGCGCGCCGACGCGATAGGCTTCGGCATCCGCCAAAGTGCGGGTGTTCGCCGCATTCAGCGACACGAAATCCTTGCGCTTGGCCTCGAGCCCGATATCGGCGACCATGCCGGCCTCGCGCAGCTCGTTCTTTTTTGCGGCGACGCTGGCCTCGGCATCCATCTGCGTCTCGCGGATCGAGCGCTTCTTCTGCTCGACCGCGATCTCCGTGTCGAGCTCGCTCTCGCGGATCGCCCGCTCGCGCTCGACGGCGAAATTGCGCCGCGCGAAGATGGCTTCGTCAGCGGTCTTCAGGATCGCCTCGCGCGCTTCGGCCTCCAGCGCCTTGGCGGTCTCCGGCGTCGGCTTCACCGCGCGCACGGCGACGCCGAGGATGTCCAGGCCCAGCGCATCGATGTCGGCGCGGCGCTTCAATCCGGCCGCGATCGCCTCGGCGATGCGGTCGGAGGCGCGCAGCGCTTCCTTCAGGGTCATGTCCTTGACCGCCTGCTGCGCCAGCACCTCGACCGCGCCGAGCACGCGCTGCGGCAGCTCCTCCGGGTCATCGGACTCGTAGGTCTTGCCGTCGCGCTTGAGCGTGAAGTTCAGCATCGCGGCCGCCTTCCTCGGCTCGCCGATGCGGTAGGTCACCTGGCCCTGGATCGTCAGCGTCTGAAAGTCGCGGGCGATCTGCTGGAAGATGAAGGCGGCATCGCGGCTGCCGATCGGGATCGCGACCAGCGAGGTCGCGGGCCCATAATAGAAGGTGGAGAGCCCGGCGCCTTCCTCGACCACGCTGCCGGCGCGGTACTTGAGGAGATAGGTGGTGGGTTGGGCCTTGATGAAGCGTAAGCCGAACATGGCGGCCTCCTGACGTTGACTGGCGTAAGTGTGTCACGCCAACTTAGTAAGTTGGACAGTACAACTAAGTATGCTAGTGTCAAGGGACGAATTCGGGGGCGGGCGGTATGGCAGCACGGCAGGGGCAGGGCGGCGGAGCGGCCGCGAGAGCAGGCGGACTGGATTTTCCGCGGCCGCTAACGACGGTGGACATCGTCATCTTCACGATCCGGCTGGAGGCGCTGCACGTGCTGCTGGTGCGGCGTGGCCAGGGCGAGGGGGAGCCGTTCCCGGACGCCTTTGCATTGCCAGGCGGCTTCGTCGACGTGGCCAAGGACGCCGATCTCGAAGCCTGCGCGCGGCGCAAGCTCGCCGAGAAGACCGGCGTCGTCAGTCCCTATCTGGAGCAGCTCGGCAGCTGGGGCAGCGCGCACCGTGACCCGCGCGGCTGGTCGGCGACGCACGCCTATTTCGCGCTGATCCCGGCGTCAGCAGCGGAGGCCGCGCTCGCGGCCGATGCGCAATGGTTTCCGCTCGCGGGCATGAGCGTGAAGCCGAAGCTCGCCTTCGATCATGCCGAGATCCTGCAGGCCGCCGTGCGGCGGCTGCGCAACAAGGTCGAGTACACCTCGCTGCCGGCCTATCTGATGCCGGAGGAGTTCACTCTGCCCGAGCTGCAGCGGACCTACGAGATCGTGCTCGATCGTCCGCTGGAGAAGAGCGCCTTCCGCACCCGCATGCTCTCGGCCGACCTGATCGAGCCGGTCGCCAAGATGCGCAAGGGACCGAACCGGCCGGCCCAGCTCTACCGCCTGAAGGCGGCGGCCGCGCCGGTGTATTTTGCGCGGACATTCAACGCGCCGGAGTGAAGCCCCGTAGCCCGCATGAGCGTAGCGACATGCGGGGCTCACGCGCTGGCTGGGAGAACCCGGCTGCCTCGCAATGACCAGGATGGGAAGACGGTGCGCCACGAGACCGTGCGGACTACGCGGCGCGTCTTCGTTCGGTCACGCCGAGAAGTCTACCACCAGCGACTTGCTGGTCGAGCTCGACGAACTGGTGCCGCTGGCGCCGTAGGACGAGGTCGTGCTGCTGTTCGAGCTCTGCAGCGCCTCGAGCAGCTTCTTCAGGAGCTCCTCGACCTGGGACGATGACGACGACGAGGACGAGGTGCTTGAGGTGGTGTCGCTGCTGCTGTCGTCGCTCGGCGGCGGACCGGGTGGCGGGCCACCGGCACCACCCGCGCCGCCGGAGAAGGCGTTGGCGAACACGTTCTTCAGCTCGCTTGCCTGGTCCGACGTCAGCTTGCCGCTGTCGACCTCGCTCTGGATGAGATCGTCGATCTTCGACTGCATCTCCTTGGGCGAGGGCGGTGTGCTGGAGGTCGATGACGAGGACGAGCTGCTGCTGCCGCTCTTCAACGCGGAATCGATGTCGTCGAGCGCCGACGACAAGGCGGTCTGGTCGGTCGAGCTGACCTTGCCGGCCGAGACTTCCTTGGTGAGCTCCTGCTTGAGCAGGTCGAGCGGGGAAAAGCCGCTCATCGAGGAGGCAGAGATCGACGTCATGGCGTGCTCCAGAGGGTAAGACATCAAACCTGCCTCCAGCTGTGGCTGTAACGCTTAACGGCTCCTTGTTCCCTGTGTCCGGATGTGTCTGGACTCCGGTCGCACACAAAATGAAGCAAGAAAGTGGCCGGCCGTCGCGAATCCGGCAATGTCCGCGCCGGAGCGGCCGTCTTGGAGCGGCGACGAGTTTCCACCGCCCAGGATTTGGGTCGCCCGGGCGCGGTGCTCGGGGTGACGTCCTGTGCCGGGCAAGGCGGCATGCCGCCAGCGCAGTGCTCCGAGTCGCGAAATGGTGTATCGGCGGGTGACGGGCGGGGCCCTCGCCAGGGCATGTCCGCGCCAAGGAATAAGAACTCCCGGAGGAACTCCATGTCGGCCCTGCCGCTTTCTGGCATCAAGATTCTCGATCTGACCCGCGTTCTGGCCGGACCGCTGTCCGCGCAGATGCTGGCCGATCTCGGCGCCGAGGTGATCAAGATCGAGCGGCCCGGCACCGGCGACGACGCGCGCGCGTTCGGTCCGCCCTACCTCAGGGACCCCGACGGCAAGGCCAACAACAACAATTCCTTCTACATCTGCGCCAACCGCAACAAGAAGTCCGTCACGGTCAACATCGCCTCGCCGGAGGGGCAGGAGATCATCCGCGCGCTCGCCAAGGACTGCGACGTGTTCATGGAGAACTACAAGGTCGGCGATCTCAAGCGCTACGGCCTCGACTACGAGGCCATCAAGGCGATCAATCCCGACGTGATCTACTGTTCGGTGACCGGCTTCGGCCAGACCGGGCCGTATTCACCGCGCGCCGGCTATGATGCGATCTTCCAGGCCATGGGCGGGCTGATGAGCGTGACCGGCCACATGGACGGCGAACCGGGGGCGGGGCCGATGAAGGTCGGTCCCTCGATCGTCGACTACATGACCGGCATGAACACCTCGATCGGCATCCTTTCGGCGCTGTATCACCGCGACGTCAATGGCGGCGGCGGCCAGCACATCGACGTCTGCCTGTTCGACACCGTGATCGCGTCGCTGTCGCACTACGCCCAGATCTTCCTGGTCAACGGCAAGTCGCCGCCGCGCCGCGGCACCTGGGGCAATGGCGGCATGCCGGCCGGCGTGTTCCGCTGCACCGACGGCGAATTGATGCTGGTGGTCGGCAACGACGCGCAATTCGCGCGCACCTGCGCCGTGCTCGGCTCGCCCCAGCTCGCCACCGATCCGAAATTCGTCAGGAACAACGACCGCGTCGTCAACGGCAAGGAGATCATGGCGATCTTCGCCGGCCTGTTCCTGAAGAACTCGGTGGCGCATTGGCTGGAGGAGCTGGAGAAGGCCGGCGTGCCATGCGGGCCGGTCAACGATTTTGCGCACGTGTTCGCCGATCCGCATGTCCGCTCGCGCGGCATGGAGGTGAAGGTCGAGCACCCGTTCGAGCCGCAGCTGTCCCTGATCCGCAACGCGCTGACCTTCTCGGGCACCCCGATCACCGAATATCGCGCGCCGCCGCTGCTCGGCGAGCATACCCAGGACGTGCTGTCGGGGTTGGGCTATGACGAGGCGAAGATCGCGGCGTTGAAGCAGCAGGGCGTCGTGTAGGGGCACCGCTAGTCGCGTCATTCTCCGGTGTCGTCCCGGCGAACGCCGGGACCCATAACCACCGGCCGGCGTGCTGACTCTCGATATCTCTCCGCGTGCCTCAAGACGGATCACGCGGTATGGGTCCCGGCGTTCGCCGGGACGACCCGTGGAGAAAGTTTGCTCCTAATTGTGGCTGTGATGACGGTGCCGCCTCGCCTTGTGCCGTGGCGCATGATAGCGCGGCTCTACAACGTACCGGGCGGGCGGTGGCGCGCCAAGCTGCTGCCGCGATTCCTGCAGACGGCGCTGATAGCCCGGCGAGTTCATGATGCTGGCGGCGGCGCCGCGGGCCAGCACCGGCTCGCTGGCGGTCACCATCACGAGTGTGGACGCGACGAAGGCGAGTAACAGGTGCGGTCGGTACGTCACGAGTGGACTCCATGGTGGATGGTGGGATCCCGGCTACGGGCTGCGCGCTGCAATCTTGACCTTCGACTTTGCCGCCTGATCGCGCGCGGTCAAGCCGAGCACGGCGCCGCGCACCACCCGCGCGATCACATCCTCGACATCGTCGAGGTCGCATTGACCGTCGGAGAGCTTGGTGAGGCGCTCACTCTCGCGGATGGTGTGATGCGCCATGGCGAGCGCAAAATGCAGGCCCCAGAACAGATCGACCTCGGAGCTGTCGGGCAGGGCGCGCTGCATTGCGCTTGCGAACTTCCGCAGATGGTCGATTTCCTTGGTCTTGATGCGGCGAATTGGCGGCACCGATTCGATCGAGGCGCGGATCATGAACTGCGCCACCGCCGAGCGCTGGTTCTCAGGGCCGAGGCAGCCGCGCAGGATCGGGCCGACGAGGGCGCGCAGGATGTCGGAGATGTCGGCGCGGCCGCCGCCGGCATCCTCGGCTTCACGCAATTCGCGCAGGCGCTCGCGGTTGAGCGCGATCGAGCGCGTCACGAACAGTTCGGCGATCAGCTCGTCCTTGGAGCCGAAATGATAGTTCACCGCGGCGAGATTGACGTTCGCCTCCGCCACGATGTCGCGCAAGGTTACGTCGGAGAAGCCGCGTTCGGCATAGAGCCGCTCGGCGGCGATCAGGATCGCAGTCCGGGTCTGGTCGGTCGCCATGCTCGTCCTCCCGAACGATGAAGCGGGGAGTTGCGTTTCAAACAATTGTATGAAACTATTGTTTGAGACGGCCGCGATGTCAATCACGGTTCTTCCGTGGGGCGACATTTCGGCGCTGCAGCGACGGTTCGCGCGGTCGTGTTGCGCAAGATCACACTTGCACGGACGCCGTGGGCGGGCCGACACTGCGGCCAAAATTTCAGAGGAAACACCCAAGGAGAGTCCCATGGACTTCACGATGTCGGCGAAGCAGCAGGAATGGCTGGAGCGCGTGCGCAGCTTCATGACCAAGCATGTCCGCCCGGCGGTGCCGATCTACAAGCAGCAGGACGCCGAGGGCGATCGCTGGAAGGTGATCCCGATCCTGGAGGACCTCAAGGCCAAGGCGAAGGCCGAAGGGCTGTGGAACATGTTCATGCCGCCGTCGCCACATGAGGACGACGAGTTCCGCGGCGCCGGTCTGTCCAATCTCGAATATGCGCTGCTGTCCGAGGAGATGGGCCGCATCTCCTGGGCCTCCGAGGTGTTCAACTGCTCGGCGCCGGACACCGGCAACATGGAGGTGTTCATCCGCTACGGCACCAAGGAGCAGAAGCGCAAATGGCTGCGCCCGCTGATGGACGGCGAGATCCGCTCGGCCTTCCTGATGACCGAGCCGGCGGTCGCGTCGTCGGATGCCACCAACATCGAGACGCGGATCGTGCGTGACGGCGATCATTACGTCATCAACGGCCGCAAATGGTGGTCGTCGGGCGTCGGCGACCCCCGTTGCAAGATCGCGATCCTGATGGGCAAGACCGATCCGTCGGCCGCCAAGCATCAGCAGCAGTCGCAGATCCTGGTGCCGCTCGACACCCCCGGCATCAAGGTCGAGAAGATGCTGCCGGTGTTCGGCTTCGACGACGCGCCGCACGGCCACGCCCAGGTGCTGCTCGAGAACGTCCGCGTGCCCGCGGAGAACATCCTGCTCGGCGAGGGCCGCGGCTTCGAGATCGCGCAGGGCCGCCTCGGCCCCGGCCGCATCCATCACTGCATGCGCACCATCGGCAAGGCCGAGGAGTCGCTGGAGAAGATGGTGCGCCGGCTGATGACGCGCGCCGCGTTCGGCAAGAAGATCATCGAGCATTCGGTGTGGGAGCAGCGCATCGGCGAGGCCCGGACCAATATCGAGATGTGCCGGCTGTTGTGCCTCAAGGCGGCCGACATGATGGACAAGGTCGGCAACAAGACCGCGCAGGGCGAGATCGCGATGATCAAGGTCGCCGCCCCCAACATGGCGCTGAAGATCATCGACGACGCCATCCAGGCGTTCGGCGGCGCCGGCGTGTCGGATGATGCGGGTCTCGCCAAGGACTACGCCAACATCCGCACGCTGCGACTTGCCGACGGCCCCGACGAGGTGCACAACCGCGCCATCGCCCGGCTCGAAATGAAGAAATACGCCAACGAGCCGCGGCATTGAACTCGTAGGGTGGGCAAAGCCTCCGGCTGTGCGCAAAGCGCGCAGTCGGGGGCGTGCCCACCATTGTCGAGCGCGAAGCAAGATGGTGGGCACGCTTCGCTTTGCCCACCCTACGTAACTGAGCCCTCTCACGGGCATTGCAGGCGGCGCCCGCAATGACGAAAAAAAACGAGCGACGGCAATCGCCGCGGCTCGTAGGATGAGACGTAGCACCAAGGGAGTTCGTCGTGGCCGACGGCGTCAAGAAGGACGAAGAATTCTCCGGCACCAAGCCGGTCGAGGAGCGGCATCGCTTCGACGAGGCCAAGCTCGCGGCCTGGATGGCCGAGCATGTCGAAGGCTATCAGGGCCCGCTGACCGTGCTCCAGTTCAAGGGCGGCCAGTCGAACCCGACCTATCGCCTGAACACGCCGGCGCGTTCCTACGTGCTCAGGCGAAAGCCGTTCGGCAAGCTGCTGCCGTCGGCGCATGCAGTCGATCGCGAATTCCGCGTCATCGCCGCACTCGGCAAGCAGGGCTTTCCGGTCGCCAGGGCCTATGCGCTGTGCAACGACGACAGCGTCATCGGCGCGGCCTTCTACATCATGTCGATGGAGGAGGGCCGGGTGTTCTGGGATCCGACCCTGCCGCATGTCGCAGCGCCCGAGCGGCGTGCGATCTTCACCAGCAAGATCGAGACCTTGGCGAAGCTGCACAGCTATGATCCGGCGGCGATCGGCCTCGCCGAGTTCGGCAAGCCGGGCAACTACTTCGCCCGCCAGGTCGATCGCTGGACCAAGCAATATCGCGCCTCCGAGACTGAGCACCTGCCGGAAATGGAGAAGCTGATCGAGTGGTTGCCGCGCACCTTGCCGGTGCAGCAGCGTGTGTCGATCGTGCATGGCGACTACCGGCTCGACAACATGATCTTCCACGCATCAGAGCCGCGCGTCATCGCGGTGCTCGACTGGGAACTGTCGACGCTCGGCGATCCCATGGCCGATTTCACCTATCTCTTGATGCAGTGGATCATGCCGGGCCTCGACGGGGTCGACCTGAAGGCGCTGAACATCCCGACCATGGAGGAGGCGGCCGCGATCTATTGCGGCGTCACCGGCACCGAGCTGCCGGACCTCAACTGGTACTTCGCCTACAATCTGTTCCGGCTCGCCGGCATTTTGCAGGGCATCATCGGCCGCATCCGCGACGGCACCGCCGCCAACGACAAGGCCATCGAGTCCGTCAAGCGCATGGTGCCGATGACCAAGCAGGCCTGGGCCTACGCGCAGAAGGCCGGAGCGGCGTAGCTTGGCAGTCCGGATGAGCGGAAGCGACATCCGGGTTCTTCACCGGCAGAAGTGCTGAACCCGGATGTCGCTTCGCTCATCCGGGCTCCTCATCAGGCCCGCGTTGGCGCGGGCTCAGCGCCCACCGCCGCCGCCGCCACCACCACCTCCGCCGCCACCACCGGCCGCGGTCAGCGCGTTGCTGTAGCGCGGATCGGTCTGCTTCATGTAGATCGGCGAGGTATCGCGGCTCTGGCGGCGCTGCGATTGCTGCACCTGTGCATCGGTGCCGCAGGCCGTCCAGGAGACCAGCTCACAGCCCGGCCATTGGATCTCGCGCGCGCTCGCGCCCGTCATGGCCGCGCCGGCCGCCAGGGCGCCGAAGGTGAGCAGGGCTAGTTTCGACAATCTCGACATCTGATCCATCCTTCGGTTTCGGCGAGGCCGGAATGGTCCGCTTGCGAAGTTCGACGGAGGCTCGAAGCAGGCGGTTCGAAGACGTGGGCTGAAAAAATCGCAGCGAGCGCCGATGCCTGCGCTTGAACCAGACCGCTGTCCGCTGCGACACGACGCGGTCGCGCCGGCAAAGAAAGTTTGCGAGCGTGATCAAGGTGATCGCCTCGTTCAGCCTGGGCAGGCGAAAGATTTTACTTTCGCTTTTTCGGAATTTGTGATTTGATGGCCGCCATCCCGCCTCAACGAGAGGGGCGTTGCGCGCGATCGTCACGACACGCGAGGCGGGGAGGCGGTGGCCGCGGAGATGTCGCAGCGTAGCTTGCTACGCGGACGAACGGCAGTTCGCGGACGTGAAGTCGCAGGGTCCTGATACCCCGATGCTGGTATCAAGTCGCGTTGGCCTGAGCGCCGCGCGGCGATGGTGGCCAACAAGCCCGGCGCACCAGGGAGACTGCGTATAAGCGTTAAGACCATCGCGCAGGGAAGGCCGGGTGTTCTCGGCTGCACCTGTGGTACCTGCCGCCTGCATTTCTTTCGCAGGCGGGCCGCAGGCGTCAGCCGACGCCTGGCCTTCCCTGCGCCCTTCGATTGCGAAGGGCGGTGAGTTTCTTGGGATCACTCGGGCGCGGATGCGTCGCGGGAATGAACGCGCATGTTTGGATATCGTCATTGCGGCCAAGCATCGACAGCGCGAACGCGCTGGCGGTGCGCAGAGCCGGGATCCATACGCCGCAGCAGATGTGTTGGGCCAAAAGCCAACCGTCAGCCTGCCTCAAACCGCTCCCTGGGGGTATGGGTCCCCGCGTTCGCGGGGACGACAGCGGTGGGGATGGCGGGCAATCGTGGTTTAGGGGCCGCAGTCGTGCGGCAACAACAGGTGTCGTCCCCGCGAACGCGGGGACCCATACCGCGTGATCCATCGAGGGATGTCGCTGTCAGTTACCTGCCTCACTCCGGCCGGTGGTTATGGGTCCCGGCGTTCGCCGGGACGACAGCGGAGAGTGAGGCAGCCATTCAATTAGATCGGCTTGCCCGCATACGGCATCGACGCGGTGAGGCCGCCGTCGACCGGGAACGCCTGGCCGTTGACGTAGGAGGCCTCGTCGCTGGCGAGGAACAGGGCCATGGCGGCGATCTCATGCGGCTGGCCGGCGCGCTTCAACGGATTGAGCTGGCCGATCTTGCCTTCGGTGCCGCGCTCCTTGGCGCCGTCGAAGATCGGCTTGGTCATGCCGGTCTCGATCAGGCCGGGACAGACCGCATTGATGCGCACGCCGGTGCCGGACAGCGAGTAGGCCGTGGTCTGCACCAGGCTGATGACGCCCGCCTTGCTCGCCGCATAGGGATGGCCCGAGGCGCCGGACTTCAGGCCCGCAACGGAGGCCGTGCAGACGATGGCGCCGCGCTGCTGCCGCACCATGTGCGGCATCGCGTATTTCACCGCGAGGAACGGGCCGATCAGATTGATGCGCAGGATCTCCTGCCAGTGCTCGACGGTCTGTTCGGCGATCGGGATCAAGCCGCCGGAGATGCCGGCATTGGCCCAGATGACGTCGAGCTTGCCGTAGGTCGCAACGGCGCGATCGATGAAGCCGCTCACGTCGGCTTCCGAACCGGCGTCGGCCATCACGGCCTCCGCGATGCCGCCCTGCTGCTTGACGAGCTCGACCGTCTCCTTGACGCCTTCGCTGCGATCGACCGCGATCAGCCGCGCTCCTTCTTTCGTGAACATCAAGGATGCGGCGCGGCCGATGCCGCTGCCGGCGCCGGTGATGATGACGGATTTGCCTTCGAGGCGGCCCATGTTTCCTCCTGCTTCAATTGTGGTCAGTTGCGTGCCGCGCAACGGAATTCAAACGCCGTTTCAAACGTGCTGAGATCGCCAAGCGGCTTGAGACGATCTGGGCCTTCACGTACAGCGGGAGACGAGCGGAGGGAAGGGTTGAGCGATGTCGGTTGATGCAACGAAACCTTCTGTCGTCACCACGCGCTGGTGGTGGGTGCGTCACGCGCCGGTGCGCAGCGACGGCGGCAATATCTACGGCCAGTCCGACATCGCCTGCGATACCTCCGATCGCGAGGTGTTCGAGGCGGTCGCAAAAATCCTGCCGCGCAGTGCGGCGTGGTATGCGAGCAATCTGATGCGCACGCATCAGACCGCCGAGGCGATCTGGGCCGCCGGCTTCCCGCGTCCCGCAGCGATGGTCAGGGAGGCCGCTTTTGCCGAGCAGCATCTCGGACAATGGCAGGGCATGAACCGCGCCGCGTTCCTGGCCAGCCGTCCCGCGGGCAGCCACTGGTTCGCCGCCATCGATGAGCCGGCGCCGGGCGGCGAGAGCTACATGGATCTGTACACCCGCGTCACCGCGGCGATTGCTCGTATCACCGTTTCGGAAGCCGGCCGCGACGTCATCGCCGTCGGCCATGGCGGCACCATCAAGGCCGCGGTGGGCCTCGCGCTCGGCGGCCTGGTCGAGAAGGGGCTGGCTTTCGACATCGACAACTGCTCGGTGACCCGGCTCGACCACATCGTGGCTGGCGACATCAGCACTTGGCGGTTGCCGATGGTCAACCAGCAGCCATGGATCGCCGATGCCGCGCACCGCGCGATGCACCAGCCGGCCGGGCCGGAGGTGACGACGAGCAAGCTGGCGTAGTGAACTTCGTAGCCCGGACGAGCGCAGCGACATCCGGGTTCACCGTTGCAGCGCGTGAGACCCCGGATGTCGCTGCGCTCATCCGGGCTACGCGACCGAGCTCGCGGCTGCCATCCCGCAACTCATAACAACTCAACCCAGGAGGACTCCCCATGACCCTGTTCGACATGACCGGCAAGGTCGCCGTCATCACCGGATCGACCCGCGGCATCGGGCTCGCCATTGCCGAGCGCATGGCCGAGCATGGCGCCAAGGTGGTGATCTCGTCGCGCAAGGCCGATGTCTGCGATGCCGTCGCCAAGGAGCTCAATGACCGCTTCGGTGCAGGCACGGCGGCGGCCGTCGCCGCCAATATCTCCAGCAAGGAGAACCTGCAGAACCTGGTCGACGAGGCCAACCGCATCTACGGCAAGATCGACGTGCTGGTCTGCAACGCGGCGTCGAATCCTTACTACGGGCCGCTCGCCGGCATCTCCGACGATCAGTTCCGGAAGATCCTCGACAACAACATCGTCGCCAACAACTGGCTGATCAGCATGGTCGTGCCGCAGATGATCGCGCGCAAGGACGGCTCGATCATCATCGTGTCGTCGATCGGCGGCCTGAAGGGCTCGACCATCCTCGGTGCCTACGCGATCTCCAAGGCTGCCGACATGCAGCTCGCGCGCAACCTCGCCTGCGAATACGGCCCGCACAATGTGCGCGTGAACTGCATCGCGCCCGGCCTGATCAAGACCGATTTCGCCAAAGCGCTGTGGGACAATCCGGACAACCTCAAGGCCTCCACCGCGCGCTCGCCGCTGCTGCGCATCGGCATCCCCGACGAGATCGCCGGCGCGGCGGTCTTTCTCGGGTCGGCCGCCGGCAACTTCATGACCGGCCAGACCATGGTGATCGACGGCGGCGCGACGATCAGTTGAGGGGAACTATTCGCGTGGCCGGCGGTGCGGCCTCACCTAACAGTGTCGTCCCGGCGAACGCCGGGACCCATAACCACCGGCCGTCATGAGGCAGGCAACTGGCAGTGACATCCCACGACAGATCACGCGGTATGGGTCCCGGCGTTCGCCGGGACGACAGTTGTGGTTGTCGCTGCATCCGGGCAAACGTGATATGCCCCGTAGCCCGCATGAGCGGAAGCGACATGCGGGTTCACACGAAGAGTACGCGAGATCCCGGATGTCGCTGCGCTCATCCGGGCTACAAGCGCCCCCTCACTCCACCGCGGCATACACCACGTCGCGCACCAGCGTGCGCAGGTAGTCGCGCTGTCCAGGAGCCTGGGCCATGAACACGCAGAACAGCTCCTCCTTCGGATCGATCCAGAAGAACGTGCCGGCGATGCCGCTCCAGAAGAAGGTGCCGGGCGAGCCGGGGAAGGGGGCGATGCCGGCCTCGCGGCGCACGGCGAAGCCGAGACCGAAACCGTGACCGGGCGACAGCAGGGTGCCCTGCGTCTTCACGTGGGGTCCGAGATGGTCCGAGGCCATCAGCTCCAGCGTCTTGCGGCCGACCAGCCTGATGCCATCGAGGCTGCCGCGGTTGAGCAGCATGGCGCAGAACCGCGCGTAGTCCATGGTGGTCGCGACAAGGCCGCCGCCGCCGGATTCCATCAGAGGCTGCTCGGTCATCTTGAACAGGTTGACCGCCTCGCCGGTCCACGGGTCCTTGGCGAACGGCTCGGCGAGCCGGCCGGCATTGACCTCCGCGGTGAAGAAGGCGGTCTCGTTCATGCCGAGCGGCTTGAGGATGCGCGCGGCGAGGAAGGCGCCGAGCGATTGGCCCGAGACGACCTCGATGATGCGCCCGAGAATGTCGGTCGAGCGGCTGTAGTTGAACTCGGCGCCCGGCTGGCAGATCAGCGGCAGGCCGGCGACGATTGTCGCGTGCTCGGCATTGGTGATCTTGCGGCTGCGCACCCGCGACTGCTGGTAGAGCTGGTGCACCGGCCCGGTGCCGGTGTGCTCATACGCGAGGCCCGAGGTGTGGCGCAGCAGGTCCTGGACCGTCATCGGCTGGGCGACCGGCACCAGCTCCAGCTGGCCGCCGGTCTCGACGCCCACTTTCTGCTCGCCGAATTCCGGGATGAACTTGGCGACCGGATCGGACAGCAGCAGCTCGCCGTCCTCGACCAGCATCATGATCCCGAGCGAGACGATCGGCTTGGTCATCGAGAAGATGCGGAAGATCGAATCCGGCCGCATCGGCGTGTCGGCGTCGGGCGTTTGCCGGCCGATGGCGTCGAACCAGCCGATCCGGCCGCGGCGGCCGACCAGCAGGGTGGCGCCGGGGATGGTTCCCTTGTCGGCCTCGCGCTTGAATGCATCGGAGGCCCGCTGCAGCCGAGCCTGGGACAGGCCCAGCGCCTCGGGGCGGTCATCCGGCAGCGGCGGCGTCAGCGAGCGGAGCGCGGAAAGGGGCACGCTGGATGCGGCAGTCGGCGGGGTCATGGGCTCTCCCTGAAGTCCTGTTGTCGGTTTGCATCAAGTCTGGCGCGGAAGTTGTGGTCTGACCAGTCGATTTGCCCCATTGCACCCTTGCATTCGGGGGGAGGTCTATGCTTCAAAGCGCGCGAACCGGCGACACTGTCCCGGCTCGCTAGGAGTGTAGCTCAATTGGTAGAGCACCGGTCTCCAAAACCGGGGGTTGGGAGTTCGAGCCTCTCCACTCCTGCCAGCGAGATCAAGCACTTAAGCCAAAAATCGACGAGACAGGTGAGGCCGGGGCCCGCGATGCGCGAGCCCCGAATGCGTTTCGGCGACCTCTTATTGCTTCACATAGGGACAGTTGCCGTCCTTCAGCGGCCGGAACACCTGGTCGCCGGGCACCTCCGCCAGCACCTTGTAATAGTCCCACGGGCCCTTCGATTCCTCCGGCTTCTTCACCTCGAACAGGAACATCGAGTGCACCATGCGGCCGTCCTCGCGCAGCACGCCGTTGTCGGTGAAGGCGTCGCGCACCGGAGTCTCGCGCATCTTCGCGAGCACCGGCCTGGTGTCGCGGGTGCCGGCGACCTTCACGGCATTGAGATAGTGCAGGGTGGCGCTGTAGGTCGCGGCCTGGTTCATGGTCGGCATCCGCTTCATCCTGTCGAAGAACTTCTTGCCGAAGGCGCGGGTGCGGTCGTTGAGGTCCCAGTAATAGGCCTCCGTGATGATCAATCCCTGTGCGAGCTTCAGGCCGAGGCTGTGGATGTCGGAGATGAACATCACGATGCCGGCGAGGTTCTGGCCGCCAGCGACGATGCCGAACTCGGCGGCCTGCTTGATGGTGTTGATGGTGTCGCCACCGCCATTGGCCATGCCGATGATCTTGGCCTTGGAGGCCTGGGCCTGCAGCAGGAAGGACGAAAAGTCCTGGTTGTTGAGGGGATGGCGGGCGCTCCCGACCACCGTGCCGCCGGCGGCGCGCACGACGTCGCCGGTGTCGCGCTCGATCGAATGGCCGAACAGATAGTCGGCGGTGATGAAGAACCAGGTGTTGCCGCCGTTCTTGACGATGGCGCTGCCGACCGTGTGCGCATTGCCGTAGGTGTCGTAGGTCCAGTGCACGGTGTAGGGCGAGCAGGACTTGCCGGTGATGTCGGAGCTCGCGGCATCCGTCACGATCATCAGCTTCTCGAACTGCTTCGACACCTCCATGCCGGCGAGCGCGGTGGCCGAGGTCGGCATGTCGATGACCATGTCGACGGCCTCGTTCTCATACCATTTGCGCACGATCGCGGCGGCGATGTCGGCCTTGTTCTGCGGATCGGCGCTGATCACCTCGATCGGCTTGCCGAACATCGTGCCGCCGAATTCCTCGATGGCGAGCTTGGTCGCCTCGAGATTGCCCTGGCCGCCAATGTCCGAATAGACCGACGAGAAGTCGCTGAGCACGCCGATCTTGAGCGGCGCCTGGGCGCGGGCGGGGACGGCGGTGAGGACGAGAGTGGCAAGGCCGATGGCCGCAAGGCTCATCACGCCCTTCCGCGGGGCAGACATCATGGATTTCCTCCGGATCATTGTTCTTATGGGCTGCAGCATGCGGGCCCGAATCATCATGAGCAAGCGCGGGCTGCGCATGAACCACGGCATTTCGTCGCGGTGCTCCGCCGTTCTCCCATCGCGCGGAAAGACAGGGTCGGCAGCGGTAATCCGTGGCTCGTCTTCGAGGCCCGCGCGGCCGTTGAGCGAATGCTCGATGTCGGTCGGGCAGGCGCTGTTTTTTCCGTGCCGCGAACCCGGCAACACGGTAGGCTGCCGTTCAACCCTGCATTGAAGGCGCGAAAGAGGTTGGGAGCATGAGGAGTTTTGCTGCGCTGGCGGTCGGGAGCGGCATCGCACTGGCGCTCGGCTTGTTGTCGGTGCTGGCCTCACCCGCGATAGCGCAGACCAAGCCCGCGCAGGAGATCAAGCTGTCGTATTCCCCATGGGCGAAGGCCTGTACGCGCGAAGCAGATGTTGACGGCAAGCAGATCTGTTTCACCACCAAGACAGCGCGGTCCGCCGAGAACGAGCGAGTTGTCGTGGCCGTGCTCGTCGAGAGAGACGGGGAGGCCCGTAAGGTCTTAAGGGTGGTTCTCCCGCTCGGTCTGCAAACCGTTCACGGAACGCGGATCATCGTCGACGCGGAGAAGCCGATCCAGAGCACCTATTTGTTCTGCGGCGCAGACGGCTGCGTCTCGGACTACAATGCGACGCCTGAGCTGATCGAAATGCTGAAGAACGGCAAGAGCCTGGTCGTTCAAGCCATCAATGCGAATGGCGCACCGCTGTCGCTTCCGCTTCCGCTCGCCGATTTGGCCCAGGCGCTCGGTGCCAAGGCAGGCAACTGGAATGCTGTCGACGAGCAGCAAAGAAAGATGTTCGTGGCTCTGTTCAAGATCAGGAACAACAAGAGCCTCCCGATTTTGAAACCGAATCTCTCTGTCATGGCGCCCTGGACCAAGTTCTGCCTGAAGGGCAAGGACGCCGATGCCAAGTTGGTCTGCTTCACGGGCAAGGACGGCCGGATCGAAACGGGCCAACCCTTGCTCGCGGCCGTGGTCATCGAGCCCGAAGCCGACCCGAAGAGGCTGCTGCGGATCACGCTGCCGTTGGGCATGGATTTCGCCGAAGGCACCCGGTTGATGATCGACAGCGAGCGGAGTCTGCAGAAGCCGTTCATCATCTGCTTCAAGAACGGTTGTATGTCGGACTACGAGCTCACCCCGGAACTGTTGGGCAGCCTGCGCCGCGGTCAGACCATCAACGTTCAGGCCACGATGAATACCGGGCAGGTGGTTTCGATGAGCCTGCCCTTGCGTGACTTCAACAAGGCCTATGACGGGCCTCCGACGGACCCAAAAGCGTTCGAAGCCCAGCAGAAGAAGCTGCAGCAGGAGCTGGCGCAGCGCGCGAAGGGATCCAAGACGGGGCAGCAGGCCAACATCGCCGACGCCATCGGCGCCGACGCTGCGCCGCCCGCCCAGACCAAGCCGGCTGCCCTCGGTGCCGTTCTTGCTTCCGGCCACTCACCCGGCAAACGGATCGCTCTGGTGATCGGCAATTCGGCCTATCAGAACGTTCCGACGCTCCCCAATCCTGGCCGGGACGCCGCTCTGGTGGCGGACGCGCTACGCCGGGCGAATTTTCAGACCGTGATGCTGGAGAACGACCTGGGCAGAGATCAACTCGTCGGTGCGCTGCGCGAGTTTGCACGGCAGGCCGAGTCCGCCGACTGGGCCGTCGTCTATTACGCCGGACATGGCATGGAGGTCGCAGGAGTCAACTATCTCATCCCGGTCGATGCCAGGATCGCAAGCGATCGTGACATCAGCCTCGAAGCGGTCTCGATCGATCAGGTGCTCAACTCCGCGGAGCGGGCCAAGCAACTGCGCCTGGTGCTGCTGGATGCATGTCGCGACAATCCCTTCGCCAGTCAGATGAAGCGAACCATGACGGTGGCGTCCAGGTCCGTCAGCCGCGGTCTGGCGCAGATGGAGCCCGATCCCGGGACGCTGGTCGTGTTCGCCGCAAAGCATGGCGAGACCGCTCTCGACGGCGATACAGCGAACTCGCCGTTCGCCACGGCCTTCGTCAAGAACATGCAGGTTCCGGGTCTCGAGGTTCGCCGCCTGTTCGACAACGTGCGCGACGACGTGATGGACATGACCGAACGCCGGCAGCAGCCGTATACCTATGGCTCGGTGCCGGGGCGGGTCGACTTCTATTTTGCGACGCCGAAGTGAAACGCGTCGGCCGCACGCGCCTGGGGCAGATCCACCAACCGACCGGGCCGGAGGGCCGTAGGAGCGTCGTTCACCTCGGTACCTTGACCTTCGGCCGGGTCGACAGTAGATATCGAGGACCTGCAGCCGGCCCGCTACACGCGGATATCCGGCGCGGCTTTTCACTCCCCGAACAAGCGAGCCCGTGGATTCGGCTCATCTCTCCGACAAGAGGGTGGGCCACGGTCGGCTGTTCGGTTTTCCCAGTCAACTCTTCAATCGTCCGATGACGGACGAGGACCCCTGACGATGGCTACCAGCCCGTTCAAATTCCTGCAGGAAGTGCGCTCGGAGACCGCCAAGGTCTCGTGGCCGAGCCGTCGCGAGGTCACCATCACCACGATCATGGTGTTCGTGATGGTGGCGCTGGCCTCGATCTTCTTCTTCGCCGCCGATCAGATCATCCGTTATCTCATCACCCTCGTGCTGGGCATCCACTGATGGCAATCGCAACGCAAAGCTCCGACAAGCGCTGGTACATCGTCCACGCCTATTCGAACTTCGAGAAGAAGGTCGCGGAGTCGATCCGCGAGCAGGCCAAGCAGCGCAATCTCGAGGATCTGTTCGAGCAGGTGCTGGTGCCGATCGAGAACGTCACCGAGGTGCGCCGCGGCCGAAAGATCAACGCCGAGCGCAAGTTCTTCCCCGGCTACGTGCTGGTGAAGATGAAGCTGACCGACGAGGCGTTCCACCTGATCAAGAACACGCCCAAGGTGACCGGCTTCCTCGGTGCCGAGAACAAGCCGATGCCGATCTCCGAAGGCGAGGCGATGCGCATCCTGAACCAGATGCAGGAAGGCGTGGAGCGGCCGAAATCGTCGGTGTCGTTCGAGATCGGCGAGAACGTCCGCGTCGCCGACGGCCCGTTCGCCTCGTTCTCCGGCGTGGTCGAGGAAATCGATGAGGCCCGCTCGCGCCTCAAGGTCGCGGTGTCGATCTTCGGCCGCGCCACCCCGGTCGAACTCGAGTTCAACCAGGTCGAGAAGGTCGTCGGCTGAGGCCGGCGATCCACGCTTTCTCCGCCGTCAGAGCTGAGCCCGGAATCCATAGCCTCGATCGGGAATGGGCCGGCGAAGTGCCAGCTCCAGCGTGCCTCACGCGGCACCCTGTGGCTATGGAGTCCGGGCTCGCCCTGCGGGCGCCCCGGAATGACGGGAGGAGGGAGCTTTGCCCTCAACCCTTTCCTTTTCGTCCGATCTCGTGTATCGGGCGCCCTTCGCTCCCCAAACGGGGGCGATTTCGTTCGTGGGAGGCGTGACCGGCTTTGCCAGCCGGGCCAAGCGCGCCGGACCACGGTCCCAAACCTCGCCCGACGGGTTTTGTCGCCCCAAGGCGTTGCGTTCGCATCAGGCAAGATCGCGAGCGCATTGGAGAATCCCAATGGCAAAGAAAGTAACCGGCTACCTGAAGCTTCAGGTGCCGGCCGGCGCGGCCAACCCGTCGCCGCCGATCGGCCCGGCGCTCGGTCAGCGCGGTCTCAACATCATGGAGTTCTGCAAGGCGTTCAACGCGCAGACCCAGAAGGAAGAGAAGAACACCCCGATCCCGGTGGTCATCACCATTTACGCGGACCGGTCCTTCACCTTCGAGATGAAGACCCCCCCGATGTCCTACTTCCTCAAGCAGGCCGCCAAGATCCAGTCGGGCTCCAAGGCCCCGGGTCGCGACAAGGCGGGCAAGGTGACCAAGGCGCAGGTGCGCGAGATCGCCGAGAAGAAGATGAAGGACCTGAATTGCGACTCGATCGAGTCGGCCATGAAGATGGTCGAGGGCTCCGCCCGCTCGATGGGTCTGGAAGTTGCGGGGTAAGCGGCCATGGCACTCGGAAAGCGTTTGAAGAAGGCCCGCGAGGGTATCGACCGCACCAAGCTCTACCCGCTTGCTGACGCGATCAAGATGATCAAGGAGCGGGCCGTGTCGAAGTTCGACGAGACCATCGAGGTCTCGATCAACCTCGGCGTCGATCCGCGCCACGCCGACCAGATGGTCCGCGGCGTCGTCATGCTGCCGAACGGCACCGGCCGTACGCTGCGCGTGGGCGTGTTCGCCCGCGGCGCCAAGGCCGAGGAAGCCAAGGCCGCCGGTGCCGACGTGGTTGGCGCGGAGGACCTGGTCGAGAAGGTGCAGAACGGCAACATCGACTTCGACCGCTGTATCGCCACCCCCGACATGATGCCGCTGGTCGGCCGTCTCGGTAAGGTGCTCGGTCCGCGCGGCATGATGCCGAACCCGAAGATCGGCACCGTGACCATGGACGTCGCCGGTGCCGTCAAGGGCGCCAAGGGCGGCTCGGTCGAGTTCCGCGTCGAGAAGGCCGGCATCATCCAGGCTGGCGTCGGCAAGGCCTCGTTCGCCGAGGACAAGCTGGTCGAGAACATCAAGGCGCTGGCGGATGCGGTGGTGAAGGCCAAGCCGGCCGGCGCCAAGGGCACCTACGTCCAGCGCGTCGCTGTGTCCTCGACGATGGGCCCCGGCGTCAAGGTCGAGCCGGGCACCGTGCTCGCGTAAGCGGCCGGGCATAGGTTAGTTAGAAGGGCGGGATCGTTCATCGATCCCGCCCTTCGCATTTGGAGTGCCTGCCGCCATGCCCGACAAGGTCCTGATCTATTCCCGCCTGCCGAAGTCGCTGACCCAGCGCTTTGCCGACCGCTTCGAACTGCTCGACAGCGGCGGCAAGCCGGCGCACGAGGTTTTTCCGGCGGACGAGGTCGCGCGGATCCGGGCGCTGATCACGGCCGGCGGCACGCCGCTCGGCGCAGTCGACATGGACAGGCTCCCGGCGCTCGGGGCGATCGTCTGCTATGGCACCGGCTATGACGGGGTCGACCTGGAGGCGGCCGCGGCCCGTAACATCGCCGTCGCACACAGCCCGGGCGCCAATGCCGCGGCGGTCGCGGACGTCGCTGTGATGCTGATGCTGGCGAGCACGCGGCGGCTGATGGTGGCAGACGCTTACGTCCGCGACGGGGGCTGGGCGTCCGCAAAACCATCGCCGCTGATGAAGCCGCCGCCGAGCCTCGCCGGCTGCAAGGTCGGCGTCTACGGCATGGGCGAGATCGGCCGCAAGATCGCGGCCCGGGTCGCGGCGTTCGAGACCGAAATCGGCTATTTCAGCCGCACGCGCTACGACGACCTGCCGTATCAATATTTTCCGAGCCTCGAGGCGCTCGCCGAATGGTGCACCGTGCTGATGATCGCGGTCCGTGCCAGCACCGAGACCACTCACGTCGTCAACGCCGGGCTCCTGAAGCGGCTGGGGCCCGACGGCCATGTCGTCAACATCTCGCGCGGCTCCGTCATCGACGAGCGCGCGCTGCTGGCGGCGCTACAGGACGGCACCATCGCCGGCGCCGGCCTCGACGTGTTCGAAACCGAGCCGCATGCGCCGGATGAGCTGACCATGCTGCCGAACGTGGTGGTGACCCCGCATATCGGCGGCAACACCAGGGAGGCGCACGTCGCCATGCAGGCCTGCGTGGTCGCCAATCTTACCGCGTTCTTCGCCAGCGAGCCGATGCCGCATCCGGTGAAGTAGCCGCAGGACGCGTGTCGTAGCCCGGATGAGCTTCGCCTTCGCCCTTTCGGGCGCAGCCGTCCGCTCATTCGGGCTACGGATCTCGCTCCGTCGCTGCCGGATCGTTCCGCGCCGGTGCAGAAATATTTTGATGCACTGCACGGCTCTGTGAATTGCGAGCCATTCTCGAATGCATCTAACTCGCGTTGTCGAACGAAAGACAGCGAGGGCGGCAATGGCGGCGTTCACATTGAAGATCAACGGGCGCGAGCATCAGGTCGATGTCGATCCCGGAACTCCCTTGCTCTGGGCCATCCGCGACAATGTCGGGTTGACCGGCACGAAGTATGGCTGTGGCGTCGCGCAGTGCGGCGCCTGCACCGTCTATGTCGATGGCCAGACCGTCCGCTCCTGCTCGTTGCCCGTCTCGGCGGTCGGAAAGAGCGAGGTGACCACGATCGAGGGGCTGACCTCCACTGAAGCCGTCGCCGTGCAGAAGGCCTGGGCCGCGCACGATGTGCCGCAATGCGGCTACTGCCAATCGGGGCAGGTCATGAGCGCGGCCGCGCTGCTCGGCCTCAATCCCAAGCCCACCGACCAGGACATCGACCTGGCGATGAACGGCAACATCTGCCGCTGCGCGACCTATGTCCGCATCCGCGCTGCGATCCATTCCGCCGCCAAGTCGCTGGAGGGCTGACGATGAATGCATATGTGAAGCCCGCTGCCTCAACCGCATTGTCCCGGCGTTCGCTCCTGAAAGCCGGCGCAGGCCTGGTGCTCGCCACCTATGTCGCCCGCAACGGTGTGGCTTACGCGCAGGATGGCGCCGCGGCCAAGTCCGTCAACATCGCGCCGAACACGTTTCTGGTGATCGGCCAGGACGACACCGTCACCGTTCTCTGCAAGCACATCGAGTTCGGACAGGGCCCGTTCACCGGCATGGCCACCCTGGTGGCCGAGGAGCTCGATGCCGATTGGTCGCAGATGCGCGCCGATCACGCGCCCTCGAATCCGGTGCTCTACAAGAATCTCTTGTTCGGGGTGCAGGGCACTGGTGGCTCGAGCGCGATCGCCAATTCCTACGAGCAGATGCGCAAGGTCGGCGCCGCCGCGCGCGCGATGCTGGTGGCTGCGGCCGCCGACGAATGGAAGGTGCCGGCTGAGGAGATCACGGTCGATAAAGGCATCGTCCGACATCCCTCCGGCAAACAGAGCGGTTTCGGCGCGCTGGCCGCGAAGGCGATGCAGCAGCCGGTGCCGGCGAATCCGCAGCTCAAGGATCCCTCCGCCTTCAAGCTGATCGGCAAGGAAGGCGCCGTAACCCGGCTCGACAGCGTGGCGAAGTCGAACGGCTCAGCCGAGTATACGCTCGACATCAAGGATCCGGGGACCTTGACCGTGCTGGTGGCGCGCTCGCCGCGCTTCGGCGGCAGGGTGGCCTCGTTCGACGCATCAGCAGCGAAGGCCGTGCCTGGCGTCGTCGACGTCAAGGAGGTGCCAAATGGTGTCGCCGTCTATGCCGAGGGCTTCTGGCCGGCCAAGACCGCGCGCGACCTGCTCGAGATCTCCTGGGACGACAGCAAGGCGGAGACGCGCGGGACGGCGCAACTGCTGGAGGAGTTTCGCGCGCGCGCAAAGAAGCAGGGCGCGCTGGTGAAGCAGGAGGGCGACGTTGACGCCGAGATCGCCAGGGGCGGCAGGCTGATCGAGACCGAGTTCGTCTTCCCGTATCTGGCCCATGCGCCGATGGAGCCGATCAACGCCTTCATCCACTGGAAAGGCGACACCGCCTCGGCGCGCTATGGCAGCCAGTTTCCGACGCCTGATCACGCCGTGATCGCGCAGGTGCTTGGGCTCGACATCGCCAAGGTCGATCTCAAGACGATTCTCGCTGGTGGCAGCTTCGGCCGGCGGGCGCAGCAGTCGACCCACGTCGCCACAGAGCTGGCGCAGGTCGCCAAAGCGATCGGGCCGGGACGTCCGGTCAAGCTGGTGTGGACCCGCGAGGATGATATGCGCGGCGGCTACTACCGACCGTTCAGCCTGCACCGGATGCGTGGTGTGGTCCGCGACGGCAAGATCGTGGCGTGGTCGGATACGATCGTCGGGCAGTCGATCATGAAGGGCTCGCCGTTTGAGGCGATGACCATGAAGAACGGCCTCGATTCGACGGCCTATGAGGGCTCCAACGAGATCCCTTACCAGGTGCCGAATTTCCGCTGCGACCTGCATCAGGTCGATGTCGGCGTGCCCGTGCTGTGGTGGCGCTCGGTCGGCCACACCCATACCGGCTACGCCGTCGAGGCGTTTGTCGATCAGTTGCTCGAAGCCGCCGGCCAGGATCCTGTGGAGGGACGACTGGCGATGATGGCCGACAAGCCGCGTCACGCCGGTGTGCTCAAGGCGGTCGCCGAACTCGCGGACTGGAAGGGAGCCAAGCTCGAAGCGGGCCGCGCCCGCGGCGTGGCCGTGGTCGAGAGCTTCAACACCTACGTCGCCCAGGTGGTCGAGCTGTCGATGGGCGCCGACGGACCGGTCGTGCATAAGGTCTGGTGCGCTGTCGACTGTGGCGTCGCAGTCAATCCCGACATCATCCGCGCCCAGATGGAGGGCGGCATCGGCTTTGCGCTAGGCCACATCCTCTATGCGCAGCAGCCGCTCGACGAGGGACGACCGGTGTCGGGCAATTTCGACACCTACCGCTCGCTGCGCATCCACGAGATGCCGCAGATCGAGGTTGCGATCGTGCCGTCGACCGAGAAACCCTCGGGAGTCGGCGAGCCCGGCGTGCCACCGCTGGGACCTGCCGTCGCCAACGCCATGGCCAGGCTAGGTCTGCCGCGGCCGACCCAACTGCCGATCCGGCCGGGAGACACCGCATGAGCCTGTTCAGAACGGCGACGATGGCGCTGCTCGCTGGCAGCCTGGCTGCGGTTGCGATCGTAGCCCTGCCGGCACTGCGGCGCGCCGATGCGGCGCCCGAGGCGACGCGCGTCGCCGGCGGGCTCAAGCCGGTGGCGGACTTCGCCAGGATCAAGAGCAAGGACGAGCGCGCCGTGGCGCTGTTCGAAGAGGCCGGAAAGGTGCTGCAGTCGCCGCGATGCATGAACTGCCATCCGGCCGGCGACCGGCCGACCCAGACCGACAGGATGATTCCGCATCAGCCGCTGGTGGTCCGCGGCGAGGCCGGCATGGGTGCGCCCGGCGGGCTCGCCTGCACGACCTGCCACCACGAGGCCAATTTCGACGCGGCGCGCGTGCCGGGTAATCCCAAATGGCAGCTGGCTCCGATCGAGATGGCTTGGCAGGGCAAGTCGCTCGGCCAGATCTGCGCACAGATCAAGGATCCAAATCGCAACGGCGGCAAGACCATGGCGCAGCTGATTCACCATATGGCTGAGGATGAGCTGGTCGGCTGGGGCTGGAATCCGGGAGCAGGGCGGACCCCGGCCCCGGGAACCCAGAAGCAGTTCGGCGAGCTGATCAAGGCCTGGGCCGACGCCGGAGCGGCCTGTCCGAAGGGCTGAGGCGGGATTGCGCCCTGCGCGCGCAATGCCCGGTGGCCCTGATGAGCGCAGCGACATCCGGGTTCTCCGGCAGGGCACGTGAGACCCCGCACGTCGCTATCGCCGAACGCGCGTCCCGCGCGCCGGCTGTCGCTCATCCGGGCGACGGGGCTCCTACCCGGCTCCACGGCATGGCCCAACTGGTGCGATTTTTGCTCTTGGGGTCTTGGCAAGTCGCGATCGAGCGGTTAAAGAACCGGCTTCCAGGCGGGCCGGCTGTTGCTGGCGCGCCTGTGCGCGCATTCCGAAAGTTGAGAGGAGCCAGCATTCCTTTTGAGGATATCCGTTTGGATTTCTCGGAAGGAAGAAGGATCTTTCTGCTCTCGAAAATGCCGCAGGGGAGGTCGGTCCGCCGATCACCCCGATCCTGTCCGAGACTGCAGGCGCCGGCGTGGAATCCAATTTCCTCAATGGCTTAATCATCCAGCCTGCATAGACGGGTGAAGACCGGATTTCGGCATGTCCACTGCCTTCGTCGTGGTGGCATGCAGGTTTGGTTCGAACCTCGACACTCCGCGAGCCTCCTAGGGATCCCTGGGGCTTTCGGAAGGGCAGGCTATTCATCGCCGTTTTGCCTCGCGTGTCCTCGGGTTCTTCCGTCCGGAGGTCAGGTGTGGTGGGGCGGCGGGTGCAACCCGGCGGTCCCGCTTTCGGGCGAAGGCCGCCAACCGGAGAGAGCTTGCTGTGGAACGAGCGGCAAAAAAAGAGGCGGTCGAGCAGCTGCACGAGGTCTTCAAGACCACGGGCGTTGCCGTCGTCGCTCACTATTCCGGCCTTACCGTGGCTCAGATGCAGAAACTGCGGATGCAGATGAAGCAGGCTGGCGCCTCGGTGAAGGTCTCGAAGAACCGTCTCGCCAAAATTGCTCTTGAAGGCACGGACGTCGTCGGCATCGGTTCCCTGTTGAAGGGGCCGACCGTGATCGCAACTTCGAACGATCCTGTCGCGGCGCCCAAGGTTGCCATCGAATTCGCCAAGGCGAACGAAAAGTTCGTCATCCTCGGCGGCTCGATGGGCTCAACCGTCCTGAATGTCGACAGCGTCAAGGCTCTGGCCTCGCTGCCGTCGCTGGACGAACTGCGCGGCAAGCTCGTCGGCCTGATCCAGGCTCCGGCGACCAAGCTCGCCCAGCTCGCCAATGCACCCGCGGCCAAGGTCGCGCGCGTCATTCAGGCTCATGCCTCAAAGGGCGAAGCGGCCTGACGCCCTTCGCAAACACTCACAACCTGGTTTCGAACCGAACCAAATCAAGGAACTACTTCAATGGCTGACCTGCAGAAGATCGTCGACGACCTCTCGGCCCTCACCGTTCTCGAGGCCGCTGAGCTCGCCAAGCTCTTGGAAGAGAAGTGGGGCGTGTCCGCCGCGGCCGCCGTGGCCGTCGCTGCTCCGGGTGCCGGTGGCGCCGCTGCCGCTCCGGCGGAAGAGAAGACCGAGTTCACCGTTGTCCTGGCTTCGGCTGGCGACAAGAAGATCGAGGTCATCAAGGAAGTCCGCGCCATCACCGGCCTGGGCCTGAAGGAAGCCAAGGACCTCGTCGAGGGCGCTCCGAAGCCGGTCAAGGAAGGCGTCAACAAGGACGAGGCCGAGAAGATCAAGGCTCAGCTCGAGAAGGCTGGCGCCAAGATCGAGCTCAAGTAATCGCTTCGATTACGCGAACGAAGTCCCCGGGCTGCCATGGGCAGGTCCGGGGCTTTCGAGAGATTATGATGGCCGGGTGGTAACATCGCCCGGTCATCATGTGGACAAGGAGTTTTGCAGGGGTATTGGGCGCGGCTCGGAATCACTGCAAAAGGCGTGCAACGGAACCGTCTGTTGTGGGCTGAACACGGAAAAGTGTGGAGATTTGGGGGCTTCGCTCTCGAATCTCGATTATTGTCAACCCATATTGGGTCGGCAGCACGAAAAGCCGGTTGATCGGTGGAGTGGCGTCTCCGTCCGTAAGCCGCTGGGAGATAGGCAATTTCGGGCTTTTGCAGTCCGTGACGAGATGGTTGTGACGAGCGGGTGCGTCCTCGCGCCTCGCGCGTCGTTTTGCGTTTTGCTGGTCTGAAGAACAGATCTGGGACGTTTCCGTTCCGGCTTTGAGCCTCAGATCCTCGAAATGGATCGAAATTCAACCCGAAGGGGCGGTGGCAGCCGCTGTTTCGGAAGGTTCGCCCCTCCGGGCGACGAAATGAGAGGCCACGATGGCGCAGCAGACATTCACCGGTCGCAAACGCGTTCGCAAGTTCTTTGGACACATCAAGGAAGTCGCGGAGATGCCGAACCTCATCGAGGTTCAGAAGGCGTCCTACGACCAGTTCCTGATGGTGGACGAGCCCACGGGCGGGCGGCCGGATGAGGGCCTGCAGGCGGTGTTCCGCTCGGTGTTCCCGATCTCCGACTTCTCCGGCACCTCGATGCTGGAGTTCGTCCGCTACGAGTTCGAGCCGCCGAAATATGACGTCGACGAGTGCCGTCAGCGTGGCATGACCTTCGCTGCGCCGCTCAAGGTGACCTTGCGCCTCATCGTGTTCGATATCGACGAGGAGACCGGCGCGAAGTCGGTCAAGGACATCAAGGAGCAGGACGTGTACATGGGCGACATCCCGCTCATGACCATGAACGGCACCTTCATCGTCAACGGCACCGAGCGCGTCATCGTCTCGCAGATGCACCGCTCGCCGGGCGTGTTCTTCGACCACGACAAGGGCAAGACCCATTCGTCGGGCAAGCTGCTGTTCGCCGCGCGCGTCATTCCGTATCGCGGCTCCTGGCTCGACATCGAGTTCGACGCCAAGGACATCGTGTTCGCGCGCATCGACCGTCGCCGCAAGCTGCCGGTGACGTCGCTGATGTTCGCGCTCGGCCTCGACGGCGAGACCATCCTGTCGACCTTCTACAAGAAGCTGATCTACAAGCGCATCAAGGAAGGCTGGCGCGTTCCGTTCGACGCCAACCGCTTCCGCGGCTATTCGACCGTCAACGACCTGATCGACGCCGACACCGGCAAGGTCGTGCTCGAAGCCGGCAAGAAGCTCACCGTCCGCGCCGCCCGCCAGCTCCAGGAGAAGGGGCTGAAGGCGCTGCGCATGTCGGACGAGGAGCTGCTCGGCAACTACATCGCCGAGGATCTCGTCAACCCGAAGACCGGCGAAATCTACGCCGAGGCGGGCGAGGAGATCACCGACAAGCTGTTCAAGGTGCTGAACGAGCAGGGCTACAAGGACCTGCCGCTGCTCGACATCGACCACGTCAATGTCGGCCCCTACATCCGCAACACGCTCTCGGCGGACAAGAACATGACGCGTGAGGACGCGCTGTTCGATATCTACCGCGTGATGCGTCCGGGTGAGCCGCCGACGCTCGATTCCGCGCAGGCGATGTTCCAGTCGCTGTTCTTCGATGCCGAGCGCTACGACCTCTCCGCGGTCGGCCGCGTCAAGATGAACATGCGCCTCGAGCTGGATGCGCCGGACACCCAGCGCACGCTGCGCAAGGAAGACATCCTGGCGGTCATCAAGACCCTGGTCGACCTGCGCGATGGCAAGGGCGAGATCGACGACATCGACCATCTCGGCAATCGCCGCGTCCGCTCGGTCGGCGAGCTGATGGAGAACCAGTACCGCATCGGTCTCTTGCGCATGGAGCGCGCCATCAAGGAGCGCATGTCGAGCGTCGACATCGACACCGTGATGCCGCAGGACCTGATCAACGCCAAGCCGGCCGCGGCCGCGGTGCGCGAGTTCTTCGGCTCGTCGCAGCTGTCGCAGTTCATGGACCAGACCAATCCGCTGTCGGAGATCACCCACAAGCGCCGCCTGTCGGCGCTTGGACCGGGCGGTCTGACCCGCGAGCGCGCCGGCTTCGAGGTGCGCGACGTGCATCCGACGCATTACGGCCGCATCTGCCCGATCGAGACGCCGGAAGGTCCGAACATCGGCCTGATCAACTCGCTGGCGACATTCGCCCGCGTCAACAAGTATGGCTTCGTCGAGACGCCGTACCGCAAGGTCAAGGACGGCCGCGTTACCGACGAGGTGGTGTATCTGTCCGCCATGGAGGAAGGGCGCTACCGCGTCGCGCAGGCCAACGTGCCGCTCGATGCCAAGGGCCGCTTCACCGAGGACCTCGTGGTCTGCCGTCATGCCGGCGAAGTCGTGCCGATGACGCCCGACAAGGTCGACTACATGGACGTGTCGCCGAAGCAGCTGGTTTCGGTGGCCGCGGCGCTGATCCCGTTCCTCGAGAACGACGACGCCAACCGCGCGCTGATGGGCTCGAACATGCAGCGCCAGGCGGTGCCGCTGGTTCGCGCCGAGGCGCCGTTCGTCGGCACCGGCATGGAAGGCGTGGTCGCCCGTGACTCGGGCGCCGCCATCGCGGCGCGCCGCTCGGGCGTGATCGACCAGATCGACGCCACCCGCGTCGTCATCCGCGCCACCGAGGATCTCGATCCGACCAAGTCGGGCGTCGATATCTATCGGCTGATGAAGTATCAGCGCTCGAACCAGTCGACCTGCATCAACCAGCGCCCGCTGGTGAAGGTGGGCGACATCGTCAAGAAGGGCGACATCATCGCTGACGGTCCGTCGACCGATCTCGGCGAGCTCGCGCTCGGCCGCAACGTGCTGGTCGCGTTCATGCCGTGGAACGGCTACAACTTCGAGGACTCCATCCTGCTCTCCGAGCGGATCGTGAAGGAGGACGTCTTCACCTCGATCCACATCGAGGAATTCGAGGTGATGGCCCGCGACACCAAGCTGGGTCCGGAGGAAATCACGCGCGACATTCCGAACGTGTCGGAGGAGGCGCTGAAGAACCTCGACGAAGCCGGCATCGTCTACATCGGCGCGGAAGTGCGCGCCGGCGACATCCTGGTCGGCAAGATCACGCCGAAGGGCGAGAGCCCGATGACGCCGGAAGAGAAGCTGCTGCGCGCCATCTTCGGCGAAAAGGCCTCGGACGTCCGCGACACGTCGCTGCGGGTGCCGCCGGGCGTGCAGGGCACGATCGTCGAAGTCCGCGTGTTCAACCGCCACGGCGTCGACAAGGACGAGCGTGCGCTGGCGATCGAGCGGGAAGAGATCGAGCGTCTGGCCAAGGACCGCGACGACGAGCAGGCGATCCTGGACCGCAACGTCTACAGCCGTCTCGCCGACATGCTGGATGGCCGCCAGGGCATTTCCGGTCCGAAGGGCTTCAAGAAGGACACCAAGATCACCCGCGCGGTGCTCGACGAGTATCCGAAGTCGCAGTGGTGGCTGTTCGCATCGCCGAACGACAAGCTGATGGCCGAGATCGAGGCCATGCGGAAGCAGTACGACGAGTCGAAGAAGGGGCTGGAACAGCGCTTCCTCGACAAGGTCGAGAAGCTGCAGCGTGGCGACGAGCTGCCGCCCGGCGTGATGAAGATGGTCAAGGTCTTCGTCGCCGTGAAGCGCAAGATCCAGCCGGGCGACAAGATGGCCGGCCGTCACGGCAACAAGGGCGTCGTGTCCAAGATCGTGCCGATCGAGGACATGCCGTTCCTCGAGGACGGCACCCATGCGGACATCGTGCTGAACCCGCTCGGCGTGCCCTCGCGCATGAACGTCGGGCAGATCCTCGAGACCCATCTGGGCTGGGCTTGCGCCGGCCTCGGCAAGCGTATCGCCCAGACGGTCGATGCCTACCTGTCGAAGCAGGACGTCAAGCCGCTGAAGGAGACCTTGAAGCGGATCTACGGCGACGACGAGACCATCAAGTCGCTCAACGACAACGAGTTGATCGAGCTTGGTCACAATCTGAGCCGCGGCGTGCCGATCGCCACGCCGGTGTTCGACGGCGCCAAGGAGGCCGACATCGAGGAGATGTTGAAGCTCGCCGGCCTCGACGCATCCGGTCAGTCGACGGTCTATGACGGCCGCACCGGCGATGCATTCGATCGCAAGGTGACGGTCGGCTACATCTACATGCTGAAGCTGCACCATCTCGTCGACGACAAGATCCATGCGCGCTCGATCGGCCCGTACTCGCTGGTCACCCAGCAGCCGCTGGGCGGCAAGGCCCAGTTCGGCGGCCAGCGTTTCGGCGAAATGGAGGTGTGGGCGCTCGAAGCCTATGGCGCCGCCTACACGCTGCAGGAGATGCTGACGGTGAAGTCGGACGACGTCGCCGGCCGCACCAAGGTCTACGAGGCGATCGTGCGCGGCGACGACACGTTCGAGGCCGGTATTCCGGAATCGTTCAACGTGCTGGTCAAGGAAATGCGCTCGCTCGGCCTCAACGTCGACCTGCACAACTCCAAGCTCGGACCGGCGCCGACGTCGGAAGCTGCCGAGTAGGTCAAGAGGTCAGGCCCGGCCGTCTCGGACGGCCGGGTGCCGGCGCCTTCCCCCGCGGGTCAGGACAAGGCGCCCGTTGAGAGATTTTCGAATTTGCGGCCGACCCCCGATCGGCCCGCGAGGAGAATACGATGAACCAAGAAATTATGAATCTCTTCAATCCGACGACGCCGGCTCAGGTCTTCGACCAGATCCGGATCTCGATTGCGTCTCCGGAGAAGATTCTGTCCTGGTCCTACGGCGAGATCAAGAAGCCGGAAACGATCAACTACCGTACCTTCAAGCCCGAGCGCGACGGCCTGTTCTGCGCCCGCATCTTCGGGCCGATCAAGGACTACGAGTGCTTGTGCGGCAAGTACAAGCGGATGAAGTACAAGGGCATCATCTGCGAGAAGTGCTCGGTCGAGGTGACCTTGTCGCGTGTCCGGCGCGAGCGCATGGGCCATATCGAGCTCGCCGCTCCGGTCGCGCACATCTGGTTCCTGAAGTCGCTGCCGTCGCGCATCGGCCTGCTGCTCGACATGACGCTGAAGGATCTCGAGCGGATCCTGTACTTCGAATACTACGTCGTCCTCGAGCCGGGTCTGACCGCGCTCAAGGACCGTCAGCTGCTGTCGGAGGACGAGTACCTCAAGGCGCAGGACGAATACGGCCAGGACAGCTTCACCGCCATGATCGGCGCCGAGGCCATCCGTGAGCTGCTGCGCGGCCTCGAGCTCGAGAAGCTCGAGCAGACGCTGCGTGCCGAGATGCAGGAGACCGACTCCGACATCAAGCACAAGAAGCTCGCCAAGCGTCTGAAGATCGTCGAGGCGTTCCGCCACTCCGGCAACAAGCCGGAATGGATGATCATGACCGTTGTTCCGGTGATCCCGCCGGATCTGCGGCCGCTGGTGCCGCTCGACGGCGGCCGCTTCGCGACCTCGGACCTCAACGACCTCTACCGCCGCGTCATCAACCGCAACAACCGCCTGAAGCGGTTGATGGAGCTGCGCGCGCCGGACATCATCATCCGCAACGAGAAGCGCATGCTTCAGGAGGCGGTCGATGCGCTGTTCGACAACGGCCGCCGCGGCCGCGTCATCACCGGCGCCAACAAGCGTCCGCTGAAGTCGCTCGCGGACATGCTGAAGGGCAAGCAGGGCCGCTTCCGTCAGAACCTGCTCGGCAAGCGCGTCGACTATTCCGGCCGCTCGGTCATCGTGGTGGGTCCCGAGCTGCGCCTGCATCAGTGCGGCCTGCCGAAGAAGATGGCGCTCGAGCTGTTCAAGCCGTTCATCTACTCGCGGCTCGACGCCAAGGGCCTGTCGACGACCGTCAAGCAGGCCAAGAAGCTGGTCGAGAAGGAGCGTCCCGAGGTCTGGGACATCCTGGACGAGGTCATCCGCGAGCATCCGGTGCTGCTGAACCGCGCGCCGACGCTGCATCGCCTCGGCATCCAGGCGTTCGAGCCGGTGCTGATCGAGGGCAAGGCGATCCAGCTGCATCCGCTGGTCTGCTCGGCGTTCAACGCCGACTTCGACGGCGACCAGATGGCCGTGCACGTTCCGCTGTCGCTCGAAGCGCAGCTGGAAGCGCGCGTCCTGATGATGTCGACCAACAACATCCTGCATCCGGCCAATGGTCAGCCGATCATCGTGCCGTCGCAGGACATCGTGCTCGGTCTCTACTACGTCTCGATCATGCGCGAAGGCATGCCCGGCCAGGGCATGGCGTTCGGCAACATGGCCGAGCTCGAGCATGCGCTGCACGCCAAGGCCATCCATCTCCACAGCAAGATCAAGTACCGCTGGGAGGGGATGAACGAGGAAGGCAAGATCGCCAAGCGCTGGATCGAGACCACCGCGGGCCGCGTGATGCTCGGCAACCTGCTGCCGAAGCATCCGCGCGTGACGTTCGAGGTCATCAACAAGCTGATGACCAAGCGCGAGATCTCGGGCGTGATCGATCAGGTCTATCGTCACTGCGGCCAGAAGGAGACGGTGATCTTCTGCGACCGCATCATGGCGCTCGGCTTCTACAACGCCTTCAAGGCGGGCATCTCGTTCGGCAAGGACGACATGGTCGTGCCGGCGGGCAAGTGGAAGATCGTCGACACCACCCGTACGCTGGCGAAGGATTTCGAGCAGCAGTACAATGACGGTCTGATCACCCATGGCGAGAAGTACAACAAGGTCGTCGACGCCTGGTCGAAGGCCTCGGAAGAGATCGCCAAGGAGATGATGAAGGAGATCTCCGTCACCAAGAAGACGGCGACGGGGGCGGATGCCGACATCAACTCGATCTACATGATGTCGCATTCCGGTGCCCGCGGTTCGCCGGCCCAGATGCGTCAGCTCGCCGGCATGCGCGGCCTGATGGCCAAGCCGTCGGGTGAGATCATCGAGACGCCGATCATCTCGAACTTCAAGGAAGGTCTCTCGGTTCTCGAGTACTTCAACTCGACCCACGGCGCCCGCAAGGGCCTCGCGGACACCGCGTTGAAGACCGCGAACTCGGGCTACCTGACCCGCCGTCTGGTCGACGTGGCGCAGGACTGCATCATCACGCAGGACGATTGCGGCACCCATCTCGGCATCAAGATGCGCGCCATCGTCGATGCCGGCACGGTCGTGGCCTCGCTCGGCTCGCGCATCCTGGGCCGCGTGCCCTGCGACGACGTGCGCGATCCCGCGACCAACGCGGTGCTGGTCAAGGCCGGCACCTTGATGGAGGAAAGCCACATCGACGCCATCCAGCAGGCTGGCGTGCAGGAGGTGAAGATCCGCTCGGCGCTGACCTGCGAGCTGGTCAACGGCATCTGCAAGATGTGCTACGGCCGCGATCTGGCGCGCGGTACGCCGGTCAACCACGGTGAGGCCGTCGGCGTCATCGCCGCGCAGTCGATCGGTGAGCCCGGCACCCAGCTGACGATGCGCACGTTCCACATCGGTGGTGCGGCGCAGCTGAACGAGCAGTCCTTCGTGGAATCGAACTTCGAAGGCAAGGTGGTCATCAAGAACAAGGCGATCGCCCGCAACAGCGAGGGTCACCTGATCGCGATGGTCCGCAACATGGTCGTGACGATCGTCGACCCCGACGGCACCGAGCGTGCGACGCACCGCATCCAGTACGGCGCGCGCATGCATGTCGACGACGGCGACATGATCAAGCGCGGCCAGCGCATCGCCGAGTGGGATCCTTATACCCGTCCGATCCTCACGGAAGCCGAGGGTACGATCGGGTTCGAGGATCTGACCGAGGGTCTGTCGATCTCGGAAACGCTCGACGAATCCACCGGTATCGCCAAGCGCGTGGTCATCGACTGGCGTGGAACGCGCGGTGGCGCGGATCTGCGTCCGGCAATCGTGATCAAGGGCAAGGACGGCAAGGTGCTCAAGCTCGCCCGCGGCGGCGATGCCCGCTACATGCTGTCGGTCGACGCGATTCTGTCGGTGGACGTCGGTTCGACGGTGAAGCCGGGCGACATCCTGGCGCGTATCTCGACGGAAAGCGCCAAGACGCGCGACATCACCGGCGGTCTGCCGCGGGTGGCGGAGCTGTTCGAAGCGCGCAAGCCGAAGGATGCCGCGATCATCGCCGAGATCGCCGGCACCATCCGGTTCGGTCGCGACTACAAGAACAAGCGTCGCATCTCGATCGAGCCGGTCGACAAGACCGAGGAGCCGCGCGAGTACCTGATCCCGAAGGGCAAGCACATCCATCTGCAGGATGGCGACATCGTCGAGAAGGGCGACTTCATCGTCGAAGGCAACCCGGCGCCGCACGACATCCTGGCGATCAAGGGCATCGAGGAGCTCGCGGCCTATCTGGTCAACGAGATCCAGGAGGTCTACCGGCTGCAGGGCGTGCTCATCAACGACAAGCACATCGAGGTGATTGTCCGTCAGATGCTGCAGAAGGTGGAGATCACCGACCAGGGCGATACCGACATGATCTCGGGCGAACAGGTCGACAAGATCGAGTTCGACCTGCTCAACGCGAAGGCCGTGGAGGAGGCGAAGAAGCCGGCCACGGGCACTCCGGTTCTGCTCGGCATCACCAAGGCGAGCCTGCAGACCCGGTCGTTCTTCTCGGCGGCCTCGTTCCAGGAGACCACCCGCGTCCTCACCGAGGCGGCGGTCAACGGCAAGATCGATCCGCTCGAGGGTCTCAAGGAGAACGTCATCGTCGGCCGTCTGATCCCGGCCGGCACCGGCGCCTCGATGGCCCGCATCCGCGAGGTCGCCTTGAAGCGCGACAAGCTGATTCTCGACGAGCGCGAGAAGCAGGCGGCGATCGTGCCGGCGCAGCCCGAGCCTCAGCCGCTCGCGCTGCCGCCGGCAGAGTAACGGACGGTTGCGGCATGACCCTGACGGTGTCGGGGTCTGCCGTGCGTTCATCACGCGTAGAAAAGGCCGGCGTTTGCCGGCCTTTTTTTGACATTTTCTTCTCCTGTTGCCGCGCTGCTGCCCCGTTGTTCATCTTCCCTTCAGGGACAGAGGCGCTTTTGGAAGCATCAGATCCGCTGAGCTGATTTCCGTCGACTCCCGTGGCGATGCGCCGATTTGCTCCGGCGCAAACCTTCTGCGGGCCGGGTACGCTATGGCCGATCGAGCCCCGAGGGTGGCAGGACCCCTGATATGGACGACCGGCAACGTCGCTGACAGCCGGAGATGGCGGAACTTCGATGCTTGACCTTGCGATTGTTGGTGGCGGTCCGGGTGGCCTGATGAGCGCCTGGTATCTGAGGCGCAAACTCGGCGATCTCTGCAAGGTGACGATCTACGAGGCATCCGACCGGCTCGGCGGCAAGATCGTGACGCGCAAGTTCGATACCGCTCCGGCGATGTACGAGGCTGGTGTCGCAGAAATCTACGACTACTCGATGACCGGCCCTGATCCGCTGCGCGAGCTGATCCAGCATTTCGGGCTGCAGACGATTCCGATGGATGCGCTGCAGGTCCAGCTCGACGGCGAGCTGCTCGACGACGTGCCGGGGCTGCGCCGCAAATACGGGCCGAAGACGGCCGCCGCGGTCGAGGCGTTCCGCAAGCGCTGCACCGACGTGATGTCGCCGGTCGAATATTACGAGGGCGTCGGCGCCCACGACAACGAGCACCCCTGGGCCTACAAGACCTGCGAGGAGCTGCTCGATGAGGAGGTCGAGGATCCCACCGCCAAGCGCTTCTTCAAGGTGATGTCGCGCTCCGACCTCGCGACCGAGGCCCACAACACCAACGGCCTCAATGCGCTCAAGAACTTCGTGATGGATATCGACGACTATATCGGCCTGTACTCGATTCAGAACGGCAACGAGCAACTGATCGAGTGCCTGCGCTCCGAGGTCGATGCCGACATCCAGCTCAATCATCGCGTGCTCCGCATCGGCAAGACGGAGGCGGGCCGCTACCGGCTCAACATGATGAACGGCAAGGGGCCGGAGACGCGCGAGTTCGATCTCGTGCTGGTGTGCCTGCCGCATTCCTGGCTGTCGACGGTCGGCTGGGAGGGCGAGAAGCTGCGCCAGTCGATGATCAAGCACATCGCCTATTTCGATCGTCCCGCGCACTACCTGCGCGTCTCGATCCTGTTCGACGAGCCGTTCTGGGGCGAGAAGATTCCGGGCTCCTGGTTCATGTCGGAGGCGTTCGGCGGCTGCTGCATCTACAACGAGGGCTCGCGCCACGATGTCGGCAAGCACGGCGTGCTCAACTGGCTGATCGCAGGCTCGGATGCGCTCGCCTTCGCCAACCTGTCGGACCAGGAACTGATCGATGCCGCGCTGAAGTCGCTCCCGGCGGCGCTCGGCGACGCGCGCGCGCACTTCATGGAAGGCAAGATCCATCGCTGGCTGTCGTCCGTCAACGCGCTGCCCGGCGGTCTGCCGGTACGCGACGTCATGACCAATCACCGGCCTGAGCCGAAGGAGCACCCCGGCATCGTCGTGGTCGGTGACTACCTGTTCGATTCGACCTTGAACGGACTGCTCGATTCCTCGGACGCCGCCACCGACATCATCCTGACCGAAATGATGCGGCTGCGCCGCGTCCGCTCGCAGGCCGAGATGCCGCTGTCGGACAAGATCGACCGGGACTATTTCGACAAATATCGCGGGCAGGGGCCGTACAGCGAAGCGTGGTCGCAGTTCACCGATCCGGACTATCTGACCAGCCTGATCAAGATCGTCTGGAACCGGGCCGGCAAGGGCAAAGGCTACAAGCTCCTGGTCGCCGGCTCCGCGAGCGGTGAACTGGTGGGAGCGCTCCGCGAGCGCGGCATCGATGCCTGGGGCATCGAAAACAACCGCTACATCCACGGCAAGACGCCGAAGGCGCTCAAGAAGTACAACAAGCTCGGCTCGATCACGGACATGCCGTTCAAGACCGGCGAGTTCGATTTCGTGTTCGAGACCAGCCTCTGCCACCTCGGTGACAAGCAGGTTGCGCGCGCGATTCGCGAACTGAACCGCGTCGTCAAGACCGGCCTCGTGTTCGGCTCGATCACCTCGGACATGGCTCCGGCGCTCGTCGACCGCTACGACCTGCTGCGCGGGGTCAAGAAGCTCGGCACCTGGTGGGAGTGGTCGGAGCTGTTCTTCGGCAACGGCTTCGATCTTGCCATGCATCGCCGCGACTGCACCGACGAGGTGTGGGCCGCGACGCTCGCGGCCAACAAAGGCCCGGGCCAATGGTACGCCGACGCGGACAGCCTGCGTTACTCGTTCTTCGACAAGGTCGAGGACGAAGACTGAGGACGCTGGCCGCGGCGCCGTGCAGATGTTAAAGGCCTGACGCGCAAGGCTGGCGCGTCGTCGGCCACGCTGCTTCGGTTGGTTGCATGGCGCCCAAGAAACCAGAGTCCAAGTCAGGGTCGGGTCCGGCCTCCAAATCAGGCTCGAAGCGAGGCTCGAAATCCGGTTCGGCCTCGGCTGCGCCCGGTCAGACCGAAGACGATCGGATCGCTGGCGAACGAATTGCGGCTGCCGCCGGCGCCGCTGCCGAGATCGCAAAGCGGCTTTCCGGAACCGCCGCGACGCCAACGACACCCGAATCGCCGCCGGCAACTCAAGCACCGGCCGCCGCCCTGCCGCCGACCACCGAAGCGCTGCAGCCCTCCGAGCCGTTACTGGCCGGCACGCCGCCGGAGGCGACCAAGGCGGCACAGCCGCCAGAGCCGGCGCCGCCTTCAAAGCCGGCGCAGCCCTCAAAGCCGCCACAGGCCAGCAAGCCTGCGCCGTCGCCTTCCGACGATGATGGCGACGAGGACGGCGAGGACGAGGACGACGATCTCGACGACGACGATGACGACGAGGATCTCGTCGTCTACACCGCGCGGGAGGCCGCCGGCGCGCTCGCGACCATCTACGGCTTCGTCTCGCCGCTGCTCGCGAAATACAAGAAGATGCTGGCCTTCGTGTCGATCGGCGTGCTGATCGAGACCCTGTTCAACGTCATCATGCCGCTCAGCCTCAAGTTCCTGATCGACGATGCGCTCGGCGAAGAGGATTTCGAGGCGCTCTATCGCATCCTCGGCGTGCTGGCGGTTGCAGGCATCGTCACCTCGATCATTGCCGTGCTCTACGAGCGCTGGGATGCGCGGCTGGCGGCCTGCGTCATCTCGGATGTCCGCACCCGGCTGTTCGACCACGTGCAGAACCTGCCGGCGGCCTATTTCCAGCGCACCAAGCGCGGCGAGATCCTGTCGCGCTTCTCGGTCGACATGTCGGCGTTCGAGAACGTCGTGAAGAGCTTCGCCAACAGCGCCGTGCTGCCGTTCCTCGAGCTGATTGCGGGCATCATTCTGATGCTGTTCCTGAACTGGCAGCTCGCTGCGATCGCGCTCCTGGTGTTTCCGATCACCCTGATCGGCCCGCGCATCCTGACTCCGAAGGCGGTTCAGGCCAATTACGAGCAGAAACTGAACGAAGCGTCGCTGCTCGGCGTGATCCAGGAGAACATCGCGGCGCAAGCCGTCATCAAGGCCTTCAGCCTGCACCGCAAGGTGTTCGGCTGGTTCAGCTTCCGCAACGACGCGGCGCGGCGCAAGATGGCCGATGCGATGTTCCTGTCGACCATGGTCGAGCGCACCGTCACGATCTCGGTGCTGCTGCTGCATCTCGTCGTGCTCGCTCTCGGCGCCTATCTCGCCACCAAGGGCCAGATCACGATCGGCACCTTCGTTACCTTCGAAAGCGCATTCTGGGAGGTGTCCTACAACATCGCCCATGTGATGCACTTCGTGCCGGTGTCGATCTCGTCGGCGGCCGCGATCCGGCACATGCAGGAGTTGTTGGACGAGCCGACCCGCGGTGCCGACCGGCCCGGCGCGCCGGATCTGCCCCGCATCAGCCACGACATCACCTTCGAGCGCGTGACCTTCCAGTACGAGGGCAGCCAGACGCCGGTGCTCGACAATCTGAGCCTCAAGCTCGACGTCGGCAAGCGGATCGCGATCGTCGGTCCGTCGGGCTCGGGCAAGAGCACGCTGCTCAACCTGATCCTGCGGCTCTATGTGCCCGATGAAGGCCGCGTCACCATCGACGGCGTCGACATCCGCAAGGTGACGCGCGATTCGTTGCGCGGCAGCATGGCCGTGGTGTTCCAGGAGAACATGCTGTTCAACATGTCGCTGCGGGAAAACATCCGGCTCGGCAAGGAGGGCGCCACCGACGCGGAGGTGGAGGAGGCGGCCAAGAAGGCCGAGATCCACCGCTACATCATGAGCCTGCCGCAGAAATACGACACCATCGTCGGCGAGCGCGGCGACACGCTGTCCGGTGGCCAGCGCCAGCGCATCGCGATCGCCCGCGCCATCATCCGCAACCCGTCCGTGCTGCTGCTCGACGAGGCGACCTCGGCGCTGGACCAGACCACGGAAGCCGCGATCAACCGCACCCTGCTGAAGGTCGCCAAGGGCCGTACCATGATCTGGTCGACCCACCGCCTGACCTCGGTGGTCGAGATGGACGAGATCATCGTCATCTCCGGCGGCCGGGCGATCGAGCGCGGTAGCCACGCCGAGCTCCTGGCGAAGAATGGGACCTATCGCAAGCTCTGGGACGACCAGGGCCATCAGCCGAGCCGGCTCGATCAGGCCGACGACGACAGCGATGATGAGGAGGATGACGACGATGATGAGGAATAGACGTTGAGCGGCGCATTGGTCTTCGTCAGCCGCTGCTGAATCCCGCGGCCGAGCGAGACCGCAAAGCGCGCCCAGCGTTGTGCCTGCCAATAGGGGCTGGCCCCGATCGAGACCGATCGGAAATTCCAGGCCTTGTCGAGCGACCACGCATCGCAGGCGATCTTGACCGGGTCGGCATAGAAGGCCGCGATCTTGGCCTCGCCCATGCCGTCAGTCGCCAGCCAGCGCGGAATGTGGACGTTGCAGAGGCGCTCGACGTCGGTGAACACCTTGTCGGAGCCGGTGCCGGTGACGGGGCAGGTGGTGCAGAAGGCATCGCCGACGAGCACGACGCCCGGCATGCGGTATCCAGTGTTGATGGTGAGGTCGGCGGGGCGGACCTTCACTTCCCCCCTCACGGCGTATGGGCCGGTGATCCGCCGCAGGCCGGGCAGGGCGGCCATCAGCGTTTCGACCGGGGCGCGCCGGATCGCCCGCAGCCAGGGGTCGTCCACCTCGCGATAGGCGAACAGGTTCGCCCGCATGCGCTCGCCGATCGGGAACAGGGTGATGTAGGGCACCCGCGCGTCGGCCCGCTCCTGGAAGTAGGTCATGGCCGGGAACGGGAAGGCGGCGCGGCCGGCCGGCGTCAGGTCGAACCCGATCGAGATCGAATGGGCGGGGCTGGTGATCTTGCGGGTGATTCCCAGCATGTGCCGCAGCCCAACGTTCAGCCCGTTGGCGAGCACGACGAGACGGGCGGAGATCGTCTGCCCGTTGGACAGCACGACCGACTGGCGATCCTCGCCTGGCGTGATCGCCACGGCCTTGGCGACGATTCGCGTCACGCGGCCGCGGATCTCGTCGCGCACGGCCGTCACCAGCGTGTCGTAAAGGATGCCGTATTGCGGGACCGGAGCCCGTTCGAGCACGTAGCCGAATCGGGCGATCCAGTTCTCCGGGGTCAGGGTGGCTTGGGTTAACGCCTTGTCGGCGATCCCGGTGCGACGGAATCGGCCGATCTGCCCGGCACCGGAGATCTTCTCGATTCGAAAGTCGGGCGGGGAGATCGCGTGGGGATCGACCAGAATCGCCGGGATGCCAGCACGCCCGAGCATGGCGGCCGTGATCGAGCCGGCCAAGCCGCCGCCAATGATCGCAATATCGGTATAGTCTGTCACGGGGCGCCTCGTCGTGGGCGCCATCCTTGTCGGCCAAAGCCAAAAAAAGCCTTATCTTCAATGTCTCTGGATATGTCCCTGGGTTGGAGAGGGGCTGGGCCGGCGCGGGCAGGGCTCTGCGGTCTACAGATACCTTAGGATGTAGGGGCGCGGTCGGAGCGGAAACTGCAGCGGCCAGAAGCGCTTCTTTGCGCGTCCTGCGGCGTCGTTTTGCTTGACTTGGATATTCACCGCTTATAAAAGGCCCGCACTCAACGACAGGCGGTGAGCTTCGCCAACGTCGGTACGGATCACCCAGACCACCCGGAACAGGGCGGGACGGGCACCACCCTCGACGAATGCCGCTCAAACGCTGTCGATCATAGCTAGGCAATGCCAAAACGATATTAGATCTCTCGAGCTCGTTCTCCTGAGACCAATTTCGGATGCATGACCTCGGTAGGCCGCAAGCCAGCGCAAGCTGACTGGTGGTGATCGCGGTCCTCTGTGGCGTCAAGCGCTTTCCGTTCAGCGATGAACGGTTGGCGCGATTTCGTTTTGCGTGGGTTTTGATCGCGCGAAACGGCCCGGTGAGGCGGGGAACCTCGAACAGAATTTGCGGAAGCCGGTCGCGGTCTCCGTGCGAACGTTGAGAAGGGTGAAGGCCAAGATGCCGACGATCAACCAGCTGATCGCAAATCCGCGCGAAGTGCAGAAGTCGCGCAAGAAGGTGCCGGCGCTGCAGCAGTCGCCGCAGAAGCGTGGCGTTTGCACGCGCGTCTACACCACGACCCCGAAGAAGCCGAACTCGGCGCTTCGTAAGGTCGCCAAGGTGCGCCTGACCAACGGCTTCGAGGTGATCGGCTACATCCCGGGTGAAGGCCATAACCTGCAGGAGCACTCGGTGGTCATGATCCGTGGCGGCCGCGTCAAGGACTTGCCGGGCGTGCGCTACCACATCCTCCGCGGCGTGCTGGATACCCAGGGCGTCAAGAACCGTAAGCAGCGCCGTTCGAAGTACGGCGCGAAGCGTCCGAAGTAAGACGTTCGAGAGAAGCGGGAACAAGATCACATGTCGCGTCGCCATTCAGCCGAAAAGCGTGAAGTGCTTCCGGATCCGAAGTTCGGGAACATCATCGTCACCAAGTTCATGAACTCGGTGATGTACGCCGGCAAGAAGTCGGTCGCCGAAGGTATCGTCTACGGCGCGTTCGGCATCATCGAGGCCAAGACCAAGCAGAGCCCGCTGACGGTGTTCGAGCAGGCCCTCGAAAACGTCATGCCGACCATCGAGGTCCGCTCCCGCCGCGTCGGCGGCGCGACCTACCAGGTGCCGGTCGAGGTTCGTTCGACCCGCCGGCAGGCGCTGGGCATCCGCTGGCTGATCTCGGCCGCGCGCGACCGCAACGAGAAGACGATGACCGAGCGGCTTTCGGCGGAGCTGCTCGACGCCTCGAACAATCGGGGTAACGCCGTGAAGAAGCGTGAAGACGTGCACCGGATGGCGGAAGCCAACCGCGCCTTCTCGCACTACCGCTGGTAACAGCGGCCCGAACGGAAATCAGGGAACACCTTCATGCCCCGCCAACATGCCATCGAGGACTACCGTAACTTCGGTATCATGGCGCATATCGACGCCGGTAAGACCACGACGACCGAGCGCATCCTCTATTACACCGGCAAGAGCCACAAGATCGGCGAAGTGCACGAAGGTGCCGCGACGATGGACTGGATGGAGCAGGAGCAGGAGCGTGGCATCACGATCACCTCGGCTGCCACCACCGCGTTCTGGAACGGCAAGCGCCTGAACATCATCGACACCCCTGGCCACGTCGACTTCACCATCGAGGTCGAGCGTTCGCTTCGCGTGCTCGACGGCGCCGTGTGCGTGCTCGACTCCAACCAGGGCGTCGAGCCGCAGACCGAGACCGTCTGGCGCCAGGGCGACAAGTACAAGGTGCCGCGCATCGTCTTCGCCAACAAGATGGACAAGACCGGCGCCGACTTCTTCAAGTGCCTGGCCGACATCGTCGACCGCCTGGGCGCGAAGCCGGTTGCGATCCAGCTGCCGATCGGTGCTGAGAACAACTTCAAGGGCTGCATCGACCTCGTGACCATGAAGGCGATCGTCTGGAACGACGAGGCGCTCGGCGCGAAGTTCGACTACGCCGAGATCCCGGCTGATCTGGCCGATCAGGCCAAGGAATATCGCGAGAAGCTGGTGGAAGCCGCCGTCGAGCTCGATGACGACGCGCTCACCGCGTTCCTGGACGGCAAGGAGCCGGACGAGGCGACCCTGAAGCGCCTGATCCGCAAGGCCGTGCTGACCGGTGCGTTCTATCCGGTGCTGTGTGGCTCGGCCTTCAAGAACAAGGGCGTGCAGCCCCTGCTCGACGCCGTCGTCGACTATCTGCCGTCGCCGCTCGACGTGCCCGCGATCAAGGGCACCGACGACAAGGGCAACGAGGTCGTGCGCAAGGCGGACGACAAGGAGCCGCTGGCGCTGCTCGCGTTCAAGATCATGGACGACCCGTTCGTCGGCACCATCACCTTCTGCCGCATCTATTCGGGCATCCTGACCTCGGGTACCGGCGTCGTGAACTCGACCCGCGAGAAGAAGGAGCGCATCGGCCGCATGCTGCTGATGCATGCGAACAATCGCGAGGACATCAAGGAAGCCTATGCCGGCGACATCGTCGCCCTCGCAGGCCTCAAGGAAGCCCGCACCGGTGACACGCTGTGCGATCCGTCCAACCAGGTGATCCTGGAAAAGATGGAATTCCCGGAGCCGGTCATCGAGATCGCGATCGAGCCGAAGTCGAAGGCCGACCAGGAGAAGCTCGGCGTCGCCTTGGCGAAGCTGGCCGCGGAAGATCCGTCCTTCCGCGTCTCGACCGATCACGAGTCGGGCCAGACCATCCTCAAGGGCATGGGCGAGCTCCATCTCGACATCAAGGTCGACATTCTGAAGCGTACCTACAAGGTCGATGCGAACATCGGCGCGCCGCAGGTGGCGTTCCGTGAGCGCATCACCAAGCCGGCCAATGTGGACTACACCCACAAGAAGCAGACCGGCGGCACCGGCCAGTTCGCGGCCGTGAGCCTCGTGGTCGAGCCGAACGAGCCGGGTGGCGGCTACGTGTTCGAGTCCAAAATCGTCGGCGGTGCGGTTCCGAAGGAATACATCCCGGGCGTCGAGAAGGGCATCGAGAGCGTGCTCGGCGCGGGCGTGGTCGCCGGCTTCCCGGTGGTCGACGTCAAGGTGGCGCTGGTCGACGGCAAGTATCACGACGTCGACTCGTCGGCGCTGGCCTTCGAAATCGCCTCTCGCGCGGCTTTCCGCGAGGCGCTGCAGAAGGGCAAGTCGGTTCTGCTCGAGCCGATCATGAAGGTCGAGGTGGTGACCCCGGAAGACTACACCGGCTCGGTCATCGGCGACCTGAACTCGCGTCGTGGCCAGATCCAGGGCCAGGACATGCGCGGCAATGCCAACGTCATCAACGCGATGGTGCCGCTCATGAACATGTTCGGTTACGTGAACAACCTGCGCTCCATGAGCCAGGGCCGCGCGACCTTCACGATGCAGTTCTCGCACTACGCTGAAGCGCCGGCCAACGTGTCGGCCGAAGTCCAGAAGAAGTTTGCCTGATTGTCGTTAGCTCAAGTTAGCGACTGAACGGAGAGTCAAATGGCCAAAGCTAAGTTTGAACGTAACAAGCCCCACTGCAACATCGGCACCATCGGTCACGTCGACCACGGCAAGACCTCGCTGACGGCTGCAATCACCAAGATCCTGGCCGAGACGGGCGGTGCGACGTTCACTGCCTACGACCAGATCGACAAGGCGCCGGAAGAGAAGGCTCGCGGCATCACCATCTCGACCGCTCACGTCGAGTACGAGACCAAGAACCGCCACTACGCGCACGTCGACTGCCCCGGCCACGCCGACTACGTGAAGAACATGATCACCGGCGCCGCGCAGATGGACGGCGCGATCCTGGTCGTGTCGGCTGCTGACGGCCCGATGCCGCAGACCCGCGAGCACATCCTGCTCGCCCGCCAGGTCGGCGTGCCGGCGCTGGTCGTGTTCCTCAACAAGTGCGACATGGTCGACGATCCGGAGCTGCTCGAGCTCGTCGAGCTCGAGGTCCGCGAGCTGCTCTCGAAGTACGAGTTCCCGGGCGACAAGATCCCGATCATCAAGGGCTCGGCGCTCGCCGCTCTGGAAGATTCGGACAAGAAGCTCGGCCACGACGCCATCCTCGAGCTGATGCGCAATGTCGACGAGTACATTCCGCAGCCGGAGCGTCCGATCGATCAGCCCTTCCTGATGCCGGTCGAAGACGTGTTCTCGATCTCGGGCCGCGGCACCGTCGTGACCGGCCGTGTCGAGCGCGGCATCATCAAGGTCGGTGAGGAAATCGAGATCGTCGGCATCCGTCCGACGCAGAAGACCACCGTCACCGGCGTTGAAATGTTCCGCAAGCTGCTCGATCAGGGCCAGGCGGGCGACAACATCGGTGCGCTGCTCCGCGGCACCAAGCGCGAGGACGTCGAGCGCGGCCAGGTGCTGTGCAAGCCGGGTTCGGTCAAGCCGCACACCAAGTTCAAGGCTGAGGCGTACATCCTCACCAAGGAAGAGGGCGGCCGTCACACTCCGTTCTTCACCAACTATCGTCCGCAGTTCTACTTCCGCACGACCGACGTGACCGGCGTCGTTCACCTGCCGGAAGGCACCGAGATGGTGATGCCGGGCGACAACATCGCGATGGAAGTGCACCTGATCGTGCCGATCGCGATGGAGGAGAAGCTGCGCTTCGCCATCCGCGAGGGCGGCCGCACCGTCGGCGCCGGCGTCGTCGCCTCGATCATCGAGTAACAACAGCGAATAGGGAATGGCGGGTGGCGAATGGAGATATCCATTCGCCGTTCGCTACTCGCCACTCACTACTCAAAGAAAGATACGGCAATGAACGGCCAAAATATCCGCATCCGTCTCAAGGCGTTTGACCATCGTATCCTCGATACGTCGACGCGAGAGATCGTCAACACGGCGAAACGGACCGGCGCGCAGGTTCGCGGACCCATTCCGCTGCCGACCCGCATCGAGAAGTTCACCGTGAACCGTTCGCCGCACGTCGACAAGAAGAGCCGCGAGCAGTTCGAGATGCGTACCCACAAGCGCCTGCTCGACATCGTCGATCCGACCCCGCAGACCGTCGATGCTCTCATGAAGCTCGACCTGGCCGCCGGCGTCGACGTCGAGATCAAGCTCTAAGTTTTTGGATTCACGTTCGCCCCATCGCGGACATAGAGAAGAACAGGAAGCACGCCGATGCGCTCCGGAGTGATCGCACAAAAGGTCGGGATGACGCGGGTCTTCACGGAGACCGGCGAACATATCCCCGTGACCGTGCTGAAGCTCGGCAATTGCCAGGTGGTCGGTCACCGCACCACCGAGAAGAACGGCTATGTCGCGCTGCAGCTCGGCAGCGGCAGCCGCAAGACGGTCTACATGCCGAAGGCGGAGCGCGGCCAGTTCGCGGTCGCCAAGGTCGAGCCGAAGCGCAAGCTTGCCGAATTCCGTGTCAGCGAGGATTCGCTGATCCCGGTCGGCGCCGAGATCCAGGCCGACCACTTCGTCGTCGGCCAGTTCGTCGACGTTACCGGCACCTCGGTCGGTAAGGGCTTCGCCGGCGGCATGAAGCGCTGGAACTTCGGCGGTCTTCGCGCCACGCACGGTGTGTCGATCTCGCATCGTTCGATCGGTTCGACCGGTGGTCGTCAGGACCCCGGCAAGACCTGGAAGAACAAGAAGATGCCCGGTCACATGGGCGTCGACCGCATCACCACGCTGAACCTGCGTGTGGTGCAGACGGACGTCGAGCGCGGCCTGATCCTGGTCGAAGGCGCGGTGCCCGGCTCCAAGGGTGGCTGGATCTCGGTGCGCGACGCCGTCAAGAAGCCGCTGCCGAAGGAAGCGCCGAAGCCCGGCAAGTTCAAGGTCGCGGGTGAGCAGGCTGCCGAAGCGCCGGCCGTGCAGGAGGGCGCATAAATGGAACTGAAAGTCACCACGCTTGAGGGCAAGGAAGCCGGCTCCGTCCAGCTGTCCGACGCCATCTTCGGTCTGGAGCCGCGCGCTGACATCATCCAGCGTTGCGTCCAGTGGCAGCTGAACAAGCGCCAGGCCGGCACTCACAAGGCCAAGGGGCGCGCCGAGATCTGGCGCACCGGCAAGAAGATGTACAAGCAGAAGGGCACCGGCGGTGCTCGTCACGGCTCGGCTCGCGTGCCGCAGTTCCGTGGCGGCGGCCGCGCCTTCGGTCCGGTCGTGCGCTCGCATGCGACCGACCTGCCGAAGAAGGTCCGTGCGCTCGCTCTGAAGCATGCGCTGTCGGCCAAGGCCAAGGACGGTGATCTGGTCGTCTTGGAGAACGCCACCCTCGAGGCGGCGAAGACCAAGGCGCTGATCGGCCACTTCTCGGGTCTCGGCCTGACCAACGCGCTGATCATCGACGGCGCCGAGCTGCACAACGGCTTCGCCGCTGCGGCCCGCAACATCCCGAACCTGGACGTGCTGCCGATCCAGGGCATCAACGTCTACGACATCCTGCGCCGTCAGAAGCTCGTGCTGACCAAGGCGGCGATCGATGCGCTGGAGGCGCGCTTCAAATGAAGACCATCGATCCGCGCCACTACGACATCATCATCGCGCCGGTCGTGACCGAGAAGGCGACGTTCGCCTCGGAGCACAACAAGGTTCTGTTCAAGGTGGCCGCAAAGGCGACCAAGCCGCAGATCAAGGAAGCGATCGAGAAGCTGTTCGACGTCAAGGTCAAGAGCGTCAACACGCTCGTCCGCAAGGGCAAGACCAAGGTGTTCCGCGGCAATTTCGGTTCGCAATCGGACAGCAAGCGCGCGATCGTGACCCTCGAAGAGGGCCACCGTATCGACGTGACCACCGGACTGTAAGGCTGAGCTGCCATGGCACTGAAGACATTCAATCCCACGACGCCCGGCCAGCGCCAGCTGGTGATGGTCGATCGTTCGGCCCTGTACAAGGGCAAGCCGGTCAAGGCGCTGACCGAAGGCAAGCAGTCGAGCGGCGGTCGCAACAACACCGGCCGCATCACGGTTCGCTTCCTCGGCGGCGGCCACAAGCAGTCGTACCGCACGGTAGACTTCAAGCGCGACAAGGTCGACGTTCCCGCGACCGTCGAGCGCCTGGAGTATGATCCGAACCGGACCGCCTTCATCGCCCTGGTCAAGTATCAGGACGGCGAGCTCGCCTACATCCTGGCGCCGCAGCGCCTGGCGGTCGGTGACACCATCGTCGCCGGCAACTATGTCGACGTGAAGCCGGGCAACGTCATGCCGCTGGGCAACATGCCGGTCGGCACGATCGTGCACAACATCGAGGTCAAGATCGGGAAGGGCGGCCAGCTCGCGCGTTCGGCCGGCACCTACGCCCAGATCGTCGGCCGCGACCAGGACTACGTGATCGTCCGCCTGAACTCGGGCGAGCAGCGCCTGGTGCATGGCCGCTGCCGCGGCACCATCGGTGCGGTGTCGAACCCGGACCACATGAACACCTCGATCGGCAAGGCCGGCCGCAAGCGTTGGATGGGCCGCAGGCCCCACAACCGCGGTGTCGCGATGAACCCGATCGACCATCCGCACGGCGGCGGCGAAGGCCGTACCTCGGGCGGTCGTCACCCGGTCACTCCGTGGGGCAAGCCTACCAAGGGCAAGAAGACCCGCACCAACAAGTCGACCGATAAATTCATTCTCTTGAGCCGCCACAAGCGGAAGAAGTAAGGAACGACGGACATGGTTCGTTCAGTCTGGAAAGGCCCGTTCGTCGAGGCGTCGCTGCTCAAGAAGGCAGATGCGGCGCGCGCGTCCGGCCGTCACGACGTCATCAAGATCTGGAGCCGCCGCTCGACCATCCTGCCGCAGTTCGTCGGCCTGACGTTCGGCGTCTACAACGGCCAGAAGCACGTGCCGGTGGCGATCAACGAAGAGATGGTCGGCCACAAGTTCGGCGAGTTCTCGCCGACCCGCACCTTCCACGGCCATTCGGGCGATAAGAAAGCCAAGAAGGCTTGAGGATTAAGCGATGAGCAAACCAAAGCGCGAACGGAGCCTCCCCGAAAACGAGGCCAAGGCTGTGGCCCGGATGCTTCGGGTGAGCCCGCAGAAGCTGAACCTGGTGGCGCAGATGATCCGCGGCCGCAAGGCGTCGGCCGCCCTCGCCGACCTGCAGTTCTCGCGCAAGCGGATTGCGGTCGACGTCAAGAAGTGCCTGGAATCGGCGATCGCCAATGCCGAGAACAATCACGAGCTCGAGGTCGACGATCTCGTCGTCTCGCAGGCTTTCGTCGGCAAGGGAATCGTGATGAAGCGTTTCTCGCCGCGCGGCCGTGGCCGTTCGGGCCGAGTTTTCAAACCGTTTTCGCAGCTGACGATCATTGTGCGTCAGGTCGAGGCGAGCGCTTAAAGCAGGCGCTGGGAGAATACGATGGGTCAAAAGATCAATCCGATCGGTCTGCGTCTCGGCATCAACCGGACCTGGGATTCGCGCTGGTTCGCCGGCAAGGCCGAGTACGGCAAGCTGCTGCATGAAGACGTCAAGATCCGTGAGATCCTGCACAAGGAGCTCAAGCAGGCGGCCGTTGCCCGCATCGTGATCGAGCGTCCGCACAAGAAGTGCCGCGTCACGATCCACTCGGCACGTCCGGGCGTCGTGATCGGCAAGAAGGGCGCCGACATCGACAAGCTGCGCAAGCGCGTCGCCGACATCACCTCGTCGGACGTCGTCATCAACATCGTCGAGATCCGCAAGCCGGAGCTCGATGCCACGCTGGTCGCCGAATCGATCGCGCAGCAGCTCGAGCGTCGCGTTGCGTTCCGCCGCGCCATGAAGCGCGCCGTGCAGTCGGCGATGCGTCTCGGCGCCGAGGGCATCCGCATCAACTGCTCGGGTCGTCTGGGCGGCGCGGAAATCGCCCGCATGGAGTGGTATCGTGAGGGCCGGGTGCCGCTGCACACGCTGCGCGCCGACATCGACTACGGTGTGGCCACCGCGTTCACCACCTTCGGCACCTGCGGCGTGAAGGTCTGGATCTTCAAGGGCGAGATCCTCGAGCACGATCCGATGGCACAGGACAAGCGGATGAACGAAGGCGGCGGCGAGAGCTCGCAGCCCCGGTCGCGCCGCGACGCGGCCTGATCGATCAGCCGCGACAAGACAGGTTTGAGGGCTCAAAGCCATGATGCAACCAAAGAAGACCAAGTTCCGAAAGGCGCATAAGGGCCGTATCCACGGCGTTGCGTCCTCGGGCGCGACGCTGGCCTTCGGCCAGTTCGGGCTGAAGGCGATGGAGCCGGATCGCGTCACCGCGCGCCAGATCGAGGCCGCTCGTCGTGCCTTGACCCGTCACATGAAGCGCGCCGGCCGCGTCTGGATTCGCGTGTTCCCGGATCTTCCGGTGTCGAAGAAGCCGGCCGAGGTCCGCATGGGCTCCGGCAAGGGCTCGCCGGAATTGTGGGTGGCCCGCGTCAAGCCGGGCCGGGTGATGTTCGAGATCGACGGCGTGAGCAACCAGATCGCGCGCGAGGCGCTGCTGCTGGCGGCCGCCAAGCTGCCGATCAAGACGCGCTTCGTCGAACGCATTGCGGAGTAATGGTCATGGCCGAGATGAAGATTGCCGACATTCGCGCGATGAGCCCCGATCAGATGGACGATGCGATCGTCAACCTGAAGAAGGAGCGCTTCAACCTGCGCTTCCAGCGTGCCACCGGGCAGCTGGAGAACACCGCGCGGCTGCGTGAGGCGCGCCGCGACATCGCCCGTATCAAGACCATCGCCGCGCAGCAGCGCGCCAAGACGAAGTAAGAGGCTCGACATGCCGAAACGGACCCTTCAGGGCGTCGTCGTCAGCGACAAGCAGGCCAAGACGATCGTTGTGCGCGTCGACCGGCGCTTCACCCATCCGATCTACAAGAAGACCATCCGCCGCTCGAAGAACTACCACGCGCACGACGAGAACAATGAGTTCAAGCCGGGCGACATGGTGTGGATCGAGGAGAGCAAGCCGATCTCGAAGCTCAAGCGCTGGACCGTGATCCGGGGCGAGCACAAGAAAACCGCCTGAGGCGCGAGACGCGGCCCTGTCAAAGGGGCCGGTTTCGCTTTCGGGATCAAACAAGGCGCAGCTTTCCTGCGCAGCAGATGAAGAGGACGAGGTGCATCAATGATTCAGATGCAGACCAACCTCGACGTGGCCGATAATTCCGGCGCACGCCGTGTCATGTGTATCAAGGTGCTGGGCGGCTCGAAGCGCCGCTATGCCACCGTCGGCGACATCATCGTGGTGTCGATCAAGGAAGCCATTCCGCGTGGCAAGGTGAAGAAGGGCGACGTCATGAAGGCCGTCGTGGTGCGCGTCCGCAAGGACATCCGCCGCGCCGACGGCTCGGTGATCCGCTTCGACCGCAACGCGGCCGTCCTGATCAACAACCAGTCGGAGCCGGTCGGCACCCGCATCTTCGGGCCGGTGCCGCGCGAGCTGCGCGCCAAGAACCACATGAAGATCATTTCGCTTGCGCCGGAGGTGCTGTGATGGCTGCCAAGATCCGCAAGGGCGACAAGGTGATCGTCCTGACCGGCCGCGACAAGGGTCGCACCGGCGAGGTGTTCGAGGTGCGTCCCGACGAGGGGACGGCGCTGGTGCGGGGCATCAACCTGGTGAAGCGTCACCAGAAGCAGACCCAGAACCAGGAGGGCGGCATCATCAGCAAGGAGTCGCCGATCCAGCTGTCGAACGTCGCTTATGTCGGCAAGGACGGCAAGCCGACGCGCATCGGATTCAAGATTCAGGCGGACGGCAAGAAGGTCCGCGTTGCCAAGAGCTCGGGAGTAGAGATCGATGGCTGAGACCGCTTACACCCCGCGCCTGCGCGAGGAATATGATCGCAAGATCAAGAGCCAGCTGACCGAGAAGTTCGGCTACGCCAACGTCATGCAGGTGCCGCGGCTCGACAAGGTCGTGCTCAACATGGGCATCGGCGAGGCGGTCAACGACCGCAAGAAGGCGGAGACGGCAGCGGCCGACCTGTCGCTGATCGCCGGCCAGAAGGCGGTCGTGACCTATTCGCGCGTCGCCATCGCGACCTTCAAGCTGCGCGAGAACCAGCCGATCGGCTGCAAGGTCACCTTGCGCAAGACCAAGATGTACGAGTTCATCGACCGCCTGATCAACGTCGCGCTGCCGCGCGTCCGCGACTTCCGCGGCCTGAACCCGAAGAGCTTCGACGGCCGCGGCAACTATTCGCTCGGCATCAAGGAGCACATCATTTTCCCCGAGATCGACTTTGACAAGGCCGGGGAGAGCTGGGGCATGGACATCACGGTGTGCACCACCGCGACGACCGACGACGAGGCCCGTGCCCTTCTGACCGCATTCAATTTCCCGTTCCGGCAGTGAGACGCTGAACAGCCTCTCAAACGCGGATACCCAGGAGCCAAGCATGGCAAAGAAGAGTTCAGTCGAGAAGAACAACCGGCGCAAGCGGATGGCCAAGAACGCCGCCCCGAAGCGCGCCCGGTTGAAGGCGATCATCGCCGACAAGGAAAAGCCGATGGAGGAGCGCTTTGCCGCGACCCTGAAGCTGGCCGAGATGCCGCGCAATTCGTCGGCGACCCGCATCCGCAACCGGTGCGAGCTGACCGGCCGTCCGCGGTCGAACTATCGCAAGAACAAGCTGAGCCGCATCGCGTTGCGCGAGCTCGGGTCCAAGGGCCTGGTTCCGGGCCTCGTGAAGTCGAGCTGGTAAGGAGGATCGCACCATGTCAACGCACGATCCCATCAGCGATCTGATCACCCGCATCCGCAACGCGCAGATGCGCTCGAAGTCGAAGGTCTCGACTCCCGGCTCCAAGATGCGCGCCAGCGTGCTCGAGGTGCTGAAGTCCGAAGGCTACATCCGCGGCTATGCCACGCTGGAGCATCCGTCGGGCCGCAGCGAGATCGAGATCGAGCTGAAATATTTCGACGGCGAGCCCGTGATCCGCGAGATCGAGCGCGTCTCCAAGCCCGGCCGCCGCGTCTACACCTCGGTGAAGAACCTGCCGCGCGTGAACAACGGGCTCGGAATTTCTGTTTTGTCGACGCCGAAGGGAATCATGGCCGACCATAGCGCGCGTGACGCGAATGTCGGCGGTGAAGTTCTCTTCACGGTGTTCTAAGAAGGATTGAGCCATGTCACGTATTGGCAAGAAGCCTGTGGCGGTGCCGTCCGGAGTGACGGCCTCCGTCGACGGACAGACCGTCAAGATGAAGGGGCCGAAGGGCCAGCTTCAGTTCATCGTCCATGACGACGTGGACGTGAAGTTCGAGAACGGCCAGGTCAAGGTTGCCCCGCGCGCCGAGACCAAGCGCGCCCGGTCGCTGTACGGCACCGCGCGCGCCCAGATCGCCAACCTGGTCGAAGGCGTGACCAAGGGCTTCGAGAAGAAGCTCGAGATCACCGGCGTCGGCTACCGCGCCGCGATGCAGGGCAAGAACCTGCAGCTCGCGCTCGGCTACAGCCATGACGTCGTCTACCAGATCCCGGAGGGCATCACGATCGCGGTGCCGAAGCCGACCGAGATCACGGTCACGGGCATCGACCCGCAGCGCGTCGGCCAGGTGGCCGCCGAAATCCGCGCCTACCGGCCGCCGGAGCCCTACAAGGGCAAGGGCGTGAAGTACGCGGGTGAATTCATCTTCCGCAAGGAAGGCAAGAAGAAGTAACGGAGCCGGACATGTCGAGAGCAAAGGTTACGAATGCCCGGCGCAAGCAGCGCGTGAGGCTGTCGCTGCGCCGCTCCGCCGGCGGCCGTCCGCGTCTGTCGGTGTTCCGTTCGTCGAAGCACATCTACGCTCAGGTCATCGACGATCAGAAGGGCGAGACGCTCGCCTCCGCGTCGTCGATGGAGAAGGAGATGCGCTCGGCCGGCAACACCGGTGCCGACATCGATGCGGCGAAGGCGGTGGGCAAGCTGCTCGCCGAGCGCGCGGTGAAGGCGGGGATCAAGGAAGTCGTGTTCGATCGCGGCGGCTATCTCTATCACGGTCGTGTCAAGGCCCTGGCCGACGCGGCGCGCGAGAGCGGGCTGAGCTTCTAACATCAATGGATATGGGCGCGAGAGCCCCTCAGAAGATTGGATAGCACCATGGCAGGTGAACGGGAACGAGGCGGTCGCGATCGCAAGGAGCGCGAGGAGCGCGACAGCGAGTTCGTCGACAAGCTCGTCCACATCAACCGAGTCGCGAAGGTCGTGAAGGGCGGTAAGCGCTTCGGCTTTGCGGCGCTCGTCGTGATCGGCGATCAGAAGGGCCGGGTCGGCTTCGGCCACGGCAAGGCGCGCGAAGTGCCGGAGGCGATCCGCAAGGCGACGGACTCCGCCAAGCGCAACCTGACCCGCGTCGCGCTGCGCGAGGGCCGGACCCTGCACCACGACATCTTCGGTCGTCACGGTGCGGGCCGCGTCTATCTGCGTGCGGCTCCGGCCGGTACCGGCATCATCGCCGGCGGCCCGATGCGCGCCGTGTTCGAGACGCTGGGCATCCAGGACGTGGTGGCGAAGTCGATCGGCTCGTCCAACCCGTACAACATGGTGCGCGCGACCTTCAACGCGCTGAAGCACCAGGATTCACCGCGCTCGGTTGCCGCGCGCCGCAACATCAAGGTGTCGACCCTGCAGGCCCGCCGCGTCGGTGGCGATGCCGAGGCAGCTGCCGACTAACGAACGCGCGCCGCCTCTGGCCGGCGCATCTCGGAGTGAAGACCATGGCTAGCGCCAAGACGATCAAGATCGAGCAGATCGGCAGCCCGATCCGCCGGCATCACTCGCAGCGCGAGACGCTGATCGGGTTGAAGCTCAACAAGATCGGCCGCGTGACCGAGCTGCCGGATACGCCGGCGGTCCGCGGCATGATCACCAAGGTTCATCATCTCGTCCGCATCGTCGACGAGAAGTAAGGAGAAGGGCGATGAAGCTCAGCGATATCGCCGACAACGCCGGCGCGCGCAAGAAGCGCATGCGCGTCGGGCGCGGCATCGGCTCCGGCAAGGGCAAGACCTCGGGCCGTGGCGGCAAGGGCCAGACCGCGCGCTCCGGCGTGCGCATCAAGGGCTTCGAAGGCGGTCAGATGCCGATGCATCGCCGTCTGCCGAAGCGCGGCTTCAACAACATCTTCGCGCTCGATTTCGTCGAGATCAATCTCGACCGGATCCAGCAGGCGATCGATGCCAAGAAGCTCGATGCCGGCAGCGTGATCAACGCCGAGTCCCTCGTGAAGTCCGGTGCGCTGCGCCGCGCCAAGGACGGCGTGCGTCTGCTCGGCCGCGGCGAGCTCAAGGCCAAGATCAACATCGAGGTGCATGGTGCCTCGAAGTCGGCGATCGCGGCGGTCGAGAAGGCCGGCGGCACCGTCAAGCTCCTGGCGCCAGCCAAGGACGAAGGCGAGGCGGCGTAACATCTGCGTCATTGCCCTGCTGCCGGCTTGTGCTGGAGAGGGCAGGGCAATGGACAGAACGCGCTCGCGTACCAGATAATATCCGACGTCTGCCCAAGCCTCGCGAGCCCTCGCGGGGCTGATGCGGTCAAGAAGGGCGGCGGGAGAAAGCTAGACATGGCCTCAGCAGCGGAACAACTGGCGGCAAACCTCAATTTCGGCGCGCTCGCGAAGGCCGATGAGCTGAAGAAGCGCATCTGGTTCACCCTCGGCGCGCTGCTGGTCTACCGCCTCGGCACCTACATTCCGCTGCCCGGCATCGACCCGAACATCTGGGACTCGGTGTTCCGCACCCAGGCCGGCGGCATTCTCGGCATGTTCAACATGTTCGCCGGCGGCGGCATTCACCGCATGGCGATCTTCGCGCTGAACATCATGCCGTACATCTCGGCATCGATCATCATTCAGCTGCTCACCACCGTCTCGCCCCAGCTCGAGGCCCTCAAGAAAGAGGGTGAGGCTGGCCGCAAGATGCTGAACCAGTACACCCGCTATCTGACGGTGATCCTGGCTGCCGTGCAGTCCTACGGCATCGCCGTCGGCCTCGAAGGCGCCGGCAACGTCGTCGCCGATCCCGGCCTGTTCTTCCGCCTCTCGACCGCGATCACGCTGACCGGCGGCACCATGTTCCTGATGTGGCTCGGCGAGCAGATCACCTCGCGCGGCATCGGCAACGGCATCTCGCTGATCATCCTGTCCGGCATCGTCGCGGAGCTGCCCTCTGCACTCGCCAACATGCTGGAACTCGGCCGCCAGGGCGCGCTGTCGACCGGCCTGATCCTGATCGTCATCGTGATGGCGGTTGCCGTGATCGCCTTCATCGTGTTCGTGGAGCGCGCCCAGCGCCGGCTCCTGATCCAGTATCCGAAGCGCCAGGTCGGCAACAAGATGTTCGAAGGCCAGTCCTCGCATCTGCCGCTGAAGCTGAACACCTCGGGCGTGATCCCGCCGATCTTCGCCTCGTCGCTGCTGCTGCTGCCGACCACGGTCGCCAATTTCAACGCCGGCAAGGGACCGGAGTGGTTCCAGTGGATCACCACCCAGCTCGGTCACGGCCGGCCGCTGTTCCTGGTGCTGTATCTGGCGCTGATTCTGTTCTTCGCTTTCTTCTACACCGCGATCGTGTTCAACCCGACCGAGACCGCCGACAATCTGAAGAAGCATGGCGGCTTTATCCCGGGCATCAGGCCGGGCGAGCGCACCGCGGAATATATCGATTACGTGCTGTCGCGGATCACCGTGCTCGGCGCCATCTATCTGGCGATCGTGTGTCTGATCCCGGAAATTCTGATTTCCTACGCTTCCGTCCCGTTCTACTTTGGTGGCACTTCGCTTCTGATCGTGGTCAGCGTTACGATGGATACCGTGGCGCAGGTTCAGGGTTATCTGCTCGCCCATCAGTATGAGGGGCTGATCAGGAAGTCGAAGTTGCGGGGGCGCCGCCGCGGATAGCGGCGGATCGCGGCCCGGGAACCACCAAGCCAAGAACAAGGTGTGCGGGAGGGTCGCTCACCGTGTGCCGGGGGGCGAAATTCGATGAGACTCATTCTTCTGGGGCCGCCCGGTTCGGGCAAGGGGACGCAGGCGCAGCGCCTGGTCCAGCAATACGGCATCGTTCAGCTGTCGACCGGCGACATGCTGCGCGCCGCGGTCGCCGCTCAGACGCCGATCGGGCTCAAGGCCAAGGACATCATGGCGGCGGGCGGTCTGGTGCCTGACGAGGTCGTGGTCGGCATCATCGCGGACCGGATCGAGCAGCCGGACGCCGCCAATGGCTTCATCCTTGACGGCTTCCCGCGCACGGTGCCGCAGGCCGAGGCGCTGGATGCGCTGCTGAAGCAGAAGCAGATGAAGCTCGACGCGGTGATCGAGCTCCGGGTCAATGAGGGCGTGCTGCTTGAGCGCGTCGAGCGCCGGGCCGCCGAGACCCGCGCGCGCGGCGAGGCTGTGCGGGCCGATGATACGCCGGAGGTCCTGACCAAGCGCCTGGCCAGCTACCGCGACCAGACCGAGCCTCTGATCCACTATTATTCGGACCACCGGATGCTGGCGACCGTCGACGGCATGATGCCGATCGAGCAGGTCACCGAGGAGATCGGACGGATCCTGGCCGCCGTCGGTAACACCGGCGGCAGCCGGGCGGCGAAGAAGGCGAGCCCGGCCAAGCGCAGTGCCAAGGCTGCGGGGAAGACCGCGCCGGCCAAATCGGCCAAGAAGGTCGCTAAAAAGGCTCCGAAGGCGCCTGCGCCGACGAAAAAGGCCGCAAAGACAGCCAAAAAGGGAGCAAAGGCGGCCCCCAAGAAAGCCTCCAAGGCCTCGAAGAAGGCTCCCAAGCTCGCTGCCAAGGCGGCCAAGGGAACCCGGAAAACCTCTGCAAAGGCTGCAAAAAAGCGCGCCAAGAGGTGATCGAATCTTGTAGGGGCGGTTGACGACCGCCGTGTGAATCCATTAATAAGCCCGCATCCAAGTCGGATGGTTTTCCAAAGATGCCGGGCCCCACGAATCGAGGGGTGGGCGTCTTGTTCGCGTTTGCGGACGCCTGCCCGAGATAGCGAGAACGAAGGCCGGTCCATCCTGGGATCGGTGACAGGAGAGAAGTCCGTGGCCCGTATTGCCGGTGTCAACATCCCGACCAACAAGCGCGTTCTGATCGCGCTCCAGTATATCCATGGCATCGGCCCGAAGATCGCGGGCGAGATCATTGACAAGGTCAAGATCGCCGAGGATCGTCGCGTCAACCAGTTGAGCGACCAGGAAGTCCTGCAGATCCGCGAAATCATCGACCGCGACTACGTCGTCGAGGGCGACCTGCGGCGCGAGACCGGCATCAACATCAAGCGTCTGATGGACCTCGGCTGCTATCGCGGCCTGCGCCATCGCCGCGGTCTGCCGGTGCGCGGCCAGCGCACCCACACCAATGCGCGCACGCGCAAGGGACCGGCCAAGGCGATTGCCGGCAAGAAGAAGTAATCTGGCGAACTGCTGATGGCGGGTGGCGGATAGGGGTGATCCCTATTCGCTACTCGCTATTCACCATTCGCCTTTCTGGTGTAGCCGCTGGCACTACGGCGGCGTTGAGATCTCGAGAAAGGTACTTATATGGCCAAGGAAGCCGCACGCGTCCGCCGTCGTGAGCGCAAGAACATCGCCTCCGGCGTCGCCCACGTGAATTCGTCGTTCAACAACACCACCATCACCATCACCGATGCGCAGGGCAACACCATTGCCTGGTCGTCGGCCGGCACGATGGGGTTCAAGGGATCGCGCAAGTCGACCCCGTATGCCGCGCAGGTCGCGGCGGAGGACGTGTCCAAGAAGGCTCAGGAACACGGCATGCGCACCCTCGAGGTCGAGGTTGCCGGCCCTGGCTCCGGCCGTGAATCGGCGCTCCGTGCGCTGCAGGCTGCGGGTTTCACCGTCACCTCGATCCGCGACGTGACGACGATCCCGCACAATGGTTGCCGCCCGCGCAAGCGTCGGCGCGTCTAATCTGAAAGAGGCGGACAGCATGTCCGCCTCGTCGTGCTTTTGAGACATTTCGACTGCCGCGATCTGAAGCGCGGTTCTCCAACGCCAGTCAGTCAGATCCCATGACTGGCCCATGGGTGAAACAGTGACGATCCAGAAGAATTGGCAAGAATTGATTCGGCCGAACAAGCTCCAGGTCACGCCGGGCTCCGACGCGACCCGTTTCGCCACCGTGGTTGCCGAGCCGCTGGAGCGCGGTTTCGGCCAGACGCTCGGCAATGCGCTGCGCCGCATCCTGCTGTCGTCGCTGCAGGGCGCCGCTGTGCAGTCGGTGCACATCGACGGCGTGCTGCACGAGTTCTCCTCGATCGCCGGTGTCCGCGAGGACGTCACCGACATCGTGCTGAACATCAAGGACATCGCGATCAAGATGCAGGGCGAAGGCCCGAAGCGGATGGTCGTGAAGAAGCAGGGTCCGGGCGCGGTCACCGCCGGCGACATCCAGACCGTCGGCGATATCGTCGTTCTGAACCCCGACCTGCAGCTCTGCACTCTGGACGAGGGCGCCGAGATCCGCATGGAGTTCACGGTCGCGACCGGCAAGGGCTATGTCGCCGCCGATCGTAACCGTCCCGAGGACGCGCCGATCGGCCTGATCCCGGTCGACAGCCTGTTCTCTCCGGTCCGCAAGGTCTCCTACAAGGTCGAGAACACCCGCGAGGGCCAGATCCTCGACTACGACAAGCTGACCATGACGATCGAGACCAACGGCGCGATCTCGCCGGAGGACGCGGTGGCCTATGCCGCGCGCATCCTGCAGGATCAGCTCAACGTGTTCGTCAACTTCGAAGAGCCGCGCAAGGAAGTCGCTCAGGAGATCATCCCGGACCTCGCCTTCAACCCGGCCTTCCTCAAGAAGGTGGACGAGCTCGAGCTGTCGGTGCGTTCGGCGAACTGCCTGAAGAACGACAACATCGTCTATATCGGCGACCTCGTGCAGAAGTCGGAAGCGGAAATGCTGCGCACCCCGAACTTCGGCCGCAAATCGCTGAACGAGATCAAGGAAGTGCTGGCCCAGATGGGTCTGCATCTCGGCATGGAAGTGCCCGGCTGGCCGCCGGAGAACATCGACGAGCTGGCCAAGCGCTTCGAGGATCACTACTGAGCGGCGGGCGGGTAGGGTCCTACCCGCCACCGTAACCACCCGGGCGAACGCAGGCAGCCCACCTGAGCAACATGTCCGACGAACCGTCGCGGCAGATTGAAATGAAGGACTAACACTATGCGTCACGGCAAGGTTCATCGGAAGCTCAACCGCACCGCCGAGCACCGCAAGGCGATGTTCGCTAACATGTGCGCCGCGCTGATCAAGCACGAGCAGATCGTCACCACGCTGCCGAAGGCCAAGGAGCTGCGGCCGATCGTCGAGAAGCTCGTCACCCTCGGCAAGAAGGGCGGACTCGCGCTGCGCCGTCAGGCGATCGCCGAGATGCGCGACGTCGACCAGGTCAAGAAGCTGTTCGACGTGCTGGCGCCCCGCTACAAGGACCGCAACGGCGGCTACACCCGCATCATCAAGGCCGGCTTCCGCTACGGCGACAACGCCGCGATGGCCGTGATCGAGTTCGTCGACCGCGACGTCGATGCCAAGGGGCAGGATTCCGGCCCGGTGCAGGAGACCTCGGAAGCCGCGTAAGCGGCGATCCGACCCGAGTTTTCAGAATGGCGCCTTCGGGCGCCGTTTTCGTTTGAGGGGGGTCGCTTCTAGGGTGGGCAAAGACGGGTCGACGCCGTCGCCTCGCACGTGCTCTTGGCGGCGCCGCGCCCGCCATCTCACCGAGAATTCGTCGATCGATGGTGGGCCCGCCGCCGCCTTCGGCGGCCGCTTTGCTCACCCTACGGAGGCCGCCGGCGGCATTTGCGCGCGCCATTCACCGTTCTTCTCGAGGATCAGCTCTGCGTTGCGTTGGCGCGACGACGCCCCACATCCGTTGCTTCAGCACAACGGAGAGCTGCTCATGCACATCGACCTCTCGGGAAAGACCGCCCTCGTCACGGGTTCGACCGCCGGCATCGGTTTTGCCATCGCCAAGGGGCTTGCCGCTGCAGGCGCGGAGGTCGTCGTCAATGGTCGCAGCCAGGTCCGTGTCGATGAGGCGGTCGCGAAGCTCAAGCAGGCGGTTTCGGCCGCCAGGCTGCGCGGCGTCGCCGGCGATGTCGCTCAGATCGACGGCTGCAACGCCATCGTCACTGCGCTGCCCGAGGTCGACATCCTCGTCAACAATGCCGGCATCTTCGAGCCGAAGGACTTCTTCGACATTCCCGACGAGGATTGGAGCCGCTTCTTCGAGATCAACGTGATGTCCGGCGTGCGCATGGCGCGCGCCTACATGCAGGGCATGCTGAAGCGCGACTGGGGCCGCATCATCTTCATCTCCTCGGAGTCGGCGGTAAACATTCCGACCGAGATGATCCACTACGGCATGACCAAGACCGCGCAGCTCGCGATCTCGCGCGGCCTCGCCAAGCTGACCCGCGGCACCGGCGTCACGGTCAACGCGGTGCTGCCGGGACCGACGATGTCGGAGGGCGTCGAGACCTTCGTCAAGGATCTCGCCCGCCAGAACGGCCAGTCGGAGGAGGAGGCGGCCTCGTCCTTCGTCAAGCAGCACCGGCCGGCCTCGCTGCTGCAGCGCTTCGCCAGCGTTGACGAGATCGCCAACATGGTCGTCTACGCCGCCTCCAAGCAGGCATCCGCCACCAACGGAGCCGCGCTGCGCGCCGAGGGCGGCATCCTCGACACCATCGCCTGAGGCCGGCCATGGCGGCCTACGTCATCTCCGAGGTCGAGGTGCGCGATGCCCAGGCGATGGAGCGCTATCGCACGCTCGCGGCGCGCTCGATCGCGCAATACGGCGGGCGTTATCTGGTCCGCGGCGGGACCGCGGAGACGGTCGAGGGCAGTCCGCCGGCCAAGACCCTCATCATCGTCGAGTTCCCGTCGATGGCCCGGCTGCGCGAATGGTATGCGTCGGCCGAATACGCGGACGCCCTGGGCGAACGCGGGAAGGCGCTGGACCGCCGGCTGATTTTCGTCGAGGGTGCTGCACCTGCGTAGAGAACGGACTCCGTTGCGCCCATGCTGACCATCACCCCCCGCCGCAAGCGTTGGCTCAAGCTGACCTCGGCGCGCTGGCAGCGGCGGGTGCTGTTCGTGGCTGGCGGCCTGATGGTGGGCGCGGCGGCCGTGGCCCTGGCGGAGCTCGCCGACCTGGCCCAGCTCGCCTTCAACTGGCTGCTGTCGAAATCACGCTACGCCTCACTGATCGTGACGCCCGCCGGCTTCGCGCTGTCGGTCTATCTGACCCAGCGCTTCTTCCCGAATGCGCAAGGCAGCGGCATCCCGCAGGCGATCGCCGCTCGGCACCTGACCGACACGAGCGCGCGAAGCCCGCTGGTGTCGATCCGCATCGCCATCGGCAAGGTGCTCTTGACCCTGCTCGGGTTGTTGTGCGGCGGCTCGGTCGGCCGCGAGGGCCCGACGGTGCAGGTCGGCGCCTCCATCATGTTCGCGCTCGGCCGGCTGTCGCCGCGGCGGCAGCCGGGCTTGATCCTGGCGGGCGCCGCCGCCGGGGTCGCGGCCGCCTTCAACACGCCGCTGGCCGGCATCGTGTTCGGCATCGAGGAGATGAGCCGTGCCTTCGAGACGCGGACCTCGAGCCTCATCATCGCCACCGTGATCGCCGCGGGCCTGACCTCGCTGGCCCTGATGGGCAACTACGCCTATTTCGGCACGACGCCGATCGCGCTCGGCAAGGGCATCGACTGGCTGGCGGTGCCCGTCTGCGGGGTCCTGGGCGGCGCCGCCGGCGGCCTGTTCAGCCGCATCCTGATCACCATGGCGCGCGGACTGCCCGGCGCTGGCGGCCGCCTCATCAAACGCCACCCGCTGCCGTTCGCCCTCGCCTGCGGCTTTGCCGTCGCGCTGTGCGGGCTGGCCTCGGGCGATACGGTCTACGGCACCGGCTATGCACAGGTGAAAGGCGCGCTGGAGACCGGAACGCCGCTGCCGAGCGATTTCGGCGTGCTGAAATTCCTCGCCACCACCTTTGCCGCGATCAGCGGCATTCCCGGCGGCATCTTCGCGCCGTCGCTCGCAGTCGGGGCGGGCATCGGCGCCAACGTCGCCAGCCTGTTCCAGCAGTCGCCGCTGGCGCCGATCATGCTGCTCGGCATGGTCGCCTATTTCGCCGGCGTGGTGCAGGCGCCGATCACCGCCTTCGTCATCGTCACCGAGATGACCGACAACCACGCCATGGTGGTGCCGCTGATGATGGCGTCGCTGATCGCCTACGGCACCTCGCGCCTGATCTGCGAGGAGGGGCTCTATCACGCCCTCGCCAAGGGCTTCGTCGCCAGAGCTGAGACGAAGGCTGAGGCAGCGCAGGAGCCGAAGCAGGTTGCCGCGCCATCCTGATCCCAGCGCTCAAGCAGCGGTTCGGAGCGCGCCGATAACCGGCGTCGGTTCAATCGCTTGATGGCAGATCCTGAGATCTGCCATCGGCTCGAAACGGCAGCGGCCCCGTTGCCGGCACCGCTGCGCAAGCGTCGTCGGTCTACTTCCTGAACGGATCCGGCCGCATCAGGAGCCGGCCGGAGATCGAGTTCGGCACCTCGTAGGGCGAGCCGATCGACAGCACGTGGCTGAGCGCGATCAGCCGGTTCGGCAGCTTGGCCGGCGGCGGCGTCTGGAACGAATAGGACGTCGGGTTGTGGCACAGGAAGCAGTTCAGCACGTTCTTGATCGGCGTGTTGTCGGCGTTCTGCACGAAGGTCTCGGCGGTGGCGTTGGCGAGATTGACCGAACCGACCGCATTGGTCTGGTTGCTGTTCAGATTGTACGAGTTGGGGAGCATCCAGACGGTGCCGTCGAGGGCGTAGTTCGCGAACGTCGATTGCGGGCCCTTCAGGCCGGAGAGAAAGCCCTGGGCTTGCGCCGTGATCGCGAAGATGTTGCCGACGCCGTTGGGCTGGTTCTCGCCGCCGGTCTGGTTCTCGAGCACGACGTTGGTCACCGGCGTCAGCTTCTGGGTCGCCGGATCGAGCCGCAGTTGCGGCCGGTTGGCGCCGGGCTGCGCCGCGATGTTGACCTGCGAGAACGGCGTGCCGCCCTTGTAGAGCGTATAGCTCTTCGGATCCGAGCGGCTTGCCGAGGGCGCGAAGGTGTTGTCCGGCGTCTGCGGTGAGTTGTTCTTCAGCTCGAACGTGCCCCACAGGAATTCAGGGTGGTTCTCGGTGTAGCCGACGACGTGCAGGCCGACCAGCGCCACCGTCACCGTGACGAATTTGCCGGGCGCCGGCCGGATCGTGATCAGGCCGGGGGTGACGTTGTTCTCCAGCACCGGCACCTGTGCCTGGGTCGTATAGGCGCCCGCGGGCGGCGCCTGGCCGGGGTCGAGCCGCAGCCACGTCGCCTTGAACACCGCATCGCCCACGGCGAAGGAGGAATCTGCCGGCTGGCTCTGGTAGCCGCCGGTCGCGATCAGGTTCTTGCGGGCGGTGTTGAAATAGCTCTGGTTCATGTGAACAGAGGCGTAGACGGGATAGCCGTTCTGCGCGACCAGCATGTTGCCGTCGGCTTCGACGATGGCGCCGGCGCCTTCGGTGAAGCCGGCCATGCCGTGGAAGACCTGGGCACGGGCCGCCAAGGTCAGCGGGCGCGGCCGTGGGGCGCCGGCATTCTCGGCGTTGTTGAGCAACTCGTCGGGCGTCGCCAAGGTCATGAACCGCGGCACGGCGGCGCCGGAGCCCGAATCCTTCACCAGAGCCGTCGCCCAGACGAAGGCCTCCCACGACCATTGATGGAAATTGCAGTCCGGCGTCGGGATGGTCTTGGTGTCGGAGGTGGGGAAGGCGGCGTCCGGCTTGAGATAACTGCCAAGTCCCTCCGACCAGCCGAAGGCCGGGCAGTTCTTCGCCGGCGGAGGCGGGGCGGCGCTCGCAGGGCTGAGGGCGCCGGCAAGGCCGCTTGCGGTGACGGTCGTCGCGAAAGTGAGCATGAGCCACTGAATCGTTCTCATGGCCGGTCTCCATGGATGTGCGCGCTGGGATGAGCCGTTGGTCTCGCCGCCATGCGTCGCCAATGATTGTTAAAAATGATTCATTCAAAAGTAGTGCGCGGCGAACATGCACCCAAAGGTGAGATTTGCAAGACCGGCAGCTCACGCAACCCGCAATTTTTTGCGGAGGCCCCCGCGGCGTGACATGCGGCTCCACCCGACGATCGATCACTGCAGCATTCGTCGTCATCGGACGACACGGCCGCGTGTGAGCCCGGGCACGGTCGACACGGCCGATCGCGCGCATCCTGGCGGCCGTTCGCTGGAGCCGTGCGGACAATGACGTCTTCACGCCGGTGGACGACAACCACAGGAGAGTGAAATGAAGTCCATCATGGCCGCTGTGTTGCTGCTCGCGCTGACGTCCGGCGCAAGCCTCGCGGGCACGCCGCTGATCGATGCGCGTCAGCACAACCAGTCACATCGCATCTACAACGGCATCGCGAGCGGGCGGCTGACCTATCCGGAGGCGCAGCAGCTCGTCCGCGGCCAGATCCACGTGCAGAAGCTGGAAAACAAGGCCAAGGCCGACGGCGTGGTGACGCCGTTCGAGCGGGCCCGCATCAACGTCGCGCAATCCGTGCAGGGCGCGCGCATCTTCTGGAAGAAGCATAATTAGCCGCGCACGGCAGCTCGCTGGGGGCAGAGCGCCGCTTCGGCGGCGCTTTGCCAACCATGTGATGCGGCGGCACCGCCGCTTACACCAGCGCGGCCGCGACGCCGGCAATGGCGCTGAACGTCACCACGACGAGCGGCGGCGCGCGCCAGGCGACCAAGAGGACGAAACCGACCAGCGCGATGCCAAAATCTGCCGCGTTATGGACGGTTGTTGTCCAGACCGGGTTGTACAGGGCCGCTCCCAGCACACCGACGACCGCAGCGTTGACACCCCGCATCATGGCCTGGGCGCCGGCGCGCTTGCGGAACGAGTCCCAGAACGGCAGCGCGGCGAGCAGGACCAGCATGCCCGGAAGGAAGATTCCGAGGAGACCGAGCGCGGCCCCGATGATCCCATGCGGCTCCGGAGCGACCACGGTGCCGAGATAGGCGGCGAAGGTGAAGAGCGGGCCCGGGACGGCCTGCGCCGCACCGTAGCCGGCGAGAAAGGCGTCGTCGCTCAGCCAGCCTGGTCCGACGAAGGCTTCGCGCAACAGCGGCAGCACCACATGTCCACCGCCGAACACGAGCGCGCCGGAGCGATAGAACGCGTCGAACAAGGCAAGCGGCGTCGATCCCGTTGAGCCGCGCAGCAGCGGAAGTCCCGCCAACAGGACGACGAACAGCACGAGCGCCATGACCCCCACGCTCCGCGACACCGGGATCGCGACGTGTCCCGACGGCGCCGCCTCGCCGCGGCACAGCCAGAGGCCGGCGAGTCCGCCGAGCACGATGGCCCCGATCTGCGCGGCCGAGGCCGAACTGAGCAGAATGATCAACGTTGCGGCGACCGCGATCGAGGCGCGCGTGCGATCGGGACAGAGCGTGCGCGCCATGCCCCAGACCGCCTGTGCGACGATGGCGACTGCGGTCAGCTTCAGCCCGTGCAGCAGGCCGCTGCCGATCGGTCCACTCAATCGGCCCGCACCATAGGCGAACAGGATGAGCACGGCGGCCGACGGCAAAGTGAAGCCGGTCCAGGCCGCGAGCGCACCGAGATAGCCGGCGCGCATCAGCCCGATGGAGAAGCCGACCTGGCTGCTGGCGGGACCGGGCAGGAACTGGCACAGCCCGACCAGATCGGCATAGGCATGCTCGTCGATCCATTTTCGCCTGACGACGAACTCGTCGCGGAAATAGCCGATATGGGCAATCGGCCCGCCGAAGCAGGTGAGGCCGAGCTTGAGGAAGATGCTGAGGACCTCGAGCGGCGATCCGCTGCGCGGGCCGCGATCGGCGGACGAATGGGTCTCTTGCTCGAGGCTGCTCACGGACGCCGTTCCAGATGCGAATGTCGCGCTTCGTTAAAGGAGATCGGCCCGGCCGGCCAGTCCTCGCCCATCATGGCCTCGCAGCCCTCCGAATTATCGAATGCAGGGCGAATATGCAGCCCCTACATGCCGCGCTATGATCCATGATCAAGATCTGCCTGGAGGTTTCTTGTTTCCGGACCCTTCCATCAAATGGCGTCCTTACCCCTCGATGATCGACGGCATCGAACGACCGCCTGCGGTCTTCGATCAAGGTCTCTGGCGCGGCGTGCTCCACCTGATCGTCGTGGCATCGCCGCCCGGTTTGCGCGCCTACGGCATCGAGATCGCGTGCCAGATCTATGCCGGGTTCGAAGAGGTCGCTTACGCGGTGTCGGCGCATGGCGCCGACACCGTCGTGTACGACGGCGGCGTCTATATCAAGGAGGCCGAGCAATCGGCCTTGTTGAATGCCTATGAGGCGATCGATCCGGTCGGCCGTCGACCCCGGCATTTCAGTTTCGTCGGCAGTGAGTACTGCTACGAGGCGCTCGGCTTTTCCGAGCCGGTGATCAGGGCGTTCAGCACTCCCGATGAGGCCTACGCTTGGGGACCAGCGCGGCAATGAGCGACCGGACGCCGTTGCCGCTTCGCTCTCAATGACGGAAAGCTATGAAGCGCGGGCTTGTTAGTTGAGGGTGGCGGTGCCGTAGGTGGGCAAAGCAGCCGCCGTCAGGCGGCAGCGTGCCACCGTCCGTCAGCGAGTGCACCGGCGAGATGGTGGGCACGGCGCCACCGCGACCTCGAACGTGGAGAGACCTGAGCCACGCCTTTGCCCACCCTATGAGCGCTATTACTTAACTCCACCCCTCCAGCACGATCTTGCCGCGTGACTTATTGCTCTCGATCAGCGCATGGGCGCGCTTGAGGTTGGCGGCGTTGATGGTGCCGTAGTTGTCGCCGAGGGTGGTGCGGATCACGCCCTTGTCGATGAGATCAGAGACATCGTTGAGCAGGTTGTGCTGCGCGATGATATCGGGCGTCGTGAACGAGGAGCGCGTGAACATCGATTCCCAGTGGATCGAGATCGCCTTGCCCTTGAAGGCTGCGAGTGAGAACTCGGCGGGATCGTCGATCAGGCCGAACTTGCCCTGCGGCGCCATGAAGTCGGCGATCGCCTTGTAGTGCTGGTCGGTGTGGGTGAGGCTCGCGATGAGGCTGACCGGCGGCAGCTTCAGTGCGTCGATCTGCGCCTTCATCGGCTTGCCATGGTCGATCACGGCGTGGGCGCCGAGCTTCAGGCACCAGTCGCGCGACTCGGGCCGGGTGGCGGTGGCGAGCACGGTCAGGCCGGTGAGGCGGCGCGACAGCTGGATCAGGATCGAGCCGACGCCGCCGGCGGCGCCCGTGATCAGCAAGGTGCGGTCATCGAGGCTCTTGCCGGGGACGGCGCCGAGCCGGTCGAACAGCAGCTCCCACGCGGTGATCGAGGTCAGGGGCAGGGCGGCGGCCTCGGCGAACGACAGGCTCTTCGGCTTGCGACCGACGATGCGCTCGTCGACCAGATGGAATTCGGCATTGGTGCCCTGGCGCAGGATCGAGCCGGCGTAGAACACCTCGTCACCGGGCTTGAACAGGCTCACGTCCGGGCCGACAGCCTCGACCACGCCAGCGGCGTCATAGCCCAGGATCTTGGTTTCGCCGGCGGGCGGTGCGGCGCGCTTGCGCACCTTGGTGTCGACCGGATTGACCGACACCGCCTTCACTGCGACGCGGATGTCGCGTCCCTTCGGCTCGGGTTTGGCGGTCTCGAAGTCGAACAGCGCGCGGTCCTCGGTGATGGGGAGCGACTGCTGGTATCCGACGGCCTTCATGAACAACCTCCTGGTTGGCTTGGCGATAGGATCTGTTTGTCCTTCTGGCGTCATTTCAGCAAGTACTGTAAAAATGGGGAACTAGTCCCCGTTTGGATACTATTGGGCCAAAACGCGATGAAACGGAAGAATTTCACCCGCCGTCCGGGCTGCGCGGTCGAAGCCACGCTCGATCTGATCGACGGCAAGTGGAAGGGCGTGATCCTCTACCACCTGCAGGGCGGCAGCCGGCGCTTCGGCGAGCTGCGCCGCCTGATGCCCGGCATCACCCAGCGCATGCTGACCAAGCAGCTGCGGGCGCTCGAGGACGACGGGCTGGTGGTTCGCAAGGTCTATGCCGAGGTGCCGCCGCGGGTGGACTATACCCTGTCCGAGGTCGGCGAGAGCCTGCGGCCGGTGATCGAGGTCCTCAGGAGCTGGGGCGAGCGGCACCAGGAACGGCTGTCCTGCGGCCCCGTTGCAGAGACCATCAAAACGCCGCATCAGGCCGCCTGAGCTTGGCCGCGGCGGCCGTTCCGCCTATATCCAAGCCGTCATTTTCCCAGGATTGTTCGCATGACGTTGATTCGCTCCACACTGGTCCTGCTGCTGTCTCTGCTGGCAGCCACTCCGCTCGCGGCGCAGGACCGGCGCGTGCCGCAGTCCGCGGCCGAGCTGCGGCTGTCCTATGCGCCGATCGTGCAGCGCGTGCAGCCGGCGGTCGTCAACGTCTATGCCGCCAAGGTGGTGCAGAACCGCAATCCCTTTCTCGACGATCCGATCTTCCGCCGCTTCTTCGGCCTGCAGGGCGGGCCGCAGGAGCAGATGCAGCGCTCGCTCGGCTCGGGCGTGATGATCGATGCGTCCGGTCTCGTCGTCACCAACGTGCACGTGATCGAGGGCGCCGACGAGGTGAAGGTCTCGCTCGCCGACAAGCGCGAGTTCGAAGCCGAGATCGTGCTGAAGGACAGCCGCACTGATCTGGCCGTGCTCAAGCTGAAGGGCACCAAGGAGCAGTTTCCGACGCTCGACCTCGCCAACTCCGATGATCTCCTGGTCGGCGATGTCGTGCTGGCGATCGGCAATCCCTTCGGCGTCGGCCAGACCGTGACCCACGGCATCGTGTCGGCGCTGGCGCGCACGCAGGTCGGGATCACCGACTATCAGTTCTTCATCCAGACCGATGCCGCCATCAATCCCGGCAATTCCGGCGGCGCGCTGGTCGACATGACCGGACGTCTCGTCGGCATCAACACCGCGATCTATTCCAAGTCCGGCGGCTCGCAGGGCATCGGCTTCGCGATCCCTGCCAACATGGTGCGCGTGGTCGTGGCTTCGGCGAAGAGCGGCGGCAAGGCGGTGAAGCGCCCGTGGCTCGGCGCGCGGCTGCAGGCGGTGACGCCTGAGATCGCCGAGAGCCTCGGCCTGCGCTCGCCGACCGGCGCGCTGGTCGCTTCCGTGGTCGCGAACAGCCCGGCGGCAAAGGCGGGCATCAAGTCGTCAGACCTGATCGTGTCGATCGACGGCCAGACCGTCGATGATCCGAACGCGTTCGACTATCGCTTCGCGACCCGGCCGCTCGGCGGCACGGCGCAGATCGAGCTGCAGCGCGGCGGCAAGCCGGTGAAGGTCGCGGTCGCGCTGGAGACCGCGCCGGACACCGGACGCAACGAGATGGTGATCAACGGCCGCTCGCCGTTCCAGGGCGCCAAGGTCGCCAACATCTCTCCGGCGGTCGCCGATGAGCTGCATCTCGATGCCGACACCGAGGGCGTGGTCGTGCTCGAGCCGGGCGACGGCACCACCGCGGCCAATGTCGGCTTCCAGAAGGGCGACGTGATCATGGCCGTGAACAACCAGAAGATCGCCAAGACCGCCGACCTCGACAAGGCGTCGCGCGAGGCCGCGCGCATCTGGCGCATCACCGTGCTGCGCGGCGGCCAGCAGATCAACGTCACGCTCGGCGGATGAGCCCGAAGCGTCCCCAGCAGGGAGGCCCGAGCCTCTTCGCCGCGGCGGGGATGGAGCACGATGCGCCGCGGCCGCTGCCCGAGCGGCTGCGTCCGCACAAGCTGTCGGATGTGGTGGGACAGGATCACATCCTCGGCCCTGACGGCGCGCTGACCCGCATGCTGGAGACGCGCACGCTGGGCTCGCTGATCTTCTGGGGCCCGCCCGGCACCGGCAAGACGACGGTGGCGCGGCTGCTGGCGGACGCCACCGAGCTGCATTTCGAGCAGATCTCGGCGGTGTTCTCCGGCGTCGCCGACCTGAAGAAAGTCTTCGACGCGGCACGCGCGCGACGCGAGACCGGGCAGGGCACGCTGCTGTTCGTCGACGAGGTGCATCGCTTCAACCGCGCGCAGCAGGACTCTTTCCTGCCGGTGATGGAGGACGGCACCGTCGTGCTGGTCGGCGCCACCACCGAGAATCCGTCGTTCGAGCTCAACGCCGCTCTGCTGTCGCGTTCGCGCGTGCTGGTGTTCCACTCGCTCGACGCCGCCGCGATCGAGAAGCTCTACGGCAACGCCGAGGCGGTCGAGGGCCGCAAGCTGCCGCTCGACGACGAGGCGCGCGCCGTGCTGATCCGCATGGCCGACGGCGACGGCCGCGCTGCGCTGACGCTCGCCGAGGAAGTCTGGCGCTCGGCGCGCAAGGACGAGATCTTCAACGCGGTGCAGTTGCAGGACATCCTGCAGCGCCGTGCGCCGATCTACGACAAATCGGCCGACGGCCACTACAACCTGATCTCGGCCCTGCACAAATCGGTGCGCGGCTCCGATCCGGATGCGGCGCTGTACTACTTCGCCCGCATGCTCGACGCCGGCGAGGATCCGCTGTTCCTTGCTCGCCGCATCGTTCGGATGGCGGTGGAGGACATCGGCCTCGCCGATCCCCAGGCGCTGGTGATCGCCAACGCCGCCAAGGATGCCTATGACTTCTTGGGCTCACCCGAGGGCGAGCTCGCGATCGCGCAGGCCGTGATCTATGTCGCCACCGCGCCGAAATCCAACGCCGCCTACAAGGCGTTCGGCGCCGCCAAGCGCGTGGCGAAAGAGGGCGGCTCGCTGCTGCCGCCAAAGCACATCTTGAACGCGCCGACCAAGCTGATGCAGGGCGAAGGCTACGGCGCGGGCTATCAGTACGACCACGATGCGCCGGACGCGTTTTCGGGCCAGGACTACTTCCCCGACGCCCTCGGCCGCCAGCAGTTCTACGATCCCCCCGAGCGCGGCTTCGAGCGCGAGATCAGGAAGCGGCTGGACTACTGGGCGAAGCTGCGGAAGGAGCGGGGTGGGTAGGAGCCCCGACGCCGCTCGTTCTGTCACCGCGTGTCGCGCTGCTTATGTTGCGTCATGCTCTCTCCACGTCATTGCGAGCGCAGCGAAGCAATCCCGAGTCCTCGCGACGCCCTGGATTGTTTCGCTGCGGGTAATGACGGTGGAGGGAGCGCGCTACTACTTCCCCGTCTTGACGAACTCCGCAATCTCCCGCGTCAGCCGGTCGTCCTCGGTGTTGATCGCATACACCTCCGACATGTGGCTGTGCTGCGGCAGCATCACCGCGCGGGCGCAGCCGGACGGTCGCTTGCAGGCGGCCTGCTTGAGCAGATCGAACTGCTCGACAAAGCGCGGCGGGTCGAGCTCGGCGGAGACGGTCATCAGCGGCAAGGGCGAGGCTTGCAGCCCCTGCAGCGACGAGCGCTCCTTGAAGCGCGAGGGATCGGTGCCGAAATAGGCCATCTCCTGGTCGCCAAGCGGCGTCGCGGTGAGGTCGTAGACGCCCGAGGCCATGATCGCGCCCGCAAGGCCGCCGCCGGCGACCTTGTGGAATTCGGGATGCGCCACATAGGTCGCGACGTGCACCGCGCCGGCCGAATGGCCCATCAGATAGATGCGCGCGGGATCGCCGCCGTTCTCGGCGGCGTGGGCGGCCACCCATTGCACCGCGCTGGCGACATCCTCGACGCCGGCAGGCCAGGGGAATTTCGGCGCCAGGCGGTAGGTGATGTTGACGCCGATGAAGCCGCTCTTCACCGCCCACAGCATGATGTTGTCGTAGAACGGGCCGTCCGGCGTGGTGCGCTTGTTGCCGCCGATGAAGGCGCCGCCATGCACGAAGATCAGCACCGGCCGGGGCGCGGCCGCGGCATCCGGCGTGAAGACGTCGAGCAGATTGCGTTCGGCCGTGCCGTATCTCACATCGCGCTGCACCTTGACGCCGGTGTAGGGTTCCTTGGCCTGCAGCGGCGCGTAGATCGCGGCGGTCTTCGGCGGGGCGATGACCCGGCCGATCTCGATCAGCTTCCAGGCGATGTCGTCGGGCATGGGGCTCTGCTGCGCCTGCGTGGCGGTCGTCGCCAGCGTGGCTGCCAGGATCGCCAGGCCCAGTCGCGTGAGCGTCATTCGAATTCGCTCCGATCAGTCTCGATGGCCCAAGCGGCCGACTCACAAGCGGATTTATCGCGATTTCGCCGTGACTGGCAGGGGCTTTTGCGATACGCAACCTGCCATGAGCCGCCGTATCAAGCGAACCCAGACCCGATCCGATCGCCCGACCGATCGCCGCAGCGAGCGGCCGAAGGCCGAGGCCGCCCGCAGCGCAGGCGCCGCGGCCAAGCGTGAGTCTGCGAAGCGTCCCGATGCCGAGCGGCCGCGGCGCGACCGTTTTGCCGGTGACCGCGAGGCGGCACCGCGCGGCGATTTCGGGCGCGGCAAGGCCGAGCGCAGCCGTGCGCCGCGCGCCGAGGGAGAGGATCGCCGCGACAGCTTCGCCCCGCGCGAGCGGCCGCCGGCCAAGCGCGCCGGTGCCGGCAAGTCCGCGCGGTTCAGCTCGGAGCGTGCCGAGCGCAGGCCTGCGGCGCTGCCGCCGAAGAAGGTCGAGCCGGAGACGCCGCTGCTGCCGACGAAGGTGCAGACCGTGGTGGTCACGGCCGACGAGAACAACATGCGCGTCGACCGCTTCCTCGAGGCGCGCTTTCCCGGCCTGTCATTCTCGCACATCCAGCGCATCGTCCGCAAAGGCGAGCTGCGCGTCGACGGCAAGCGCGCCGACTCCAAGGATCGCCTTGAAGAAGGCCAGAGCGTGCGTATTCCGCCGCTCAAGCTGGACGCGCCGAAGGAGCGCGCCGGCCTCACCGAGGGCGAGCGCAAGACGCTGGAGAGCCTCAAGGCGATGACCTTGTACGAGGACGACGACGTGCTCGTCCTCAACAAGCCGGCCGGGCTCGCGGTGCAGGGCGGCTCCGGCATGACCCGTCATATCGACCAGATGCTGGAGGTGATGCGCGACGCCAAGGGCCAGAAGCCGCGGCTCGTGCACCGCATCGACCGCGAGACCTCCGGCTGCCTGCTGATCGCCAAGACCCGCTTCGCTGCCACGCATCTGACCGGCGCCTTCCGCAGCCGCTCGGCGCGCAAGATCTACTGGGCGCTGGTGGCGGGCGTGCCCAAGCCCAAGCAGGGCCGCATCTCCACCTATCTTGCCAAGGAGGAGAGCGAGGACGACACCATCATGCGCGTCGCCGCCCATGGCGACGAGGGCGCCAGCCACGCCGTGACCTACTACGCGGTGGTCGAGGCCTCGGCCAACAAGCTCGCCTGGGTGTCGCTGAAACCGGTGACCGGCCGCACCCATCAGCTGCGCGCGCACATGGCCCATATCGGCCATCCCATCGTCGGCGATCCCAAATATTTCAACATCGAGAACTGGGCGCTGCCCGGCGGCCTGCAGAACCGGCTGCATCTGCTGGCGCGCCGCATCGTCATCCCGCATCCGCGCGGCGGATTCATCGACGCCACCGCGCCGCTGCCGCCGCACATGCTGCAGTCGTGGAACCTGCTCGGCCTCGAGCACGACCGCTTCGACCCGATCGAGAACGCGCCGGAGGAGTGAGCGGCCTCTCGTAACACGGATATCGCTTCGCTCATCGGGCTACGCAGCGGCTCAATTCCGGAACTGCCGCAAAAACTCCCGCAGCGAATCGTGCGGCGTTTCGACGTCGAGGATGACCCAGCCGTCCGGCCCCTTGACCACGATGAAGTTCATCGTCACGCGGTGGCCCTGGTTGTCGAAGCTGGCGGCGACATAGGTCTTGTCGAACTGCTTGCGCAAGATCGCAATCGCGACCGGGCCGAGCTTCCAGCGTGGGCTCTGCACCAGGAAATCGTAGGGCTCACGCCGCGGCGCCGCCCAGGCCCCGGCGAGGCTCGGATCGAAGAACTGCCGCGCGGTCTCGGCCGTCCGCGGCAGCCCGGCGGAGAGCTCCGGCGCGCCCCGGCCGTAATGCGCATAGACGTTGCGCACCAGCGATTCCGGCGAGCGGAAGCCGGCGGCGGCCTCAACGGCGCTGCCGAGCAGGACGAGGGCGGAGAGCAGCGGACGCATCGGCAGCTCGCATTTCGGGCGGACAGGGCTTATCTACCGCGAAAACAACGGATCCCGTGTGATCATCCCGCGAGAGGGCTGGAATTCTGATGCGTGAACTGTTTGACGAGGTCGTCGGCCGGTCGCCGCTCGATCCGCAGGAATCGGCGCGCCAGGCGATGCGGACGCCGCTGCGCAAGCGCTTCTACAAGGAGGCCGGGACCGCCGCGGCCGAGGGCGGCTTCAACGTCACCCTCGACGGCCGGCCGATCCGCACACCGTCGGGGCGCGTCGTCATCGTTCCCGCTGGGGAGCTGGCGGAGGCCGTCGCCGCCGAGTGGCAGGCCCAGGGTGAGAACATCGATCCCGCCACGATGCCGCTGACGCGGTTCGCCAACAGCGTCGTGCAGTCGGTGGTCGACCGCGTCGATGACGTCCGCGAGGACATCGCCAAATATCTCCAGTCCGACCTGCTGTTCTACCGGGCCGGTCATCCCGAGGGGCTGGTCGCGCGCGAGGCCGAGCATTGGGACCCGGTGCTGGACTGGGCGCGCGACGGCCTGGGCGCGCATTTCATCCTGTCCGAAGGCATCATGCATGTGGCCCAGCCGGAGGCTGCGGTCCAGGCCGCGCGCGCTGCGCTGCCGACCGGCCCGTGGACGGTGGCGGCCGCGCATGTCGTCACCACACTGACCGGCTCGGCGCTGCTGGCGCTGGCGCTGGTGCATGGGGTGCGCGACGCCGATCAGGTCTGGGCGGCAGCCCATGTCGACGAGGACTGGAACGTCGCGCAATGGGGGGCCGACGAGGAGGCGATGAGCCGCCGCGCCGCCAAGCAGATCGACTACCAAGCCGCCGTTCGCATCCTCCGGGCAGTCGACGCCGCGCTCTGAGGCCGGTTAACGCCGGGTTTAGGGGCACCCGCTAGGCTGTGCGCGTAACCCGAGTACGCGCATGGTCCAGAGTGTCACCCCGTCGCCTTCCGTGAGCGCCGTCCGCGGCGTCGGCAGCTCGCCGGCCGGAACCACGGTGGCGGCAGCGACCACGCTGCAGGCCGGCGCACTGGTCAGCGCCAGGGTGCAGCAGGTGCTCGCCGAGAACCTGGTCCAGGTCGCGATCGGAAACCTGTCGATGGAGCTCGCGAGCGAGCTGCCGCTGCAGGCCGGCCAGACCGTGCAGGTCGCCGTGTCGCAGACCGCGCAAGGGCTGCAGCTCGCCATCGTCGGGCAGGGCGGCAGTGCTGCCACTGGCACCACCGGCACCCCGACCCCGGCCGCCACCGTCGTCGACGTCACCGGCCGGCTGGCACCGGCGCTGCCGCCACCGCCGGATCCGCTGACCGGGCTGGAGCGGCTCGCATTGTCGATCGCCAGCGAGGAGGCGGCGACCCGCCAGGGCAGCCAGGGCCAATTGTTCGCCGATCTCCAGGCCGTCGCCGACTCGCCGAACCTTCCACCGGCCTTGCGGGCCGCCGTGGCGCAGGTGCTGGCGCAGCAGACGCCGCTCTCGCCGGCGCTGACCGCGGAGGATGTGCAGACCGCCGTGCAGCAATCCGGCCTGTTCCTGGAATCCTCGCTCGCCAATGGCACTACCGGCACCGGCACGCCCGACCTGAAGGCGGCGCTGATCGTGCTGCGCCAGACGCTGGCGACGGTGCTGCAGACCGCCGAGCCCGGCATGGCGGCATCGGCGCAGCCGTCGCCCGGTGGCTCCTATGCCTCGGTGCTGTCGGAGGCCGGCCGCGCCGCCGCCGCGCAGCAACAGAGCGGCGCTCCCTCGCTGGTGCCCGACATCGAGATCGAGCTGCCGCCCCAGCCCTGGGCCACGGGAATGGGGCGGCCCGACGCCGCGTCTGCCGGCTTCACCGGCTCGGCGCTGATCGAGGCCCTGACGGGCGCCAAGGCGCAGTCGCTCACGCCCGGCACGGTGCTGGCCGTGCTGCAGGAAGCGCAGCAGCAGATTCCGCGCGCCGCGGGCCTCGTTCCCGGACGCAACGCCAACGGCCGCGCCGATATGGTCGTGCGCACCAACACCCCGCCGCCGCCGTTCCGCGGGGCTGCACCGATGCCGCAGGCCGTGGCGATGCCGACGCTCGGTCCCGACACGCCGCTGTCGGCGATCGCGCACCGGCTGCTCGACGAGACCGACCAGGCGCTGTCGCGCCAGACCCTGCTGCAGGTCGCCTCGCTGCCGGATCGCCCGGACGCCTCGACCGCGCGCACCGACCCGGCGCCGCCGCGCTGGAACTTCGAGATTCCCTTCGCCACCCCGCAGGGCACGGCCATGGCGCAGTTCGAGATCGCGCGCGACGGCGGCACGCAATCGCCGGACGCGGCCAAGCGCGTCTGGCGGGCGCGCTTCTCGCTCGACGTCGAGCCGGCCGGCCCGGTGCATGCGATGATCTCATTCAGCGCCGAGCGCACCTCCGTGCGGATGTGGGCCGAGCGTCCGGTCACCGCCGCGCGGCTGCGCGCCGGCCTTGCCGACCTCAGCCAGGCCCTCAGCCGTGCCGAGCTCTCACCGGGCGACCTCGTGGTGCAGGACGGCGCGCCGCCGGCCGTGATGCCGCCCAGGGCCGGCCATTTCCTGGATCGCGCGCTATGAGCATCGAGGTGAAGGCCGCCAACAAGACCCAGCTCGCCGTCGCCTTGCACTACGACAAGGGCCAGGGCGCGCCGCGCGTCGTCGCCAAGGGCAAGGGCACGATCGGCGCCAAGATCATCGAGGTCGCGAAGGCGCACGACATCCCGATCGAGGAGAACGAGGTGCTGGCCGGCGCGCTCTCCAATGTCGAGCTCGGCGACGAGATCCCGGAGGAGCTCTACAAGGCCGTCGCCGAGGTGCTGGTGTTCGTGCTCAACCTGTCGCGGCCGATCCGCTGAGCGCGCCGCATTTGTGATCTCCGTCATGCGTCCGTCGTCACCGCCCTGTGGTAGGGAGGGCGAACGACGACGGAGATTTGCGATGCCCATGATGAGCCGCCGCCACGCGCTCGCCCTGATGACCGGCGCCAGCCTGTTGCCCGCGCGCGCATTTGCGCATGTCGCACCGCCGCGCAACGAGATCCGCGGCGATCTCGCCAAGCGCTTCACCGACGAGAACACCAGGGGCACGTTCCTGGCCTACAAGGTCGAGGAATATCTCATCATCGCCAGCGATGCAGATCGCTCCGGCGAGGCGAAGCTGCCGGCCTCGACCTTCAAGATCGCGAACTCGCTGATCGCGCTGGAGACGGGCGTCGTCGAGGATCCCGACAAGGACGTGTTCAAATGGGATGGCGTCACGAGATCGATCGAGGCCTGGAACAAGGATCACACCTTGCGCAGCGCGATCGCGGTCTCCGCCGTGCCGGTCTATCAGGAGATCGCGCGCCGCATCGGTCCCGAGCGGATGCAAAAATATCTCGAGGAGCTCGACTACGGCAATCACGACATCGGCGGCGGCATCGACCAGTTCTGGCTCACCGGCGCGCTTCGCATCGATCCGGTGGAGCAGGTCGATTTCATCGATCGCCTGCGCCGTGGCGCGCTGACGGTGTCGAAGCGCAGCCAGGATCTGACGCGCGACATCATTCCGACGACCAAGGTCGGCGACGCCGTCATTCACTTCAAGTCGGGATTGCTCGGCAAGGAGCAGGGCTCACTCGGCTGGATGGTCGGCTGGGTCGACAAGGGTGACCAGCCGACCGTGTTCGCGCTCAACATGGACTGCCCGGAGCCGCGCCACGTCGAAGCCCGCATGACGTTGACCCAAGCGTGCCTGAAGGAGATCGGCGCGCTGTGAGCGAATCGTGAGGCGCGCATGCTCTCGCCACCGTCATTGCGAGCGTAGCGAAGCAATCCAGTGTGGTGTGTGGGACTCTGGATTGCTTCGCTGCGCTCGCAACGACGTGGATAGAGCGGCGCGTTGCTACGCGAAGCAACGATATCGTGGCGACCTAGCGTACGTCACCGCCGCGCCAGCTCCAGGTCGACGCCCCTGATGTCCGTGCCGGCCGGGCGGATCGACACGGTCTGCCGGCGTCCCTGCGTCGTCAGCGACAGGCCGGCGGAAAACGTCTGCCCGCGCGCCTGGGCCTCGATGCGGTTGCCGACGGCGCGGCCCTCGATCGTGCCGGACGCGTTGTGGCTCGACTCGCTCCATTGCCCCGAGATCTCGCCGCCGCGATAGGCGACGTCGCTGGAGAGATCGATGTTGTAGCTGTCGCTGGCGCAGCGGATGTTGAGCCGGAGCTGCTCGCCGGCGCCGCCGACGTCATAGGCCGCGCGGCAGCGCAGCCGCTCCTGGTTGCCGTCGGACAGGCTGATCACGCCGCCGCCGGTCCAGGAGCCCTGCAGCCCCCGGAACGGCGCGGCAGGCGCCGCATGGGCCGTGCCGCCCAAGGCGAGGGCGGTCAGCAAAGTGGGGATCGCAAGGCGAGAGGCGCGCATCATCGGGCTCCGTTTCATCGTCGAAAAGCGAGCGACAACGCAGCAAGACCCGATACGTTCGATCTGTCACCTCAAAAATTGATCCAAATCGTTCTATTTTTGCTCACGACAGCTTGAACAGCGCGCGCAGGAAATCCGTCACCGCCTGGCGCGCCGCCTCGGCCGTGGCCGGATTGCCGCCGACATGCGGATCGAACTCGACGCAGGCGTCCTGATAGGTGAAGGGCTGCTGCGTGTCGGCATTGATCAGCATCCCGCCGTCGCTCTCCTTGATGCGGCAGTTGCGCACGGTCTGCGCCTTCGGCGCGACGGCGAGCATGTTGGCGCCGAGCAGGCCGAGATCGAAGCCGTGCGGCGAGTCCGCGTATTCCGTCAGCGCGACGTCGCGGCCCGCGGCCTTCAGCCGCTCGACATAGGCCTTGCAGGTCCGCACCGGATTGTAGTCGTCCGGCCCGCCGTGAAAGATCCGGATCGGCCGCGCCACGACGTCGGTGTCGCCGAGATAGGTCGTCGAGCAGTCGGGATAGAACGGGATATAGGCGGCGAACTGCAGCCCCGAATTGTTCCAGCGCCTGTGGAAGCGCTCGAGGCTCGCATACAGCGCCGCCTGACCGCCGCGTGAAAAGCCCATCAGCACGATGCGCTCGGGATCGACGCGCGGATGCTTCGCCAGCACGTCCAGCGCACGGTAGATGTCCATGATCAGGTTCAGCCGGCCGAGCTGGGCCTGGTTGGTGCTGGTCGCGGTGATGCCGCGCCCGGTGAAGCCGTCGATCGCGAAGGTCGAGATCCCCATCGCATTGAAGGTGCGGCTCCACGCCGCGATGTTGGCGCCGACGCCGCCCGAGCCGTGCATCAGCACCACCACCGGCAGCCTGCCGCTGCCCTGCGCGACGCGCATTTCGCCGACGACGGTCACCGGCTTGCCGCCGTCGTCGCCGGAGAGGAACTGCCGATCGGATAAGGTCAGCGACGGGATCGGATACATCTCGACCCGGGCGGGCATATCCTTGGTGAAGCCCTGGGCGCTGGCGCTGCTGCCGAAGTCACCGGCCAAGGCTGTCAGCAGCATCGTCACGGCCACCACCGCCTGTCGGCAACGGGACCCTCCAACGGCGCGGCGCGGTCGATGCGAGACGGCAACACGAGCGTCCACGGCAAGCGTCGATGAGGCAGCAACAATGTGTCGCTCCATGACCGTCCTCCTGGCTCGCCGCTTGTGGCGCGGCTTTGCAACCAAGTAGAACGAGCGATCGCGGAGCTGTCAAACAGCCGTGCGCGGCGCGCTGGCTGACAGCGGTGGACAACACCGAGCCTGGTGCGCCGCGAAACAAGGGGCCGCGGGCCTCTTTGAGACTCCGGCATCTCGGACCGCGGTGTCAGGGTCGACGAACTCCGCCGATCCGGCCGAGATGGGTGAAGCCGAAGCCGTCGGCATATTTCAGGCCGTAGCCGGCGAGCCGGTCGACGCCGACATGGGCCAGCCAGATCGTGGCGATCTCGACCACCAGTGGCTGTCCGGCCGCCAGCCCGATCGCGAGCAGGGCGGCGGGTGCCAGCGTGCTGTGGACGGCATTGTAGGCCACGGCGCCGATCCGCGGGCCGCCGAGATAGGCGGCGAAGCTGACGTCGGGCGCCAGGAACAGGGCCGCGAACAGCCACCACGAGCCGCTTTGGTGGGCGTAGAAGGCGATCGCGGCGGCCGCCAGCACCAGCCCTTCGAGCCGCAGCAGCAGGCGCAGGCCGCCCTGGACGGCGCCACGCGATGTGCCCAAGGGCTCAGTGACCAGGTCCGGTTGCGCGGCCATATCCATGATTCTGCTTCCAATTCCGAGCTGTGGGAGGAGGGGCGGCACTGCCGAAAGCGGCTTTCCGGCTTCGAAATAGCCGTGTTAGAAGGCCGCCAACAGTCACGACATCGGGAACGGGCGGGAAGCGCATGAAGGACATTCTGGACACCCTCGAGGAACGGCGCAAAGGCGCCAAGCTCGGTGGCGGCGAGAAGCGCATCGAGGCGCAGCATGCGCGCGGCAAGCTGACGGCGCGGGAGCGCATCGAGCTGCTGCTCGACAAGGGCTCGTTCGAGGAGTTCGACATGTTCGTCGAGCACCGCTCCACCGAGTTCTCCATGGAGAAGACCAAGGTCCCCGGCGACGGCGTCGTCACCGGCTGGGGCACCGTCAACGGCCGCAAGACCTTCGTCTTCGCCAAGGATTTCACCGTGTTCGGCGGCTCGCTGTCCGAGACCCACGCGCTGAAGATCACCAAGCTGCAGGACATGGCGATGAAGGCGCGTAGCCCCATCATCGGCCTCTATGATGCCGGCGGCGCCCGCATCCAGGAGGGCGTCGCGGCGCTCGCGGGCTATTCCTACGTGTTCCGCCGCAATGTGCTGGCCTCGGGCGTGATCCCGCAGATCTCCGTCATCATGGGCCCGTGCGCCGGCGGCGACGTCTATTCGCCGGCCATGACCGATTTCATCTTCATGGTGAAGAACACCAGCTACATGTTCGTGACCGGCCCCGACGTCGTGAAGACCGTGACCAACGAGGTCGTCACCGCGGAGGAGCTCGGCGGCGCCTCGGTGCATGCGACGCGCTCCTCGATCGCCGACGGCGCCTTCGACAACGACGTTGAGACGCTGCTGCAGATGCGCCGGCTGATCGACTTCCTGCCGAGCAACAACAGCGACGGCGTGCCGGAATGGCCGAGCTTCGACGACATCGAGCGCGTCGACATGTCGCTCGATACCCTGATCCCGGACAATCCGAACAAGCCCTATGACATGAAGGAGCTGATCCTGAAGGTCGTCGACGAGGGCGATTTCTTCGAGATCGCGGACGCCTTCGCCAAGAACATCGTCACCGGCTTCGGCCGCATCGCGGGCCGCACGGTCGGCTTCGTCGCCAACCAGCCGATGGTGCTGGCCGGCGTGCTCGACTCGGATGCCTCGCGCAAGGCGGCGCGCTTCGTCCGCTTCTGTGATGCCTTCAACATCCCGATCGTCACCTTCGTCGACGTTCCGGGCTTCCTGCCGGGCACCGCGCAGGAATATGGCGGCCTGATCAAGCACGGCGCCAAGCTTCTGTTCGCGTACTCGCAATGCACGGTGCCGCTGGTGACGGTGATCACCCGCAAGGCCTATGGCGGCGCCTTCGACGTCATGGCCTCGAAGGAGATCGGCGCGGACATGAACTACGCTTGGCCGACGGCGCAGATCGCGGTCATGGGCGCCAAGGGCGCGGTCGAGATCATCTTCCGCGCCGACATGGCGGACCCGGACAAGATCGCCGCGCGCACCAAGGAATACGAGGACCGCTTCCTGTCGCCGTTCATCGCCGCCGAGCGCGGCTATATCGACGACGTCATCATGCCGCACTCCACCCGCCGCCGCATCGCGCGTGCGCTCGCGATGCTCCGCGACAAGAAGATGGAGATGCCGGCGAAGAAGCACGACAATCTGCCGCTGTAGGCATCGGCTCGAGCCGTCGTCCTCGCGGGCGGCGGCGACAAAATCATTGCGAGCTGCCGCGTGGCCCTGGATTGCTTCGCTTCGCTCGCAATGACGGAGAACGCGGCGCGCGCGCCGGGCGCCGTCGCCGTCCTGCTGCGTCGGCCGGGGGATGACAGCCCGCCGCACCCATCGTCATTGCGAGGAGCGCAGCGACGAAGCAATCCGGGGGCCTCGTGCCCGGCTCTGGGTTGCTGGTCGCATTGCGGGAATTGCGGCAATCCGGAGCCGGGTCGGGCCCTGGCGTTAAGCCTGTCGCTTAACTAACCTTTAACGATGGGTTTGCGGGAACTGGGCCGCTGGCCTAGCCTTGTCGGGTGGGTCGGAAGAGTAGGGTCGCGTATCATGGCTGACAGAACATCGGCATTTCGGAATTCGGGCGTTTTCGTCGTCTGCGCGGCGGCCGCTGCGCTGATCTTCTCGACCGAGGCCGCATCGGCCCGGTCTGGCGCCGCGGTGGCTGCCGGTCCCGTTGGACCGAGCCAGGTCGTCCGGCCGGCGCCTGGGATCAGGCCCGGCCTGCGTCATCACCATCATTATCGCGGCGCTCGCGCCTATCTGCCGGCCGCCGGCGCCTTCGCCTATGGCGGTTATGACGAGCCCGTGCCGCAGCAGATCCCGGAGCGGACCTCGGCCGACGAGCGTTACACCTATACCTACGACGTCCCGTGGGACTGGGCCCACCGCTTTCCACCGAACGTCGTGCCATCCGATCGCCCCTACGTATCGAGCTGCCCGATGCAGACCGTGACGGTGCCGGGACGCCGCGGCGGCGATCACACCGTCACGATCACGCGCTGCTACTGACGTCTTGAGCCAGCTCAATGCGATCGGCGTGATCGGACGCTAGACATTGTCAAATACCGACCGGCTTCGCTCGCGCGAGGTCGCGAGGTGACGAGGCCCGGACTCCTAGGCACTCCGGGCCTCGTTGATTTCTGATAGCCTCCCGCGGCAGCGCGAGTCCGCGCGGGGAGGCTCCGATGATCAGACCGGCGAATTGGATACGTATCTGGCTGGCAGTTGCGATGTCGGCTGTCGCAGCCGGAGCAGCCTTCGCCGATGAGACCGTGACGATCGGCGGCTCCCGCGTCGCGCTGATCAGGCCGGCCTCGGTGCGCGCCAGCGTGATCCTGCTGCCCGGCGGTGACGGCGCCATCCATGTCGGCGAGCGCGGCGACATTCACGGCCTGCTCGGCAACCAGCTGGTGCGCACGCGCAACGCTTATGCCGCACGCGGGCTCGCCGTGATGGTCGCGGACACCAGTACCGATCTGAAGGCCGCGGTGGACTACATGGCCACGATCAAGCGGCCGGTGACGGTGATCGGCACCAGCCGCGGCACGTTGCGCGCCGCGGAAGGCATCGCGCGCGGTGCCCGGCCGGATGCGTTGGTGCTGACCTCGGGCTTCCTCAGTCCGGAGTCGGGGAGCTCCTCGAACGTGATGTCGATCCTCGGCTCGCCCTCGGCCTTGCCGCGGACGCTGGTCATCCATCATACCAGCGACGCCTGCAAGTTCACGCTGCCGGCAGGCGTCGACCCGTTCATCAGATGGTCCGGCGGCCGGGCGCGCGCGAAGTGGCTGTCGGGCGGCGCGGAAGAGGGGGATCCCTGTCAGGCGCGCGGCCATCACGGCTTCAACGGGCTCGACGGGCAGGTGGTCGGCCTGGCCGCGGGGTTTCGCTGAGCTGCGGATTGCGGGTCGACTCCGGAACAACACCAACGTGGTCCGGAGGAAACTCGATGCCGTCAGCCATCTTCGTCGTGCGCGCGACCGTGCCTGATCCCGCCCGGCGCGATGCGTTCGATCGCTGGTATCGCGACGTTCATCTGCCCGACGCGATCAGGAGCTTCGGCGTGCGCAAGGCGTGGCGGGTGTGGAGTCTCGCTGATCCCAGGGTGCATCAGGCGATGTATCAGTTCGATGCCATCGCCGCGGTGGAGCGTGCGATCGGCGGCGCGAGATGAAACGCCTGACCGCCGATTTCAATCGCGACTGGCCCGACGTGACCCGGACGCGCGAGAGCTTCGTGCTGGCGCAGACCGTCGAGCTGTAATCGGCGGGCGGCTCGTCCGGTATCGGCGAAGGCGAGGCGGAGTCGTGGCCGTGCCGCGCCGGTCAGGCACGCACCAGTTCAGCTCATGTTCAGGTGATCGTCCGAATACTCGCTCCATGCTCTGGCTCGCGGATCATGGAGGCGTGCGATGGAACGACGGAATTTCCTTAAGCTGGCATTGGGGTTCGGCTGCGCGGCGGCGGCCGGCGCCGTGCTTCGCACCAGCGATGCGGTCGCCGCGCCGCTCTCGCCGTCGCCGCTGAACGAAGCCGCGCCTTCAGCCAGGGATCAGCACGTCGAGCGCGCGGTCGGCTCGCAGGACGAGGCCGATCGGCTCGCGCCGGAGCAGGTGCGCTGGGGACATCACGGACATCATCACGGACATCACGGCCACGGCCATCACTGGGGCTGGCGCCGGCGGCATTGGGGTTGGCGGCGCCGCCATTGGGGCTGGCGTCACCATCATCGGCACTGGCGCCGCCATTGGCATCGGCGCCACTCCTGGTGATCGGCCCGGCCGCGTTGCGGCCAGGCGCCGTTTCGGACTCGTGATTGCGGCACGGCAGGGATCGGCGCGATCCCTGCCGGTCGTGTCCGTTTGAACTACCTGCCGAGGAAGTCCAGCAGCAGCGCGTCGTATTTGTCCGGCGCGTCGAGGAAGACGAGGTGGCCGGCATTGGCGACCACCTCGGCGCGGGCATCGCGCATCCGGCTGGCCAGGTCCTTTGCCAGCTCGGCGTTCTGGCCCATCTTCGCTCTCAAGGCTTCCGGCGCGTTCGGCCGTCCCGGCGCGTTGTGATCGTCCGCGCCCATGATGAACAGCGTCGGCTGCGTCAGCAGCGGGATCTCGTGCACCACCGGCTCGCGGTAGATCATCTGATAGGAGCTGACGAAGCTCTTCAGCCAGCGCGGATAGTCGGCGCTTTGCTTCAGGTTGAAGCGGGCATCGATGAACGGCGTGACCTGCTCCGGCGGCAGCTTCAGCGCGTAGTTGGTCTCCAGCTGCTTGCGATAGCCGTCCGACGTCAGCCGGTCCTCGCTCTCGCTGATCTTTTCCGACGGGACCGGCGGCACGTAGGCGCGGTAGTCCTCGAGCCCGATCGGCGCGGTCAGCACGAGATGCGCGACCCGGTCGGGATAGGCGCGGGCGATGCGGACGGCCAGCATGCCGCCCATCGAATGCGCGACGATGTCGGCCTTGGCGATGCCGAGGTGATCGAGCAGCGTCATGGTGTTGCGCGCCAGCGTGTCGAAATGCAGTTCGCCCGACGGCTTGGTTGATTTGCCGAAGCCGACCTGGTCGGGCACCACGACGCGGAAGCCGGCGTCGGTCAGTGTCTTGATCACGGGCGCCCAGTAGCTCGAGGGGAAGTTGCGGCCGTGGAGCAGCAGCGCAACGCGGCCGTTCGGCTGCGCCGGCGCGACATCCATGTAGGCCATGCGCAGCTGCTCGCTGTCGTTGACCAGGGGCAGCAGGCTGACCGGGTAGGGATAGGCGAAGCCTTCGACGTTGATGCCATAGGGCTCGCGCGGCATCTCCGCAGCGCGGGCGGCGATCGGCGCGACGGTGAGCAGGGCAGCGCAGAGCGCGGCAGCGAAACGGGACATGGAGACTCCGGGAGCGAGATGGGGTCGTCAACCGTCTCGCCGTGCCCTGCGTTCGCTCTGGCCGCAATGCACGAAGGCATTGCTGCGATAAACAGCACGTGATCGTCAGTCCTCGGCCGGACCGAACAGCGCCGCGAAATGCCTTTCGCCGGCGCGGCTGAAATTGACCACGCGACTGCCTGGAGTGGCATCGCGCGCCGCCCATTTCAGCTCGGTGAAGCGCTTCATCAACGCTGCGCCGAGCGTGCCGGCGAGATGATGCCGCCGCGCGCTCCAGTCGAGGCAGGCCTTGCAGACGGGCCGGCGCGGATGCGCCAGCATTTCCGGCGAGATCCGCAAATGCTGCGCCAGGAAATGTTTGCCGTCCTCGGTCAGCACGATCTCCTGCTTGCGCCGGCGCACCAGCTTCTGCCGGGTCATGCTATCGAGCATCTGCACGCCGAGATCGCCGGCAAGATGATCGTAGCAGATGCGCGCCCGCCGCAGCTCCGGCTCCTTCGGCCCGGTGCGCACCCGCATGTGGCCGGCGCGCGCGGCAAGGCCGGCGAGCTTCTCCACCACGTCGGCGACGTCCGGATCGGCGAGCCGGTAGTAGCGGTGACGGCCCTGTTTTTCCGGCTCGACCAGGCCGCCGCCTTCGAGCTTGGCAAGATGCGAGCTCGCCGTCTGCGGCGTCACGCCCGCTTCCTGGGCGAGCTCGGTCGCGGTCAGCGCCCGGCCCGAGAGCAGCGCCGTCAGCATGTTGGCGCGGGCGGGATCGCCGACCAGCGCCGCCACCATCGCAATGTCCGGACCTGATTTCATAGTTCGATGCTAGCCGAAGCATTGTCGCCGGGCAAGCGGATAGTGTCGATGATATCGAACTTACCGGAGGTTGTCATGACCATCACCGTCTTCATCCGCTATCGCATCGATCCGCATCAGCGCGACCTGTTCGAGGCCTATGCCAGGCGCTGGCTGTCGATCATTCCCCGCTGCGGCGGCGATCTGATCGGCTATTTCATGCCTCATGAGGGCACCAACGACATCGCCTACGGCCTGATTTCGTTCGACGGTCTCGCGGCTTACGAGCGCTATCGCGCAACCTTGCGCGGCGATGGCGAGGGACGGGCGAACTTCGCGCTGGCGGAGGAGCACAAACTCATTCTGGGCGAAGAACGAACATTTCTGCGCAATGTCGTGGCGGCGCCTTGAGAGCAGGACTATCCTGGTGCAACGAAGAGATGCATGGGAGGATGACATGACGGTGACCAGCACGGCGGAGAAGCGCGCGGCCTTTCGCAAATTGCACGAGGCCGGCTGCTTTATTTTGCCGAACCCGTTCGATGCCGGCACGGCGAAAATGCTGCAGCATCTCGGCTTCAAGGCGATCGCCTCGACCAGCGCCGGCTTCGCGTGGTCGATTGGCAAGGCCGACACCGGCACGACGCTCGACGAGATGCTCGCGCATCTGGCGGCGCTGTCAGCGGCGGTCGACATTCCCGTCAATGCCGATTTCGAGGGCGGCTTCGCCGATGCCCCCGAGGGCGTGGCCGCCAACGTCACGCGTGCGGTCGCGACCGGCGTCGCGGGTCTGTCGATCGAGGACTCCACGGGTGACAAGGATGATCCGCTCTACGAACGCGAACTGGCGGTGGCGCGCATCCGCGCCGCGCGCCAGGCGATCGATGCCAGCGGCGGCGATGTCCTGCTGACCGGCCGCTGCGAGGCTTTTCTCTGGGGCAAGCCCGACCTCGCGCTGGTGACCGAGCGTCTCACGGCCTATGCCGAGGCTGGCGCGGATTGTCTCTACGCCCCCGGGATCAAGTCGGTCGAGGAGATCATGGCGGTCGTCAAAGCGGTGGCGCCAAAGCCGGTCAACCTGCTGATCGGGGCGTCCGGTCTCTCACTCAGCCAGGCCGCCGAGCTCGGCGTGCGCCGCATCAGCGTCGGCGGTTCGCTGGCTCGGATGGCCTGGGCCGGCTTCATGCGCGCGGCCAGGGAGATGGCCGAGCAGGGCACCTTCACCGAGCTGGCAGGCGGCTATCCCGGCGGCGAGCTGAACAAGCTCTTCGGTTGAGTTGGGCCACGCATGTAGAAAAGCCGCGGACTTGCCGCGGCTTTTCCAATCCGTTCGCTACGACTGTTCAGTAGCGGTCCGTTCCGATGCCGACGCTCACGCCGGGGGCGCGGATGCCGATGCCGTCGCGGTGTTCATAGGTGCGACGCTCGATGTAGCGCTCGCGCGGCGCATAGGCGTAGGAGTCGCGGTCTTCGTGAATGATCACACGGCGCTCATGGCGCTCGCGCCAGCAATGGCCGTCCTCGTTGCAGACCATGCGGACGGTCTGGACGTCGCGCTGGGGGACGGCCGACACGTCGACCGAGAGCGGCGCAGCCTGTGCTGCGGTCATCACGAGCGTGCCTGCTGCGGCCGCGAAAACGAAAGCCTTCATCACGAATCTCCTCCAATCGGTGTGGGTCAAAGTGCCGCACAGGCAATCGGCAAGCGCGCAGATCGTTCCACCTTGAAACTCGTTTGTTGGCGCCATGACGCGCGCGCCGATATCAGCCTTGCTGATGAGCGGGCGCAAAAAGGCGGCGGATGATCGCTCATCCGCCGCCCGAGTTGAGAACGGCGGCATGCCGTTCGTGGGATAGTTGACGAATTACTTCGCGTTGTTGGTGTTAGTCGGAGCCTTCGGGGCCGCCGGCGGCGGCGTGGTGCGGTCGCCCGCGGCGCCGGTGGTCACGCCGGACGAGCTGTTGCTGCTGCCATTGCTCGTCGACGCCGACTGCGAGGCGGGCGTCGTGCTCGCCTGGTCGCTCCGCATCGACATGTTGTTGAGGCCGTAGAAGACGGCGCCGAGCAGGATCGCGATGCCCAGGGCGTAGGCGGCAATACGCCCGGTCGAGGCGGAGCCTTCCCTCAGCTCGGGATCGGGCTGCAGCTGGCTGTCCATCCGCGCCGTGCGCTCGTACTCGGCAGCGGTCATGTCAGCACCGGCCATGCCGGGGCGCGTGGTCATGTCCGGCCGGTTGATGCCGTCGGGATAGCGTTCGTTCGGGAGCCGTTCGTTGGCCATGATGTCCTCCTTTGCGATTGTCACCCGACAACCAGCGCAGCCCCGGCTCTGTTCCGCGAAACCTTGCGAATTCCCCAGTCGATCCGTTGCGTGCCGCGCTAAGGTTCCTCGCCTACTTTGCGATTCTCTGTCCAGCTGGAGCCCCCTCGATGTGGAACCTGCCGCCCGGTGACAGCGTGCTGCATCTGTTGACCTGGGTGGCGCTGGCGGCGCAGGCGATGACGGCCGCGCTCGCGGCGGGACGCCGCAGCATGGACTGGATGGGCGTCTGTTTGTTGGGGGCGATCACCGCGCTCGGCGGCGGCACCTTGCGCGACGTTCTGCTCGGCCACTATCCGCTCGCCTGGGTCGAGCGGCCGTCCCTGCTGCTGCTCACCGTGCTGGCGCCGTTCGTGACGATCGCCATGGCGCGCCTGGTTCACCGGCTGACGATGGCGTTCCTCGTTCTCGATGCCGTCGGCCTCGTCGTGTTCACGATGACCGGCTGCGACATCGCCTGGCAGATGAACGTGCCGATCGGCATCGTCATCGTCGCCGGGATGATCACCGGCTGCGCCGGCGGCGTGCTGCGCGACATCCTGTGCAATGACGTGCCATTGCTGTTTCGCGCCGAGCTCTACGCCAGCGTCTCCCTCGTCACGGGCCTGGTCTATGCGACGGGGCTGTCGCTCGGCATCGCCAGCGGATGGTGGACGGCGCTGACCTTCGCGCTCGGACTGTCGTTCCGGCTGCTCGCGATCCGCTATAAATGGAACATGCCGCGCTTCGTCTTTTCAGGTGAGGAGCGCGGCTGAACGGCGGCGGTCCTATCGCATTGCACAATTCGTTGGGGCCAGAATCGCGCCGCTACAACGGTTCAGTCACCGTCCGCCGAGCCGCCAAAGCCATCGCGCGCATCATCCCATTTCGCGGCAGCCGCCGTTTTCGACACAAACCGCAAAAGCCGCAGCCGGCTGCCGCCATGAAATTGCGATTTCGGTTGGCTGCCCTGCGCGGACGAGATTTGTGATGCGCATTCTTCAAAAGCAGACATAAATGATTGGCAGAACGCGCGCTTCCGCCGTCCGGCGGCAGCGGCGCACCCCTGATAAAGCACGGCAAGAGGGCGGAATGGGCATCAACGAGAGCGAGATCAATCTCGACCAGAAATACACCGCAAGCTCCGGCCACATCTTCCTGACCGGCATCCAGGCGCTGGTGCGGCTGCCGATGGCCCAGATCCGGCGCGACCGCGCCGCCGGCCTCAACACCGCCGGCTTCATCTCCGGCTATCGCGGCTCGCCGCTCGGTGGCTACGACCAGCAGCTGTTCTCCGCGCGCAAGCATCTCCAGCAGTACAACATCAAGTTCCAGCCCGGGGTGAACGAGGACCTGGCAGCGACCGCCGTGTGGGGCTCGCAGCAGCTTCATTTGTCGCCCGGCGGCAAGTATGACGGCGTGGTCGGCATCTGGTACGGCAAGGGCCCCGGCGTCGACCGCTGTGGTGACGTGTTCCGCCACGGCAATGCCGCGGGCTCCGCCAAGAACGGCGGCGTGCTCTGTCTCGCCGGCGACGACCACGGCGCCAAGTCCTCTACCGTGCCGCACCAGTCCGACCACGCCTTCATGTCGGCGCTGATGCCCTATCTCTATCCGTCCTCGATCCACGAGATGATCGAGATGGGCCTGCTCGGCATCGCCATGTCGCGCTACTCCGGCTGCTGGGTCGGCATGAAGGTGATCACCGAGACGGTCGAGACGACCGCGGAGATCAACCTCAACGACGAGATGACGCCGTTCGTCATCCCCACCGACTTCGAGCTGCCGCCGGGCGGCCTCAATCTGCGCTGGCCCGACGATCGCTTCGACCAGGACCGCCGGCTGCAGGACTACAAGGGCTTTGCCGCGATCGCCTTCGCCCGCGCCAACAAGGTCAACCGCATCACGATGGACTCGCCGAACGCCCGCTACGGCATCATGGCGTCGGGCAAGAGCTACGAGGACATCCGTCAGGCGCTGCGCGAGCTGGGGATCACCGAGGAGGTCGCCGCCAAGATCGGTCTCAGGCTCTACAAGATTGGCATGCCCTGGCCGCTGGAGCCGGAGGGCGTGCGCCAGTTCGCGGTCGGGCTCGAGGAGATCTTCATCGTCGAGGAGCGCCGCGAGATCGTCGAGAACCAGGTCAAGCAGGAGCTGTTCAACTGGCGCGATGACGTCCGCCCGCGCATCGTCGGCAAGATGGACGACCACGACAAGCGCTTCCTGCCGTTCGCGACCGAGCTCTCCGTCGCCTCGCTCGCGACATCGCTCACGGAGCGGCTTCTTCGCCTCGACCTCAATCCCGAGATCAAGGCGATGCTGCGCGCCAAGGCCGACTGGTTCAACGGCCGCGACGCCTCGCAGATGCAGCTGGTCTCGCCGGTGGCGCGCACGCCGTATTTCTGCTCCGGCTGTCCGCACAACACCTCGACGAAAGTGCCCGAGGGCAGCCGCGCGCTCGCCGGCATCGGCTGCCACTTCATGTCGCTGTGGATGAACCGCAACACCGAGACCTTCACGCATATGGGCGGCGAGGGCGTGCCGTGGGTCGGCATCGCGCCGTTCACCAATGAGGAGCACATCTTCGCCAATCTCGGCGACGGGACCTATTTCCACTCCGGCAGCCTCGCGATCCGCCAGGCGGTCGCCTCCAAGGCCAACATCACCTACAAGATTCTCTATAACGACGCCGTCGCGATGACCGGCGGCCAGCGCCATGACGGCGATCTGTCGCCGCAGCAGATCACCTTCCAGCTGCATTCGGAAGGCATCCGCGAGATCTACCTGGTCTCGGAGAATCCAGACTCGTACCCGAGTGACAGCATCGCGCCCGGCGTCAAGCTGGCGCATCGCGACGAGCTCGACAACGTCATGAAGACGCTGCGCCAGACCAAAGGCGCTTCCGCCATCGTGTTCGTGCAGACCTGCGCCGCCGAGAAGCGCCGCCGCCGCAAGCGCGGCACGATGGAGGATCCGCAGCGCCGCGTCTTCATCAACCCGGCCGTCTGCGAAGGCTGCGGCGACTGCTCGGTGCAGTCGAACTGCATCTCGGTCGAGCCGCTGGAGACCGAACTCGGCCGCAAGCGCGTCATCAACCAGTCGTCCTGCAACAAGGACTATTCCTGCGTGAAGGGCTTCTGCCCGTCCTTCGTGACCATCGACGGCGGCAAGCCGCGCTCGCGGGCTCCGGCCGAGCTCGGCGACATCGGCGTGATGCCGGAGCCCCTGACCAAGCCGTCGCTGGAGCGGCCCTACAATGTCGCCGTCGGCGGCGTCGGCGGCACCGGTGTGCTGACCATCGGCGCGCTGCTCGGCATGGCCGCCCATATCGAGGGCAAGGCCTCGATGATCCTCGACATGTCGGGCCTCGCGCAAAAGGGCGGCGCGGTGCTCAGCCACGTCCGCCTGTCGGAGAACACCGCCGACGTGACCTGCTCGCGCATCGTCACCGGCACCGCAGATCTCGTCATCGCCGCCGACGAGGTGGTCGCGGGTGCCAAGGAGACGATCACGCTGTGCGATGCCGAGCGCACCCATGGCGTCATCAATAGCCATCTCATTCCCACCGCCGACTTCGTGCTCAACCGCGACTTCAACTTCCAGAACCGCAAGGTGACGAGCCTGCTGGAAACGGCGCTGCGCAAGGACTCGACGTTCTTCGACTTCACCAAGCCGGCAGAGGCACTGCTCGGCGACTCCATCGCCACCAACATGATGATGATGGGCTATGCCTATCAGAAGGGCCTGCTGCCGCTCTCGGCCGAGGCCATCGAGAAGGCGATCGCGATCAACGGCGTCGCGGTCAAGATGAACACCGAGGCATTCCGGCTCGGCCGCCTCGTGGTGGTCAACCCCGAGCGTGTCGCCGGCATGATGACCGGACAGGACGAGACGGTGCCGCCGAAATCGCTCGACGCGATGACGCTGGACGAGATCATCGCCCATCGCATGACCTATCTCACGGCCTACCAGAACGCCCGGCTCGCCAAGCGCTACCGCAAGCTGGTCGACCAGGTGCGCGAGGCCGCCGACAAGGGCGGCTACGGCGAGGCACTGCCGCGCGCCGTTGCGATCAACTACGCCAAGCTGCTCGCCTACAAGGACGAGTACGAGGTGGCGCGGCTGTTCTCCGACGGCACCTTCGAGAAGCAGCTCCACGACGCCTTCGAAGGCGACTACAAGATCTCCTTCAACCTGGCGCCGCCGATCTTCAATTCCGGCCTCGATCCCCAGGGCCGGCCGAAGAAGAAGAGCTATGGCCCGGGCATGATGAAGATGTTCCGGCTGCTGGCCAGGCTGAAGGGCCTGCGCGGCACGCCGCTCGACATCTTCGGCTACTCCGCCGAGCGCAAGATGGAGCGCGACCTGATCGCCGGCTACGAAAGGGACGTCGCGACGGTGCTCAGCCTCTTGTCGCCCGCCAATGCCGACATCGCCGTCGAATTCCTGTCGCTGCCCGACAAGATCCGCGGCTACGGCCCGGTGAAGGACAAGGCCGTGCAGGACGCCAAGGCGCGCTACGCCCAGCTCGCCGCCGATTTGGCGAACCCGCCGCCGGCACCGCGCCAGATGGCGGCGGAGTAGGGCGCTCTCTCCGTCATCGCGAGGAGCACAGCGACGAAGCTATCCAGAGCCATCGCGGGACTCTGGATTGCTTCGCTTCGCTCGCAATGACGCGGAGAGAGCCGTAGCCCGCATGAGCGAAGCGATATGCGAGACGGCTGTCCCGGGTGTCGCTGCGCTCACCCGGGTGACAGGCCTCGTTCAAATTCTGATTTACAGATTTATATTGACGAATATCGGAAATCATGCTTTATTGCCGCCATCCCGCCTCACTCGGAAGGGGCGTTGCGCGCGATCGTCACGACACGCGGGGCGGGGAGCGATGGCCGCGATGGAGCCGCAGCGTGTCCTTGAGGGATGCGCGGACGAACGGTTCGGCGCGGACGTGAAGTCGCAGCGTGCTGGCACCCCGACGCTGGTGTCACGTTCGTGACGGCGCTGACGCGCCGCGCGGATCATGGTGGCCAACAAGCCCGGCGCACCAGGCAGACTGCGTATAAGCGTGAAGACCATCGCGCAGGGAAGGCCGGGTGTTCTCGGCTGCACCTGTGGTACCTGCCGCCTGCATTTTTTTCGCAGGCGGGCCGCAGGCGTCAGCCGACGCCTGGCCTTCCCTGCGCCCTCCGATTCGACGAGGGCGAACAAGATCAGCATGACCCGGGCAGTGATGTCGCGGGAGTGCTGGGTCACGTGTAGTTCGATATGTGCTCGCTCGCGCCACACGATCGCTGTCGTCCCGGGCTTGACCCGGGACCCATAACCACCGGCGGGTGTGAGAGGGCACGCGGGGCGACCATCGAGTCCAACAAGATCCGCCGGTGGTTATGGGTCCCGGGTCAAGCCCGGGACGACGGCGGAGTGAAGGGCGAGACCATGCGTCATCTCCACCGCGCGGAATATTTTCACCGCTTGCCAAGCCTCATGCGAGGGTCCAGAAAATCTCCAACCATCGGGCAGGAAACGACGACAAGCGGAGACGGAATTGACCATCAAGGGCAAGGCCTACATTGCCGGGATCTATGAGCATCCGACCCGGCACGCACCGGACAAATCGACCGCACAACTGCATGCCGAGGTCGCCAAGGGGGCGCTGGAGGATGCCGGGTTGAGCGCGAAAGATGTCGACGGCTATTTCTGCGCCGGCGATGCGCCGGGCGGCGCGTGGCCGATGGTCGACTATCTCGGTTTGAAGGTGCGGCACATCGATTCCACCGAGACCGGCGGCTGCTCCTATCTGATCCACGTCGGCCACGCCGCTGAGGCGATTGCCGCCGGCAAATGCTCGATCGCGCTGATCACGCTGGCCGGCAAGCCGCGCACCGGCCCGATGCCGCCGCGCGCCGCCGGCGCGGAAGCCGACTTCGAGATGGCCTATGGCGCCACCACGCACAATGCCTACGGCATGTGCGCCATGCGCCACATGCACGACTATGGCACCACGTCGGAGCAGCTCGCCTGGATCAAGGTCGCGGCCTCGCATCACGCGCAGTACAATCCGCATGCGATGCTGAAGGAGGTCGTGACGGTCGAGGACGTGATCAACTCGCCGATGATCTCCGATCCGTTGCACCGCATGGATTGCTGCGTCGTTACCGACGGCGGCGGTGCGCTGATCGTGACCACGCCGGAGATCGCCAAGAGCCTGAAGAAGCCGCTGGTGCGGCTGATCGGCCATGGCGAGGCGATGAAGGGGCCGCGCGGCGGCAAGGACCTCGATCTCACTTATTCCGCCGGTGTGTGGTCCGGCCCGCGCGCCTTCGAGGAGGCGGGCGTGACCCCGAATGATATCAAATACGCCTCGATCTATGACAGCTTCACCATCACGGTGCTGATGCAGCTCGAGGACCTCGGCTTCTGCAAGAAGGGCGAGGGCGGCAAGTTCGTCGCCGACGGCAACCTCATCTCCGGCGTCGGCAAGCTGCCGTTCAACACCGATGGCGGCGGCCTGTGCAGCAACCATCCGGTCAACCGCGGCGGCATGACCAAGGTGATCGAGGCCGTGCGCCAGCTGCGCGGCGAAGCTCATCCGAAGGTCCAGGTGCCGAATTGCGACCTCGCCATCGCCCATGGCACCGGCGGCCTGCTCGGCGTGCGCCACGCCGCCTCGACCTGCATTCTGGAGCGCGTCTGATGTCCGAAGCCAAGAAACTTCCGGCCCCCGTCACCAATCCCGAGACCAAGGCGTTCTGGGATGCCGCCGCCGAGGGCAAATTCATGATCAAGCGCTGCACGGCATGCGGCGAGGCGCATTATTTCCCGCGCTCGATCTGCCCGTTCTGCTTCTCCGACCAGACGGTGTGGGAGCAGAGCGCGGGCGAGGGCGAGATCTACACGTTCTCGATCATGCGCAAGTCGCCGACCGGGCCCTATGCGATCGGCTACGTGACCTTGAAGGAGGGGCCGTCGCTGCAGACCAATTTCGTCGATTGCGATTTCGATGCGTTGAAGATCGGCCAGAAGGTGAGGGTTGTGTTCAAGCCCACCGACGGCGCCCCGCTGCCGTTCTTTACACCGGCGTAGGTGAGTGAGCACGGATGCGGCTCCACGTCATTGGAGCGAAGCGACGAAGCAATCCAGAGTCCTCGCGCAGCCCTGGATTGCTTCGCTCCGCTCGCAATGACGATGGGGCATGCATCTGCGTGCTCCAACAATGGTGTACCCTCTCCCTTTGTGGGAGAGGGTGGCGAGATCGAGCGAAGCGAGATTGAGCCGGGTGAGGGGTCTCTCTCCGCGCAGACAGTGCGGCTGTGGAGACAACCCCTCACCCGAGTGAGGTCGGAATTGATAGTTGCGCTGCCCTCTCCCACAAGGGGAGAGGGCGCAGCAATGGGCATCGGAAGACGTGCGTAGGGTGGGCTAAGGCGCGGAGCGCCGTGCCCACCGATATACAACAAGAAAGGCGGTGGGCACGCTTCGCTTTGCCCACCCTACAAGAGAACGAAGTTCGGGGAGGCGACATGCCGATCAACTACGATGAGCTGATGGCGATGAAGGCGATCGGGCAGCCCTATGCCTACGGTGATCGCGAGGTGATGCTGTACGCCTATGGCATCGGCATGGGGGCCGATCCCATGGATGAGAAGGAGCTCGCCTTCGTCAACGAGGCCACCGCCGAGCCGCGGCCGCTGAAGGTGGTGCCGACCTTTGCCTCCGTCGCGGCCTGGGGCGCCGGTCCCGGCGACATGAAGCTCAACCGCGTGCTGGTGGTCGACGGCGAGCGCGACATCACCTTTCACAAGCCGCTGGCGGTGGCCGCGAAGATCACGGCCGACTCCTCCGTGCTCGCGGTGTCCGACAAGGGCAAGGACAAGGGCGCCGTCATCCGCCATCAGACCATCCTGCGCGACGAGGGCGGCGCGCCGCTGACGACGCTGGTCGCCTCACGCTTCGCCCGCGGCGACGGCGGCTTCGGCGGTCCGTCTGGCGGCATTCCCGAGCCGCACCCGGTGCCGACCCGCGCACCGGATCGCAGCGTCGACATCTCGACACGGCCTGACCAGGCGCTGATCTACCGCCTGTGCGGGGACCGCAACCCGCTGCACTCCGATCCCGAGTTTGCCCGTCGCGCCGGTTTCCCACGGCCGATCCTGCACGGCATGTGCACCTACGGCCTCACCTGCCGCGCCGTGCTGCAGACCTATGCCGACTACGACGCCTCGGCGTTCCGCCAGCACGCCGCGCGGTTCTCGTCGCCGGTGTTCCCCGGCGAGACCGTGACGGTCGATCTCTGGAAGGATGGCGATGTGATCTCCTTCGAAGCGCGCGTGAAGTCGCGCAACGTCACGGTGATCAAGAACGGCAAGACAGTGCTGGGATGATCCTCGTGATGTGAGGCACAGCTGTTAGTTATCGTCATGCCCGGGCTTGACCCGGGCATCCATCCTCTTCTGGTGATGGATGGACGGTTCAGGAGATGGATGGCCGGGTCAAGCCCGGCCATGACGGAGAAAGCAAGAACATAAGCGGAGGACGCACCCATGGGACTGCTCGACGGCAAGGTGGCGCTGATCACCGGCGCAGGTGGCGGCCTCGGCGAGGCCTACGCCAAACTGTTCGCGCGCGAGGGCGCGGCGGTGGTGGTCAACGACCTTGGCGGGCCGCGCGACGGCTCCGGCTCCGACCTGTCGATGGCCGAGCAGGTGGTGGCCGCGATCAAGGCCGAGGGCGGCCACGCCGTCGCCAACGCCGCCGACATCTCCACCATGGCCGGCGGGCAGTCTGTGTTCGACGACGCCATCCGGCATTTCGGCCGCGCCGACATCCTGGTCAACAATGCCGGCATCCTGCGCGACCAGACCTTTGCCAAGTCGAGCGAAGCGGATTGGGACAAGGTGATCCAGGTGCACCTCAAAGGCACCTTCTGCTGCACCCTGCCGGTGTTCCGCTGGATGCGCGACAATGGCGGCGGCGTCATCGTCAACACCTCATCGACCTCGGGCCTGATCGGCAATTTCGGCCAGTCCAACTACGGCGCCGCCAAGGGCGGTATCTGGGGCCTGTCCAACGTGCTGGCAATCGAGGGCCGCAAGTACAACATCCGGGTGTGGACCCTGGCGCCCGGCGCGCTGACGCGGATGACGGCCGACCTGCCGCGCTACAAGGAGAACCCGGGCGCGGCGCTGACGCCCGAGGGCATTGCGCCGGCCGTGCTCTACATGGTCAGCAGTCTCTCGGGGGATCAGACCGGCAAGGTGCTCGGCGTCTCCGGCCCACGCGGCGTGCGCGAGTTGCGCATGATGGAAATGGACGGATGGAAACCGCCGTCGTCGGCCTGGAAGGCCGAGGACATCGCCGCCCATGCAGGGGAGATATTCTTTTCGGAGGCCGAGATAGCCAAGTCCGCACGGCGGTTTTGATGTATTCAGGTCGTCATTCCGGAGCGCTCGCGACGGCGAGCGAACCCGGAATCTCGAGATTCCGGGTCTCGTCCTGCGGACGATCCCGGAATGACGCCAGAGAGATTGGAGACAGATGATGAAGCTCACCGCCGCCGCCAAGGGCACCTTCGCGATCGCGCCGACCCCGTTCCATGATGACGGCCGCATCGACGACGCCTCGATCGACCGGCTGGTCGATTTCTATGCCGAGGCAGGCTGCGACGGCATCACGGTGCTCGGCATCATGGGCGAGGCGCCGAAGCTGGACGCGGCGGAATCCGAGCAGGTTGCGGTGCGCTTTGCCAAGCGCGCCAAGAACCTGCAGATCATCGTCGGTGTCTCCGCGCCGGGGTTCGCGACGATGCGCGCGCTGGCGCGCGCCTCGATGGATGCCGGCGCTGCCGGCGTGATGATCGCGCCGCCGCCGACCCTGCGCACCGACGATCAGATCACGGGCTATTTCAAGCAGGCCCAGGAGGCGATCGGCGAGGACATTCCGTGGGTGCTGCAGGACTATCCGCTGACGCTGAACGTACAGTTCACGCCGGCGGTGATCCGCAGGATCGTCATGGACAGTCCGTCCTGCGTGATGCTCAAGCATGAGGACTGGCCGGGCCTGGAGAAGATCTCGGCGCTCCGCGGCTTCCAGAAGGACGGCTCGCTGCGGCCGCTGTCGATCCTGTGCGGCAATGGCGGCCTGTTCCTGGACTTCGAGATGGAGCGCGGCGCCGACGGCGCGATGACCGGCTACGCCTTCCCGGAAATGCTGGTCGACGTCGTCAAGCTGTCGCAGGCCGGCAAGCGCGACGCCGCGCACGACCTGTTCGACGCGCATCTGCCGCTGGTCCGCTACGAGCAGCAGCCCGGCGCCGGCCTTGCCGTGCGCAAATACGTGCTGCAGAAGCGCGGCGCGATCGCCTCCAGCGCACAGCGCAAGCCGGGCTCGGCGATCACGGCGGCCGCCAAGGCCGAGGTCGACTATCTGCTGTCGCGTGTCGCCCGCACCGACGCCCGCGCCAATCTGCAACCCCGAGCCACCGCCGCGGAGTGACCATGGCTGACGCTGCCGCCGTCCGTCCCGCCTCGACCGTGCTGCTGCTGCGCGACAGCGCAGCCGCACGTGAGATCGAGGTATTCATGATGGTGCGCCACCATCAGATCGAGTTCAACTCGGGCGCCCTGGTGTTTCCAGGCGGCAGCGTCGACAAGGGCGATCAGGAGATCGCCGGCAGGCCGGAGCTCTATGCCGGCGACGATGGCCTGGACGCCGAGGCGCTCGGCTTCCGCATCGCCGGGGTGCGCGAGACCTTCGAGGAGAGCGGCATCCTGCTGGCGCGAGCGCGCGGCGCGCGCACGCTGATCGAGGCCGCGGCCGCCCGCGAGATCGAGGCTGCGCATCGCCTGGCGTTGTGCGAGGGCAAGACCAGCTTTCTCGAGGTCATCGAGGCGCACGGCTTGGTGCTGGCGCTCGACACGCTCATCCCTTACGCGCATTGGATCACGCCCGAGGGCATGCCGAAGCGCTTCGACACCTGGTTCTTCCTGGCGGCCGCGCCGCCGGACCAGCTGGGCGCCCATGACGGCCGGGAATCGACCGACTCCGTCTGGGTCTCGCCGCGCGAGGCGCTGGCGGGCGGCGAGGACGGTCGCTTCAAGCTGCCGTTCCCGACCACCCGCAACCTGATCCGTCTGGGCAAACAGCCGGCCGTGGCCGGGGCATTGGCGGCGGCGCGCGACATGGACATCGTCACCGTGATGCCGGTGATGACCAAGACCGCCGAGGGCGGCCGTCAGCTGCGCATTCCCCGCGAGGCAGGCTATGATGGGGAGGTATTCGAGTTCGGTGCGGCCGGTTAACCGCACAGGCTATTTTTCGTCCGGCGGATGATGCGCGGACGGGATTGTTCCCTATCTGTTCATTCAGCCGCGCGGCGGCTCGTATATAGTGCGGTTCCGACCATCGGATCCCATGAGTAGATTACCGGACCTCGACACGGCCTGCAGCAGCCTCCGATCGATGACGATCGGGCGGATGATCTTTGGCAGCTTTTTGCTGCTGCTGGCCGTCATCACCGCGACCAGCATGGCGAGCGTGATTGCCATCCGCCATATCGATTCGACCTTTGCCGAATTGCAGCGGCTGCAGGGCGTCGGCGATCTCGCCGAGGAGATCGACCAGCGCATGAACGAGCTGCGGCTCGCGGCGCGTGATTTCGTCACCGATCCCGGTTCGCGCTCCGACCGTGCCATGGAGGCGGCGACCGAGCTCAGCGCGCTCCTGAAGAAGACGCGCCTGCAGCTCGCGCCGGAGCAGCAGGCGACCATCGATGGCGTCGCCCAGCGGCTCGCCAATTACCGCGAGGGCATCGACCGGATCAGCGCGCTGATCGCCCGGCGTGCCGAGCTGCTGTCGGGTTTGCCGGCGGCGCGCGAGAGCTTCGAGGACGCCATCGCCGGCTTGACCGATCGCGGCACGGCGCGGGCGCTGTTCCAGGTGCAGAACCAGGTCGGCGCGGCGCTGCTGGCGCGCGACCCGGCCGGCGCCGAGCAGGCCGCCCGCAGCATGCGCGCAATGCCGATCGAGGACAGCGCGCTTCGCGCGGCCGCCGACCGCTATGCCGAGGCGATCATCGCCATTGCCGGCACGGAGGACGAGATCGCGCGCCTCGACAAGGAGGTGCTGGGCATCGAGGGGCGGCTGATCGGCCGGGTCACCGAGTTGCTGCGCGCCTTGAGCGCGAGCCAGGGCAAGGTGCTGTCGCGCGACTTCGCCCGCACCCTGGCGGAGACGAAATGGCAGAGCATCATCTTCGGCACGGCGGGCGTTCTGATCGGCATCTTCGCTGCGTCTTTCGTGGTCCGGCGCACCGTGCGGCCGCTGGCCTCGATCGCGCGCTCGATCAGGGCGCTGGCGGCAGGCGAAAAGGCGGCGTCGATCCCGCAGACCGACGTTCAGAACGAGATCGGCGACATCGCGCGGGCGGCGGAGGTCTTCCGGCAGACTTTGCAGGACGCCGACGCGGCGCGCGAGGCGGCGGTCCGCGCGCTGGCCGAGCAGCGGCTGGCCGAGGAGAGCTACCGCAAGCTGTTCGAAGCTTCGATCGACGGCATCTACGTGACCACACCGAGCGGTCTCGTGCTCAATGCCAATCCGGCGCTCGCCCGCATCATGGGCTACGAATCCGCGAGCGAGCTGATCCAGAGCGTCAACGACATCGCGGATACGATCTATGTCCATCCCCTGGCGCGCGAACGCTATCAGCGGCTGATGCGGCGCGACGGCATGGTGCGCGAGTTCGAATACCAGGTGCGCCGGCGCACCGGTGAGGTCCGCTGGCTTTCCGACAGCGCCACGGTGGTGCGGGACGAGAGCGGCGAGGTGGTTCGCTACGAAGGCGTGGTCCGCGACATCACGGATCAGAAGCGCGCCGAGGATGCGATCGCGGAAGGCCGGCGATTGCTGCAGCAGGTCATCGACACGGTGCCGGCGGTGATCAACGTCAAGGATCGCGAGCTGCGTTATGTCCTGATGAACCGCTACATGGCCGGCATCTTCAACGTCGAGCCCGAGGATGCGCTCGGCCGCACCACGGGCGAGCTGATGTCGCGCTACGGCGCGAACAAGACCGACTCGAACGACAAGCGCGTGCTGGCGACGAAGGCGGGCCTCGGGTTCTACGAGGAGGAATACCTCGATTCATGCAACGTCATGCGGCAATGGCTGGTCAACAAGCTGCCGCTTCTCGATGCCGACGGCGAGGTCGACAAGATCGTCACGGTGGCGCTCGACATCGGCGAGCGCAAGAAAAGCGAACTGGAGATGCGCAAGGCCAAGGAGGCCGCCGAGACCGCGCTCCGGAACCTGCGCGAGACCCAGGCCTCGCTGATCGAAGCCGAGAAGCTCGCGGCGCTCGGGCGCATGGTCGCCGGCGTTGCTCACGAGGTCAACAACCCCGTCGGCATCAGCCTGACGGTCGCTTCCGCGCTCGAGCGCAAGACCGAGCGCTTCAGCGAGGCGGTCACGCGGGGCGAGCTGCGGCGGTCGAGTCTCACTGAGTTCATCGAGATGAGCCGCAGCGCCGCGGGACAGCTCGTCGCCAATCTCAATCGCGCGGCCGAGCTGATCCAGTCGTTCAAGCAGGTGGCGGCGGACCGCAACTACTCCGACCAGCGCAGCTTCGATCTCGCCGATCTCACCGAGCAGGTGGTGATGAGTCTGCGCCCGGGCGTGCGCAGACAGAACCTGACGGTGAATGTGGATTGCCAGCCCGATCTGGTGATGAACAGCTACCCCGGGCCATACGGCCAGGTCCTGACCAATCTGTTCCTCAATGCGGTCGCGCACGCGTTTCCGGACGGCAGGAGCGGTGTGATCGAAATCAGGGCTCGGGAGTCCGGCCGCGACAATGTCGAGATCATCTTTTCCGACAATGGCTGCGGCATGTCGCTCGACGTCCGCCGCCGCGCCTTCGATCCCTTTTTCACGACGCGCCGCGACCAGGGCGGCACCGGCCTCGGCCTGCACATCGTCTACAGCATCGTGACCAGCCGGCTCGGCGGCCGGCTTGATCTCGACTCCGAGCCGGGCGCCGGCACGCGCGTCCAGATCATTCTGCCGCGGGTCGCACCTCTCGAGCAGGCAGCCGAGTAGGAGATCTGCGTAAACCCCCGGATTGACTCTCACGAAGCCGAGATCGAATCGAAATCTGGCCCGGTTGATGCATTTCTATCCGCACACCCTGGGGTGGTGCAGGAGCCAGATGGACCAGATGGAAATGAGCAAATGGATCGTGTCCCGCGGCCATGGGCCGCATCGAGCTGATCGTGCCGACATCAGCAACACGGGTTCGAAGCGGCAGGCGGCCGCGCGATGGAAGCCACCTGTCCAGGTCGGCAGTGCGGCGCTGCTGATCGCACTCGCCGCGCCGCCGTCACTGGCGCGCGATCGCGGCCAGTACGCGAACTCGTCGCCGGAGATGAAGGCATGGTTCGACGGCCTGCGCAGCGGCAAGGGCCCGTGCTGTTCGGACGCCGATGGCAGCGCCGTCAGCGATGTCGACTGGGAGAGCAGGGGCGGTCACTACCGCGTCCGCATCGAGGGTGAATGGCTCGACGTTCCCGACGACGCTGTCATCACGGAGCCCAACCGGGTCGGCCGCACGATGGTGTGGCCGATGCGCGGCTATCAGGGCCTCCAGATCCGCTGCTTCATGCCGGGTAGCATGTCGTAGCCGGGCGGGGCGGCGCTCAGGTGTATTTCTTGTCGCGCTCCAGCAGCTCGATGGAAATGCCCTCCGGCCCGCGGATGAAGCAGATGCGAACACCGGGGCGGATCGTGGTCGGCTCGGTCGTGAAGGTGACGCCCTTCGCCTTGAGCTCGGCGGCCGCGGCGTCGATGTCCTTCACGGTGAGGCCGAAATGATCGAGGCCCTGGTGCGGCGTCACAGGCGGCGCGTTGACGCCGTCGTTCGGCTCGACCTTGGCGACGAACACGCTGGCGCCGCCGAGCCTGACGTCGATGCGGCCGGGATTGCGGATGATCTCGCCGCCGAGAATGTCGTGAAGCCAGGTAGCGGTGGCTTCCGGGTCCGGGCTGCGGAGATGGATGTGGTCCCACATGACATTCAACATCGTCGAGATCTTTCGAAGGAGTGAACCGCCTGCGGCGCGGCGGCGTTTCTTGAGGTGCCGGCAACGGGTCGGATGTTTACCGGCCCGTCACCGGCCGCGCCAGCCCGGCATACCGACCGGTATCCGGGCCTGCCCTCCAATTGTCGGCTTTGCATGCAACCCTATCGATGTTTGCCGATTGAAGCTTCCAGATGCCCCCGCCGGGCAGCCGATGGTGCAGACATGAGCGCGGGTCTCTCTCGTTTGCTGGGGCGCAAGCCCGATGCCACGGCGTCGCTGGCCATGCGCCGAAGCGACGGAGCGTCCATCCCATTGGGAGCTGCGGTGTCGGGGTTGGCGATCCTCGCGCTGATCATGTTCAGCGTCGTCGGGTGGCTGATCATGTCGGTCGAAGAGGAGGAGGTGGCCGACTCCAGCCTCACGCGGGTCGGATCGGCCTCCCCGAGCAGCGGCTATGAAGGGGATGAAGACGGGACGGAGACGTCGCGTGGACTCTCCTTGGTGGTGCCCAGCCCGGCGGCCAAGTCCAGCGCGCACCCCGATTCGTCCCCGGTGGTCGGCTCCGGCCGGACCGTCATGGACGCCAATGCCAGCCTTTCGCCGACGATGACGCCTGCTTCATCCCCTGCGCTCGACCCGGCCGCTCTGTCCGGCCTGCGGATCAGTTCCCAGTCCTGGCGGCGCGGCGGTCTTGGGTCGAGGGCGCTGGTGACCTTCACGGTACGGAATGCCAACAGTTTCGCAATCAAGGACGTCGAAATCACCTGCGCCTTCAGCCGGCGGGACGGTAGCCATGTCAGCGACCGCCGACGGATCGTGCCTGGCCAAGTCGGGCCGCGCAGCCGGAAGACCTTCGCGGCGGTCCATGTCGGATTCGTCAACGTTAACGTCAGCGCGGCCAAATGCGCGCTGGTTGCAGCGACGAAAATCTAATTATGTCGCGCTAGTCTCCCACGGTTTTTGAACCCGAGCGTTCGACGCGGGAACATACTGTCATGATCCTCCGTTAGGTGGATGTCGGCGCAGGTGCCGACGGAGCGGTAAATTATGCCCATTCTGCGTTACTTTCTTTTCGTCGGTGGAACTCTGCTGGCGCTGCTGGTCCTGGCGGATGCCGTGCTTCCCAGCGTACCATTGCCTGCAAGCCTGTCGTCTGCGTCGGACCTTCCCCCGGTGCGCATTCAGTCCACCAGAAAGTGGCCGGAGCGGATCGTGATGGACACCTCGATCGCCACGCCGGCTCCGGTGAAGCTCGCGAAGGCGGAGCAGCCTGCGGCAGAAGTGGCCAAGCCCAGTGCCCGCGACGCCTTCGCGCAGATGAGCGCCGTCGAGACCAACCCGCAGGTTGCGGCCGTGAAGTCCGCCGAGAAGCCTCGCGCGACGCGGATTGCCGACACGGGCAAGCCGGCTGCAGAGGCGAAGAAGCGAAGGACCGCAAAAGCTCATCCGGGCAGACCGATGATTCTGGTCGCGCAGCAGCCGCATGTCGGCTCTCTCGATTGGACTTGGTAGTATCGATCGCCCGCGGTCCCTGGTCGATCCAAGCGGTCCCGCTGCAATCGCGCTCGGGGGCTCGCGCGGGGTGCTGCGCCGGTTTTCACGCCGCTACGCTGCCTTGATCTTGCGCAAAGTGCGCTCCTTCCGGAACGCCTAGCGTCTCTGCACGGGACCTGGGGGCGTTTGCCCGGGGACCCAGGAGACGCTGAATGACGACTACCACGCCCACCCTCTCGATCTCGCCGGAGAAGGTCGCCTTCGTCGTGACCAAGATCCACCAGCACGAAATGGAAGCGGCCGAACCCGAATTGCTGGCAGATTTGGCAGATGACGACACGGCGCCCGGTACCGGTGGGCGAGGCCTGAAAACGGACCGGTCGGAGCTCGTCAGCTTCATCAGGGGCCTCAATGTCGACGAACAGATCGATCTGGTCACGCTGATGTGGCTGGGCCGGGGCGACGGCTCGCTGGACAATTGGGATGAGCTTCGTGCGCAGGCCGCTCAGGCGCACAACAATCGCACGGCGACGTATCTGATCGAAACGCCGATGCTCGGCGACTATCTGGAGGAGGCTCTCTCGGAGTTCGGCCTTTCCTTGGAAGATTTCGAAGAAGGCATATAGCTGCGGCGGCTTCTCCCGATGAGCTCGCTGGCACATTCTTCGCTGTAATTCGGATGATGGAGTAATCTCATGGACAAGATGAAGGTCGGAACCGGTGATTGGATCGTAGTGTGCGACGGGCGCAAGGCGCTGATCCTCGAGAACGTCGGTGACAGCATGTTTCCGAACCTGCACACCAAAGAGGTCCGTGAACAGGAGAACGACCGCACGAGCGCTCAGGGCACTGACGCTCCCGGCTCGGTGCAGCCGTCATTTGGCAATGCTCGGAGTTCAGTGGATCAGACGGATTGGCATGATCAGGCTGAGCGTATCTTTCTCAAGCAGCTTGCCGATCGCCTGCATCATGCTGTCATTTCAGGCGAAACCAAAGCCGTCACGATGGTGGCGTCGCCGCGCGCGCTCGGGATCATCCGCGCCGACTATTCCGACGCGGTACGAAAGGCGCTGCATGGCGAGGTCCACAAGGATCTGGTCAAGCTTCCGGTCTACGAAATCGAGAAGCAACTGCTTGCCTGAGCCAGGCTGTCTCATGCCAATGAGTGTCCGGAGACCCCGTTCGCGGTCTCGGTGATCGCGACGGGATCAATGTGTGCTTTCATGCGACGGTGTCGATTCCGGCGCCGCAGGCACGAGGCTTGCGCCCACATGCGCAGCTCCTTTTTCGACGATCTCGTAGCCGCAATCGTCCAGCCAGGCGATCAGGCGATCGGCCATGGCGTAATCCCAGGTCGGGTAGGAGCGTGCGATGACCTGGCGTGGCGTGAGCTTGCGAGACATTGGTGATCCTTCGCTGATCTCATGGTGCTCGATGAAACGTCGAGCGTTGGTCTTGTCATCCTGAACCCCAGGACGGGATGCACAGTTCCTGCGGCGCCCGAGCGCTGCCGCTCAAGGAGCGCTGATCGTTCACCGCGCCCCGGCGAAAGGCGCTCAATTCATCAAGCGCCGATCACGTGTGGCCGCGCGTCATCGGTCACGAGAGCCGCGGTGCGCTCCGGCTTCTTCTCCACGATCTCGTAACCACAATGATCGAGCCATGCGATCAACCGATCCGCCATGGCATAGTCCCAACTGGGATAGGATCTGGCAATGACTTCGCGGACTGAAAGCTTTCGTGTCATGATGTCGATCTGTCGCTCCCTGCATTCGCCACGGGCCCGTCCGGCATACATCCGGACGATCCAAGGCTGGCCGGCAGTTCGTGCCGCCGGTTCTTGATGTTGTTTGGCTCGTCCCGCTTCTAAGCGCGCGCCCCAGCGCCTCACCACGATCAAACTGGCGTGGAGAGGTGACTTTTCCGCTTCCGGCTCGCCCAGGCTGCGCAATCATCGCCCAACATGGTGAAAACCTTCTCGCTACGATGGTTTCCCATTCCCGTGCACGGATATGGCGCAGTCGTGCGCGTAGTGGGGCTGGAGTGTGGTGGCGGCGCGGTGTTTCGTCACAGGCTGGCGGCGACGATCTCCGACGAAAGCAGCTCGAGCAGGCTGCGACAAACTGAGGAACGGTTTGGCACGTTCATGGTTTCAGCTGGGGCGCAGTCGCATGGGCTCGTCGTCTCAGAGGCAACGGAGCGAAGCGATGAGGCTGATGTTCTCGGTCGTGCTACTGACCGGCCTTGCGGCAGGGGCCGGCCGGATGGACGCCAATGAGTCCTGCGGCCCAGGGTGCCACGTCGCGCCGAATGGCGGCTGCGTCGTGAATGGCTGGGAGGTGGGAGCGCCGGTGTGGAACGAATGCCCCGCGGGCGCTCGGCCAAGACCGCCGTGCGGAACCGCGTTCAAATGGAGCAGACAGGCGAAGGCCTGTGTCAGCAGGTGAATATGCGAGGGCTGATCACCGGCGCGAGAACGTGGGTCGGACCGACGGCTGTCGCGAGCCGTGCCTTGTATCAGGAGCAAGACGAAGCTCCGGCGCTCAGACCGGCCTCGCATGGATCACGTCGCGTGGTGCGCTGGTGCGGAAGGCTCTCCGTAACCATGCCCGCGACGGTGCCTCGATGAGCATGTAGGTGATCCAGGCCATCGCCGTCGCAATCGCAACGAACAGACCGAGCCGCAGTGCGAGCTCAAGAGCGCCAGGAGCATCTGACTTTCCGATCATCGCAAGCCGAATGAGAAAGGGATGCAGCAGATAGATCGAATAGCTGCATTCGCCACCAATGATCAGGGCTCTGGACGACAGCCAGGGGGCATGGCCGTATCGACTGGCGGCGACGAAGACGATCGAAAATCCCGAGATCTCGATGAGACGTACGGCAAGTTCGATCGCGAATGACCAGCCGGGCAGACGAGGCTGCAGAAACAGCAGCACAGGCGCACAGATGAGGCTCACCAGCGAAAGCCAGAACAGGAGCCTCACGCAGCGCCGCTCCCCGTCACCGACGCTGGCATCGGCGCGGTTCCTGTAGATCATGGCGGCAAGGCAGCCGGCCAGGAACTGAGCGATGTGAAGATAGGGAGAGTAGTAGGTGAGCCACTGCATCCCGTTTTGCGTCAGGCTCGGCGCGACGGCCCGCAGCAACGCATCCCCGAAGGTGAAGGCGGCCGCGATCGTCAGCGCGAACGTCACGATGTTCACCAGCGCGATCCAGATGATCGTTTGCAGCCGGACGACGGCTGCAAACAGCAGGCAGACGAATGGAAACAGCAGGTAGAAGAACAGCTCCACGCTAATGGACCAGAGGTGCTGCAGCGATGGCACGACTGCGACCAGCATGGTGCCGTTCTGCACGGGAAACCAGGCTTGCGTCATCGTGAGGATGAAGCCGAGCGACGGGGCCGAAAGACCTCGCGCAATCACGATGTATGCGACGACTGCGAGCGCAATCACGGCGTACATGGGGTAGAGCCGGGCGAAGCGCGCGACGGCAAATTCGCGAAGAGCGCTTCCGAGCGGTTGCGACTGGAAGCGCTCGGCGTAGTTGAGCCACAGGACGAATCCGCTCAGCACGAAGAACATCGTCATTCCGATGCTGCTGATTTGTGCGATGAGCTCCGGCAGCGGGCCTTGCGCCAACGACGGGGCGCCATGGCCGATGGCGACCGTTGCGGCCGCGACGAAGCGCAAGCCGGTCAGCGAGCCGATGAAGCGTTGCTCGTTCACTTTTGGGGATGGTCCTGATGCTTGGGAGGCGCTCCGGCTGTTGTAGAAACAGCAGGGCCTGGAGGCAACCCGACGCACGCCGCCGGAGACGGGATTGCCGCCCGCCGAGCGACGATCAGGCGTCCAGGCCGGAGATGATTCTGCGCCTGATCATTCCGGCGTCTGCCGCTTGCGACGTCCGCCGCGGCGGCATCTCACGTTGCAGTCACGACAACGGATTGAAAAATATGGAAAAATCAACTTTGCCGTCAGCAGCGTCCGACCACCGGTCGAGGCGTTTCCCGGCGCGCGGCATGCGATCGGCGGGAGGGGGAAGGAGCGGGCAACAGGGCTGCTAGAGTTTGAGGACACCCGGGAAGAGCAGCTCTTGCAGCGGATCGGGCCGGTTGCGAAAAGCCGCCTGGACTCCTCGATCCGCGGGACGTGACGGCCAGGGGCATGGTCGCCCCTGCGTGAGTTGCGGAGCCCCCGTCCGGACTGGTGCAGGGGCCGGATTGCAAATGGACTCGCAAACCGACCACAGCTAGTTATTTGTTGCCCTCTAGCGGGTCATTTTGCACGACGCTGAGCGCCTGAAGAGAACGGGAGTCGCCTTGCTCGCTGCGCCATCTCAGCTCACCGATCAAACCGTCAACACCCAGCTGACGACGAATTGCAATGCGCAGGTGGCTGCAACGTTCGACACGAATGACAGCACCTGGGTGACCTTCTTTTTCAACGGTACGATCCCGTGCTGGAGAGCGCTGGTGTCGATTGGCGAAGTGGTGGTCGAGCTGACCGAGGACATTGCCATTGCAGGCATCGTCCTGCGCAAGGGACTGACCGTGACCATGCACCCGATGGGGCGCTACTACACGGTCACGATGAGCGGGGAGATTGTCGATTCCGGAAAGGAGAGCAGCTTTACCGGATTCGTGCTCGGCTCGTTCATCCGGTCCGCAGCGATGAAGCGTGCGATGCAGATGCTCCGGAAACAAGTCAGCCGCTGAGCGGCGCCCGGCTTCGCCTGAAATGTAAACACCAGAATGTGACCGGGCGTGGGGGGAAGACTGTGATCTGGCCCGATTGACCACCGCGGCGAACCCTGTTACACGCCACAACCTCTGATAGATTTCAATCATTGGTAGCTTAGTTGATTTTCCATTCGTTTCAGCCGCGCCGGCGGTTGCGTACTGCGGGTTTCAATCTGTGTTTTAGAAAAGGAGATAGCCATGGCTCATCATGAAGGCCTTCGTTTTTCGGCTCCCGCCGTTGTCACCACCCCCACAAGCCCCAACACCGAGGTCGTCGCGACGCCGACGGGCGATCAAAACAACACGACGCAGCTCGTGTTCGAGTATCAGGGGCGCATTCCGGTCTGGACGCCGGTTGTCTCGCAGGCGCAACCTCAGGTCGTTTTGGCGACTGACATCACGATCGGCGCAACGACTTGGCGCAAAGGCATTACGATCCAGTATGCGGCGCTGGGATCGACCCAGTACACCGTGACCATCATCTCGGGCGAGATCGTGGACGACCGTGGGCTCTACCTGCTCCAGGGCGTGACGCTCGGCATCTTCCCGATCGGTTTGGATGTCAAGGCAGCGCCGCCCGCGACCACGCGGACCGAAGAGTATCCACGCGCCGCCTTCACGGCGCTGCCGACGGTGAATACGCCGACCAGTCCGAACAGCAACGTGGTGACGACGCCAAGCGGCGACACCAACAACACGACCTACGTTTCGTTCCAGTACCAGGGCCGCATCCCGGTCTGGACGCCGATCGTCTCGCAGTCCCAGATCACCGCGGTTCTCGCCGCGGATATCACGATCGGCGCGACGACATGGAAGGCGGGCATCACGGTGCAATATGCTGCGCTGGGCTCGGCGCAATATACGGTGACCATCATCAAGGGCGATATCATCGACGATCGCGCTCTCTATTCACTGGCGGGCACCTTGCTCGGCATTTTCCCGATCGGGTGATACGAGCATGGACGCGTCCGCGTCAGCGCAGTTCGAGCAGGTCGACTCCTCTGCGATTTACGAGACCAGGGTTGCCGGCTCGGTTGGCTGGGCCGGCTACCTTCTCGGCACGGGCTCGTCGCTGCCACCGTTCATCAACTACGATGACTCGCTGAAGAAGTACGGTGGCAGCTATATTTTCGCGACGCAGCGGCCCGCCGATCTTGATCGTGATCCCGGCGGGTTCGCCGAGCGTGTGCGGACCTATATCAGCAAGGCGACGCGCAACCGCGCCGTCGTCTGGCTGGCCTCGGCCAATCCGGTCAGGTTTGGCGACTTCGAGAGTTACGGCATCTCCTTCATCAACCTGCCGCCGGTCTACCAGGTCTCGGGCAACCTGAACCTCTGGTTCGCCCGCAACGCCAAATTCTACATTCTCGATCAGACCCGGATCGAGATCGATGGTGGGGCGCTGCGCCTGTCGGGCTCGGCGCTGAGCTCGCCTCCGTTCGTCGGCTTCTCGGGCAAGGGCGACAACCCGCTCGGCATTCGGCTTGCGCGGACCTCCAACAATCGCATCTACGCCTACGTGCCGTTCGGCGGTGCCAACACCGGTTGCGTCACCTTTGATGGGCTGCTCGATTCGAAGCAGGCGTTCGTCAGCCAGGGCTTGGAGCAGGGCGTCCGCTACGTCATCAACAACAACGCGACGACGTCGCCGCAAGCTGCGCAATATGCCGCCATTACGGTGGCGGCGTTGCCGTCGCAGCTTTCGATCGCAGGCGCCTTCGACCTCGGCGATCCGGCCAACCGCGCGATCGGCCGAGAGCAGCTCGAGCAGGGCTATCTGCGTTCGGGTTTCGCCATCAAGGGGGCGCCGGCGCTGACCAGCGAATTCCGTACGACCGGCGGGCGTGTCGTGCAACTGACGCCGCTCGGGGCTGGCAGCACGGATACGGCGCCGGCGCTCGGGGCAGGGGGCTTCGCCTTTGCGACCAGCGCCGCCAAGACGGCCGCGGTCGAGACAGGCACGACCTATCTGAGCCTGGCCGGCCACTACGCGCTCGGCGCCGATGGCAGCTCGGCGGGGCAGCTGGCGAAGCTGATGGGCGGACTGTTCGGATCGGAAGCGCTGAGCTTCAAGGCGTACGACGTCAGCCTGCCTGCAGCCCAGAACGATCGTCTCAACGCCATTCCCTCGAAGCCGGGCTACGCGCCGGTGTTTCCATTCGAGACGGCGGACCTCAACCGTCCCACGAGCGGTGCCGTCGCGGCGCGCCTGACGGACGAGCATCAGACCTCCTGGGTGACCATCGTCTCCGGAGGCGGCGCCGTCGACTATCTCGCAGAGCCCGAAGGCAGCGCGATCTACGCTGCGGCTGAGGCCGGCGCCGGCGCCGAGGACGTCGCGATCCTGCAATCGGCGCCGCCATTCATGCCGCTTGCCCAGGGCAGCGACAAGACGTTTCCGCTGGTGCCTTATGGAGCTGCTGCGAGCAGCGGCCTCGATGGCGCTACGCTCGTCCAGTTCGAAAGCCAGATCGTGGCCGCGACCCGTAAGTCGCTGATCTCGAGCTATGGCAGCAAGACGTGGTCGGCGCGCGTGCAGGCGGCGCGGGCTCACGCGCTGCGCGGCACGCTGCCGGACGGCCCGAGCACCGATGGGACGACGCCGCAGGGCTTCATCATCGCGGGCGATCCGACGACGGGTGCCTATCTGAAGGTCAGCATGGCGCAGTCGATCGACCGCGACGGCAACACCCTGCCATTCGCGCTATCTGCTCCGACCCAGGCGATGCAGGACGCCTTGCAGACCAACCAGCTCTTTCTCGTCGCCGTCAATCCGGAGCCGTTCGGCACCGGCGCGCAGTTCGCCAACACCGTCAACATCGCGGGCTGGACCATGACCGCGGCGGTCGGCGCCGGCGCGTCGGCGACCGCCTACCGCAACGTTGTCATCATGAAGTTCTGCTCCGGTTCGTTGCTGGAGCGGGTCACGAATGCCAATCGCTGGACGTCGGCGGAGCAGTTCTCGCTGTTGCCCGGCACGCCGCCGGTCACCGCCGCGCTGTCCTACACCGGCCTGTCGCAATGGCTGCAGGACTACATCGCGGAAGCCGTCGTGCGTTCGAAGGGAGCGTCCGGCCCATTCTACGAGAATTTCGCGCGCATCGCGCAGGATCCGAACTGGACCGGCGTCATCGTGCTCGCGGCCGATCTCGGCCAGCGCGACATGCCGCCGGAGATTGCGGGGCTTGCCGCCGGCATCGACTTCACCCGCTTCAACGCCCATCATTTCGGCTTCACCGTCAGCCGCGTCACGGTCGATGGCCGGAGCGGCCGGATCACGATGCCCCCGGGCAATTCGAGCCTGTTCGGCCTGATCGACTACGAAGATCCGCGCTATGCAATGAACATCTCCAACGGCGTTGCGCCTGACGTGCCGGTGGCGGTGCAGATGAGCGGTGAGTTCGACTTCACCGTGCTGCAGTTGCAGTCGTTGTTCGAGAACGCCAGGCTGACGCGGTTCGACAGCCACGTCCAGCTCTCGGTCGCGGCGCTGTTCGGCGCGCCGGTCTCGCGGCTGTACTCGCGCCGCACGCCGCAGCCCTTCACGGGAATCGTGCTCAAGGGCAGCTATGTCGACCAGGGCGGCCGCGGCGCCTATGTCTTCGAGCAGAACACGACCAACGTGCTGACCAGCCCGTCGAACGTGCTACCGGCCGTTGCCTTCGACCGCGTGCAGTTCAACACGATTGGCACCCAGGACCAGGGCGCCACGGTGGCCAGCAACTTCCTGGTCTGGGGACAGTTCGATTTCACGGCGCTTGAGAGCACCATCGGAGAGACGCTCGACCTGCTGTCGTTCGGCAGCCCGCCCGACACGCCGGAGGAAGCGCTCGGCGTCGGGCTTGCCTTCTCCGGCCTCGTGATCGGCATGACCTATCCGCAGGCGACGCCCGGAGCCAAGCGGTTCCAGGTCGCGACCGGCAACCTGGCCTGGAATCTCAACGGCTCGAGGATGCGCGACACCAGCCTGTTCCGCGGCTTCGCACTGCAGCTCAAGAGCTTCGTCAACGCGACCGGCGATCAGAAGCCGTCGGATCTCGGCTTCCTGCCGGTGACCTCGCAGCTCAACCTGACCGAGCTGGAGGGACCCTGGTTCGGCGTCGTCTACGACATCACGCTGGGCGGCCCGGGAGCGCTCGCCTCCGGCGTCGGCTTCCAGTCGCAACTGCTTGCGGCATGGTCGCCGGTCACCACCGGCTCGGACGCGCAGGATGCGGTCTTCATCGGCATGAGCCTGCCGGGCGCGGCGCCCGGCGCCAGCCTGTTCAGCATCCAGGGCGTCATCAAGGTTGCGGTCGGCGCGATCTCGATCCTGCGCCAGCCGGTGCCGACCGCATCGGGACGCAAGCTGCCGGAAGACGGGCCGAAGTGGTTCTACTGCCTGCGGATCGACGATATCGCGATCAAGATCTTCGGCATCGCCAAGCTGCCGCCGTCCGCCAATATCCAGTTCTTCCTGTTCGGCGATCCCGACAACACCGGCAGCCTCGGCTGGTATGCCGCCTATGTCGCCGACGACAATCCGGGCTGCGAGCAGTCGCTCGCATTTGCCGCCCGCAAGCCCGAGCTGCAGGAGCCGTCAACATGACGCGGATCCTGTTCTGGAACATCGAGAACTTCTCGATCAACAAGATCTTTTCGGCCTCGATCAAGCGGCAGCGCGGGCATGGCGGCCTCAACGACATGCAGAGCGCGATCCAGCGCCGCGCGGTGATCAATGCCGTGCTGACGGCCACCCAGCCGGACATCATCGTCATCATCGAGGTGAGCTCCGGCGACAATGCGCCCAACGCGCTGGCGAGCCAGACCGGCGGCATCAATGCGCTCGCCATGGTGCAGTTCGGGCTCAACAACCCCGCCACCATGGTGGCGGGCGGATGGAACGCCGTGCCGCCGCTCTACACCGGGGTGGGCGGGCGCGCCGAAACGGTCGGTATTCTCTATCGCCGCACCAACACTGCGGGCACCCTCAACCGCTACTTCACCGGGCCCAACATCTGGACCGGCGGGCATGGCGGCATGTCGGTGCCGCCGGGCGGCGGCGTCGCCACGCCGTACAACGGCATGCTGGTGCCTCTCGGTGCCGTCAACGTCAACGGAATGCTGGTCCCCCCGGGGCTTGGTGGCGTCCGGCAGATTCCTGCGGCCGCTCAGCACAATGGCGGGCTCAACGAGGACGTCGTGGCCGCGCGCATCGCCTTCACGACCACGCTCGGCGCGCCCGTTGCCTTCGCCGGGTTGCGCGAGCCGTTCATGGCGACGTTCACTGAGGTCGACAATCTCGGCAACGTCCAGCGCGACCTCACCATCTTCGGCATCCATTCGCCGCCGAACAACCCCGCGGCGGCGAACTACATCACCACGATGTCGACGATCAACGACGTCGTCGGCGCCCTGGGTGTGAACGAGACGCGGGTGATCGGCGGCGACTTCAACGTCAATCTGTTCGCCGTCAACGGAACGGCCTCGGGTCTCTACAATCCGCTCACCGGCGGACCCGGTGCCTACACGCTGCTCGTCAGTCCGACGGCGGTGGGCGTTCCCGTCAATCTGGACCAGTACAAGGGCTATTTCTCCACCCATATTCGCGGCAAGGACAAGACGGCGGCGTCCAAGTTTCTCTGGTCCAACGGCGGCGGGCCGGGACAGAGCTTTTATCCCGGCTACGGCTATGTCGGCTCGAACTTCGTCGCCGCGCCGTTCTACTCGATCGACAACGTCCTGGTCTGGCCGCACAACGGCATGCACAACTATCAGACCACGATCATGAACACGGTGACCGGCACGCCGATGAACGGGGTCATGGCGCCGCCGGACAATCCTCCCCTCGGCACCGTCGCGTTGGCCAACCAGTTCACCGCGGCGCCGATGGGGTGGCCGGGCGCGCCGACGGCGGCGAACTATCCCGGGATCGGCGGCGCCGGAAATCTGACCGGCTGGAGCAACTACGGGCGCGTCCGCAACACCAGCGATCATTTCGGCGTCTTCGCCGACATCTGAAGGGAGCGCCGGCTGATGAGCGCTATCGACAATCTCCGCGCCGCTGTCGAAGCCGCCGCCGGCGAGACCGCCTTCGCGCTCGATGCCGCCTTCCTGACGGCGGGCCTCGCCGATCCCGCCGTGAAGGTCCCCGCCGACTACGACACCTGGCTGAGCCAGGCCTTCTTCCTCAAGACCGCGGCCGATTTCAAGGTCACGGTGGAAAAATCCGACGTCGGCCCCGTGGAAGGGGCGGCGTTCACGGTGCAGTCGGCGACGATCCCGTTCATCGGCGCCACCGCTCCGCTGGCCGCGAAGGCCACGCTCGTGTTCACGGTGGACGGCGACCAACTGATCGTGCAGGCCGAGGCGACGCCGTCGAACTGGACCTGGACCAGCAGCTTCGCCTTCATGGGCGGCTTCCCGTTCAATCAGTTCGGCACGCTGAAGAACGTCAGCTTCGTGTTCTCGACGGCGACCGGCAGCTATCCGTACGGTGACTCCGCGGGGCGTGCCGTGAGCGGCGGCGCGGTGCAGAATTTCGACGCCAAGGTCGCGCTGCCGGACGTCGCCAAGCCGTTCCTGCTGCTGTTTCCGGGGCTCACCGCGCCGACCGGCGACCTGCTGCTGAGCGGCGCCCTCAACATGGGCATCTTCAACGGCGAGACCGTTCTGTTCCCGCCGGGGCAATTGCGGGCGGCGATCCAGGACGGCACATTCAAGCTAGCGTCGCAGTTCACGGTCAAGGATCCGAGCCTGGCCCTGACCATTCCTGTGCCCGATGGCGCTGACGAGGTCGATGGCGTCCTGGTGCTGGCCGATCTCGTCGATCCGGATGCGGGCGACCAGGCGCCGACGCTCGCGATCTCCTCGCAGTTCGACATCGGCGGTACCGGTTCCTATCAGCTCGACGTCGAGATCACGCCCGGCGCGGATGCCAACTATTCGGTGGCGCTCGCCGTGGTCACAGGCGGCGATCCGCTGACGCCGGCGACGGTGATCGAGGTGATGGGCGGCAATGGCGGCTATCTCGCCGCGACTCCCGACGTGCTGCAGCAGTTCCTCGCCTTCGTCGGTCTCAACGGCTTCTCGATCGCCGGCACGCTCGGCAGCTCGCCGACGATCACGGCCGTCTCGATCGAGATCGGCAGCTCAAAGGACACGAGCTGGCAGATCCTGCCGGCGACCGGCGTTCTCGACTTCAAGATCACCAGCTTCTCGCTGCAATGGTCGATGGCGTATCCGTTCGACGGCACCAAGCGACAGCAGACCTATGATTTCACCACCGAGTTCGTGCTGGCACCGAGCGTCTTCAAGGGACCGGACGGCGAGGGCGACGGCGTGTTCACCGTCCAGTTCACGTCAGCCAAGCAGTTCTACGCGTCCTTCGCGGGCACCGCCAAGCTGAGCGACTTCCTGACGGCGCTGTCCAGCGGCGCGGTTGTGCTCGACGTGGAGAATGTCGGGGATTTCGAGCTCGGCGACATCGCGGTCGCGGTCGACTACGGCGCGCAGAGCTTTCAGTTCGATGCCGGCTTCAGCCTCACGCTCAATCTGCTCAAGATCAACGATCAGCCGATCCTTGCCGTGCGAGAGGGGACGGTCTCGATCGCGGCGCAGACTCCGACGCAGACGCCGGACGGGGGCAACGCGACGACGCTGCTGCGGGCGGCGCCGCTGCCGATGCTACGGACCTCGCGAGGAGGCGCGCTGCAAACCGCCTCGCAGACGCAATGGAAGTCGAGCGTCGGCGGCTTCCTCGATGTCGGCCCGTTGCACACCAAGGTCAGCGTGACCTATGACGGGTTCGAAACGCCGAAGCGGTGGGATCTCGCCGCCTCGCTGGAGGAGTCGCTCGAGGTCTCGGACCTCATCAACCAGTTCTTTTCGCCCGGCAGCGCCTACGGTTTCCCGAGCTTCCTGCCCGGCGACCTCACCATCTCCGAATTCGCGATCACCGCGACCATTCCGGCGGAGCAGGGCGAGCTGGAGACGAGCTACGACATCACCGTCGGCTTCGAGTGGACATTCGCGTTCGGCGATCAGACCGTCGGCATCGATCCGGCACGGCTCGGCGTCAGTTATGACGGCAACAAGCCGGCCCAGCAGCAGTTCTCCGGCTTCGCGCAAGGCACCTGGGTCTACTCGGCGATCAATCTCAAGCTCACCATGGGCTATGAGTTCAAGACGACCGAGGCGGGCTCGAACAACATCCTGTTCGTCGAGTGGGAAGGTTTCCGAGCCGCCTGGGAGAGCGACAAGGAACTGGTCACGTTCAGCCTCAAGGGCTGGAGCATCGGCTCGCTAATCCAGGCGCTGGTCCGCACGCTCGGAAATCCGTACTTCACCCTCGACTCGCCGTGGGATCTCCTCAACCAGATCTCGCTCGATGCGCTACGCGTCAACGTCTCGCTCAAGAACGGCGAGAGCTTCTCGCAACGCCTGTCGGCCACTTACGAGCTGTCGAGCCCGATCAACCTCGGCTTCATCAGCATCACCGCGCTGACCTTCCGTCGCGACACCGACGGCAAGGTGACGCTTGCTATCGAGGGATCGAGCCCGCTCGTCGCCGACGATCCGGCGTTCAAGAATCTGCTCGATCCGGCCAAGGGGCAGGACGTGAAGGACCTGCCCTCGGTGCCCGGCCGGGGCGAGGAATGGTTCAAGCTGTTCCTGCTGGTGCTCGGGCAGCGCATCGGCATCACCGGTCATTCCAGCTTCGAGAGCACCAAGGAGGTGATCTGCGCGCTGCAGTCCGTCCCCAGCACGACGGGCAAGATGAATCCGGTCGATCCCAATGCGGACGACGGCGGGACACCGGGGCTGCCCTATTACGACCAGTCCAACAACTGGCTCATCGCCGGGCATCTCGGCCTGATGAAGGTGGCGGGCGCCTGGTCGATCGATGCGATGCTGGTGTTCAACGACCCCAATCTCTATGGTCTGCGGCTGGCACTCGCCGGCGAGAAGATGGGCGGGCTCGCCAATCTCGTCGTCGACATCCTCTACAAGAAGATCACCGACGACATCGGCGTCTACCAGATTGATTTCACCTTCCCGGACATCATCCGCAATCTCAATTTCGGCGCGGTGTCGATCACGCTGCCGCAGCTCGGGATCAAGGTCTATACCAACGGCGATTTCTTCATCGACATCGGCTTCCCCTACAATCTCGATTTCCGCCGTTCCTTCTCGATCTCGGTGATCGTCTACGGCGTTCCGGTGCTGGGCGCCGGCGGCTTCTACATCGGCAAGCTCTCCAACGCGACCTCAACAAGGATCCCGAAGACCAATCTCGGCACCTTCGATCCGGTGATCGAGTTCGGCATCGGGCTGCAGCTCGGCCTGGGCTACAATTTCGAGAAGGGGCCGCTGAAGGCGGGTTTCGCGCTCACGGTGTTCGGCATCGTTGAAGGCGTCGTGGCGCCGTGGCATCCCTATAACGCCACGCGCACGCTGGCGTCGCGCGCCAGCAGCGGTGCGCTGCAAAGCGATTATTACTTCAAGCTGTCGGGCACCGTCGGTATCATCGGCCTGCTCTATGGCAGCGTCGATTTCGCGATCATTTCAGCCTCGGTCAATGTCAAGATCGTGCTGTCGATCCAGCTCACCTATGAGAGCTATCGCGAGATCCCGGTGGTCGCCAGCGCGAGCGTGACGATCAGCCTGAAGGTCAAGATCAACCTCGGCCTGTTCTCGATCTCGATCAGCCTGTCGTTCTCGGCCCAGGTGTCGGCAACCTTCGTGATCGGACAGACCAGCACGGCGCCGTGGGAGGTTCAGGGGGCACGCGCCGACGCGCTGCTGATGCAGCGGGCGCATGCCCGCGGACCGGACGCGGCGATGCGGCTGGCGCGCAGCCTGAAGCCGCGACCGAAGCGGCTCGCGCCGGCCGCCGCTCATCGCATGGGCCTTGCCGCCGTCGAAGGCAACAAGCCCAAGCTGTCGCTGATGGCGGGGGCGCAGTACACCGTACTTGCTCCGGAGAAAGCCGCCGACGCAGCCTCGAACCAAGGGGCATTCGTACTCCTGCTCGCGATGGACGCGCCGGACGCCGCGGCCAGCGCGCCGTCCGCCACCAAGACGTCCTTCGACGTGCTGGCCGAGGTCTACTTCCCCTGGATCATTGATGCACTGGGGAACGAGAGCGGGGATGCGGCCGAGCTCGCCGAGACGCTGGCCACGTCGGTGACGCTTACCCAGCTCGAGGCCTATGTCGCGCGCCTCGCCGACACGGCCGATCCGTTCCTGTCGATCAAGGGTCTGTTGCAGTTCCTGGCCGACGCCTTCACGCTCGACATCTTCAATCCGGCGACGGCGCAATCCTCGGGGCTGAAGACCAAGCTCGATGCCGGCTCGGTGCTGTTTCCGGTGTTCGACGGATTGAAGCTGCAGGTCCCCGGCGTGTCCGGCGGCCAGACGTCGTCGATCGCGTTCGAGACCTACACCACGGCAACGCCCGGCTATGCGACCGCGGTCAGCAAGCTGTTCGCGCAGGTAGCTGCGGACATCCAGGCCCAGAACAAGGAAGCGCGCCGGCTTGCCGCGGAGAGCGATGCGAACTCGGCAGGGTCGATGGCGGCCCTGGTGTTCGTCGACACGTTCACGCTGATCGCGCGCCAACTGCTCCAGGCCGCGGCCGACGCGCTGCAGAGCTACGCCTATCCGCTGTCTGCGACGAGCAGCATCGGTACTATCCTGGACGAGTTGAACGGGATCGCCGGCAACGCCTTGACCATTGCCGATATCGTCCAGCCCAACGTCGATCATGCCTTGGGAGCCGGGCTGTCGCTGCATATCGACGACCTCGAATACGTCGTTCAGGCCGGCGACACCCTGCAAAGCATCGCTGGCCGCTATTCCGACGCGGCACCGGCGCCGCGCTGGACCACGACGCCGGACCGCCTGATCGTGGCCAACCGGTCCCGCCACATGCTGCAGGGTGGCGTCGTCCTGCTGCTCACCAACAGCCAGGGCAAGGAGCAGATCTATGTGACGCGGCAGGGCGACAGCTTCGACGAAATCGCGCTGCAACTCGGCGCGATCTCGATCGACGCGCTCGCCGCGCAGAGCGTGCTCTACGGCGCCGCCGGCCTGCTGCAGCCGACCTTGCCGCTCGCGATCTGGCCGATCACCTACAGGACCGCCGGGACATCCGGCCCGTCCTCCGATACGCTGGCGACGGTCGCGAGCCTGTTCCAGACCACCGCGGTTGCGGTCGCAGACGCCAATCGCGGTGTCGCCGGACTGTTCTCGGTGCAGGCGGAGCGCGGCCTGCTCACCGTCGCTAATCTTCAGGCTCTGTCGGTCGGCGCATTGTGGTCGGCGATCGCGGCCACGGGCCAGGTCGGCCAGACCGCCGGCATGGTCTCGCGCTTCCTGGTCTATGGGTTGCGGCTGCCGGTCCAGGACGGACTGACGCTGTCGCCTGCGTTCCTCTATCCAAGGACGCAGTCGGGCTACGGTGTCTATCAGCTCACCGGCCAGCAGTTCCCGACGCCCAGCTCTGCCAGCGGCTACAAGATCGACTTCGCGCGCGAGACGCAGAGCCACGGTGTCCTGCTCGACTTCATCATGCTGAATGCCGGCACCGGCCTCAGCATGGAGGTTGATCTGAGCCAGGCCTTTGCCGCGTTGAACGTCGTCGTCAGCTGGGCCAGGACGCCTGGCAATTTCGTTCCGAGCCCGACGTTCGCGGCGCTGCCGCTTGCCGAGCGCCAGCCGCGGCCGTTCACCGCCAGCGGCTATGCGCGTTGGTCGAGCGGATCCGTCGCGAGTCTGCTGGCGCTGACGAAGCGCAGCGGCGTGGCCGCGGCCGCCGATGCCGGTGCGCAGACGCAGCCGACGCTGTGGAGCCTGCCGCCGGCGCAGACCAATCTGGTCGCCACGCGCGAGCAGTCGATCCGCGCCGTCATGCCGGATCTCCGTTCGACGTTCGCGCTGCTGCCGAAGTTCCAGCCGCAGATCGGGCGCAGCAATCCCGCGACCGCACGCACCGACTATGCTGACCTGGGGCGCTGGGCTTGGTGCACGCGGCTCGACATTGAGATCAAGCGTCTGCCGGATGCGGCGGCGCTGGCTGCTCAGGGCACGGGCGCAGGCGATCTGCCGAGCGGTCCGGCATCCGCGCCGTCGCTGCCGTTCGTCTATGAGCTGGTCGGACCCAGCTCGGAGGATGCGGTCCGGCTGCAGCGCATCCTGACCGCCATGGATGCGCTGGGCGAAGGCATCGCCTCGGCCGTCTTCCTGCTCTACAACCAGTCCGGACCCGGCGCGCCGATGCTGGTGACGCCGGCGGACGCCAACTTCCTCGCCTTCATCACCCAGACCAACCTGTCGACCGAGACCAATCCGGCGGCGGCGCTGCGGCTGATGCTGAGTGCCGAGGATGCTCCGCCGCGCGGCATTGCCAATTCTCCGGCGCAGTTCATCCGCTTGATGTGGGAGCTCAGCACGGTCCGCAGCGGCGGCTACTATCTCTACTACGAGAACGTCGAAAGCGAGGAGGGCCTGCCGGCGGCCGTGTTCGATTCCTCGGGCTCCGGCATCGTGACGATGGTCGTGACGTTCGCGGCGCAGGGCAGCGAGTCCTTCGGCACCACGCTTCCCGATTTCGTCAACGCCTTCGTGACGACCGACGCCGTCGATCCGCAGAGCGACCTGGTGCAGACGGTGTCGCTGGCCTCGACCGGCCCAACGGCGCCGGTCGCGGCAGGAGCATCGCTCGACGCGCTCGCGGCGATCTACGGCCCCGGGCCCGGACGGATCGCCGAGGTCAACGCGACCAGGCCGCTCGCCGCGGACGCACTGGTGCCGATCGTGGGCGCGGTCCGCCAGCTCACCGACGCGGATCTGGTCCGCGGCACTGGCGGGGCGATCGATGCGCAGGCTACGCTCGACAAGCTCGCCAGGCTGTTCTCCGCCGGTGCAGTCCGTCCGATCACCGGCCAGGACATCGCCGCATTCAATCCGCAAGTCGCCGTTGCGCTCGCGGCGGTGTTCTACATCCCGCCGCTGACCTATCAGGTCAATTCCTCGGCCGCGCCCGGAATGAGCTTTGCCAGCATGGCCGTCTATTACGGCTTGGACGTCGACCTGATCGCCCGCGGCGCCAGCGCTGCGCCCGGACTGTTCCCGGTCAATGCCGTGCTCGATCTCGATCCTCAGCTGTTCTCGCTACGCGACCAGTTGCCGCCGCAGAACATCGGGTTCGCCCTGACGCGCGACAATTTCGGCCTCCCGCCGGACGATCCCGCCGCGCCGGACTTCGCCAAGAAGACGATGTATCAGCTCTACACCTCGCTTGCTGCCGGGCTCGCCGGCAACGTCTTCTACAAGGTCAGTCCGCTCGGCATGCCGTTCGGTCCGCAGGATCACGACGACAACGAGGCCAGTGCGTTCGAGAGCCATGCCCGCTCGGCGACGACGCGCGGCAACCGGCTGGCGCAGGTCGCTCTTGCCGATTTCGACTATCGCCAGTCGATCGGCATCGGGGCGCAGTTCGCGCTGGTCAACGCCGCGCCCGATCCGTCCGATTCCAATCTGCCGCCAAAGGCGGCCAATCCCTATCTCGGTGTCGGCACCATGGCGCAGGTCGCGCTGCAATGGCGCGATATCTTCGGCAACACCACGGTGACGCCGTTCGAGGCGCCGCCGCAACGGTATCGCGGCGCGCTCAACGGGGCTGCGGTGCCGATGCTGTACCGCGACGAGCTGATCGGGCTCGGGTCCTGGATCAATACCAACGCCAGCTACACCTATGAATCCGCGAGCGGTGCGGCGTTCAAGCTTGCATTGTCGCTCAACGCCGCCGCCTATGCAGGGCCGGACGGTGCGGCGCGGGCCGCCGACGATCTCTCGCTCTACACCCGGATCTACTATCAGCTGCATCAGGACTATTCCGCCAATGTCTCCGTGAAGGTGCCGGGCGTTTCCGGCAACGCGGTGGCAATGCGGCTGTCGAATTCGCTGCTAGCCAAGCCCGACGTGGACCTCACCGATACGCAGGCGGACATCATTCGCGGCTATGTGCGCGCCTGCTTGCTGTATCTGAAGCTCGTGACGCAGGGACAGGCGCCCGCAGCCCCCGCTGCGACGCTGTCGCTTCCTGTCGACATCAATGCGATCGCTGCGGGCAACATCCTCGAGCTCGACGTGACGCTCGCGCTCAGCCGCAATCCGCTGCTGGTCGATCCGGCCGTGGCGGCGTTGCAGGGCGGCACCGGCGTGGTCGCGGCGATCCTGCCGCGGGCCGACGGCGACGGCAACGTGTCCTATACGGTGTTCAGCACAGCGGTCGAGGCGATTTTCGCCACGGCCGATTGGTATCTCAAGGTCGGGCAGGGCCTGTCGCGCGACGGCGAGGATGCGGCCGACGGCGCGCAGCAGCTCTGGGCGGTGCGCTTCGGCAAGACGGCCGGGCAGGGCATCCATTTCAAGCTGGGCACGTCGCCAAGCTATTTCGCGCCGAAGCCGATCGCCAAGGCGCTGGCCAGCAGCGATGCGACGATCACGCGCTACGACAGCGGCGAAATCGACACGCTGCATCTCGACGGCGTCGACCTGAACCAGTGGTTCCAGAGCGTGCTGGATGCCATCGATCAGTTCCTGTCGGCCGACTACGCCCCGCACGCCTTCATCCTCGACCGGATCGACGGCGTGACCGATCCGCTCAAGGATGGGTCGCTGGGAAGCGTGCTGTCGACCAAGGAATCGCTGGCGGATACGATCAGCCTGAAGACTCTGCCGGTGCTGTCGACCAGCGCAGGCGATCCCTCGACCGGATTTGCCGCGGCCGAGAAGCTGCGCCAGCAGCTGCTCAATCAGCTCGGCGCAGCCTATCGGGCCGGTGCGGCCGTCGTGTTCGGGCTGACCGAGGTGACCGGCGGCGGTGACGACAATCCGGCCGGTCCGCCGAATCTCTACGGCCAGCCGGCAGGCAGCATCGACGGCGCCACGGACAACCAGAATTTCACGCTCACGCCGACGCGCATCCCGCTCGGCGAGGTCTACGATCCCGCCAGCAAGACCTGGTACGATCCGCGGCTCGCCTTCGTGTTCGCGACCAAGAACGTCATCGATCAAGCCTATGTGCCGCTGAAGCTTACGCTGTCGCTCACCCATCTCGAGTTCGAGCGGCGCACCGTCCCCGGCATCTACGGCTATGTCGGTTCGCGATGGCTCGCCTTTGTCAATGGACCGTTCGATTATCCGTTGGGAACGCAGGTCGCTAACATTCCGGTCGTCAATCGCGACCTGCCGACGCCGCCCACGGTCTCCGCCCAGCAGGCGCTGCAGCTCACCGGCGAGGGCGCGACCGATCCGTCGAAGCTGAGCGCCTGGTGCTATTCGTTCGACTATCTCTATCAGCAGGCGGCAGCAGACGCGGTGTCCTGCACGGTGGAGTTCAACCGTCCGACCATGCCAACGCTGCGCCGCTCGGCCAGGCTGAGCGGGGAGCCGGATCTGTTCACCGCGCTGGCGCAGTTCGTGACCAACTATCCGGCGATCCTGCGCGATCTCAACCAGTATCTGGTCGGCATCGATGGCGCCGAACCCGATCCGGCGACGCTGGCGGCTGCGCGCAAGGCGACCGCCGCCTTTGCACTGGAAACCAGGCAGGTCGCGGATGCCTACGCGCGGGAGAGCGTGGGAGCTGCAAGACTGGCGGCCGCACCGGCACATGTGATCGTGAAGTTTCTGTCGACGCTCGACGGCACTGCGGAAGGACACGCGCGCACCAATCTGGTCAACATCACCATCGATGGGATGGCGGCGAGCTGGAATGCGGTAGCCAATACGATCTCGAACGGCACCACCACGCTCCCGGCGCCGGTCATCGCAATCATCGCGCCCGAGCTCTATACGCCCCAGGCGGTGCCGCCGGCGGAGCTGCCCGCAGGCGTACAGATCGCCTACGTCTATACGCGTCAGGTCGACGGCAAGACGGTTTATCTCGGCGAAGCGGAGGCACGTGGTTTGCCGGCCCGGACGGTGTCGGTCGCGACGCTCGACGTCCTGCTGTATCAGAGCGGCTGGGCCTCGGTGTTCGTGCAGCGCAATCTCGCGCTGTTCCCGCTGGCCGATCTCAAGACCACCAGCACCAACCCGGCATTCCTGTTCCAGACGCCCGAGGTGCGGTTCGCCTCCACAGTGGTTCCCCAGCTGAATTATACGTCGTTCCCGCTCGACGCGATGCCGGGCGCATCCGGTGACCTCGACGCGCGCCTGACGAAGTTCTTCGCCGCGCTCTATGCCAACGGCAATGGCAGCACCAGCGACGAGGTCGCGATGCAGGGCATGTACAGCTATGAGATCGTGGCCGGCCAGCCGGCGATCCCGCGCGTCCGGGTGCCGATCAACCTGCTGACGCCGACCCCATCGGTGGTCGATCCCGGTGTGAAGCCGACCTTCGTGGCCCCGTTCGCGCAGATGATCGATACGTGGCGCGGGACGACCAGGCCAACGACCGCGGGCCATGCCCGTGTCGAGATCGAACTGAAGGTCTTCGGCGGAATCGGCGATGCGACGCAGCCGTTGATCCAGGTCGGCCGGCTCACGCACGACGTCGCGACCGCCTGAGCCCGTCTGTCCCGGCATCGAAACTGCGGCCGTCCTGGGAGGTCATCTGGACAGGCTGACCGGAGGGTCGGATCGCACTGGAGCAGGGCGCAGGCTGGTCAATGGCTCTGGCGCGCTCGGAGAGATTCGAACTCCCGACCCTCGGAATCGAAATCCGATGCTCTATCCAGCTGAGCTACGAGCGCGCGATGCGGGCCAAATCTCCCGCGTGACCGGGATACCAGACTTGGATGGGCAAGGCCAGCCTCCGTCGGATATCAACGGTCGTTTGCCGAAGCTGGCCGGGCGTCCTTGGATGGCGTCAGAAGCAGGGATGCCGGCGTCGGTCCTGGCCGATATAGGCGGCCGAGCTCTGGTAGCAGTGGTTGGTGGAAGGACCGTCATAGAACGCAAAGGTGCCGGGCAGCGGGCCGGGGCCATAATTGTGCAGGAAGCTGACGGTGTAGGGCAGCCCGTAGTGGTGGCGGTGATGCCGATGATGGCTGCGCGCCTCGGACGTGGTGGGCACCAGGGCGGCAATCGACACGATCAAGGCGGCGGCGAGGGATGCGAGCTTGCTCATGACTTTTCTCTTCTCCGGAAAACGATGTCAAGGCCGGCCGTCCGGCTGATAGCCTAACGCGGAAGTGGCGGAAAGGGTGCGCAAAAGGCGACAATCCGTCAAATTTTTGGCCTTTTCCGCGTGCTTAAGAAGACCATGACAAGGTCCGGCAAGTGCCGTCGCGCATTGGGCCCGAGGCGTTGTCGCGACAGCGCCAGAAAAGACCGGGTTTGCCGTCCTGTCCATGAATCGCCTGATCCCAAGCGTCTTGCTCCTGCTGGTCGCCGCTAGCCCGGCGCGTGCGGATTTGCACATTACGCGCGATCACGGTGGCTACATCGAAGAGTACAAGGCCAAGTACAAGCGCGTCAGGGAAACGCGTCAGCGCGTCATCATCGACGGCATCTGCAATTCCGCCTGCACGCTCGTCTTCGGCTTTGTGCCGCTCAACAGGATCTGCGTCACGCCCAGGGCCAGCCTCGGCTTCCACCAGGCCTATTACGACAAGGCGTTCACGTTCGGCATCAAGGTCACCAGCGTGGAGGGGACGTCCGAGCTGATGTCCTATTACCCCGATTCGGTGAAGGACTGGATCCGGCGCAACGGCGGGCTCACCACCGAGATGAAGCGGATCAAGAACGGCATCGAACTCTGGAAGATCGTCGACCCCTGTCCTGACGTCTGGTGAGGGCGCCGCCCGCACGGAATCTCTCTGTCCAAGCAGACCTCCGCCGGCAATCCGATCGCAAGCCGGTCCCGCGTCCGCGCGGCATCACCGTTTGCTGCGCCGCGCCGCGGATGCCAGGTCCCGGCTCCCAACCGAACGGCGACAAACGAAACAATCCAGCGCCAGATCGTCCCCACTACCGGGCACTGGATTGTTTCGCCGAGACCATCAGCGAAGGTGACGAGTCGCCTTCGGTCCCGAGCCAGGCAGAATCAGCGCTTGGCCTTCTTCTTCTTGGCCGCTTTCTTGGTGGCCTTCTTGGCCGTCTTCTTCGCAGCTTTCTTGGCCGCCTTCTTCACGGTCTTCTTCGCAGTCTTCTTGGCGGACTTCTTGGTCGCGACCTTCTTGGCCTTGGCGGCGGCCCGCTTGGGTGCAGCCTTCTTGGAGGTCTTCTTCGCGGTCTTCTTGGCCGCTCGCCGGGCCTTGGGTGCCGTCGCGGTCACCGGATCCTTCGGCGCCTCGGCGGGCACGCTGGTCTCGGTCACGGTCGGATCAGAGAGTGGAGTGTCGTCCATATCGGGTCCCCCGATTTGTTGGAAACCCTGCGACGATAGCTGGATTCTCCGTGCTGTCAAAGCGCGCCCCAACTAATCACTTGTGCGCAAGCTCGCGTAGGCTGCCAGCGCGCGCTCCCGCCCGGGCTTGTGATCCACGATCGGCGCCGGGTAGGTGCGGCCGAGTGCAACCGCGGCCTCGGCGAGCTCGAGCGGCTTCGCCGCCCAGGGCTGGTGGATCAGCGCGGCCGGCAGGCGTGCCAGCTCCGGGACCCAGCGCCGGACATAGGTCCCGCGAGAATCGAATTTTTCGCCCTGCAGCACGGGATTGAAGACGCGGAAGTAGGGCGCGGCATCGGCGCCCGATCCCGCAACCCATTGCCAACTTGCCGGATTGCTGCCCGGGTCGGCGTCGACCAGCGTGTCCCAGAACCACTCTTCGCCGCGCCGCCAGTCGATCAGCAGGTGCTTCACGAGCAGCGAGGCTGCGACCATCCGGACGCGGTTGTGCATGCTCCCGGTATGCCAGAGCTCGCGCATCCCGGCGTCGACAATCGGATAGCCGGTTCGCCCGCGCTGCCAGGCCTCCAGCGCTGCATCGTCCTGGGCCCAGGGAAAGGCATCGAAGGCCGGCTGCAGGTTGCGGGTCGCGAGGTCGGGATTGTTGGTGAGCAGGTGGCGGCTGAACTCGCGCCAGCCGAGCTCGCTCAGGAACTTGTCGATGCCGGCGGCGGAGGCCGGGCGCTCGGCGGCGGCAAATCGCGCCGCATGCCAGATCTGGCGCGGACTGATCTCGCCGAAGCGCAGATGCGGCGACAGCCGGGAGGTCGCCTCGATGTCGGGTCGGTCGCGATTGGCGGCATAGGTCTGCACGGCCGTTTCGAGAAAGCTGGCGAGGCGCGCCTGCGCCGCGCGCTCGCCGGCTTGCCACGTCGCACGCAGTCCGCCGGCCCAGTCCGGCTTGCTCGGCTCGAGGGCGAGCTCGTCGATCGCTAGGCTTGCGACCCCCGGCGCGTGCGACAGCCGTGCCGGCCGCGGCAGCGGCTTCGGCGGATCGCCCAGAGCGAGCACGCGCTTCCAGAACGGCGTGAACACGCGCGGGCCGCGTCCATCCTTGCCGCGCAACTCGGCGGGGTCGACCAGAAGGTCGTCGGGAAACACGCGTGAGGAGACGCCGATCTCGGCGAGTGCTGCTTCGACATCGGCAGCCACGGCGCGCGGTGCGGCCTGCGCGACATCGTTCCAGTACACCGCGCTCGCGCCGCTCTGGCGTGCCAGCTCGCCGAGCGCGGTGGCCGCGGATCCGCGCCGGATCACGAGTTCGGCGCCGAGCGCATGTAGTTCGGCCTGGAGTGCACGCAACGATTGCGCGAGCCACCAGCGCGACGCGCCGCCGAGCGGACGCAACCCGGGGCTTTCCTGATCGTGGACGTAACTACAAACGATCCGAGCGCCCGACTTCGCGGCTTCATACAACGCGGGGTGGTCAGACAGCCGCAGGCTCTCGCGAAACCATACGATGATGGGGGAGGAGGACATGATCAGGTATCTTATTGCCGTTTTTATAGTGAGTTCCGGTATTCTACGTTCCGGAAAATAACTGCTTTGAAACCAACTACGGGCAGTTTGAGATTCAGTTGCAGTTCCCCTGGAAGGTTTATGACGTGTCCGTCCAATTGAAGCTCGGCACCAAGGCGCTGATCGGCGCCGTTGTCGTGATCGCCCTGAATACCGCCCTGGTCGTCGGCGCAGCGTACTGGTCGCTGTCCTCCGATTTCACCGATCGCGCCAAGCGCGACATCGAAGGCAATCTGCGCACCTTTGCGCTGACGTTCACCGAGACGTTCAAGGACGCGAAAGTCAGCGTGCAGAACGGCGTCGTTACGCGCATCGAGATTCCGGCGATTCCCGAGATCAAGGATCATGCGATCGTGGATCGCGCGGTGTCCTATGTCGGCGGCAGCGCCACGCTGTTCGTGGTCGATGACAGCGGACAGTTCGTCCGCCGTTCGACCAACGTGAAGAAGGAGAATGGCGACCGCGCCGTGGGCACTCAGCTTGCCGCGGATCATCCGGCGCAGGCGCTGCTGCGCCGCGGCGAGGCTTACAAGGGCCCCGCGACGCTGTTCGGCAAGTCGTTCATGACCGCTTATTTTCCCGTCACCAATCCGGCGGACAAGGTGATCGGCATTCTCTATGTCGGCGTGCCCATGGCCGAGCTCGACGCCATGCTGTCGCAGGCGATGCGGACCATGGTCGTCGCCGCGGCGATCGCTGCGCTGCTGGTGCTCGGCTTGACCATGCTGGCGGTGCGACGTGTCACCAAGCCTCTCGCCGCCGTGACCGACGCGCTCACCGCAATCGCTGAGGGGCGCGAGGACGTTGCGATCAAGTCCGATGACCGCAGCGACGAGATCGGCGAGATCGCCCGCAGCCTGGTCGTCTTCCGCAGTGCCGCGAGCGAGCGGCGCCGGATGCGCGAGGAGCAGGCGGCCGCGGCCACTGCGGCCGTCGAGCAGCGCAAGGCCGAGCTGCAGCGTTTCGTCGATTCCTTCCAGGCCAGCATCGGCGGCATCATCGAGAACGTCTTGACGTCGTCGGGCGAGTTCGAGCGCGAGGCGCGCCAGCTCACCCAGACCGCGCGGACCACCGCCGACCTGTCCGGCCATTCGGCCGGCGCTTCGGAAAGCGCTTCCGAGCACGTCCGCACCGCGGCCGTTGCCTCGGACGAGCTGTCCGGCTCGATCGCCGAGATCATCCGTCGCGTGCAGGAGTCCAACGCCATCGCCGCCGAGGCGGTCAACCAGGCGACCGCGACCGACCAGCGCATCAAGGAGCTGTCCGACGCCGGCAACCGCATCGGCGACGTCGTCAAGCTGATCACCTCGATCGCCGAGCAGACCAACCTGCTGGCGCTCAACGCCACCATCGAGGCCGCCCGCGCGGGCGATGCCGGCCGCGGCTTCGCGGTGGTCGCCCAGGAGGTCAAGACTTTGGCCGGCCAGACCGCCAAGGCGACGGAGGAGATCTCCAGCCAGATCGCCAACATGCAGACCGTGACCCAGGAATCCGTCGACGCCATCAAGGCGATCGGCTCGACCATTGAGCGCATCAACGGGATCGCTGCCTCGATCTCGGCCGCCGTCGAACAGCAGCGCGCCGCCACCCAGAACATCACCCAGAGCGTCCGCTCGGCCGCGACCGGGACCGCCGAGGTGGTCGAGAACATCCGCAGCGCGGCGCGTGGGGCGGGCGAGACCGGCGAAAGCTCCAACCGGATGTTCGCCTCGGCCCAGGCGCTGTCCAGCGAAAGCCTGCGGCTGAAGGCCGAGGTGCAGAAGTTCCTCGACGGAATGCGCGCCGCCTGACATCGCGGCTCATCCGTAGAGCAGCCTTGGCAGGATCGTCACGATGCCCGGGAAGAGGGTGAGCAGCAGCACGAAGGCGACCATGATGGCGAGATAGGGGGCGGTCACACGGGCGATATAGCCGAGACCGTCCTCCGTCAGGCCCTGGATCACGAACAGGTTGAAACCGACCGGCGGCGTGATCTGGGCCATCTCGACCGCGAGCACCAGGAAGACCCCGAACCAGACCTCGTCGAAGCCGGCGCCCTTCACGATCGGCAGCACGATCGGCAGGGTCATCACGATCATCGAAAAGCCGTCGAGGAAGCAGCCGAGGATCAGGTAGAACACGATCAGGACTGTGATCAGCATGAACGGCGACAGGCCGAGACCCTTGACGAAGGTAGCCACGGCTTGCGGAATGCCGAGGAAGGCCGCGGCGTTGCCGAGGATCGAGGCGCCGAGCACGATCAGGGCGATCATCGAGCAGGTGATGACCGAGCCGATCATCACGTCGCGCACCACCTGCCGCGACATCGCGCCCTGGAAGTAGGCCACCAGCGCTGCGCCGAGCACACCGACGGCGGCGGCCTCCGACGGCGTCGCCAGGCCGCCATACATCGAGCCGAGGACGCAGGCGATCAGGAACAGGGCGGGGGCGAGATCCTTCAGCGCCGCGAACCGCTCCGCCCAGGGCACCTGCGACAGTTGCGCCTCCGCCTTTGGCACCATCGAAGGCGTCAGCGTCGTGTGCAGCATCACCCAGCCCATGAAGGTGCCGGCCAGCAAGAGACCCGGCAGCACGCCCGCGGTGAACAGCTTGAGGATCGAGACGTCGCCGAGCACGCCATAGATGATCATGATGTTGGACGGCGGGATCAGGAAGCCGAGCGTCCCCGCGCCGGCGAGCGAACCGACCGCGATGTCGCGCGAATAGCCGCGGCGCAGCAGCTCGTTGAGCGACATCCGGCCGATCACCTGCGTCGTTGCGGCGGACGAGCCTGAGATCGCGGCGAAGATGGTGCAGCCGATGACGTTGACGTGGAGCAGGCGTCCCGGCAGCAGCCCGGCCCACGGCGCCAGCCCCTGGAACAGCGAGCGCGACAGCCGCGTCCGGAACAGCAGCTCACCCATCAGGATGAACAGCGGCAGCGCCAGCAGCTCCTGGGTGGTCAGGATGTTCCAGGCGTATTGCGGAAGCAGCTTGTCGAGCGGGATCGACCGGAACATCGCCAGCAGCAGGGTCGCGGTGAAGGCGAGCGTGAGCCCGATCCACAGGCCGCCGGCCAGCAGCGCGAACAGGATGGCGAACAGGGCGATGACTTCGATGGTCATGGGAAGGGGGAGTCCGCGGTGAGGGAGGCGGGCGGGATGGGGCCTGCGAATCCCAGACTGGTGGGATCGTCGCGAATGGCATCGCCGTGATGCGCGATGGTCGTGCCGCAGGCGCGGTTCGACCTCGCCCCGCTTGCGGGGAGAGGTCGGATTGCATCGCAAGATGCAATCCGGGTGAGGGGGTACAGGTCTCTCCGCACGCACTTCCCGCGCGGCTGCCCCTCACCCCGACCCTCTCCCCGTAAGGACGGGGAGAGGGGGCGCACCGCGTGCGGGGTGAGAGTTCGCCTATCAGTTGATGGACAAGAACTGCGTAGTTCGGCGGCCGCTGCTCGCGGCGAACCGATCGTCGCGACGTGGGCACGCTCTCTCATTCGACCGGCGACGCCTTCATGCGGTGATCCTCCAGCGGCAGTCCCAGCGCGGCCTGAATGGCGCGGGCGAGGAATTGCAGGGTCAGGAGCAGCATGCCGAAGGTGACGACGGCCTGCGGAAACCACAGCGGGGTGTCGCTGGAGGTCGAGACCTGGCCGCGGACGAAGGAGCTCCAGGCGAACTTGGTCATCGCCGACGTCAGGAACGCCATGAAGGCGAAGCCGGCGGCGGCGGCCAGCACCTCCAGCGCGCGCTGCAGCGGCGCCGGCACGTTCTTGAGCAGCAGCACCACGCGGATATGGCCGCCGACGCGCAAGGTCATGGCCGCGCCGAAGGTGAACGAGGCCGCCATCAGATAGGACGAGTATTCCCAGGCGATCGAGATGGTCGGCGGGAAGAACGGCAGCACGTTCGACAGCGCCCGCGTCGTCACCTCGGCCAGCATCAGCGCCGTCAAGGTCAGCAGACAGCCGCCGCCGATCCAGCCGTCGAGCCGGCCCAGCCGGTCGATGACATCGAGCAGGATGCGCAGCGGCGCGGGCGCCGCTGCATTGAGGCTCGCCCGTTCGCCCGGCGACGGCTCCACGATCGCGTCAGCCACGCTTCATCTCGGCAAGATAGGACTTCACCGGTTGATCGGCAGCGGGCACGCGCTTGAGGAAGGCTTCCATCTGTGGCGCGGTCTTGGCCCGGATCTCGGTCATCATCGCATCCGAAACCGGCACCACTTCCATGCCGCCTTCCTTGAGCCGGTTGAGGCTGTCGACATCGGCCTTGAGCGAATTCGCCCAGAAGGTCGGCTCCATCTTGGCGGCGATGTCGCTGACGGTCTTCTGCTGCTCGGGCGTCAGCGCCTTCCAGGAATCCAGGTTCACGTTGAGCATCTGCGACGACCACACATGATTGGTCGGGTAGACGTATTTGAGGAATTCCCAGAACTTGCCGTCGACCCCTGAGACCGAGGAGGTCGAGACGCCCGCCACGGCGCCGGAGGCCAGTGCCGGGATCGTCTCGCCCCAGGGGATCATGACCGCGGCCATGCCGATGGCGTTGAGCATGTCGACCGCGTTCTTGTCGGGCACGCGGATCTTGATGTTCTTCAGGCCGGCGACGTCTGATGTCTTGACCTTCAGGTGCAGATACTGCGTCGGCCACGGCACGATGTAGAGGATCTTCTGGTTATTGCGCGCGGCGATCTTCTCATATTCAGGCCGCACGTATTTGTGCAGCACCTTGAGCTCGTCCATCGAGCCGGCGAGGAACGGGATGCTCTCAACGCCCATGAAGGGCTCGTCGCCGACCTGCTGGATGTTGAGCACGTCCGCGAGCGGGACGAGACCGTCGCGCACCGCGCGCAGATGCTCCGGGCCCTTGAAGCCGAGCTGACCGCCTGCCTTCACGGTGATGTTGACGGCGCCGTTGGTCTGCTTCTTCACCTCCTCGGCGAAGGCCATCGCGTTCTGGGTGTGAAAGTTGCCCTCGGGCCAGACCGTCGACATGTCCCAGTTGGTCGTCGCCGCGTGTGCCCTTGTCGAGACCTGGCTCGCCGTGAGCAGCGCCGCTGCACCTGCCGTGAACGTCCGTCGCGTGATCATCAGTGTCTCCGCTTCGTTGCTGAGCTAAGGGAAATGGAAGAGGTTTGGCGAGCCGTGTGGTCGTGGCCATCCTTCGAGACGCCCGCCTGCGGCGGGCTCCTCAGGATGAGGGCTCGTTGCGCGGCCAGATGCTGATCCTCTCCATGAGGACGCCCCTCATGGTCAATGTGCAGCACCGATAGCGGTGCTAAACCCTCATGGTGAGGAGCGTCGCTCTTGCGACGCGTCTCGAACCATGAGGCCACCAATGTTTCGACTGGCATGAGATCTCACCGCGCCTGCCCGTAGACCTTTGCCGCGTTGTCCGCCGACACCAGCCCGCTCTCGACATCGCTCTGCACGAGCTCCGCCGCGCGTTCGCGGGGATCGCCGATGCCTGCACCGCCCGGCGTCAGCACCACCAGCCGGTCGTCCGGCGGCACGGTCTGAAAACCCTTGCCACGCAGCTTCTTGCCCGACGCGAGCCCGACATAGCCGGCTTCGCCATGGTGGCCGCCGTCGCGGCCGCGCGGCGGGTGGTCGATGCGGTCGAAGGCGGCGAGGATGTCGAACGGCGCGTCGACGCCGCTGCCGACCTCGATGATCTGGCCGAGGCCGCCGCGGGTGCGGCCGGCGCCGCCGGAATCCGGCCGCAGCTCCTTGCGCCAGAAGATCAGCGGCGTCTGCGTCTCCGCGATCTCGACCGGCGTGCCGCGCACGCCGGAGGGATAGGCGGTAGCCGACAGCCCGTCCTTGTCGAAACGGGCGCCAGTGCCGCCGTTCGACGTCACCGCCATCGAGAACCCGTAATTGCCGCCGGCGCCGGAGCGGGTCTGGCCGCGGACGTTGAGATTCCACAGACACGACGTGCCTTCGGCGGGCACGCGCTCGGGGATGATCTGGCGCAGGCAGCCGAACACCACGTCGGGCAGCATCTGGCCGATGACATGACGCGAGGCGACCGGCGCCGGCTTCGGCGCATTGAGGATCGCGCCCGATGGCGCCGACACGGTCAGCGGCGACAGCGAGCCGGCATTGTTGGGGATCGCGGAGGCCACGACGCAACCGAGCCCGAACACCGTGTAGGCCGTGGTGTAGGACAATGGCACGTTGATACCGAATTTCGAGGCGGGCGAGGTGCCGTCGAAGTCGACGTGGATGCCGCTCTCCGAGATCGTCAGCGCCGCCTTCAGGGTGACAGGCGCATCATAGCCGTCGACCACCATCTCGTTGCGCCAGGTGCCCTTGGGCAGCTTGGCGATCTCGGCCAGGACGGCGTCGCGCGAGCGGTCGCAGATGTAGTCGCCGAGCGTATCGAGCGAGGCGATGCCGAACTCGGTCATCATCTCGACCAGGCGCTGGCAGCCGACATCGTTGCAGGCGGCGAGCGAATAGGTGTCGCCTTCGGTGTCCACCGGCAGCCGGGTGTTGGCGCGGATCATGGCCATCAGCGTCTCGTTGACGACGCCCTGGTCGATCAGCTTCAGCATCGGGATGTACAGCCCCTCCATGAATACGTCGGTGCCGTCGGGGCCGAAGCCGATGCCGCCGATATCCATCAGATGGCTGGTGCAGGAGAACAAGGCGACCGGCTGGCCGTCCTTGAAGCAGGGGGTGGTGACGACGAAATCGTTGAGATGCCCGGTGCCCATCCAGGGATCGTTGGTGATGTAGGCATCGCCGGGCTTCATCGTGTGGATCGGAAAATGCGCGATGAAGTGCTTCACCGACTCCGCCATCGAGTTGACGTGGCCCGGCGTGCCGGTGACGGCCTGCGCCAGCATGCGGCCGTTCAGGTCGAACACGCCGGCGGAGAGGTCGCCGCATTCGCGCACGATCGGGCTGAAGGCGGTGCGCAGCAGCACCTGGGCCTGTTCCTCGACCACGGCGATCAGCCGGTGCCACATGATCTGCAAGTCGATCAGGCTGCTCTGTGATGGACTCATTGTCAGGCCGCCTTCCGTTCCATGACGATGCTGCCGGCACCATCGATATGCGCGTCAAAACTGTTGGAGATGAAAGTCGAGGTCTCGTCCTCGGCGATCACGGCGGGGCCGGCGATGACCGCGCCCGGCGCCATCTGCTCGCGGCGATACAGCGGGATCTCGACGAAGCGTCCGGCGCGGCCGTCGAAGAACTTGCGGTGCCCCGCAGCCTTGCCCGCAGGCTTGCGTTGCACCTCGGTGACGGCGGGCGGTTGGTGCGCATCCGTCGTCGCGAGCACCGACCAGCTCAGGACCTCGATCGCCGCACCGGGGATCGGGCGCTCGAACAGCGCGGCGTAGCCGGCCTCGAAGGTCGTACGCAGGGTGGGCAGGTCGTCCGCCGTCAGCGGGCGGTTCGGCAGCTCGACATTGATCTCGTGGCCCTGGCCGACATAGCGCATGAAAGCCGAGCGGCGCTCGCGCAACGGTGCGCCGGCCGCACCAGGCTCCACCAGCGCGCGGGCCTCATCGGCCATCTCCTGCAGCAGAGTGGAGACGAGCGCCGTGTCGAAATCGTCGAGCCTCGCATGGCGGCTGCGCACCAGCTCATAGGCGATCGGTGCGGCGAGGAAGCCGACCGCCGAGCCGACACCGGCATTGGACGGCACGATCACCCTGGCGACGCCGATCTTCTCGGCGACGCGCGCGGCATGCAGCGGCGCTGCGCCGCCGAAGGCGATCAGCGTGTGCTGGCCGATGACGGCGCCGCGCTCGACGGCATGGACGCGCGCCGCGCTCGCCATGTTCTCGCAGACGACCTCGTGCACCGCGTAGGCAGCGGTCTCGGCGTCCAAGCCGAGCGGGGCGCCGACGTCGCGGAGCAGGGCCTGTTTCGACAGTTCGGGATCGAGCCTGATGGTGCCGCCGGCAAACGCGTCGGGATCGATCATGCCGAGCGCGACATCGGAATCGGTGACCGCCGGGCGCTGGCCGCCGCGGCCGTAGCAGGCCGGACCCGGCTCGGAAGAGGCGCTCTCCGGGCCCACGGTGACGCGCTTCATCGCATCGATGTGCGCGATCGAGCCGCCGCCGGCGCCGATCTCGACCATCTCGATCACGGGGATGCGCACCGGCAGGCCCGAGCCTTTGAGGAACCGCGCGGCACGGTCGACCTCGAACACACGCGAGCTCTCCGGCTCGAAATTCTCGATCAGGCAGATCTTGGCGGTGGTGCCGCCCATGTCGAACGACAGCACCTTGCGCTCGCCGAGCCGAGCGGCGATCTGGCCGGCGAAGATCGCGCCGCCAGCGGGACCGGATTCGACGAGCCGCACCGGGAAGCGGCGCGCCGTGGCGATCGAGGTGACGCCGCCGCCCGAGGTGACGAGATAGATCGCGCCGCGGAACTGCTCGATTTGCAGCGCCCGCTCCATGCGCGCGAGATAGCTGTCCATCAACGGCTGCACATAGGCGTTGGCGACCGCGGTCGAGGTGCGTTCGTATTCCCGGATTTCGGGACAGACCGCCGAGGACAAAGTGACCGAGACATCAGGCATCGCCTCGGTCAGGATCTCGGCAGCGCGGCGCTCATGCGCGGGATTGGCGTAGGCGTGCAGGAAGGCGATGGCGATGCTGGCGACATCGAGCGTGCGGAGCTGCGGCACCAGCGCACGCACCGCCGCTTCGTCCAGCGGCAGCCTGACGTCTCCGTGGGCATCGACGCGCTCGGGCACGGTGAAGCGCAGGGAGCGCGGCACCAGCGGTTTCGGCTTGTCGATCGAGAGATCGTACTGGTCGTAGCGGCTCTCGGTTCCAATATCCAGAACATCACGGAAGCCGTCCGTTGCGATCAGCGCGGTCCTGGCGCCGCGGCGCTCGATGATGGCATTGGTCGCGAGCGTGGTGCCGTGAATGAAGACATCGATGTCGCAGATGCGCGCCTTCGCGTCGGCGAGAATCAGACGGGTACCATCCAGCACGGCCTGCTCCGGCTGCGTCGGCGTGGTCAGCAGCTTGCGTGTCCGGCGCTGCGTGCCGATGTCGAGAACGATATCGGTGAACGTGCCGCCGATATCGACGGCCAGCCGGACTTCGGCTCCTTCAAGCATTCCAGGGTCTCCGCAAGCGACGAGTTGATGTGCGAGTTGAGCAAGTCCCATGCCATTGCGCCAGCGGAGATGCAGCTTGCTGCTCTGCGTTTTGTGCGATGCGGATTTGAGGTCGCGATGTCGTGCGGGCTCAACCTTGCTGATCGACATGCGACCGTTGCCTGCTCCAGCGTTATGCTGTTGCGCGAAGCCAGCTATGTGAGATGTACGATGTTTCCACACCGTCATTCCGGGTCGCCCGGAGGGCGAGCCCGGAATGACAGCGTGTGTCTTGAACGAGCTTGGCAGACGCGCGTTCGCATTCCCGCGGCATGATCAGCCCGAGTTCTGCGGCCTGTTTACCCTCTGCAAAACGAGAGGGCGCAGGGAATGCCGGGTGAAGGCCTCACCCATGGCCCGCCTGCGAAAAAAATGCAGGCGGCAGGTACCACAGGCAAAGCCGAACACTCCGGCATTCCCTGCGCGGTGGTCTTCACGCTTATACGCAGTCTCCCTGGTGCGCCGGCTTGTTGGCCACCATTGTCCGCGCGATGCGCAAGCATCGTCACGAGCGTGATACCAGCTTCGGGGTATCGGGACGCTGCGACTTCACGTCCGCAATCATGCCGGTCGTCTGCGCGAAATGCGCGTCCGGCATGAATCGCGGCCACCGCATCCCGCACCGACGTTCGTGACGACGCGTACGTCCCTCTGCATGGGCAGGACGACGCGGATCATACATGAGTTACGAGAAAACGAAAGAAAAAAATTCGGTCTTTTCGAAATGACGCCAGGGGTCCCTCCCGGCGGCGCTCAGACGTGACCGCCGTCTCCGCGGCCGACCTCGATCTTCTGATCCGGTCCCTGCAGAGCCGCATACACGGCGCCCAGCACAACGCTATACGCCTCGACCATCGCCAGCGAGAACAGCGCCGGGCCGGCGCCCAGCCCGAGCGACGTTGCGAACGGTCCAAGGCCGATGGCGGGAAACAACACGATTCCGAGCAGCAGCCAGCCGGCGAGCCCGAGCAGGAAGCCTTTGGCGACACCGCTGCCGCCGGGCAGGCGGTGGAAGAAGCGCCCGAACAGCAGGCCGATCAGGAAGGCTCCGTTGAGCTGCGAGAGCAGCCACAGCGGCGCCCCGTCCTGCATCGCTCGGGCGAACAGGGGCTGGAGCGTATCGAGCAGCGCCGAGGCGGGATCGAACTGCGGCAACAGGTGAAGCCCGCTCTTGAGCTCCATCAGGCCTATATGAGCCAACGTCCCGCAGCCCGATGCGACCGCCGACGTCCATATCCAGCGATAGCTGCGTATCGTTGTCATCTCCTCAATTTGGCCGTCGCCCATCATTGGTCCGTTGATCTTGCTCAAAAGGCAAGTTCGCCGTGCGCTTAGTTTGCGCGAACTCATTGGTGCCACGTCGAGGAGTTCTGCCATGCGATTAGATCCACGCGCGCTGGTGTTCGCAGCCGCAATCGTGACCGTCACCGCCGCCCCGGGCCTTGCCCAGCCGGGCGCAGGCGGACCAGGTTGGGGGCCGGGCATGATGATGGGGCCGGGGATGATGGGCGGCCGGGGGTTCGGCTTCCTCTGCAATCCCCGCATGGCCGGATTTGCCGAATGGCGGATGTCGCAGATCGAGGCGGCCATCAAGCCGAACGACACGCAGCGGGCGCGGCTCGATGATCTCAAGGCGGCATCGGCCAAAGCTGCGGAGCTGATCACGAAGGACTGCCCGGCGACGCCGCCGGCCAAGGCGACCGACCGCCTCGCGCTGGCGGAGCAGCGCCTCGACACGATGCAGCAGGCGATCAAGATCGTCCGGCCAGCGTTCCAGGCGCTCTACGACTCGCTCGACGACAAGCAGAAGGCGGCGATGGACAGCAGCGGGCCCCGCAACTGGGGCTGGCGTCACTGGCACTGGCCGTGGAGCGACGAGTAGCGGCGTAGCGGGGGGCCGGGGAGCGCCGCGTTGATTGGGTGCGGGCGGGCATGGCGATTTCGCTCCGCATGGCGTAAAGCCATCGGAATCAAACGAGGTTTTCCGTCAATTGCCCTTTCCCGCGACCCATCCGCCGCTCGCCCGCGCCCTGGCCGAGCGCAACTATGAGACTCCCACGCCCGTCCAGCTCGCGGTGCTCGCGGACGACGCCGTCGATCGCGACCTCCTGGTGTCGGCCCAAACGGGGTCTGGCAAGACCGTCGCCTATGGGCTGGCGATGGCGGCGAATCTGTTGGGTGACGCCGAACGGTTCGCGCCGGCGGCGGCGCCGCTGGCGCTGATCGTGGCGCCGACGCGCGAGCTGGCGCTGCAGGTCCAGCGCGAGCTCGGCTGGCTCTATCAGCACGCCGGTGCGCGCGTCGTCTCCTGCGTCGGCGGCATGGATCCACGCCGCGAGCAGCGCGAGCTCGAGGCGGGCGCCCATATCGTGGTCGGCACGCCCGGGCGGCTGTGCGACCATCTGCGGCGCGGGCGTCTCGACATCTCGGAATTGAAGGCCGTGGTGCTCGACGAGGCCGACGAGATGCTCAATCTCGGCTTTCGCGAGGACATGGAGTTCATTCTCGAGACCACGCCGGAGACGCGCCGGACCTTGCTGTTCTCGGCGACCTTTCCGCGCGGCATCGTGGCGCTGGCGAAGCAGTATCAGGACGACGCGTTCCGGATCGAGGTCGAGGGCGATGAAGGCGGGCATGCCGACATCGAGTACCGCGCCATCCGCATCGCCGCCGACGATGTCGAGCATGCGGTCGTCAACGTGCTGCGCTTCTACGAGTCGCCGAGCGCAATCGTGTTCTGCAACACGCGCGAGGCGGTGCGGCATCTGCAGGCGGCGCTGCTGGAGCGCGGCTTTTCCGTCGTCGCGCTGTCGGGTGAGCTGACGCAGAACGAGCGCACGATGGCGCTGCAGTCGCTTCGCGACGGCCGCTCGCGGGTGTGCGTGGCGACCGACGTCGCGGCGCGCGGCATCGATCTCGCCAATCTCGATCTCGTCATCCATGCCGAGCTGCCGAACGATCCCGAGGTGATGCAGCATCGCTCGGGTCGCACCGGCCGCGCCGGCCGCAAGGGCGTCAGCGTGCTGCTGGTGCCGCCGGCGCGGCGGCGGCGGGCGGAAACGCTGCTGAACCTCGCCGGCATCGAGGCCGCGTGGGGCGCAGCGCCGCAAGCTGATGAGATCCGCAAGCTCGATCAGGAGCGCATGCTGCACGACCAGGTGTTCACCGAGGAGACGACGGCGGAGGATCTGGCGCTCGCGCAGGCGCTGCTGGCGGAGCGGTCGGCCGAGGACATCGCCGCTGCATTGGCGCGGCTCTATCGCGCGCGGCTGCCGTCGCCGGAGGACATTCTGGATCCGGGCCAGGACCGCGGCCGCCCGCGCCAGGATCGTGGTCGCGACACCGCCCGGCCGGCGCGCGGCGAGGAGCGGCCACCGTCGCCCCGAACGAAGACCGGGAAGCCGTCGGCGCGCCACGGCATGGGCGAGCCGAGCGTCTGGTTCCGGGCGGCGATCGGGCGCAGGAAGAATGCGGAAGCGCGCTGGCTGCTGCCGATGATCTGCCGTCGCGGCGGCATCGACAAGAACGACATCGGCACCATCAAGATCTCGGATACCACGACGGAGTTCGAGATCGCCGCGCGGGTCGCGGACGCCTTCGCCGCCAACATCCGCCGTCCCGACAAGGAGGATACGATCCGCATCGAGCCGCTGGCGGCTGCGCCGTCGGGGCAGGGGGCCGTCGACAAACCGCGTCCGGAGAAGCGGGCGGCGCGGCGCGAGGCCGAGCCACGGCGCCAGGCAGAGGAAAGCGCCTACCATCCGCTGCATCGCGATCAGCCTCGCCGGGACAAGGAAACTCCGCCGCGGAGCAGGGCGCATCACGACGCTCCGCCGTCGAAGTCCGGCCATGCCCAGGCGTTCACGAAGAAAAAGAAGCACGGCGACAAGTCCAGCCGTGGCGGACCGGCGTTTCCGTCTCATAGCCCACGGTCGAAGGCGCCTGGTGGAAAGAAGCCCAAGACCAAGCGTCGCGGCTGACGGCACCGGCCGATCCCGCGCCGACGGCAGTGCGTGAAACGTGAAGGAGGAGCCGTCCTTGAGCCGCTACGCCGTCCTGTATTTTGCAACCCTGGCCGTGCTGCTCGGCTTCGACATCCCGTTCCTGAGCATCGTCGCCAAGGGCTTCTTCCAGTCGCAGGTCGGCGAGATGCTCGGCGAGATTCGTCCCGTGCCGGCGGTGCTGTTCTATCTGCTCTATGTCGTGGGCGTGCTGATCTTCGTCAGCGGCCCGCTTGATGCGACCTGGCGCTCGACCTTGCTCTATGGCGCGCTGTTCGGGCTGTTCTGCTACGCGACCTTCGAGCTGACGTCGCTGGCGATGCTCAAGCAGTGGACCTGGACGGTGGTGGCGGTCGATATCAGCTGGGGCGTGTTCGTCACGGCGGTGTCGGCGACAGCGGGGCTGCTGATCGCGGACTGGGTCACGCCGCGGGGATGAAGGGGCATCGGCCCGAAGCGCTCGGACTGCAATTCCAGTCGACAAAGATCCCGGGGCCGCCTCTGCGAGGCGTCCCGGGATGACGTCGTCAAACGTCGGTTGCCGACCTCACTTCGGCTGCGGCACCACGCGCAGATAGGGCTTCGGCGCCTTCCAGCCGTTCGGATAGATCGTCTTGGCCTCGTCGTCGGACACCGAGCCGGCGATGATGACGTCCTCGCCCTGCTTCCAGTCGGCGGGGGTGGCGACGCGGTGCTTCGACGTGAGCTGCAGCGAGTCGATGACGCGGAGAATTTCCTGGAAGTTGCGCCCGGTGGTCATCGGGTAGACCAGGATCAGCTTGATCTTCTTGTCGGGCCCGATGATGAAGACGTTGCGGACGGTCTGGTTGTCGGCCGCGCTGCGCTTGGACGGGTCCCCGGAGATCGCCGCCGGCAGCATGTCGTAGAGCTTGGAGACGTTGTAGTCGGTGTCGCCGATCATCGGATAGTTCGGCGCCGCGCCCTGCGTCTCGCGGATGTCCTCCGACCATTTGGCGTGGTTGTCGACCGGGTCGACCGACAGGCCCATCAGCTTGACGCCGCGCTTGTCGAACTCCGGCTTCAGCCGCGCCAGCGCGCCAAGCTCGGTGGTGCACACCGGGGTGAAATCCTTCGGATGCGAGAACAGGAGCGCCCAGCTGTCGCCGATCCAGTCGTGGAATTTGATCTTGCCTTCGGTGGTGTCTGCCTCGAAGTCGGGGGCAGTGGAGCCGATCTGGAGAGCCATGGCAGTCCTCAATTCATTGCAGGTGGTAGGAATAAATCTTCCAAACACTATAGGAAATACCGCCGCGAAAGGGAACCGGCTGACGGAAAAGAGAAGATAATTGCCCCAAAGCTCACGAGGCCAACAACTTCTTTTGAGTTCCCGGGCTGCGGCGAAACATCCGTCAGACGACCGCTTGCCCAGATTTCGCCATCTGCTGGTCGCAACACGCCGCCCCCGGACGCCCCACGGCTTTGAACCGTGATCGAGGTCACTGCGGCAAATCGGCAACCGATACAAAAACCCACAGCACCGTTTCGAACCGTTAACCACTCGTTCAGACGGGCGCCGACAAGGTGGGTCAACACAGCAACTGAGAAGAGAACATGGCTACCTCTGCACCAAAAACCATCGGCATCGATGGTCTCGAACCGTCCTCCTGTGAGACCGCTGCTCTCGCGCTCGGCATCGTGCGCGACGGCGTGATCACCGGCGAGGGGCCGACCACCGCGGGACGCGTGCATTTCTCCCGCGTGCTCGATGCCGATGACGCGGCCTGGTGCGCGCGCATTCTGAGCGCCGCCGCGATCAACGACGCGCCGGTCAGCCGCGCCGAGGCCGAGGCGCTGTTCGCGATCGATGCCGCCGCGACCGAGCGCAAGGACGACGGCCGTTTCGAGGATCTGCTCGCCAAGGCGGTGGCGCATCACACCGCGGCCGCCTCCGGCCTGCCGGTGCCGCCGCGCAGCGTGGCGCTGTCGCCGGAGACCGCGATCGAGAGCTGGGCTCCGATCAATGCGCGGGGCATCCGCACCGATGCGCTGGAATGGGTCGCCAAGCAGATGCGCGGCAAGCGCCAGGGCAACCGCGCGCTGATGGCGATGGTCGCGACCCTGGTCGGCGTCACCGTGCTGCCGCTGGCGCAACTGCCGTCGATGATCGACATCGGGATGTAGGCGCGTCGCGTTCATCCAGCCGCATGAGTTCGACGAGCGCGATGATCTCATCGCGCTCTTTTCGTTTTGACCGGTCTTTTTGACCGGCGGCGATCGCATCACGGCTCTTGATGGCGCCGCCCGGCCGGTGAATCAATCGGCGGTGATGCGACCGAACACGGAGAATGTCGAGATGAGCCGATGGAGCTTCGCCGCGCGTCTGATCGCGGTGGCGGCGACGGCGCTGCTGCTCATGATGGCCTGGCAGACCTTTCCGCTGATCCAGGCCGAGCTGCTCGGGATGCGCGCCAAGCCCCGCGAGATCACGCCGCGCGGCGATCTCGCCGCCGACGAGAAGAGCACGATCGCGCTGTTCGAGAGCCGCAGCGGCTCGGTCGTCTTCATCACGACCGTTCAACAATCGGTCAACCCGTGGACCGGCAATTCGCAGCAGGAGCGCTCCGGCACCGGCTCGGGCTTCGTGTGGGACGACCTCGGCCACGTCGTCACCAACTATCACGTCATCGAAGGAGCGACCGAGGCGCTGGTCAGCCTGACCGACGGACGCTCGTTCCGCGCCGCGCTGGTCGGCGCCAGTCCGGAGAACGATCTGGCGGTGCTCGTGATCGGCGTCGGCGTCGACCGGCCGAAGCCGCTGCCGCTCGGCACCAGCGCCGACCTCAAGGTCGGGCAGAAGGTGTTCGCGATCGGCAATCCGTTCGGTCTCAGCAGCACGCTCACCACCGGCATCGTCTCGGCGCTCAACCGCAACCTGCAGGTCACGCAGGACCGCACCCTGAGCGGACTGATCCAGACCGATGCCGCGATCAATCCGGGCAATTCCGGCGGCCCGCTGCTCGACAGCGCGGGACGGCTGATCGGCGTCAACACCGCGATCTACAGCCCCTCGGGCGCCTCTGCCGGTATCGGCTTCGCCGTGCCCGTCGACAGGGTCAACCGGGTCGTGCCGCGCCTGATCGCGAGCGGCCGCTACGTCACCCCGAGCCTTGGCATCCGCACCGATCCAAAGGCCAACGAGGCGCTGTCGGCGCGGCTCGGCCTGTCAGGCGTGTTCGTGCTCGATGTCGAGCAGGATTCGGCGGCCGAGAAAGCCGGACTGATCCCGGCGCGGCTGACCCGCGACGGCGGCTTCGCGCTCGGCGATGTCGTGCTGGCGGTCGACGGGCAGGCGGTGGAGTCGCCCGAGGATATGACGCGGGCGCTGGAGAACAAGAACCCGGGCGATCGGGTGGTGCTGCGCGTGCTCCGCGGTGGCAAGACCGTTGAGGTTCGGGTGACGCTGGACGTCGCGCGGTGAGTAAGTGGACCACACTCCGTCGGCGAGGAGATAGCCGTAGCCCGCATGAGCGAAGCGACATGCGGGAAAAGTGTCCCCGGGTGTCGCTGCGCTCACCCGGGCTACGGCATCGCGTTTGATCGAAACAGGAGTGTCCCGCTTTCGCGGGGCACTCCGGTGATCGCATGGAAGTACTGGCGATCGACTGACTACTTCGCCGCGGCCTTCTGCTTCGGCGCCTCGTCGTCCAGGCCGACCGTGCGGCCGGGGAAGCCGGCGGCGTCGAAATAGCGCTGCTGGCCGACGCGCTGCAGCTTCAGCACGGTGCGCAGGCCGCCGGCGGCCGGATCGGACTTGACGACGTCCGACACAGCCTTGGGCGTCGCGCCGTTCGGCATCGCTTCGGTCATGACGCGGCCGATCAGTCTGCCCTTCGGAGCGACCTTGAGGTCGAGCAGCCTGGCGGCGGTGGTGCCGACATCGGCGTTGCTGACGGGCAGCGGATCGACGAAGCCCGCCTTGAAGTCCGGACCGATGGCCGCCATGAAGTTGTAGGTATCGCCCCGGCCGAACGAGCCGTGCATGCCCTGGCCTTGGCGCAGCACGGTGTCGGCGACCTCGACCTGGCAGTTGGACGGCTGGTCGCAACCCGGCGCGACATAGGTGCGGAAGTTGACCACGATCGCCGGATGCGGCGTCACCGCCTTGCCCTGCAGGTTGATCTGCGATAGCGGCAAGGTGCCCGGAATCTCGCCGAGCTTGTCGTCGACGAAGATGCCGGAGACGTAGTCCTGCGCCAGCAGCGCCTTGACGGTGCGGCGGGCGAGCTTCCTGTCGTTGTTGGGCAAATAGATCAAGTCGGAGCCGCCGTTGGTGGCGACGACGAGATCGGGCTTGGCCGGGTCCTTGCCGAGCACGCCATTGCCGGCCTTGGGGTGCTTGCCTTCGGGCACCGCCGCGTTCTTGTCGTTCGGGTCGAACAGCGGCAGGTCGAGCGCCTTGGCGAGGTCGAGCGCCAGAAAGCCCATCGGCAGGAACTCCTTCGGCGTGTCGTCATAGCTGACCTTGGCGGAGGGACTCGTTTTGCTCTCCTTGGAGATGGTCGAGAAGCCGTGGTCAGCCTGGACCATGATGTTGGTCGAGTCGGCCAGGCCGAGATCGTCGAGCGCCTTGCGCAGCGCTGCCAGATTGTCGTCGGCGTTCTTGATGCCGGCCATCGAGGTCGGGCCATTGATGCCCGGCGTGATGGTGTTCAAGCTGTCGCCGTGATTGTGCTGGCTGCCGTCCGGGTCGCGCGACCAGAACACCAGCACGAACGGCTTGTTGCGGGCCTTGAACATCGGCAGCACCGCCTTGGTGGCGACGTCGACCATATAGGCCTGCTGGGCGACGTTGGCTGTGGTCGTGCCCGGCGTCTTGGCGTCGCCCGCCTTGCCGTTGTCGCCGCGTGACGGCGTCGCCAGCGCCAGGCCGGCCTTGGTCAGGGCGTCCTTGATCTCGTCGGTGATCGGCACGCCGTTCTTGTTGCCGGTGGAGTCATCGATCACGATCGAGGAGCTCGCGCCCGGCTTGCAGGGGCAGCCGGTGTGGTCGAACAGATAGGTCGGGCCGAGCTTGCCGATCGCGGCGGTCGAATAGCCGGCCTTGCGGGCGAGCTTCAGGATCGTGTCCTCGTTGAGGTAGTCACCGTTGAAATGCTCGTCGATGTCGCCGAGCACGGCGTCGTTCTCGATGAAGGGTACGACGGTGTCGCCCGCTGGTGCGGAGGTGTAGCCGGTGAAGATCGTATTCGAGAACGTGCCGGTGTCGCCGAGATAATGGCCGGTCGCCATGGCCGAGCCATTGGCCATGGTGAAGGTCGGAAACAGCGAGTGCGAATTCTTGAAGTTGACGCCCTTGTCGCGAACGGCGGCCATGGCCGGCGCCGTCTCCGGCGTCACCTTCAGCGCGCGCAGGCCGTCGGGAATGAACAGGATCAGGTTATGGGGCTTGGCGTTCTGCGCAAAAGCGGCACTGGACGACAGCAGGGTCAGTCCGGCGCACAGCAGCACGAGCGGGCGGCGCATTGAAAACTCCTGAAAAGCAATCGGCGGAATCGCGGCGTCTCGCCGCAGGGAAGAGCTTTAGTTTTGCCGGGTGACAGTTTTGTTACAAGGGGCTCGCGCCCGATCGGCACCGCTCCGGACAGGATTTTCGTGAAGCGGTAGTCCGCGGCAGGAACCAGGGTGTGGCTTTCCGGTTGTCGGCTCACACAATTCAGGGAGCACACCATGCCTGCCGACAAAGACCTCAACGAGCTCTTCCTCGATACCCTCAAGGACATCTACTACGCCGAGAAGCAGATCCTGAAGACGCTGCCGAAAATGGCCAAGGCGGCGCAGTCGGAGAAGCTGGCGGCGGCGTTCGAGAAGCACCAGGAGGAGACCGAAGGCCAGATCGAGCGGCTCGAGCAGATTTTCGAGCTGATCGGCAAGCCCGCCCGCGGCAAGAAGTGCGATGCGATCGAGGGCATCATCGACGAGGGCAAGGAGATCATGGACGAGTACAAGGGGACGCAGGCGCTCGACGCCGGCCTTCTTGCTGCAGCGCAGGCGGTCGAGCACTACGAGATGTCGCGCTATGGCACGCTGAAGGCCTGGGCGCTCAAGCTCAACCTGCCGAAGGCCGCCAAGCTGCTCGACCAGACGCTGAACGAAGAGCGGAAGACCGACGAGACGCTGACCAAGATCGCTGAGACCGCGGTCAACTACGAGGCGGCCGCCTAAGCCTCGGTCGTCTTTACCACATGGCCGCCGCCAGCGCTGCGATCAGCGCGGGCGGCGTTACCACGAGTCCGATCTTCAGGAATTGCCAGGCCGTCACCTCGATCTTCTCACGCCGCAATGCGGTCAGCCACAGGATGGTGGCAAGCGAGCCCGTGACCGAGATGTTCGGGCCGAGATCGACCCCGATCAGGATGGCCCGGATGACCTCATGCGGCAGGTGATCGCTGGTGGCGACGGAGCCTGCGACCAGGCCGACCGGGAGATTGTTGGCGATGTTGTCGGCGACCGCGGTGATCAGGCCCGCGGCCCACGCCGTGCCGTGCGGCGACGACGTCACGCCCTGGTGCAGCCAGGCGCTGAGCTGGCCGATCGCGCCGGCGCGGCTCAGACCTTCCACCATCACGAACAGGCCGCCGACCAGCGGCAGCACGCCCCATGAGATGCCGCGAATTACGGGCCATGGCGATTGCCGGCCGATGAGCAGGATCGCGGCCGCGGTGACCACGCCGCAGACGAACGTCGGCAGGCCGAGTTGAACGTCGAGCGCCGAGGCGGTCAGCAGCACGGCTGCGATGGCGCCGATCCCGAACGCGGCGAGCCGGCCTTCGCGGCTGAGATGCGGCTTCTCGACATCGGTGCGCAGCGTCTCCTCGCGCAACGCGCGGCGCTGGGTCAGCCACAGCGCGACGTAGGTCAGCGCGATCGCGGCCATCGAGGGCAGGGTGAACTGGCGCAGCCATTCGGTCAGATGCGGCATGCGTTCGCCAAACACGACGAGATTGGCCGGGTTGGAGATCGGCAGCACGAAGCTCGCGGCATTGGCGATGAAGGCGCAGACGTACAGATAAGGCAGAGGCGAGGCGCCGGCGGCGCGGGTGGCGGCATAGACCGCCGGCGTCAGCACGATCGCCGTGGCATCGTTGGAGAGCAGCACCGTGACCAGGGTGCCGACCGCATAGACCAGCAGGAACAGCAGTTGCGGCGAGCCGCGCGCATGCTCCACCGCATAGGCCGCGAGATAGTCGAACAGGCCCTCGCGGCGCGCCAGCTCGGCGATCAGCATCATGCCGATCAGGAACAGATAGACGTCGACGCCCTTGCGGATGCCGGTGAGCGCATCGGCTGGTGGCAGCAGGCCGAGCGCGACCAGCAGGATCGCGCCGGCGGCGGCCCACACGGCCTCGGGCAGCCGAAAGGGGCGGATGATGACGCCGGCGATGGCGGGAATGATGATGGCGTAGGCGAGCCAGGTATCGTGCAGGGACATGATCGGGGATCGATAGAGCAAATCATTCGGCGGGGATAGCGGGCGAGGGCGCCGCGTTCGGGTGGGCGGCCTCTGCTCCACCGGTCTCGGGGAGCAGCAGCCAGCACACGATCACGGCGAGGGCGGCAGCCGCGCCGAGCGCCAGGAATGCGGCGCTGTAGCCGCCATGGACCACGACCAGGCCGGCGAGCGCGGTCGACAGCGCTCCGCCAATGCTCTGCGCCGTGATGACCGCGCCCTGGGCGACGTTGAAGCGGCCGGTGCCGCGCATCAGGTCGGCGACGATGACCGGCATGATCGCGCCGAAGATGCCGGCGCCGACGCCGTCCAGCAACTGCACGCCGACCAGCCAGGCCTTGTCGTCGGACAGCGTGTAGAGCACCGCGCGCAGCGGCAGGATGAGCAACGCCGCCAGGAAGAAGCGCTTGTGGCCCCAGCGGTCGGCGCGGGCGCCGACCAGCAGCGCCATCGGCACCATCACGAGCTGGGCGGCGGCAATGCAGGCCGACATCAGGCTGGTGCCGAGATTCTTGTCCTGCAGCGCCAGCTTCTGGCCGACGAGCGGCAGCATGGCGGCGTTGGCGAGGTGAAACAGCGCGACACAGACCGCGAAGATCAGCAGCGGACGGCAGGTCAGGAGAATGTCCAGGCCCGACGGCTGCTCGCCTTGGCCCGCTCGGTTGCCCTCCGCCTGATGCGCCAGCCCGCGCGCGACGTCATGGTCGATGGCGCGCTCGGGGATGGCGAGCACGCTGATGAGGCTGCCGGCCGACGTGACCGCCATCAGGTAGAACACCGCCGATGGTCCGAGCGCATAGGCGGCGGCCCCGGCGATCACCGCGCCGACGGCATTGCCGGCATGGTTGAAGGTCTCGTTGCGGCCGACGCGCGCCGTGAAGGCCTTGGCGCCGACGATCCCGAGCGACACAGCCGCAATCGCCGGGGCGAAGATCACGCCGGCGGCATTGGCGATGCTCTGCGAGATCGCGACCGGCCAGAAGCTCGTCATCAGCGGCAGCAGCAGGGACGCCGCCGTGACGATGATCGCGGCAACGATCATGACCAGCGGTTTCGCCCTGGTCGCGTCGACCAGCGCGCCGGCCGGCGTCTGCGCGGCGATGCCGGCGATCGTCGCCAGCGACATCACCACGCCGATCGAGGCCTCGTCCCATTTCTGCTCGGTCAGGAGATAGATCGCAAGATAGGGCCCGAGGCCATCGCGCACGTCGGCCAGGAAGAAATTGGCGGCGTCGAGCGCGCGGCGCGCCCGGCGCGTGGTAGTCTCATCCTGTGACATGCTCTCAGGCCTCGGTCCCTCGTTGCGTCAGTGCAGGCGATCACGCGTGCGCGTGATCGTGCTTGGGCCCATGCTTGTGCTTCGGTCCGTGCTTCGGTCCGTTCTTGGGACCATGCTCAGGGCCCTTCTTGGGGCCATGCTTGAGCGGCTTGAGGCTCTTCAGGTCCGGGCCCGCCTCGCGGGCGTGGATGACCCGGCCAAAGCGCGTGTCGATGCCGTCGCCACGAACCGCCAGCGTCGCTTTCGGCGCGAGCAGCTCGGCAATCTCCTTGGCTTCCTTCGGCCCGATGCGCACGACGGTGCCGTCGGTCAGCAGCGCGCCGCGCAGCTCGCCCTTGGGGCCGAACAGCGACAGCCGCACCTTGCCTTCGACGTCCATCCGGTGATGGTCGTGCTTGGGGTGCTCGCGCTCCTCGTCCGGGCCGTGGTCGATGATCTGCCGGCCATCTTCAGCCGACACGGCGACCGCCGCGAGCAGTTGCGCCCCGCGCGGCTTGACGCCCCGCGCGCCGACCGTATCGCCCGCCTTGATGTAGCGCGTCAGCTCCGCCTCCATATGCGGCGGCGTATGGACGAGGATGTCCTTGTCGCCCGCCCGCATGACGAAGCCGTCGACCTCGCCGTGCGGATTGAGCACGAAGCGTTCGAGCACCCCGTTCACGAGCGGCAGGCTTTCGGGGTCGATCCAATGCATGTTCGTCTCCTGTGTTGCGTTCGTTTTTGATCGAAAGGAAAGAGATCAGCCGCGCGGCGGAGGCGGCGGCGGGCCGAGCCGGTCGGGGCCGCCCCTCGGGCCGCGTGGCGGGCGCGGACCGTCGATCTCCGTCATCTGATCCGGCGAGGTGCCGATGGCCTTGACGTCGACGAGCTTGCCGAGGGCGGTCTCGAGCAGGTCGCCGCGCACCGAGATCGTCTGTCCGGGATGCAGCCAGTCGGCCAGCCGTTCGGCTTCGGGCGGCGGCAGGCGGAGCGACGTGCCGTCATCGAGCACCGCGCCGTTGACCTCGCCGCGCTTGCCGTGCAGCACCGTGGCGATCCGTCCGCTGACCGTCTGGTCGGCGCCGTGCCGGCCGGGGCGGTCGGGCGGACCGTCGTCCACGACGGTCTTGCCGGTCGCGATGTTGGTGATCGAGGCCGCGTCGACCAGCGGCAGCGCGCGGGCGCGCAGGCCGCGGATCGAGACGCCATCGCCCGGCCGGATCGTGAACACGACCTGAGCCGTCAGATGCGGCGGCAGCTTCACCTCGGTGCCGTCGTTGAGAATCAGTCCGTCGACATCGCCGCGCGGCGTCAGCGTGTATTGCTTGACGATCCCGCGTGTCTCCGGAAGCTGCGATGCATCCCACGTCGCATCCGGCGGGGACAGTGGTGCCTGGGCGCTGGCCGCAGTCATGCCGCAGCCCGCTGCGGCGAGCATCAGCGCGGCCATGATCGGCGTCATCTTTCGCGTCATCCTGGAACTCCTTTGGCAGGGGTGACGCAAGATGGTTCGCAACGGCCGTGCCAAGTGCCGGACGACGACAAATCAATGGGTTGCATGAAGGCTAGGGCGCTAGGCGTCGTCTTTCCCGACGGCGCGCGTCGGATTTCCTGACGCCTGCTCGTCACCCAGACCGTAGCGCTGCATCTTGGTGTAGAGCAGTTGCCGGTTGATCTTGAGCTGTCGCGCCGCTTCGGTGCGGTTGCCGCCGCACGCCGCCAGCGCGCGGCGGATCAGGCGCTCTTCCAGCCGCGCCACCGCCGCCGGCAGGTCCGTCGAAGTCTCCGTCTCCTCGTCATGCGGCGCGTCGGTGATGTCGAGATCGTCGGCATCGATCAGGGTGCCTTGCGTCAGCACGCAGGCGCGTTCGATCACGTTGCGCAACTCGCGGACATTGCCGGGCCAGGGCGCATGAGCGAGCTTGTCGATGGCCGCGTCGGTCAGTTGCGGGCGCGGCCGTCCCTCCGACGCCAGCGCCAGGAAATGGCTGGCCAGCGGCACGATGTCCTGGGCGCGCTCGCGCAGCGGCGGCAGCTCGATCGGGATCACGTTGAGGCGGTAGTACAGATCCTCGCGGAAGGCGCCGCTCGCGACCAGCCTGGCGAGATCGCGATGCGTGGCCGCGACGACGCGGGCCGACACCTTCACCGGCTTGCCGCCGACCGGCGTTATGACGCGCTCCTGCAGGGCGCGGAGGATCTTGGCCTGCATCGGCAGCGGAATGTCGCCGATCTCGTCGAGGAAGAGGGTACCCGACCCGGCATCGCGGAAGGCGCCGGCGCGGTCGGAGCTGGCGCCGGTGAACGATCCCTTGAGGTGGCCGAACAATTCGCTCTCGAGCAGATCCCGCGGGATTGCGGCGCAGTTCACGGCGATGAAGGGAGACGCGCCACGCCGGCTGTGGACATGAAGCGCGCGCGCGACCAGCTCCTTGCCGGTGCCGGTCTCGCCGCGGATCAGCACCGTGGCGTCGGCATCGGCGGCGCGGCCGATCGTCTTCTGCACCCGGCGCATCGCCTCGCTGGTGCCGATCAGTCCGCTGTCGTCGGCGCTGGCCGTGTCCTGCTGCTGAGACCGGCGCGGCGGCAGCCGCGCGATCAGCTCGCGCAGCGCCTCGCGGCCGATCGGCTTCACCAGGTGATCGAATGCGCCGAGTCGCATCGCCTCGATCGTGTTCTCAGGGCTGGCATAGGCCGTCAGCACGATCACCGGAGGCGCATCGCCGTCGGCGCGGATGCGGCGCAGGGTCTCGATGCCGTCGAGCCCCGGCATGCGCAGGTCGAGCAGCACGGCGTCGGTCGCGGGAGACACCATGCCGATCGCTTCGCGGCCGGAGGCGGCCGTGGTCGCCTCGTGGCCGAGATCGGTCAGCGTCTCCGCGAGCCCGTCGCGTAGCGCCGCATCGTCGTCGACGATCAGGATGGTTGCCATGGCAGGGAGATCTCGAAGCTGGTGCCGGTGCTGACAGGGGCGAGCTGCGCATCGCCATGATGGGCGCGCGCGATCTCGCGCACGATGGCAAGTCCAAGCCCGGTGCCGTCGGCGCGGGTGCTGACGAAGGGCTCGAACAGGCGATCCCTGATGCCGGGGGCGATGCCCGGGCCGCTGTCGGTGACACGAAACAGCAGGCGTCCGTCGGCGATCTCGGCTGCGACGACGATCTCGCCGCCCTCGGGCGTGTTCTGGATCGCATTGAGGATCAGATTGTCGAGGGCGCGCTGAAGCTGCGCGGGATCGAAGCAGCACCGCGCGGAGGAGGGCGCGACGGCGCGGAGCGACTGGCCGTGGCGCGCGGCAACATCGCGGTGCGCTTCGATCGTGGCCTGCAGGAAGTCGTCGAGCTCGACGGGACGGGTCTTCGGCTGGCTCGCCTGGGTCATCGCCAGGAGATCGCGCAGCAGCGCGTCGAGCCGCGCCACCTGCTGCAGGATCGCTTCGAGCGCGCCGGCCTTGCGCGCAGGGTCGGGAGAGGCGAGCGCGTTCTCCGCCTTCAGGCGCATCGCCGCGATCGGATTGCGGATCTCGTGGGCGAGCGTGGCCGACAGCCGGCCGACGGCTGCGAGGCGCTCGGCGGCGGTTGCGCGCATGCGCTCCGCCGAGAGGCGATGGCCGGCATCGTTGACGGCGTCGACGAGGCGGTCGAGCTCGCGGGCGCCGGTGTGCGGCAGTTGCGGCAGGTCGGCATTGTCCGTCGGCTCGCCCAGCGCCGTCTCGATCATGCCGATGCGGCGTGACCACGACACCAGGATCCAGGCCAGCCAGATCGCCGAGCCGAGCAGCGTCGCCGCCAGCACGATCAGTCCGATCAGAAGATGCATGTAGGCCGGACCTTCGGCCGCGGCGGCGCGGGTCATGGTCCAGGCGGTGACGTTCTGGAGCGGACCGCGCAACGGGCAGGCATGAACGATCAGGGTCTGCGACCGTCCGGCATTCTTTGTCGTGAAGGGGCGGCCGCTGCGCTGCGCGTCGCTGTTGATCTGCTTGATCACGCTGAGCTCGGCGGCCGGCAGGTCGGTCTTGGGTCCGGTGCCTTCGTAGGTCGGATAGGCGTAGGCCAGCGACCCGGTCTCCGTCTGCCAGATGCCGCCTTCGACGCCGGGCGTCGCGGCCAAGGCGGACTGCAGCAGCGGGATGAGGTCCTGCTTCAGGCTGTCGTCGACCGGCGCGCCGCGCCAGCCCGAGACGAAGAACTGATAGCGGTCGGCGATGTCGCGGCAGCCGCGCGTGACCAGGTCCTGCGCGCGCGCCACGCGGGCGTCGTTCGACTGCTGGAACGACTCGACAAGAAGATACGCCGTCGCCGCGCCGGAAACTGCCAGCATGAGCCAGAGCGCCGACAGCCGCGAGCGAAGGGAGCGCATCAAATGGTCCGCAATGACATCGGATGACCGAGTGCGGCGCGACGCGCGGACGCGGTTCACGGCACCTCATTGCGGAACAGAACGTCCGATCGGCAATGTTGGTTCCGATGCCGGCTCAGCGCGGCAGCGGCGCCTTCTCGGCCATCGCCTTGCGCAGGATGCGCGACAGCGATTCCACCGAATAGGGCTTCTTGATCAGCTCGAAGCCGTGATGGGCATTTTCCGCCAGCACGTGGCTGTAGCCGGATGTCAGCACCACCGGCAGGCCGGGATAGCGGTCGCGGATGATGCCGGCAAGCTCGAGGCCGTTGATGCCGGGCATGATGACGTCGGAGAACACGAGATCGACGGCGAACTCATCGTTTGCCAGGATCGCCAGCGCATCGGCGCCGTTGGCGACGCGGCGCGTCACATAGCCGAGATCCTCGAGCAGCTCGGTCGAGAACTGCCCCACCTCGTCATTGTCCTCGACCACGAGCACGCGGTAGCCGCGCCCGATGGTCGCCGGCTCGATGCGCGCGGCACCCGCTTCCGTGCCGGATTCCGTTGCCGTGGCTTGTGGCAGATAGATCGTGAAGGTCGCGCCGTGGCCGATGCGGCTGTCGACCGCGATGTCGCCTTCGGACTGCTTGGCGAAGCCGAACGCCTGGCTGAGGCCGAGACCCGTGCCCTTGCCGACCTCCTTGGTGGTGAAGAACGGTTCGAAGATCGCGTTGAGATGTTGAGGCGCGATGCCGCCGCCGGTGTCGGTGACCGAGATCGCGATGAAGGCCCCGGGGCGGGGGCTCTGGCCGCGCAAGGCCGGAATGCTCTCGGTTCGCTGCACGCCGATCTGCAGATGACCTTCACCGTTCATGGCGTCGCGCGCATTGACGGCGAGATTGATCAGCGCAGTCTGGAATTGCGCGACGTCGGCGAGGGTGAACAGCCCGCTGTCCGTGACCGCGAGCTCGATCTGGATGCGGCTGCCGACGAGAGGACGGATCAGTTGCACGACGTTCTCGACCTGCTCGCCGACATTGAACACCTGCGGCGTCAAGGGTTGCCGCCGGGCGAAGGCCAGGAGCTGCGCGGTCAGCTTCGAGGCGCGCTCCACCGTCTCCGAGATCGCGTCGACATAGCGCCGGCGCCGCTCCTCGGGAAGATCGCGGCGGCGCAGGAAGTCGGTGGCCGAGCGGATGATGGTGAGCAGGTTGTTGAAGTCGTGGGCGACGCCGCCGGTGAGCTGGCCGACCGCCTCCATCTTCTGCGACTGCCGCAGCAGCTCCTCGCCCTGGATGCGCTCGGTGACGTCGACGGCCTCGGCGACCGCGCCGGTGACCACGTCATGCTGGTCGAACAGCGGCCGCATCGACAGCTCGAAATGTCGCTGGCCGCTGGCGAAGTCGAGCCGCATCTCGGTCCGGAAGCTTTCGCCGGCGAGAACGCGGGCGAACGCCTTGCGCAGCATCTCGGTCACGCCCGGCGTATGGGTGAACCAGGGCGCATCCCAGAGCGGCTGGCCGATGACGTTCACTTCACCGGCGCGCATGCCGGCGACCGCGATGCGGTTGGCATGCATCACGCGGCCCTCGACGTCGAGGATGGCCTGATACTGATTGCTGGTGTCGAAGATCGCGCGCATGCGCGCTTCATTGGCCTCGAGTTGGGCGGTGCGCTCCCTGATACGCTCTTCGAGGGTCTCGTTGACGCGGCGCAGCTCGATCTCGGCCTGCTTGGCGGCGGTGACGTCGTGAGCGACGCCGATGAAGCCGACATGTTTGCCGTTCGCATCCCAGCGTGGCTGCGATTCCGATCGCAGCCAGCGCCATTCCCCGTCGGCGCGCCGGTAGCGCGCCTCGAGGAAGAACGGCTTCAGCGAGCACTCTCCCGACTGCTGCTGCGCGAGGATGCGCGGAAGGTCCTCGGGATGCAGCACCTTGCGCCAGTCGAAGGCCAGCGCCTCGTCAGGGGGCAGGCCGAGGAAATCGATATAGGCGCGATTGACGAAGGAGCGGGTGCGGTCGAGCTTCGTCACCCAGATCGGCACCGGCGCGCTGTCGGCGATCAGCCGGAAGCGTTCCTCGCTCTCGCGCAGCTCGGCCTGCGCCAGCATCTGGTCGGTGACATCGATATGCGCGCCGACCAGACGGATCGCACGGCCGTTCCAGTCACGCTCGATGCGGGCGATGACGCGGACCCAGCGGATCTCGCCGTCGCTGGGACGGATGATGCGGTATTCGGTGGTGTAGTCCTCCTGCTCGCTCTTGACCGCGGCAATGAAGTCCTGCTCGGCCTTGACGCGGTCATCGGGATGGACGCGCCTGACCCAGTCCTCGTGAGTCTCGTGGACGGCCTCCGGCGGCAGGCCGTGAATGATCAGGTATTCGGGGGAGCGGCGGTTGCGGTAGCCCTCGCGCAGGTCGACCTCGACGCCGCCGACCCGGGCGATGCGCTGGATGCGCGCGAGCTCCGCCTCGCGTTCCTGCAGCGCGCGATAGGCCTGATCGCGATCGCGGGCGATCTCCTCGATATGCTGGCGCAACGCGTCGGCGGCAGCCTCCGGCCTTACTTCGTCTCTAGGCGCATCCGCGCTGTTCATGCTGACCTGTACTGGTGTGGCGAGCAGTCGTCCGAGAATTCCACCGCGGGTGTTCGGAAGCGTGGCGACATTGGGTTCAAGGAAAGCAAACTGGGCAGAGATTAAGGCGGGCAAACGACCGCATGACGTGAACGTCGGGGCAGATAAAAAGTTCCGCGCTCCCGGAACGGACTGTTACTGTCGTGCGTCGTCAGGCCCTGAACTCCGCAACACGTAGGTCCATACCGTGAAGCTCTTTGTCTGTCAGGCCTGCAAGAACATCCTGTATTTCGAGAATCGCAGCTGCGGTCGCTGCGGCCATCAGCTCGCCTTCATGCCGGAGCGCCAGACGCTGTCGGCGATCGAGCCGGCGGAGGAGGGGTTTCGGACGCTCGCCGACCACGGGACGGGGCGCTTCTTCTGCGCCAATGCCGAGCACGACGCGTGCAACTGGCTGCTCGAGATCGGAGAGACCGCAGGCTTCTGCCGCGCCTGCCGGCATAACGGCACGATTCCCAATCTGTCTGATCCCGCGCAACTCGCCGGATGGCGAGAGCTGGAGGTGGCCAAGCACCGGCTGTTCTACTCGCTGATCCGCTGGAAACTCCCTGTGAAGAAACGCATCGAGGATCCCGAGCACGGGCTGATCTTCAACTTCCTCGCCGACGACCCCGCCGGCCAGCAGAAGGTCATGACCGGCCACGACAACGGCCTTATCACCATCGCGCTGGCCGAGGCCGACGATTTCGAGCGCGAGCGGCGCCGGCTGGAAATGGGCGAGCCGTACCGGACCTTGCTCGGTCATTTCCGCCACGAGGTCGGGCACTATTTCTGGGACGTGCTGGTGCGCGATGCCGGCCGGCTTGACGAATGCCGGGCGGTGTTCGGCGACGATGCCCAGGACTACGGCGAGGCACTGAAGCGGCACTACGAGCAGGGGCCGCCGGTGAACTGGCAGGACAATTTCGTCTCCGCCTACGCCACCACGCATCCGTGGGAGGATTTTGCCGAGACCTGGGCGCACTACCTCCACATCGTGGATACGCTGGAGATGGCCTCCGAGTTCGGTATCGAGATCGATCCGCCCGCCGACCAGATCGGCGGACTGACGGCGCGCGTCACCTTCGATCCGTATGTCGCGGAGGACTTCGACACCATCGTCAACGCCTGGCTGCCGTTCACCTTCGCCATGAACAGTGTCGCCCGGGCGATGGGCGCGCGCGATCTCTATCCCTTCATCCTGACGCCGCCGGTCATCGGCAAGCTGGGCTTCATCCACCGCCTGGTGCGGCAGGGCGGCCGGGAGACGTCCGTCACCCTGGCGCCCGAAAAGCCGCAGGCCGAGTCGCAGCATCAAGAGATCGGGGCGGCGTGATCCGCCTTGACTCCAGAGAACATAAAGTGAACATGGCGGCGTGACCGGAGCGAGGACCGCCATCGCGCATGCAGCCCAGATCGCAATCCAACACCGATGCTCAAGCCGCGGACGCTGAACACCTCGCGCTGGAGGCCGCCGTGGACCAGGCCATTGCTGCCTGCGGCGGCGATCTGCGCGCGGCCATTCGGGCCCTGATTGTTGCGAACGATTTTCTCGAGACCGAGGTCGGTGAGCTCATGAAGGCGGTGTCCCACGCCTATGCCCGCGGACGTTTCCACAGCTATTCCGGGTGACGGCAATGCCTGCGGCTGGCATGCCTCGCCGGACGGCACGGTCGGAACGAGAGGCGGGTTGCGCGCGGGCGATTTTGGTATAGACGAACCGGTCAAGCTCGCGGTGTGACGCCTGTGCCACGAGCGGGGAGCCCGCCCAAAGGTATCAAGCAAGAACATGTTCAAAACCATTCTGATTGCGAACCGCGGCGAGATCGCCTGCCGGGTCATCAAGACTGCCCGCCGCATGGGAATCCGAACCGTTGCGGTCTATTCGGAAGCCGACCGCGATGCGCTGCATGTCGAGATGGCAGATGATGCCGTGCTGATCGGCCCGCCCGCCGCCGCCGAGAGCTATCTCCTCATCGACCGCATCGTCGAGGCCTGCAAGAAGACCGGCGCCGAGGCGGTGCATCCGGGCTACGGCTTCCTGTCCGAGCGCGAGGCTTTCCCGCGGGCATTGGCCGAGGCCGGCATCGTCTTCATCGGCCCGAACCCAGGCGCGATCGCCGCGATGGGCGACAAGATCGAATCGAAGAAGGCGGCCGCCAAGGCCAAGGTCTCGACCGTGCCCGGCTTCCTCGGCGTCATCGAGGACGACAAGCACGCGGTGCGCATCGCCGACGAGATCGGCTACCCCGTGATGATCAAGGCCTCCGCCGGCGGCGGCGGCAAGGGCATGCGCATCGCGCATTCGACCGCCGAGGTCGCCGAGGGCTTCAATCTCGCCAAGGCCGAGGCCAAGGCCTCGTTCGGCGACGATCGCGTCTTCATCGAGAAGTTCATCACAGATCCGCGCCACATCGAGATCCAGGTGCTCGGCGACAAGCATGGCAACGTGATCTATCTCGGCGAGCGCGAATGCTCGATCCAGCGCCGCAACCAGAAGGTCATCGAGGAGGCGCCGTCGCCGCTGCTCGACGAGGAGACGCGGCGCAAGATGGGCGAGCAGGCCGTGGCGCTCGCCAAGGCCGTGAACTACGACTCCGCCGGCACCGTCGAGTTCGTCGCCGGCCAGGACAAGAGCTTCTACTTCCTTGAGATGAACACGCGCCTGCAGGTCGAGCATCCCGTGACCGAGCTCGTCACCGGCATCGATCTCGTCGAGCAGATGATCCGCGTCGCCGCCGGCGAGAAGCTTTCGCTTGCGCAGAAGGACGTGACGATGACCGGCTGGGCGGTGGAATCCCGCGTCTATGCGGAAGATCCGTTCCGCAGCTTCCTGCCGTCGATCGGCCGCCTCGTGAAGTATCGCCCGCCGGCGGAGAGCAAGGCTGACGGCATCACCGTGCGCAACGACACCGGCGTGCAGGAGGGCGGCGAGATCTCGATCTATTACGATCCGATGATCGCCAAGCTCGTCACCCATGCGGAGTCGCGGGCTGCCGCGATCGAGGCGCAGTCGACCGCGCTTGATGCGTTCTATGTCGACGGCATCCGCCACAACATCCCGTTCCTGTCGGCGCTGATGAACCATCCGCGCTGGCGCGAGGGCCGGCTGTCGACCGGCTTCATCGCCGAGGAGTTTCCCAAGGGCTTTGCCGCGCGCGCGCCGGAAGGCGAGATCGCGCGCCGGCTGGCGGCGGTGGGTGCTGCGATCGACCACGTGCTCGGCGAGCGCAAGCGGCAGATCTCGCAGCAGATGATCGGCCGGCCTGTGAAGCGGCAGGGCCGCCGCGCGGTGTGGCTCGGGCGTGACGAGATCCTGCTCGACATCACCAGGGAGAACGGCGCGATCACGGTCCGCTTCGTCGGGGGCGACGGCAAGGTCGGCCCGGCGCATCAGCTGGTGTCGGATTGGAAACCGGGCGATGCCGTGTGGCACGGCACCATCGATGGTGCGGCCATCGCAGTGCAGACGCGTCTCATTGCGAACGGCGTGCGGCTCGCGCATCAGGGCGTCGAAGCGCCGGTCTACGTCTACACGGAGGCCGAGGCGACCGCGGCGCGGCTGATGCCGGTTGTCACCGCCGGCGACAGCGGCAAGAAGCTGCTGTGCCCGATGCCCGGCCTCGTGGTCTCGATCGCCGTGACCGAAGGGCAGGAGGTCAAGGCGGGCGAGACGCTGGCCGTGATCGAAGCCATGAAGATGCAGAACGTGCTGCGCGCCGAGCAGGACGGCACGGTGAAGAAGATCCACGCGACAGCAGGGGCCACGCTCGCGGTCGATGCGCTGATCCTGGAGTTTGCGTAGTAAGTCTAACCGCCGTCATTGCGAGCGAAGCGAAGCAATCCAGGGCCGAGCAAGAGACTCTGGATTGCTTCGTCGCTTCGCTCCTCGCAATGACGGAGAGAGGTAGGGCGTGATGACGTTCCGTACTCGCCGAGAAGCGTTGCGCACAATCCTCGCCAGCGATCGCTGCGTCCATCCCGGCTCCGTTTACGACGCGATTTCGATCCGCGTTGCCGAGGACGTCGGCTTCGAACTCGGCATGTTCGGCGGCTCGGCGGCTTCGCTCGCCGTCCTCGGCGATCCCGACATTGCCTTGATCACCTTGACCGAGCTCGCCGAGCAGATGCGGCGGATGTCGCGCGCGGCAGCGCTGCCGGTGCTGGTCGATGCCGATCACGGCTACGGCAATGCGATGAACGTGCGCCGAACGGTGCAGGAGCTGGAAGCGGCCGGGGCCGCGGGTCTCACCATCGAGGATACGCTGCTGCCGCAGGGCTATGGCGAGGCGAAGCCGCAGCTGATCCCGTTAGCCGAGGGTGTCGGCAAGGTGAAGGCAGCGCTCGACGGCCGAGGCGATCCCGCGCTGGTCATCCTGGGGCGGACGGGCGCCGTTTCCATCACCTCACTCGACCACGCGATCGCGCGGGCCAGGGCGTATGAGGCCTGCGGCGTCGACGGGCTGTTCTTCACCGGCATCACCTCGCGCGATCAGCTCGACGCGATCGCGGCCGCCACCACGCTGCCGATCGTGCTCGGCGGTGCGCCGGAGGAGATGTCCGATCTCGGCTATCTCGCCTCGCGCCGTGTCCGCGTCGCGCTGCAGGGCCATGCGCCGATCGCCGCCGCGACGCAGGCGGTGCATGAGACGCTGAAGGCGCTGCGTGACGGCGTCTCGCCGAAGCAGCTCAAGGGGCTGCCGTCGGCCGAGCTGACGGCACGCGTGATGCGCGACGCCGATGTGAAGAAGCGCCTGCGCGATTTTCTGGGGCTCGGATCATGACCGATCGCGCCATCGTCCACGTCATGGTTCGCGGCCGCGTCCAGGGCGTCGGCTACCGCGCATGGGTCGAGGACCAGGCCATCCTCAACGGCCTCGAAGGCTGGGTGCGCAACCGCACCGATGGCAGTGTCGAGGCGTTGTTCGTCGGCCCCTCGGACGACGTCGCCGCCGTGTTGGCAGCCTGCCGCGAGGGACCGCCTGCAGCGCGCGTCGATGTCGTGACGGAAAACCCGGCGACGGCCGATCAGCTCAAACCGCGCCGGCCGGGCGAGGCGTTCTCCGTGTTGCCGACGCTCTAACGACACGGCGCGCGAGTCCGTCGCTCACCCCGCTGAGATCACCAGCGCCTGTATCCGGCCTTCGATAGGACCCTCGCCGAACCGGCGCGCCAGCGCGTCCGCGGTCGCCTGCGTGACGGCCGCGAGACCGGGCGTGCCGCGCGCTTCGATCTCGCCGCGCATCGGCGTGCCCTGGCAAAGTGCCATGGCCGGGTCCTGAGGCGAAGCCGCGCGGCTGCGATGCGTCACCGTCTCGATCGCGATGTCGGTGAAGCCTGCGGCGGTCAGATCGGCCTCGATCCGTCCGGAATCGTAGTAGCCGTGCGGAGTCCGGGTGAAGAACTGCGGCGGGCTTTCGGGGAAGACCTGCTGCAGCGTCTCGTGAACGACGTGAGGAATTTCATTCTCCTCGATCCGGTCCCAGACGTTGAAGACGAAACGTCCGCCGGGCCGGAGCACGCGGCGGGCCTCCGCATAGCCCTTGACGCGATCGGGGAAGAACATCGCGCCGAACTGACAGGCGACGGCATCGAAGCTCGCATCGGCAAAGGGCAGGGCCAGCGCATCGGCTTGATGAAATGCGATGCGGTCCGCAGCGGCGAGATGGGTCCTCGCCTGCGCGAGCATCGGCTCGTTGAGATCGGTGGCGGTGATCCGGACCTCCGGCGGCAGTTGAGCGTGCAGGGCCCGCGTCACCACGCCGGTGCCTGCCGCCGTCTCCAGTACGTCGCGCGGCAGGTACGCCGCGATGCGCCGCGCGAGGTCCAGCGCGTAGGGCGCGAAGATCAAGGGAACCATCAGTTGATCGTAGATCTGCGGGATCGATCCAGTGAACGCCTTGTCGGATGCCGTCATGGCTTGCTCCTGTTGCAGAGGGGGGCAGGCGGGGAACCGGGCGGTCGGCAGGCGCAAAATGTGCGCCGTAACATCCGTCTGGCCGGCCGCCAGTCCGGTTCAAAGCCGCGCCTCTTGACATTCACTCTCTTCAGTCAGATATTTCTGTCATGACAGAAATTGCAGGTCATCGAAAACTTCCTCCCGCCGTCGAGCGCTTCATCCTCAACTGGGGCGACATGGGCGACCAGTGGGGCGTGAACCGCTCGGTGAGCCAGATCCACGGGCTGCTGTACCTCGCCGAGAAGCCGATGACGGCGGAGGACATCGCCGACACGCTCGGCATGGCCCGCTCCAACGTCTCGAACTCGCTGAAGGAGCTGCTCGCCTGGGGCTTGATCCGGCGCGTGCCGATCCTCGGCGACCGCCGCGATCATTTCGAGGCCGAGACCGACATCTGGGAGGTGGCGCAGCGGATCGCGGCCGGCCGCAAGGAACGCGAGATCGATCCCGCCATCGCGGCGCTGCGCGCCTGCGTCGCGGAGGCGACCGGCGATCCCGCGATCAGCGCGGTCGCAGCCAAGCGGCTGAAGGACATGCTGGCGTTCACCGAGCTGGTCGACCGTTGGTACGTGCAGATGCTGAAGGTGCCGCGGCCGCGCCTCGTCACGCTGATCAAGCTCGGCGAGAAGATCGTCAACCTGCTGCCGTCGGGAAGGTCCAGGTCCGGCAGCGTTTGAAGAGAGTGGAGGGCGTCATGGTGACCATGCGACATCCCGGACTTTCAACGCCCGCCAGCGCCAGGCTTCATGATGATCACAGGTTTCGTGCGCTGCTGTCGGCCGAGGATTGGGGACGGCTGCCGGTGTCGATCTGGCGCCGCTTCTCCAAGCGCCTCGCCGATGGCGCCACCGTCGTCTATGTCGGCGAGGTCGATCAGGCCGAGATCAGCCGTGCCGGCTTCTGGTTCGCGCATCTGGCGCGGCTGATCGGCGGGCCGCTGCCGACGCGCGCGAACATCGGCGTGCCGATGATCGTCGCGGTGACCGAGGACGCGGCGAGTGGCGGCCAGATCTGGACGCGCATCTGCGGGCGCCCGCATGGCTTCCCGCAGGTGATCCATTCCGCCAAGCGCTTCGCCGGTCCGACGGGGCTCGAGGAATATCTCGGCTGGGGCCTCAGCATGAGCCTGCGCGTCGGCGTCGCCGATGGCGCGCTTCATTTCCATAGCGCCGGCTACACGTTCGACTTCGCCGGCCGGCGCTGGGTGCTGCCGGCATGGCTCACGCCCGGCGACCTCACCGTCACCCATTCCGATCTCGGCAGCGGCGTCTTTCGCTTCTCGCTCGAGATCGTCCATCCGCGCTTCGGGCGCATCATGCGCCAGAGCGCCGTGTTCCGGGAGTCCGCACCATGACGCCGCTGCTCTGGTCCCTGATCGCGCTTCAGATCGTGATGGGCGTGTTCGACACCTTCTATCATCATGAGTTCACCGAGCGCCTGGCCTGGCGCCCGTCACAGCGGGGCGAGCTCAAGCTGCACGGCGTCCGCAATGGGCTCTATGCGCTGCTGTTCGCCGTCCTCGGCTGGTGCGAGGTGCATGGATTGTTCGCGATCCTCGTGCTCGCGGTGCTTCTGGCCGAGATCGCTATCACCCTCACCGATTTCGTCGAGGAGGATCTGACGCGCAAGCTGCCGCCGAGCGAACGCGTCAATCACACACTGCTCGCCATCAACTACGGCGCGATCCTCATGCTGCTGGTGCCGCTGCTGATCGGCTGGGCGATGCGGCCTTCGGTGATCGTGCCGGCCTATGCCGGCGTGCTGAGCTGGATTGCGGCTGTCGCCACGGTTGGCGCTGCGCTGTGCGGCCTGCGGGACTTCGCCGCGGCCCGGCGCCTTGCGCGAATGTCGCAGCCGGATGCGGCCGGGCTGGTCGCGGCGCTGCCGCCGGCGCAGACCATCCTCATCACCGGTGCGACCGGCTTCATCGGCGCGCGGCTGGCGGCCGGTCTCGCCGCGGCTGGCCACCACGTCGTCGCCCTGGTCCGCGACCCGGCCAAGGCCGCCGTGCTGCCGGCGCCTCTTACCTTGATTACCAGCCTCGATCAGCTCGCCTCCGGCACCCGTATCGACGCGATCGTCAATCTGGCCGGCGAGCCGATCGGCAACGCGCCGTGGACCGCGGCCAGGCGCGTGACGATCCTGCAGTCCCGGCTTGCTACGACGGAAGCGGTCGTATCCCTGATCGCGCGGCTCGACCGCAAGCCGAAGGTGTTGGTCAACGGTTCGGCGATCGGCTGGTACGGCCTGTGGCAGGACCAGCCTCTGACCGAATCGGCCAAGTCGCATGCCTGCTTCAGCCATGACCTCTGCGACGCCTGGGAACAGGCGGCGCGCGGTGCCGAAGCGCACGGTGTCCGCGTCGCATTGCTGCGGATCGGGCTCGTCGTCGGCCGCGACGGCGGCTTCCTGGCGCGGATGCTGACGCCGTTCGAGTTCGGCCTGGGCGGGCCGTTCGGCTCCGGCCTGCAATGGATGTCCTGGATCGAGCGCGACGATCTCGTTCGGCTGATCGCGCATGTGATCGCGACGGATGCCATCACCGGGCCGGTCAATGCGACGGCGCCGCTGCCGGTGCGCAATCTCGCCTTCGCCGCCGAGCTCGCGCGCTGCCTGCGGCGTCCGGCGCTGCTGCGTGTTCCCGCCGGCCTCTTGCGCCGGATCGGCGGCGACTTCGCCGAGGAGCTCTTGCTCGGCGGCCAGCGCGTGGTGCCGAACAAGGCGCTGTCGAGCGGCTTCGTGTTCCGGCATCAGAGCCTGCGCAGCGCGCTCGAATCCATCCTGTGAGCGGCCGAATGCGTCACGACCGCTCGCCCCGCGCCATCGTCGCCGATGGCAGCTCGCCGAACGTGGCGCGATAGTAGCGGGCGAAGTGTCCGGCATTGGCGAAGTTGCAGGCGGCGGCGGCCGCCGCCACCGTGATGGCGGGATCGCCGGAGCGCAGCATCTCGTGGGCGCGCCGTAGGCGCACCGATTTGGCAAAGGCCATCGGCGAATAGCCGCGCACACGCTCGAACAGGCGGAAGATCGACCGGACGCTGACGCCGGCCTCGCGCGCCAGCCGCTCGATCGTGATCGGCTCGCGCCAGTTGGCCTCGATATAGTCCTCTAGCCGCTTGACCAGGCCGAAATCCGGCATCGGAGAGGGATCCAGGAGCGTGTCGCGGAAACGATGACGGCTGGCGCAGAGGAAGGCGACATGTACCGCATCCTCCAGCTCGCGATAGACTGCGGCGGGGAACGCCGTATCCTGCTCGTTGAGCTGGGTCGTCAGGAAGTCCAGCAGCCGCATCAGGCTGCGGGCCTGCGGATCGGCGGCCGGAATGGCAGGGTCGATCACGAAGTCGGTGCGCGGCTGCACGCCGACCAGCGCCGTGAGGCGCCGTCGCAGCGCCTGCGGATCGAGCCGCAGGGTCAGTCGCCGATGGCCGCCCTGGCACGCCATCTGCCATGGCACGCCGGCCGGCGCGACCGCGAACTGATGCTCATTGACGTCGGTCGCCTCGCCGGGAGTGCAACTGACCGCGCGTCCCTTCAGGGCGATCTGCACTCTGATGAAGTCGGCGGCGCGATGGTCGCAGACCATGTCGCAGGTCGTGGTGCCGAAGGCGAGACCGATGGTCTCGAGTTCGATCAGGTTGACGATCGCCTCGAAGCGCTCGGCGTTCCTGAAGTCGACGCGCTCGGCGCCGAGCCGGCGCCCCGCGAGGTCGCGCAGCACGTCGGCGTTCGAGGTCCGGATCAGCGCGTGGCGATGCAATGGTTCGAGGCCGGTCGCGCCGGTCGAGGCCGGGCTCGGCTTTGCTGAGGCGCTGACGAGGTCAGCTGCGGTCAAGAGACGGTTCAAGCCGCTGCTCCTGAACTCCGATTATTAACCTATGCTACATCAGGTCCTGTCGGCGTCAATTACTTCGACATCGCGGCGCTTCGGAATGCCGCGGCCAGCGTGCGCAAGGCCGCGCGCTTGGCCGCATCTCCCGCCTTTGCATGCAGCATCACCTTGGAGCGGCCGAGCTTGGGCAGGCCGAGATCCGTTCCGATATCGATCAGTCCGCTGGGTGCGATTCGGCGGGCCAGCGGCGCAATCGCAAGACCGGCGCGCGCGGCGGCCGCAACGGCCGTCACCCCGCCGCCGACGAACGTCTCGCTGAAGCTGATTCGCGCGCGCTCGAGCGCGCGGACCGCGATGCTGCGCACGCCACAGGGCGGTGCGAGCGTGGCGAGCGGCAGCGTGCCGCCGGCCGGCAGACGAAATCTGGACGCTGCGAACCAGCCGAACTCGTCCGTGATCAACGCCTCGCCACCGCGGCGGCTCGCCTCCTGGCGGACGATCACGGCGTCGAGCTTGCCGGCATCGTAGCGGTCGAGCAGGTCGCGCGAGAAGCCGATGCTGACCGACAGGACGAGGTCCGCCATGGCAGCATGCAACTGCTCGAGCATCGGCACCAGCTCGGGGCCGGCGACGTGATCGCTGATGCCCAGCGACAGCAGCGGCCGGATGCGGGGGGCCCCGGTGAGCGCGAGGTCATGCGCGGCAACCAGCGCGCGGGCGTTCTCGGCGAAGGCCGCGCCGTCGGCGGTGAGCCGGACCGCGCGCGGCGAACGCTCGACCAGCCGCTTTCCGAGCAGCGCTTCGAGCCGCTGCAGCTTGAGACTGACCGCGGCCTGGGTGGTGCCGAGCGTCTCGGCCGCCCGGGTGAAGCTGTGCAGGTCGCTCACCAGCAGAAAGGCGCGGACGGTCGCGATGTCGAGCGTGGCGGTCATATGTACTCGTTATCATTGATATCCATATCGATAAGATACCAAAATGAGCGGCGCGCGGCTAGCTTTGCTCCCGAAGCGCAGTCACGCGCTGGATACCGGGAGCCAACCATGCCGTTGATCAACATCGTCTATGCCAGCCAGCGCCGCTCGCCCGGGCTGAAGAAAGACATCGCGGAGGCCGTCACCGAACTGACCGCGCGCATCCTGCGCAAGGATCCCAAGGTCACCGCCGTCATCGTCTCGGAAGCGGATGCCACGAACTGGTTCGCCGGCGGCGCCTCGCTGGCGGAGCAGGGGCTCGCCAGCTACTGGATCGACGTTCACGTCAGCGAGGGCACCAACACCAAGGACGAGAAGGCCGCCTATCTCGCCGCGGTGTTCGCGCGCATGGCCGAGCTGATCGGCCCGCTGCATCACGAGACCTATCTGCATGTCGACGAGGTCAAGGCGGATGCCTACGGCTTCGGCGGCCTGAGCCAGGAGCGCCGCTATGTTGCGGCGAAGCTCGACGTCCCGCCGCAGCAGGGCGCCGCGTGAGCTCATGCCGTCTCCGGCTGCGCGACGCTGACGGCGCCGAACACGCTCTCGAACGCCTGTCGGAACGCGACGTCGACATCGGCGAGCGTCACCGGCAGGCCGAGATCGACCAGGCTGGTGACGCCGTAGCGCGGATCGGTCACGCCGCAGGGCACGATAGCCTGGAAGTGCGACAGGTCCGGCTCGACATTGATGGCGATGCCGTGGAAGGTCACCCAGCGCTTCAGCCGCACGCCGATGGCGGCGATCTTGTCCTCGTGGCCCTCGCCCTTGTCGGGCCGCTTGACCCAGACGCCGACGCGATCCTCGCGCCGCTCGCCGCGCACGTTGAAGGTGTCGAGGGTGCGGATGATGGTCTCCTCGAGCGCGGCGACATAGGCGCGCACGTCGGGGCGCCGCCGCTTGAGGTCGAGCATGACATAGGCCACGCGCTGGCCGGGGCCATGATAGGTGACCTGGCCGCCGCGGCCGGTCGGCACCAGCGGAAAGCGCGGATCGCGCAGGTCTTCGGCCTTGCCCGACGTGCCGGCGGTGTAGACCGGCGGATGCTCCAGCAGCCAGACCATCTCCGCGGCCTCATGGGCGGCGATCGCGGCCGCCCGTGCCTCCATGAATTCGGTCGCCCGGGCGTAGTCGACCGGCGAATCGGAGATGCGCCAATCCACGGCGTTGCCGGGAGGGCCCGCAAAGGTGGTCAGGTCGAGTGTTTCGCGGCTGTTAACCATTGGCTAACCACAACATGGTGATGTCTGGGCAATCAAAATCCAGTCGTGACTTCGGTGGTCCTGCAGTGTCAACCCTCGATAAAGTGACAGTCGACCTGATGGTCGTTCTCGGCACCTGCTCCATGCCCATCCACCAGGTTCTGCGCCTGTCCCGCGGCGCCATCATCGAGCTGGATGCCACCGAGGCCGACGACGTCAAGGTGCTCGCCAACAATCTGCCGATCGCAAATGGGGTGGTGCTGGTCGACCGCAACCGCATCGCGGTCGAGGTCAAGCAGATGCTGCCGCGCTCGCCGACGCCGACGTCGCGATAGCGCGCCACGGCCCACGCCAAAACCGTCCACAATCCGGTATTTTAGGGCAGGGCGGGCCTTGTCCCCCTGACATCGATTTGATACACGGGCGCCACTGATCCGGTGCCGCCCTTCCTCTGGCTCCGGCTTCTTCTTCGCGCTCGTGGCGGAATTGGTAGACGCGCTGCCTTGAGGTGGCAGTGGGTAACACCGTGGGGGTTCGAGTCCCTCCGAGCGCACCATCTCTCTCTCCTCAAATTCAAATCTGTTTGCGGTTTGTTCCAGCCTCGCGCCTTTCGTTCGGGCGAGGGACTGCGGTCCCGCGGCGCGATGGCGTCCGAGTTCTGCCGGTCGTTCCGCCCTCGAGAATGAGAGGGCGCGGGGAATGCCGGGCGCTGGCCGCACCCATGGCCCGCCTGCGAAAAAAAGCAGGCGGCAGGAACCACAGGTTCAGCCGAGACATCCCGGCATTCCCCGCGCGATGGTTTTCACGCTTATGTCGCGATCTCCCCGGTGTCCGGCTCTTTAGCCACCGTCGCCCTCGGGATCATCGCCCGACGACTTGGCGCCAGCATCGGGGCGCCAGGACCACGCGTCTTCACGTCCGCAAGCCTGCCGTTCGTCGGCGAGCCCGTAAGCCCGCTGCAGCACGCCTGCGGCCACCGCATCCCCAGACCCCACGTCTCGTGACGATCGCGAAGCGCCCCTCTCGGCGGGTCCAAGATGGCGATACATAAACATGGTTTCTGAAAAAAAGCAACAGAGTTAATTTATTCAGAAGTTGTGGACAGGGCCAAATCAGCTTGATTCCGTCTGATGGAACCCGTCGCGCCGGGCGCCCCGACTCCGCCGCAGTGACGTTGCTAGGGTAAGTGACCCCGCAGCGACGCGTGCCCAGCGTTGGCGCCAGTCGGGGCCGGCCGGGGCACGGCCCGTGAAAGATCGTGCATGACGCCGTCCTTGTCGGCGCCGCTATCCACGTCTGACGGAGCTCGGCCGTCAAATCAGCAGGCCTGAGTTCGTGCAGCTCAGGTCTGGGCCGGCCTGGTCGCTGCCGCGGCTTCCCAGCCGGGCTCGACCGGGACCATGTACCAGATCGTCAACACGACTTTCGAAAACAGCCAACGGCCGTTTTCCCTGACATATTCGTCATCGAACCGGCCGCCGACCATGAGGCTCTTGCCGTTGAGAACGGGGCGCCCGTCGAGATGGCTGTAGCCTCTGCCGTGGTCGCCATCGATTTCGACGACGTGCGCGTGGATGAATTGACGCGCCCATTTGATCGGGAAGTTGAGGAAGAAGTCGCGGATGGCCTCGCGGCCGGTCACCGACGGCCGACCGCCATAGGAGACGGTGGCGTTCTCCGCAAAGAGATCGGCCAGTTCGGCGACGCGCTCCTGGTTGACGTATTCGTGGTACGTGCAGCGCAGTGTCCGGATCGCCTCGCGATCGTCATGCTCGGCAACGCGTTTCTCGAGCGCCTCGATCCTGGCTCTGAGGTCGGCGGTCTCGTTTGAATTGCTCATGGTTCATCCGTCGACGCAAGGAGGCCGTCTGGCTGGTGGTGATGTTGATCACCGATGATGTTGCGGAGCCGCTCCTCGACCCGGAGCCGCACCGAGGGATGCGGAAGGATGTAGAATTCGTCGTCGTGGATGGCCTGGATCGTCATGCTGGCCACATCGGCGGCGCTGACCTCGGATGCCTCCATTCCCGCTCTGACGCGCTGATCATATGCTGCAGTGTCGGGGTTTGTCGAAGCCAGATGTGCGGGCCGATGTCGGCCTGAGTCGGCGATGGCGGTCTTGACCAGCGAGGGGCACAGCACGTTGACCTTGAGAGGAGAGCCGGCGAGCTGAAGGTCCTTCAAGAGGCACTCGGACAAGGCTACGACCGCGTGCTTGCTGGCGCAGTAGGCGCCGGAGCCCGCAACGGCGGTCAACCCCGCGGCTGACGCCGTGTTGACGATGTGGCCCTCGTCGCCTGCAGCCATCATGCGCGGCACGAAGCTGCGAATGCCGTTGACGACGCCCAGGAGGTTGACTCCGAGCACCCACGTCCAGTCCTCGGGAGTTGCGGACCAGACCGGGCCAAGCGCCGCGACACCGGCGTTGTTGAAGAGCAGGTGAACGTTGCCGAACTCTTCAAAGGCAAGGTCGGCGAGGCGTTGAACCGCTTCGACGCTGGACACGTCGCACTGCGCGGTGCGCACGGCGATGCCGCTCGGCATCAGCTCCTTCGTGGCGGAAAGCCCGTCGACATCGACGTCGGCGAGAACCAGCTTCATTCCTTGCGCAGCGCAGGCAGCGGCCAGCTCGCGCCCGATGCCGCTGGCAGCTCCCGTGATCACCGCGACCTTGCCTTCGAGGTGCTTCATGCCGCGCTGATTCCGCCGTCCACGGTGAACACCGATCCGGTGATATAGCTCGCGGCCGGCGAGGCCAGCAGCAGGCTGACGCCGGCAATCTCGTCGGGGATCCCAAGCCGGTTCATCGGCACCATGGCGTGGAGCGGCGCTGTCGCGGCCTCGTCCAGCAGGCGGCCTCCGCCGAGCCCCGTCCGGAAGAAGCCGGGTGCAATGGCATTGACCTTGACGTCGAACGTGGCGAGCTCGAGCGCGGCCTGCCTGACCAGGTTCACCACCGCGGCCTTGGCGGCCGCATACGCGTAGGCGGTCGCTGCCGAGCCTCTTAATCCTCCGACCGACGCCGTGACCACGATCCGACCGCCGCGCTGCGCCTTCATGTGACGGGCCGCAGCCTGGATGGTCGCGAACGCGCCGGTCTGGTTGATGGCAATAACGTCATTCCAGGCTGCGAAATCGACGTTCTCGATGTGGCCCTGCGGCAATCGAATTCCGGCTCCCCCGCTGATGCCGGCGTTCGCGAACATGACGTCGAGCCGGCCCTTGCGCGCGATGACGTCATCGACCGTCCGCCGGATGGCGTCTGGATCTGCGACATCGACCGTCGCGATCTCTGCCCCGGGGATGATCTCCTGGCCGATCCGCCTCAGTTCGGTCTCGTTCCTGTCAACCAGGATCAAATCGGCACCGTTGGCTGCCATGGTCCGGGAAATGGCCAGGCCAAGTCCGCTCGCCGCGCCGGTCACGATGGTGACCAAGCCCTCGACTGCGAAGAGGCGTTCGGCCGTCAGCAACATCGGGTCTCCTCGTTTCGACATGGTTGCCCGTTGCGCCTCCGGCCGTGCCGCGTCGTGACGCCGCCAAGAGACAAGCACAGATCATGGCCGAGACTGTCGCAATCGCGACAATCGATGCACAAAATCACCTTAGCTTGAGCGGGCGAGGGCGCCGGGACGCAGGTCGCCGCGTGCAAGAAAATCAACTTCGCGGGGAAACGACGGTCAGCATGACAACCGAGGCAACCAATGTTCTGGCGTCCATCCCAGGCGCCGAGGTCTCGACGTCCGCACGATCCCGCTCATGCCATTCGCCGAGTAAAGCGATCCGGCGCTTTCTGAGGAACACAAGAGTGAGGATGTGAGCCGATGATCATCGTTGTGGGGTCTGTGGACGGGCTTGGCGAAAACTTTGATCGTCTGATGAAGGTCAGCCTGGAGCATGTGCGTCGTTCGCGTATGGAAGACGGCTGCGTGGAGCACACCGTGCAGGTCGATTGTGAAAACTCGCTCCGTCTGCGCTTCTTCGAGCGCTGGCGTGACGCCATCGCGCTCGAGGCGCATTTCGCCCGACCCGGGTCACGGGCGTTCGCGCAGGAGGTCGCCAAGCTGTGCGCGAGACCGCCCGTCATGACCATCCATGAGGCCGAGGAAAAATCGTTCTAGCGCTGGCGGGCCGCCGGTGTGACGCGCCTCATTTTACCCCATCCGGCGACTCGCGCTGGGGTGGGCCTACACCGCTGGGAGCCCGGCCACCTCGATTGATCTCCGCTACACTGATATGGGATGACAGATGTCGCGACAGCGACCATCCCGTCTTCATGTGTGGCGACGAATGAACAAAGCGGTCCTCAAGGCTGTTCTGCGCAGGAACAAGTGGTTTGCTGGCCTTTCTCCGTCATTGGCGGACAACATTCTTCGTCTGGGTCGCGTTCGAAACGCGGACAACTCCCTGATCTATTCCGCGAGCGACTCCCGCGACGGATTGATTGCCCTGGTGTCGGGGCAGGTGCGCTTGACCAGCTTTTCGCTGTCCGGCAATCCCTCCTTCCTGCTGATCTCTTCGCCTGGGTCGTGGATCGGCGTCACCTCTGCCCTCGACGGGCGCCCATATGGTTATGACGCATTCGCCATTGGCAAGGCGGTGCTGTTTCACGTGAGCCAGGAGCGGTTCGAGGCGCTCATCAACGAGAGCAACGAGTATTATTCTGCGTTTGTTCGAATGGTCTGCGATCACCTGCGCGTGTCGATGCAGAACCTGATCATTCTCCGCAATCGGCGTCCACTTCACCGGCTTGCGCAGGAATTGCAGAGGCTCGCAGAGAGTCACGGGCGACAGACCAAGAAAGGGTTGGTCATCGATTTGCGATTGTCGCAGGAGGACCTTGCGGTGATGATCGGGGTCGGCCGGCAGACGATCAATCGTCTGCTCAAGAGTCTCGAGCAGGATGGGATTGCGACGGCAAAGTACGCGTCGGTCACGATTCACGACCTGGAGGCGATCGAACGCCTCAGCTCGAGCGACCCCGTGGAGAGCTAGACGTCACCAGGCCAAGGCAAGCTTTGCGCTCGGGTTTCCCTGTCTGGCACCGAGCCCCGCGTATTCCAGCGGCGGCCGCGCCTGAACTAAAAGATGCCGCTCTTCGGTCCGGTTTGTTCAAGGCGTCATCTCGAGAGAGGGCTTCCCTCGGTGTGGCGACCGCGAGGACGCCAAGCTTCCACGAGATCGCGCAGTGGAAGCGCGATAACGATCCTTCCGCTCGCAGGTCACAGAATTTCGATAAGCCGCTGAAAGGACGCCGTAATCGGCCTTCAACCCTGATCCCCGCCGCCTACTACCTTCCGCCTATGAGAGCCGGGCCGCGCTGATGCTGTAATCGCCCCGGTGCTTGCACCGCGACTGCTCATCTGGGGCCTCGCGCGCACGCGTCATACGAACACAACAAAGACATAGGCGGAGGGAACTGATGAATTTCACGAGCAGGAGATTCTTGGCTGGCATCTCGACGGTTGCCTTCCTTGTCGCCGGCACGTTGGGCGTCCGCGCCAACGACTCGGCGCTGAAGGCCGCCAGCGAGCCCGGCGCCTGGGCGATGGCCGGACATGACTACGGCAACACCCGGTTCAGCCCGCTCAAGGAGATCAACACCGAGAACGCCGGTAAGCTGTCGCTGGTCTATTCGTTCTCGCTGGCCTCGCTGCGCTCGAACGAGGCCTCGCCGATCGTGATCGGCAACACGCTCTACGTCTCGACGTCGTGGGGCCCGAAATACGTCTACGCGCTGGATGCCGCGACCGGCGCGCGCAAATGGACCTATGAGCCGGAGATTCCGGACGATACGCTGCAATATGCCTGCTGCGACGTGAACAACCGCGGCATCGCCTATGCCGACGGCAAGCTGTTCGTCGGCCGGCTCGACGGCAAGCTGAGCGCGCTCGATGCCGCCACCGGCAAGGAGCTGTGGACCTCGAAGGTGGTCGACTACAAGCAGGGCTCGGTGATCACCTCGCCGCCGCTGGTCGTGCGCGACAAGGTCATCACCGGCTTCGGCGGCGGCGAGTACGGCGTGCGCGGCTCGCTGCAGGCCTACGACATCAACTCCGGCAAGCTGGTCTGGCAGACCTACACGGTGCCTGCGCCCGGCGAGCCCGGGAGCGAGACCTGGAAGGGCGACACCGGCTTGCACGGCGGCGGCGCGGCCTGGCTGGTCGGCTCCTACGATCCGAAGAGCGACACGGTCTATTGGGGCACCAGCAACCCCGGTCCCTGGAACACCGCCGTGCGCTCAACCGGCAATGGCGATTTCGGCAAGCTGACCAATCTGTATACGGCGTCCACGCTGGCGCTCGATCCGAACACCGGCAAAATCAAGTGGCACATCCAGACCACGCCTGCCGATGCCTGGGACTATGACGGCGTCAACGAAGCCATCCTCGCCGATCTCAAGGTCGGCGGCGCAGCCGTTCCGACCTTGATGAAGGCCGATCGCAACGGCTTCTTCTTCGTGGCCAATCGAGAGACCGGCAAGGTGATCTCGGCCGAAAAGTACGTCTTCGCCAACTGGGCGCAGAAATGGGACATTTCGACCCTGCGCGCGGTCGAGGACCCGGACAAGCGGCCGGGCCCTGGACATCCCGTCAAGGACGTCTGCCCGAACCTGATCGGCGGCAAGAACTGGCAGCCGATGTCGTACAATCCGGACACCGGCCTGGTCTACATCCCGACCAACAATGTCTGCATGGACTGGGCGGTCAGCGACGTCTCGTACAAGCGCGGCGTGTTCTATCTCGGTGCGGAATTCCCGACCAAGGAAGGCCCCGGCGGATTCCTCGGTGAGCTCATCGCCTGGGATCCCGTGAACAACAAGAAAGTCTGGTCGATCCAGGAAGACCTTCCGTTCAACGGCGGTACGCTCAGCACCGCCGGCGGTCTGGTCTTTTCCGGTAATCTGCACGGCGATTTCCGCGCCATCGACGCCAAGACCGGCAAGATCCTGTGGAAGAAGAATCTCGGCTCCGGCATCGGGGCCGGTCCGGTGACCTATTCGGTCGACGGCAAGCAATACGTCGCCGTCGTCGTTGGTCGCACCGCCTCGATCCCGGCGTTCCTGGGCGAGATCGGCAAGAAGATGACAAACGCGGCTCCCGAGGGCGGCGCCCTGTTCGTCTTCGCCGTCCAATAGCCGCAACGGTCACGACGGGTGCGCGTGTCCCGCAAGCGGGATACGCGCACCGCTAAGCCAATCCGCATCAAGCGGACGAAGACGGCCCGGCCGCGAGACCGAGCCGTACCATATAAACAGATAAACAAGACCTGAGGGATCGAGGATGCGCCTGAATCGCCGTCAGACTGGCTCGAATAGGCGGGCCGCCGAACTGTCAGCAAGCGCGACGGCTCTCGTCGCCTTGATGGCCTCCACCCTGCTGGCCTCGTCGGCGGCGGGTCAGGCCAACGAGGCCGAGCCGCTGCGACTCTGCGCGGATCCGACCAATCTTCCATTCTCGAGCAACAATCCAACGCAGCCGGGATTCTATCTCGAGGTCGGTCAGGCGCTGTCACAGCAACTCGGCCGCCCCGTGGCCTATGACTGGTACAAATCCTATTTCGGCAAGCGAACCGTGCGCGTGACGCTGCTGGGCAAGCAGTGCGACGCGATGATCGGCCTGCCGCTGTCAGCGGACTTCATGGGACCGGCCGTGATCTTCTCGAAGAAGATCGCGACCGAAACCTACGCACTCGTCAGCCGCGGGACGCTCATCGTCCACAGCATCGACGATCTCCGAGGCAAGCGTGTCGCCGTGCAATACCAGACCACGCCGCAAAACCTGCTGGCCCAGCGCGACGACATCAAGAAGGTGACGGTGCTGACGCCGGACGAGGGCCTTGCGGCGCTGGCCCAGGGCAGGGCCGATGTCGCCTTCGTTTGGGGGCCGGTTGCAGGCTGGCTGAACAAGACGACGTACCAGAGCGGCTTCCGGATCCAGCCGGTCGAGGGCGACGGGCTGTCCTGGGATGCCGCGATCGGCCTTGCCAAGAGCTCCGGCCAACTGCGCGATCAGATCGACGCCGCATTGCCGCAGCTCGCGCCGCGGATCGCCGAGCTCGCGGTCAAATACGGGCTGCCGAGCGAGCCGTCGATCAGGCTCGGCGCCGTGCCGCGCCCGATCAAGCTGGCGTCGACAACTGACCCTGCTCAGCTTCTCCGTCAGCCGGTCGCCGAGGCCGTCGTGACCAGCGTTTCGGACTCGACTGCGAGCGAGTCGAAGACCGAGGCGGTGACGCTAGGCAAAGAGATCTTCAATGGCACCTGCGCCCACTGTCACGGACCCGACGCCGTGCAGGCGGAACGCCGGATCGACCTGCGACGGCTGCAGACCCGCTACGGTGAGGACATGCGCGACAAATTTTGGACCACCGTGCATGAAGGCCGTCCTTCCAAGGGCATGCCCGCCTGGAAGGAGGTCTTTACCGACGACCAGTTCGAGAGCATCTATACATTCCTGCTGACCGTGCAGTCGTCAGAGACGGCAAATTGAGGGAGGGACACCGGCCGACACGGTCTGCCGGATCCCCCGGCACGTGCTGGCAGCGAGTGAAGGTCGGACATGACGCGTTTTCTGATCATCGACGATCATCCCCTGTTTCGCGAAGCTCTCGGCAATGCGGTGCGTCTGGCGCATCCTGACGCCGAGATCTTCGAGGCGCTGTCGATTGCCGATGCCCTCAGCACCCTTGCGCTCGAACCCGACATCGACCTGGCGCTGCTCGATCTGACGCTGCCCGATGCCATGGGCTTCTCGGGATTCCAGCGGCTTCGCGCCGCCCATCCGCGGCTTCCGGTCGCGATCGTCTCGAGTGACGAGGACCAGAACGTGGTGCGCGAGGCGCTTTCGCTCGGCGCGGCCGGCTATCTGCCGAAGTCGACCTCGAAGCGCGAGCTGACGTCCGCGATCGAGCGCGTGCTCAGCGGCTCGATCTCGGTCCCGAAAGACTTCGTGCCCGCGGTCGAGCGCCACGGGAAGGGCTCATCTCGCGCGCTGCAGGCGCGTCTCGAGGAGCTGACGCCGCAACAGCTTCGCGTCCTCGACCTGATCAGGCGTGGCTATCAGAACCGGGAAATCGCCGGCGAGCTTCAGCTTGCGGAGTCGACCGTCAAGGCGCACATCACCGAGATCCTGAGAAAACTCCGCCTGTTCAGCCGCAACAAGGCCATCATCGAGATCGGCAAGATCGCGCTGAACGCGCCGGCCGACCGTCAGGGATCGCGCACCGCTTCGGGCAGAAAACACCTGTAGCGGAATTGTTGCGCCGCAAGACTTCACGGCCACCGCAGGCGTGGCGACGTCGATGGCGTCTTGGTCGTTGATTGATGCCAGCCAACGCGATATCGCTGATGCTCCGGTTCTGACGTTCCTTCGAAGACGCGGCGCGCACGCTGGTTGAATGTCGGATCCGCGACACTGAATAAGCCGGACCTTCGATCTGGCCGGGGAGGGGACAGGCACGTGGCTCGATTGCTCATCGTCGAGGACCATCCGCTGTTTCGCGAGGCGCTGGAGAGCGCGATCCGCGCCGCTCTGGCTGACGCCGAGATGCGCGAGGCGACGTCCGTCGACATGGCCGTTGGGCTTCTTTCATCTCCGCCGAGATTCGACCTGATCCTGCTCGACCTCTCGACGCCCGGAACGACCGGACTCTCCGGCGTCATCCGCATCCGCAAGACCGCGCCGCGCACGCCGATCCTGGTCGTTTCCGCGCATCGGGACCCGGACCTCGTCGCCCACGTGCTCGCGCTGGGTGTCTCCGGCTACATCTCGAAATCGACTTCGAAGCAGCAGCTTGCCGAGGCAATCAACGCCGTGCTGCGCGGCGAGGTCCATGTTGAAGGCGGCTCCCTCTGCGCCGGCGCGCGCCGTGGCCGGCTTCCTGCTCAGGACCTCCTGAAGCGTCTTCACGAGCTGACGCCGCAGCAGCTGCGCGTGCTCGACCTTATCCGCCGTGGACTGCAGAACAAGCAGATCGCCTATGAGCTCGGGATCTGCGAGACGACAGTGAAGGTCCACGTCTCGGAGATCCTGCGCAAGCTTCGCGTCATGAGCAGGACCAAGGCCATCATCGAGATGGAAAAGATCGACTTCGTGAACCTCATCAGCGAGCCGCGCACGCCGGCTCGGGCAAACGGCGCTGAAGCGCTCATGACAGCAAGAACGACAACAGCGCGCGAAGCTCCGCAGGCCTGACCGGCTTGGTCAAGATCTCGAGCCCGTATCGGCTTGCTTCCCTGGCTGCGTCTTCGGAATAGTCGGCGGTCACGATCATGGCCGCAACATCTCGGCCAAGGAATTGCCTGATGTCCCGGATGGCGGCAAGCCCGCTCTCGTCGCCATCCAGGTGCAGATCCGCGATGATCGTCTCAGGGATTGCGCCGAGCGCACTCAAACGCTGCAAGGCGTCATTCAACGACGCCGTAGCTACGACGTCGCAGCCCCATTTTTCCAGCAGACTGACCATGGCCTCGGCGGTGGCCAGGTCGTTTTCGATCAGCAGGATCTTGGCGCCTTCGAGCCCGCCATAGTCGTGGTCGACGTGATCCGCGGGATGTGGATCCGGCAGTACGGCTGCCGGGTCTGCGCGGTCGAGCTCGAGCTTGAATGTGGACCCATGTCCAACCCGCGAAGCCAGCCTGACCTCATGGTCCAATGCCTTGGCGAAGCGACGAACGATCGACAGGCCCAGCCCAAAACCGGCCTGATCCTCGGCGCTCGGCCGACCGCGCTGGAATTCGAGAAAGATCGCTTCTTGTTGCGGCTTGGGAATCCCCGGGCCGGTGTCGTGGACCTCGATGCGAACCCGGCCCGCTCCCGGCCCCGGCCGGCATCCCATGACGACGCCGCCCTGCCGTGTGTAGCGCAGGGAGTTGGCGAGGAGGTTCTGCAAGATGCGCCGCAGCATCATGGCATCCGAGACCACGGCGATCGAGCACGGACAAATGCGCAGGGACAACCCGCGTTTGGCCGCGATCGGGGCGAATTCGCGTTCGAGCGGCTCGAACAGGGTCGAGAGCAGAACGGGCCTGACATCGGGGCGCAGGGCTCCGGCATCGAGCTTGGCAATCTCCAGCAGGGATCGCAGCAGATCCTCGAGCATGGCCAGCGAATGGTCGACCTGGCCGACCATGGCCGTTCCGCGATCGGACGAGACCTCGTCCGCCAAGGTCGAGAGCGTGAGCCGCGCGGCGTTGAGCGGCTGAAGCAGATCATGCGTGACGGAGATGAGAACCGAGGATTTCAGGGAGCTCGCCGCTTCAGCCTGCTGCTTGGCCCGAAAGAGGTCCTTGTTGGCGGTTTCGATCGAACGCAGCGCATCACGCAGCTGGCGCGTTCGCTCGCGCACCTGCTGATCGAGCGCAATCGCCGTTTCGAACAGTGAGAACGCGTTGAACTGCTGGTCCATCGAGCGTTCGACCCGGGACATCAGCGCGGCGTTGATCTTCCTGAGCTTGGCCGCTTCGCGCTGCAGGTCTTCCGGAGACGCCGCGGCGGTCATTGCTGCGTCGCTCCACGTTTGCCGATCGCGACCCCGGTCAGCGTCTGATTGACATGCATTGAACCGTACTGCTCGCCATAGGTATGGAATCCGACGATCCGGTTGTCGCGATAGAGCTCGGACATTTCCCGCGCAAACTGATGCTGCTCCGCGTCAAGACGCCTGAGGATGCACTCGAAACCGATGAAGATCGAGACCTCGCCGATCTCGTCGCGGACCTCGGCCAGCATCTCGCGGGCGGCCGCCACGGAATTGCGTGACCTCGCCGCCGTCAGCACCATGCCTTCGTCGATCGCGCAGAAGAACCGGAGTGAGCCGTCAGGGCTGACGCGCTGAATCGAGCGCGCGAAATAGGAGCCGCCGACTCGCACCAGGACCGGATGGGCTGCAAACAGGAACGGGTCGAGCTCGGAATCGGCGATTCCGATCGCGCGGCAATATTCCTCCGCCGCCGGCTCGGCATTGAGCTGCTTGACGATGCGCTGCTCGAGATCGGCCTCCGTCACCACCATCTTGGTCGAGGTCGGCTCGAAATTGTCGCATTTGAACAGCCGGAACGGCAATGACGTCCTGATCAGGATCAGCACAGCCATGTCCGTATGGGCCTTGCCGTCGTGAAAGACCCAGGTGCGCTCGAACCGAAGACCGTCGCCGGCCGACCCGCCAACCAGGGGAATATTGTCGAGCGAGGCGTAGATCGCCGACATGATCGCCTCTTCGCGCTGGCACATGCCGTCGATCAGGACGAGCCCGAACACGCCGTCGTCGTCGCGACCACCGTGCCGCGACAGATCCTGCCTCAGCTGGTTGCCGAGGCGACGTCCTTCATCGACGCGAAAGCCCGACAACCCGAAGATGGGCTGTGCGAATACCGTGAAATCCTCGGCGGCAAATCCGAGAGCGACGACACTGTTGTCGTCCCAGCCATCGGGCGACAGCTCTCCGGCCGTCGTACAGCCGTATACGGGGATGTCCGCAAGACGGGTCGTCACCTCCACCATGAACTCGTTTGGATCGTAGTGGGGCGACAGGAAGATCAGCACCATCGCCAACCCGTCGGCCGGCAACTGGCCGCAGATGTCGGCCGCCGCAGCGGCCTCCGTTGCAGCCTTGGACTTTGCAGCAGTCACGCCAGACGGACGCGGGGGCCGAGGATCGGCGTCTCCCATCGGGCACCTCCCGGAACGACACTTTGGGTTGTTGGTGATCGTTCGTTTTTTTAGAAGATTAGGCCAATTGAGCAGCAACGGCAACTGCGCGGCTTGATCCAGAACAAGGACTTGGGCCGGGCTGTCGTCCGATCATCTGCCCGGATCTGCTCACCGCGCCTGGCCGGGGGGCTGGCCCGCGCCCGCTCCGGATCGAAAAGGGAAAGATCTCGCATGCTCCGCCGCATCGTTCTTGTCGCCGTTCTCGTCAGCCTGGCACCGAGCGCCCGCGCGCTCGACGGCAATCCGGTCGCCGGGAAAAGCATCTTCCAGCGCATCTGCCATAACTGCCACTCTGCCGAGATCGGCGTCAACAAGGTCGGCCCGAGCCTCTGGAACATCGTTGGACGCCAGCCAGCGGCTGTGCCGGACTACGCCTATTCGGAGAGCATGAAAAAGAACAACGCGCCCTGGACCGCAACGGCACTGGATGCCTATATCGCCGATCCTCGCGGGGACGTTCACGGGGTCAAGATGTATTTCAAAGGATTGGCGGACGCGAAGGAGCGGGCCGATGTCGTCGCCTATCTCTCGACACTGAGATAGCGCGGCCGGGGAAGCTTGCGATTTTGCCGACGCTGCTGACCCGCGATGTTCGAAAGTAGCCTCTCACCGGCTACGGCTGGCGTCGTTGGCGCGCCGGCCCAGGGCATCTTGCCACGGTGATTTCCTGCTCCACTGGCTTCGTGCCGTATGCCGCTGCGGTCGCTTTGCGGGCACCAGTCATGTCACGATGAGCTTGGATCACCCTTCTTTCGAAGTGCGAGCTTCAGGGCGGCGCCCCCCATTCTCGAATCCTCGATCCACAGTCGGCCATCATAGAGGCTGGTCAGGTCGCGGGCGATCGCCAGACCGAGCCCAGTGCCCGGCTTCGCGTCGTCAAGTCTCGTGCCCACGTCGAACACGCGCATGCGATGTTCGGCCGGAATGCCGGGCCCGTCGTCCTCGACCGTGATCAAGACGGAGCTGTCGAGATCCTCGATCGAAACCACGACGAGGTCATGTGCCCATTTTGCCGCATTGTCGAGCAGGTTGCCGATGAGTTCGGTCAGATCGTTGGTATCGCAGGCAACGACGACGTCGGCCGCTCCTTCGACTTCGAACCGCCGGTCGTGCCCGGGGCTGAATCGCGAGTAGGTATTGATGACGCTCCTCAAGACGTCGGCGACGACCGCAAACGCACCGGCATTCGCGATCGTGGAGGCCTTTGCGCGCGCCGTCTGGTAGTCGATGAGCAGCGCCATGCGCGAGCACTGCTCCGACAGGATCTGCGCGTGGCTCTCCTGACCGGACGCTTTCAGCCGTGCGGCCTCCTCGTCGAGGATTGCCAGAGGCGTCTTCAGCGCGTGCGCAAAGCTTCCTGCGAGCACGCGAGCGCGATCGACCATGCTGAGGTTTGCCGTGATCATCCCGTTCAATTCGGTGACGAGCGGCATGATTTCCTCCGGCAGGTCCTCGGGCAGGCGTGTGGTCTTGCCGCTGCGCACGTCCACGATGGCGCGACTCATCCGCTGCAGCGGCCGCAGGCCGTAGGCGACCTGAGCGTAGGCGGTGCCAACCATGGCGAGGGCCAGCAGACCCAGCGTCGCCATCAGTGTCAGATTGAGGTGCTCCATCTCGTCACTGATCAGTCGCTCGTCGGCGCCGATTCGGATTTCGACGGGTTGCCCGAGACGAGACGGCTCGCTGATGTTTCGGACCATCCGCATCGGCCCGGTCGGTCCTTCCACATTCGCCAGCGCCGTGGAGGGAGGCAGTGAGCCCTCGCGGGCCTGGTCGGGCGTGACTGAAAGAGAGAGGTCATCCTGTAGCGAGGGCGAACGCACGGTCTCGCCGTTCTGCAGGATGACCTGCCAATACATTCCGGATCTGGCCGGAGAGAAACGCGGATCGCTCAGATTGCGGGCGATGAACAGCCGCTGCGCTGCGTCGAGTTCCACGAGATCGGCGAGCTCGCGGGCGTGATCCAGCAGGTCGTGATCGAAGTGGGCCTCGACGACACGGCGAATGACGATCGAGAGCCCGAGCCCGCTGGCGAACAAGACGATTGAAATCCAGATCGCGGCGACCGCGATCATCCGGGCTCGGAAGTTGCGGCTGAACATGGCTCTATCCGAAGCGATATCCCATGCCTCTGACGGTGCGAATGCAGTCACGCCCCAGCTTTCTCCTGAGCCGGGCAATGTAGACTTCGACCGTATTGGAGTCGCGATGGTCGCTGCTCGGATAGATGTGCTCCAGCAGCTCGGTCTGCGACACGATATGATCGGCGCGGCGCATGAGGAACTCGAGGACGCGCAACTCGAGTGCAGTCAGGTCGACGATCTCCCCGTCCTTCTTGACCAGGCCGGCCGCCGCGTTGAATTCGATCTGCCGGAGGCGGAGCACGGCCTCCGGTCTGCTCGAAACCCGACGGAGCAGCGATTTGACCCGCGCGACGAGCTCCTGTGCCTTGAAGGGCTTTTCGAGATAGTCGTCCGCGCCTGCGTTCAGGCCGTTGACACGCTCGACCCAGCCGCTGCGGGCGGACAGGATCAGCACCGGCAGCGTGTGGCCGGTATGACGCCAGCGTTGCAGCACGTCGAGGCCCGAAATGCACGGCAGGCCGAGGTCGAGGACCGCGGCATCATAGGGCTGGCTGTTGCCCAGCATCCAGCCCTGCCTGCCATCGGTGGCGAGATCCGCCTCGAAACCGGCGTCGGCCAGGCTTTCCCTGATGCGCTCCGCGTAGACGGGCTCGTCCTCTATGAGCAGAATCCGCATTGCCATTCCTCCGGTTGCCGAACGGGTTCCGACGATGCGGATACGCGGATCGGGCCCTCGAACGCTATGGATTGATCCCGAGCTCTTTGGCTGCGTCAGCTATGCGCGTGCGCTCCGGGACGTCCTCCGCAAAGACCGACAGTGCGCGTTGCAGCGACTGTTTCGCCGCCTCGACGTCACCCAGCACCACCCGCGAGCGGATCAACTTGATCCAGCCTTCTGCATCGCGCGGTGATTGTTCGAGTCGGCTCGCAAGGCCATCCACCATGCCCCGGATCATGAGGTTGCGATCCTGTGTGGACATGCCTTCGGCCTTGCGGATGTCCTCGGCGCGGGGGCCGCGCGGCTCCACCGGCTCGGTCGCCGCGGTCTTGCCGGAGCGCAGGAGTTCCTGCATGCGCTCGGCGGACAGGTTCGGCCGGGCAGGCGATGGCGAGCCGTCATCCTCCCCGAGCTCGCGACGAAGCGCGCCGAGCCGCTGCTTGAGATCAGGCAGCCACGGCTCGTTCGGATCGGCCTCCGATACGATCGCCGTCCAGTCGGCCATCGCACCCCGTTTGTCTCCATCCTGTTCTTTCACGACGCCGATGAAGAAACGGGCGCGCGCGTCCTTGGGATCCAGTTTGAGTGCTTCGTCGAAATCCGCGCGGGCTTCGGAGTTGACGGTGCCGTCCGCGGCCCGCACCAGCGCTTCGCCCCGCGCGCTGCGGTACTCTGCCGAGCTTGGCCGCAGCTCCATTGCGCGCGCATAGGCCTGCGCCGCCTCCGCAAAGCGCTCGATGTTGAACAAGGACCAGCCCAGCAGCCGCCATCCGTCCGCATCCCTGGGATTTCGCTCCAGTCGGGTCTGCACACGCTGGATCATCTCTTCGACCGGCGGCAGTCCGCTGCCCTGCTGCGGGCGGTCGCGACCGTCCTGGCCGGCCATCTGCTCCAACGACGCAATGGCCTGGGTGCCGGCGTCCGTTCGCGCTTCGCCAACCGACTTCAGCGTCGTGCCGCCGGCGGTCTGGACCGGCGCGGCCGCGGGGACATCCGGGTTTCCGATGACCGCGTACAGGACGACCGAGCCGAACACCACGGTCATCGTGACGACGGCGAGCGCAAATTTTCGTTCGGAGCTGGTGAGGGAGGGCGCCGGCGGCTGTTCGGCGGCGGCTGCGGCGAGAATGCGCCGCTTGATCTCGCTGGCCGCGTTCTCGCCATCCGACTTGTCGATCAGGCCGCGTGCGGTTTCGCTCTCGATCTCGCGGAGCTGGTCGTGGTGGACGGCAAGTCCCTGAGCCGAAGCCAACCGTCTCCGCTCGTAGCTGCGGATGAATGGCGTCGATATGAGCACGGCGGCCACGGAAATCATCGCCGTCAGGATCAGCCACAGCATCATGAAAGGCTCCGTCGATCGAGGATCGCCTCGAAGGCTTCGAGTTCGTCGGCGCTGAGCGGAGCGACGTGCTCCGCCTCGGGCGCACTCGCATTGGCTGCCGCCCGGCGCACGTAGCGGCCGAAGCCGACGGCGGCCGTGAGCAAAGCGAGCAGGGGACCGATCCACAGCGCGATGGTATTCCACTGTAAGGGAGGCTTGAGCAGGACGAAGTTGCCGTAGCGTGCGACCAGGAAGTCCACCGCCTGCCGGTCGCTGTCGCCGGCCTGCAGGCGATCGCGCAGCAGCACCCTCAGATCATGCGCCAATGGAGCGTTGGAGTCGTCAATGCTCTGATTTTGACAAACGACGCAGCGCAGCTCCTGGCCCAGCGCGCGCGCGCGGGCCTCCAGCCCCTCGTCGCGCAACATTTCGTCGGGAAGCACCGCACGAGATGGCGACCAGGTCGCCGTCAGCACGAGCGAGCTGACGAGCAGCGCTTCGGCCGCGCGCTTGATCCGCCGGCAGTTCATGACTCGCTCCTGAGTGCCTTCAGCAGAGGTTCGAAATCGTCCCGCCATACATCTTCGGTCAGCGGGCCGGGATAGCGGAAGCGGATGCGGCCGGCCCGATCGATCACAAAGGTTTCGGGAACGCCGGTCACGCCAAGATCGATGCCGGTCCGGCCGGACTCATCGGAGCCGACACGGGCATAGGGACTGCCATGCTTGGCAAGCCACCGTTTGCCGTCGTTCCGATCGTCCTTCCAGTTCAGCCCATAGATCGGGATCGCGGAGCTCTCCGCGAGCTTGAGCAGCATGGGATGCTCGACGCGACATCCGGGGCACCAGGATGCGAACACGTTGAGCAGGACCACGTCGCCCTGCAGGTCGGTACTGGCAAGACCGCCGCCCTTGCCGTCGAGCGACGCGAGCTGGAAACGCGGGGTCGGCTTGTCGATCAGGGTCGAGGGCATCCGCTGCGGATCGTTGGTCAGGCTGAAAGCCAGTCCAGCGGCCAGTGCGACGAAAGCCGCGAGCGGTATGAGATAGGGTAGGCGCGGCATATCTCGTCCTATTCAGCAGGAACGGCAGTCGGTACGGCCCGCATCGACCGTCGCGGAGCACCGACACGAAATCTCCGGTCGGCCAGCGAGACGAAGCCGCCGCACGCCATCATCAGCGCGCCGATCCAGACCAGCGGCACCAGAGGGTGATAGTAGCAACGCACCGCCCACGCGCCTTTGTCGTCGGGATCGCCGAGCGTCACGTAGACGTTCCAGAGCAGGTTGGTTCGAATGCCGGCGGCGGTCGTCTGCTGCTGTCTGACGGGATAGAAGCGGCGCTCGCTGGAAAGCTGCGTGAACGGTTTGCCGTTCCGCGTGATGTCGAACGTGCCACGCTCGGCTTCGTAGTTGGGGCCTGGAAATTTTCCGATCGAGCGCAACTTGATGTCGTAGCCCGCGAGCTGCAGGCTCTGGCCCGGCCGCAGCATCTGCACCTTCTCGCTGGCCCACGCGGTCATCCCGGTAATGCCTGCGACGGTGACGCCCATTCCCGCATGGGCCAGCACCAGGCCGTAGACCGCGAGCGGGGTGGTGCGCGCGAGGTTGAGCGAGGTCGCCAGGGGAGTCGTCATGCCGAGGCGGACGCGATGAGCCAGCACCATCAGCGAGCCGATCACGAGCCAGACGGCGATGCCGAAGAAGAACGCGACCAGGAAACGCTGTCCGAACATCGCGATGAGGATCGCGACGGCAATGAATGCCGCAAGTCCTCCGGCCAGGCGGAGTCGTTGCAGGGCCGCAACGAGGAGATCGCGCTTCCATTTCAGAACCGGGCCGATCACCATGGCAAGCAGCAGCGGAACCATGATCGGAACGAACGTCAGGTTGTAGTAGGGAGGACCGACGGAGATCTTGTCGTTTCCGAGCATGTCGACGAGGAGCGGGTAGAACGTGCCGAGAAACACGGTGGCCACGGCTGCCGTGAGCAGCACATTGTTGAGGACGAGGCCGCTCTCGCGGCTGACGGCCGCGAACAGCGCACCGTGCTTCAGGCTTGGGGCTCGGATCGCATACAGCGTCAACGCCCCGCCGGTCGCCACCAGGATGAGCGCCAGGATGAATGCGCCACGCGAGGGGTCCTGTGCGAAGGCATGAACACTGGTGAGCACGCCGGATCGCACCAGGAAGGTCCCGATCAGGCTCAATGAGAAGGTCACGATCCCCAGCAGGATCGTCCAGCTCTGGAGGGCGCTCCGACGTTCGACCACCAGGGCGGAATGCAGCAGCGCAGTCCCCGCAAGCCACGGCATGAAGGACGCGTTCTCGACGGGGTCCCAGAACCACCAGCCGCCCCAGCCGAGCGTGTAGTACGCCCATGCGCTGCCCAGCGTGATTCCAATCGTGAGAAAGCACCAGGCCGCGAGCACCCACGGTCGGACCCAGCGGGCCCAGCTGGCATCGACCTTTCCCTCGATCAGCGCGGCGACCGAGAACGAGAACGCCATCGAGAAGCCGACGTAGCCCAGATACAGAAACGGTGGATGAAAGGCGAGGCCGGGATCCTGCAAGATCGGATTCAGTCCGTTGCCTTCGAGGGGAGCATCGACCAGCCGCGCGAACGGATTCGATGTAGAGACGATGAACGCCAGAAAGCCGAGGCCGATCATGCCGTGCACGCCGAGGACGTTGCTCTGCAGTCGCTCCGGAAGGTTCGTTCCGAACAATGCAACGGCAGCACCGAACAATGAGAGGATCAGGACCCACAACAACATGGATCCCTCATGGTTTCCCCAGACTCCGGAGACCTTGTAGAGCAGCGGCTTGAGCGTGTGCGAATTGGCTGCGACGACCTGGACTGAAAAGTCGGAGTGGACAAACAGCGACGTCAGGCATGCGAATGCGATCGAGACGAACAGAAACTGAGTCAAGGCAGCGTGCCGAACGAAGCCGGCGATCATCTCGGATTGGCGGCGCAGCGCTGCGAACGGAACGATCGACTGCACCAGCGACACGAGGAGCGCGAGAATGAGCGCAAACGATCCGACCTCCGCTGTCATGTGGTATCTCCGACTGCAGCGGATATTCCTGCAGCTAACTATCAAGTGTCTGTGATGCGTCGACAATCAATGCGCCGAATGAGGCATCATTCGTACGGAATGATGATGATCCATCGACGTGCATCGTAGTGTAACTGCAACTCATTCGCACTCACGGCCGGAGAGCGGTATCATCGAGGCGTCTTGGTATGGAGCGTTATGTTCGTTGATAAATAACGCGCGAATCGTCTGCGGCGCCAGCGAGCAGCGAGCAGCGAACGCGACGTCGACCGCATGATAGGCAGGGAGACGAAACGGAATCGTCCGCTATTCCAGAAGCTTGGCGATATCGCTGTGACCGCTGGCAGCGGCGATGTCCGTGGCACGTTCGCGCCGCTTGTTCCTCAATTGCTTTTCGGCGCCGGCGGCGAGAAGGCTGTGCGCAATGCCGATGTTCCCCTCATGGGCCGCCATCATCAACGCGCTCATGCCCTGGCCATTGCGCACGTTCGGGTCGGCCTTGCGCCTGAGAAGCTCACTGACGACATCCGCAAGCCCGGCGCGCGCAGCGAGGATGAGGGCGGTATTTCCGCCTCTTGTCGCGCGTTTCGGGTCGGCCCCATGGTCCAACAGAAGCAGCGAGGCCGCGGCGCTGCGGCCTTCGATGGCATTCAGCAACGGCGTCTTGTCGTCGGCGTCAGCGCGGTTGACGTCCGCACCGGCGCGGATCAGTTGTCCGATCGCGTGCGTATTGCCATTGCCGGCCGCGTGCCAGAGTGCGGTGCGGCCCTGCCCATCGGCGGCGTTGAGGTCGGATCTCTGAACGAGTTGCCGATCGAGCGGGCCATTGGTGCACGACGCGACCGCGATCATGAGGGGGGTCCGGCCGTCCGCCGACGCGGGCAGACTGCCGGAGGCGCCGTCGAGGAGCGCAGCGATCGCGGCGCCGTTGCAGCGGCTGAGCGCCATCAATAGTGCGGTCGTGCCATCTGCACGCGCTGCAGATGGGTCGGCCGCCTTCGTCAGCAGCAGTTTGATGATGTCTCCATGATCCTTGTCCGCTGCCAGCATCAAAGGCGTGTCGCCGCGCCGGTTGCCGGTGTTCGGGTTGGCTCCCGAGGCGAGCAGGAGCTCCACCAGCCGAAGATGCCCGGCGGCCGCGGCGATCGCCAGAGGCGTATCGCCGTCCTCGTTGACCGCGTTGACGTCAGCCTTCGCAGCGATGAGCTGGCGCATCGGATCGAACTGGCCGCGCAGGGCGGCGTCGATGATGGCCGGATGGCCGTTTCGCATGGCGGCCTGCGCATCGAGCGTCGGTGGCGGCCTGCGCGCAGCTTCGCGCGCCGGCTCCCTGGCGCGGGGTCGCGCGTCTCGGCTGGCCATGTCGGCCATCAACTGCTCGGCGGGCTGATAGCCAGCCGCCGCCGACTTGCGCAGCCACTCCCGCGCCCGGTCGGGATCGGCCGGTGTTCCGCGGCCCGCGAGCCACATCGCTGCGACATTGTACTGCGCCTTGACGTGTCCCTTCCTTGCGCTTGCCTCCATCCATTTGAACGCCAGCGTATCGTCTGCTCTGGTGCCGAGACCGGCGCGGTAGAGCGACGCAAGCCGGTACTGCGCCTCCGGATCCCCGGCGTTGGCGGCGCGCTCGAGCAGCTTCAGTGCGTCCTCAGGATGTCCGGCGCGGATCGCGGCATCGGCCGCCTGGCTCGCGAATGCTTCGGAGCTCACGCCGGCCGGCGCGTCGCCGGCCGGGGCGACCGACGGCACGGTCGAGCCGACGAGACAGATCAGGGGGATGATGATGTGAGAGGACTTAAGCCGTGCCATATTTCGTCTCCACCTCGATACCCATGCTCTTCAGGAATGCGGTGGGCAGAATGCCGCCGACGCAGACGATGACGGCATCGTTTCGGATCGTGCTCGTGTTGCCGCCGGCATCGATGTCGACGTCGTCGCTGCCGATCCGTTTGACCGTGGAGTTGTAGATGACCCGGAGCCGCCCCGATCGAGCAGCTGTTTCAGTCCGTTGACGGTTCTTCAGCTTGGCGCGGCCGAACGACTCGCTGCGATGCGACAGGGTCACCGTCGTTCCGGGCTCGTCGGCGATGGAGCACGCGGCTTCCAGTGCGGCGTCGCCGCCACCGACGACGAGCACGTGCTGGCCGCGATACTGTTCGGGGTCGATCAGTCGATAGACGACCTTGTTCTGCTCTTCGCCAGGAGCTTCCAGCTTGCGTGGCGTTCCGCGGCGCCCGATCGCCAGGAGCACGGCATGCGTTCTGTAGCTGCCGCGGTTCGTCCTGACGTCGAAGCTTTCTCCCATTCGCGTGACGGCCTCGACGCGCTCGCCGACGTTCACCTTGAGGCGGGCCTTGCGCACGATCCCCATGAAGAAGGTGATCAACTGCTCCTTGCTGAGCTCTCTGAAGTTGAACTTGCCCGCGAGCGGCAGCGTGAAAGGTGCCGTCATCACCAGCTTGCCGCGGGGAAAGTGCGCGACGGTGCCGCCAAGCGAGTCCTGCTCCAGCGTCACGAAGCGCAGCCGATGCTGCAGGCAGGCGAGACTGGCGGAAAGTCCGGCCGGACCGCAGCCGACAATCACGACGTCGAGCATGTCGGACTTGCCGATGTTCTTGACCTTGCGGACGGAGTCGATCGCCTGGCGCCCCTGTTCGATGGCGTTGCGGACCAGCCCCATCCCGCCGAGCTCTCCGGCGATGAAGATGCCGGGTACGTTGGTCTGGAACGCCTCGTCCACGTTTGGAATGTCGATGCCGCGCGTTTCGGTGCCGAACACCAGCGTGATGGCGCTCACGGGGCACACCGCCTTGCAGGCGCCGTGTCCGATACAATGCGAAGGTTCGACCAGCGACGCCTTGCCGCCGATCAGGCCGAGAATGTCGCCCTCCGGGCACGCCCTGACGCATGACCCGCAGCCGATGCACAAGGCGGGATCGATGATAGGATGCAAGGATGCCGGCTCAAGCAGACCGGCTTCCTTGGCGGCCGAGAGCTTCGCGACGCTCTTTATTTCTCTTCTCTTGCGCACCGCCATGTAGGTGGCCCAGACGCCGAGCATCGGCGCGGCGTAGACGATCAGGAGATCGAGCGCCATGTCGTCTCGCTCCCTTGTCTTATGAACTAACAGCAGAAGAGAGCCGCTGGCCGCGAACTCCGCGTGAAGAGGTTCGATGCGGTGCTAGATGCAAATTCCTCTCAAGAGATGCCGACATAGAAATTCCAGAATGATCTGACGTCTTGGAGACAAGGATTGGATCATTCGTTGAACAGATGCCGTCGGCGGAAATATGGCTCGCACTGATTTCGGACTAATGACGTCGGTGTCGGAAGACGGATGGGGATGTTGCAAGTGGTTATCACTAAGTGGTCTCTCGACTGAGATCCGGAGATCCGCGAACGAGTCTGGCTTCCGCCAATCCGGCATTCGGGTTTCACAGGAAACGTCGAGGTCATGAGCAGAGCAGCGGTCGCTCGCGCGCGGGGCAATCCTCTTCGAGGAACCATTCCGGTCGTCATCACGGTCGTCGTTCTCGGAGCGATTACCGTGGGGTGGCTGCAGAAGGAGGAGGAGTATATTACGCCGGGCTCCGGCATCGGATACTGGCTCGGGATCTACGGCAGCGTCGCGATGCTGTCGCTGCTGGCCTATTCGATGCGCAAGCGCTTCAAGTCGCTGCGCGGGATCGGCTCGGTGCCGTTCTGGTTCAGGACGCACATGCTGCTCGGCGTCATCGGTCCCGTGCTCATCCTGTTCCATGCGAATTTCCAGCTGGGGGCGCTCAACAGCAATGTGGCGTTCTTCACCATGCTGATCGTGGCGATCAGCGGCGTGGTCGGCCGTTACATCTATGGCAAGATCCATATGGGCCTCCATGGTGGGAGAGCGCGGGTCAAGGAGCTGCTCGCCGAGGCCGAGGCAATGCGGACGGAGCTCGGTCAGGAAATGCAGGCCGTCTCGTTCGTGTCGCGGGAGTTGGCCGCCTTCAGCAAAGGGCTCGACAACAGGGTACCCCGAACCGCGCTGGGCAGCCTGCGGACCGGCGCGGTCATCGCAGCGCGCACGCGGCGGCTGCGCGCCAATGTGGTTGCGGAAGCGCGCCGGCTCATTCGCGCCGAAGCCAAGCGCGCGCGATGGTCGTGGTCCGAGCGGCGGCGTCGCGAGAAGCGAATCGAGGAGGTGGTGCGGCGCTACGCCGCTGCGGTGCGCAAGGCCGCTGAGCTGACGTTCTTCGAACGATTGTTTTCGCTGTGGCATGTGCTTCATCTGCCGCTGTTTTTTCTCATGCTGCTGGCGGGCGTCGTTCATGTCTGGGCCGTCCATCACTATTGACGGAGTTGCGTGATGCGGTGGCGTGTTGCGGTCGTCGTCGCCGTCCTGGCCGGCGTTGCGATGCTCTCGGCCGGGGGGCGGGCGCAGACGTTGCTGGAGAAGCTCGTCATGCCGGGCCCGTTGGTCGAGAAGCATGCCAAGCTCGAGAGCGAATGCGGAAAGTGCCACGAAGCCTATACGCGGAAAGCACAGTCGGGCCTCTGTCTCGATTGCCACAAGGAGATTGCCGTCGATCGCAGGCAGCGTGAGCGCCTGCACGGACGCGACCAGGCGGCGCTGAGCCAGGAGTGCAGGCAGTGTCACACCGACCACAAGGGGCGTGGAACCGACATCGTCCAGCTCGACAAGGAGACCTTCAACCACGACATGACGAACTACCGGCTTGTCGACGCGCACAAGACCGTGCCTTGTGCGGGATGTCACGTCGCGAAGGTGAAGTTCCGCAACGCGCCCTCGACCTGTTTCGAGTGTCACAAGGCGATTGATCCGCATCGCGGTCGACTCGGTGAACGCTGCGAGAACTGCCACACGGCGGTGAAATGGCGCGCGACCAAGGAGTTCGACCATACCAAGACCCGGTTTCCCCTCGTGGGCGCCCACAAGTCGGTCGCTTGTGCGACGTGTCATTCCGGTCAGCAATACAAGGATCTGCCGACCTCCTGTGGCTCATGTCACCGTCTTCAGGACGTCCATGGCGGCCGCTTCGGCGACAAGTGCGAGACCTGCCACGATCAGGACAAGTGGAAGACGGTCCGCTTCAATCACGACAAGACCCGCTTCCCACTGCGAAATGCCCATGCCAAGGTGAAGTGCGAGGGCTGCCATACGGGTGATCTCTATCGGGACAAGCTCGCGACCTCATGCGTGTCCTGTCACCGCAAGCAGGATCCGCATCAGGGCAAGCTCGGTGAGCGTTGCGAGGCGTGCCATAGCGATATGGGCTGGCGGAAGAAGCTCTCCTTCGATCATGAAATCACGCGCTTCCCATTGATCGGCCTGCACAAGTCGGTGCCCTGCGAGGAGTGCCACCGGACGCCGACCTACAAGAACACCCCGATGGCCTGTGAGAGCTGCCACAAGGATTTCCACCAGGGGAAACTCGGCGGGCGATGCGCCAGTTGCCACAATCCGAACGGATGGCGGCTATGGCGTTTCGATCACGCGCGGCAGACACGATTCCCGCTGGTCGGTGTCCACCAGAAGATCACCTGCGAGGCCTGTCACAAGGCCAAGTCGCCGCCGGATCTGAAGTTGCCGATGGATTGCTTCAGCTGTCATCGCAGCTCGGACGTGCACAATGGTACCTTCGGTCAGACGTGCGAGCGCTGCCATGTCGCAACGGGATGGCGCAACGTTCAGATCAGGAACTGATTCGAACGGCCGCGGTGGCTGCTGCAAGACGTCTGACATCGTATCGAGCTGATAAGAGCTCGCAATACTGATCAGTTCGAATGCAGATCAATGGCTTGCGTGATGGGCTTGCCGGACCATCGCGCGCGGGTGAGGTCAGAAACCTAAACCTCCATTCAGCTTGAGTTCAGCTTGGCCCAGTTTTGGGCCAGCTTTGCGCGTCTCTGGAAGCTCTGTCGTAGGCGTAGCGAAGGCTGCGTGATCTGGCCGGTGACTCCGTCATCGCCTAATCGATGCAGCGCTCGATCAAGGGAGCACGGAGCGTTTCGAGTATTCGGTGGCTGGGGAAGACGTGCCGCCGGGCCGTAGGGGGAATCCGCAAGAGTGTCTTGGGTTTGTCAGGGCGACCGCCGAGCGGCGGACGCTCAACGGTCTCGGCTGGATTGGGGTCGGCCGGTCGCCGTCGGATGTCCGGCTGGCGATCGAGTCGAGAGTGAAGAGCGGAGTTGGAGTTGAGCAGCTGCTACAGCAGACTGGGGCTGTTGGCGCGAGCCTCGCACCGCATGGTGCAGTGGCTGCTCGCCTGTGTGCTGCTCACTCTGGTGTTGGCAGGGCACGCTGCCGCGCAGAGCTCATTCGATCACGTCTCGACCGGGTTTCCGCTGACCGGAAGCCATGTCGGCGTGGAGTGCTCGTCCTGTCACGTCGGCGGGCGGTTCAAGGGCACGCAGACGCAGTGCGCCAGTTGCCACAACGGCGCGCAGACGGCGGGCATGTCCGTCAATCACCCGATGACCACGCGGCGCTGTGAGAGCTGCCATCAGACTTCGACATGGAAGGACGTCCGGGCGATCGATCATACCCAGGCGAAGGCGTCATGTACGACCTGCCACAACGGTGTGATGGCACGGGGCAAGTCGAAGAATCACATCACGACCGCAGCGCCATGCGATGTGTGCCACAGGTCGACGGCGAGTTTTCGCATCAGAATGAAGATGGACCACGCCGGCATCGTCGCCGGTTGTGCCAACTGTCACAACGGGACGACCGCGCGCGGCAAGTCCGGCAATCATCTCCAGACCAATCTGCCTTGCGAGTCCTGTCACACCAGCACGGCCAGCTTCGGCGGCGCGGCCTTCAATCATGCCGCGACCGACACCAACTGCGCGACCTGTCACAACGGCAAGACGGCGCAGGGGATGACCACGCCGCCGCACATCCCGACCGGGACGCTGCAATGCTCGAACTGCCACAGCAACACCGCCGCGAGCTTCACGACCTACACCATGAACCACGCCGCGGTGGCGACCGCGCGCTGCGACAGCTGCCACAACGGCAACTACACCGGCCAGGGTACCAAGGGCGCACTCGGCACCGCGTCGTATCCGAACCACGTTGCCACTGGCGGGGCGGACTGCGTCAGCTGTCACGCCAAGGCGGCGAGCGGCGGCTTCACCAGCTGGGGCGGTGCGGCGTTCAAGCATGCCGCGACCGACACCAACTGCGCGACCTGCCACAACGGCAGGACGGCGATGGGGATGACGACACCACCACACATCCCGACCGGGACGTTGCAATGCTCGAACTGTCACAGCAACACCGCGGCGAGCTTTGCCACCTACACGATGAACCACGCCGCGGTGGCGACGGCGCGCTGCGACAGCTGCCACAACGGCAACTTCACCGGCCAGGGCACTAAAGGTGCCATGAGCACCGCGTCATACCCGAACCACGTCGCCACCGGCGGCGCCGACTGCGTTAGCTGTCACGCCAAGGCGGCCTCGGGCGGCTTCACCAGCTGGGGCGGCGCGGCGTTTGCTCACAAGGCCACCGACACCAATTGCGCCACCTGCCACAACGGCAAGACGGCGCAGGGCATGACCACGCCGCCGCACATCCCGACCGGGACGTTGCAATGCTCGAACTGCCACAGCAACTCGGCGGCGAGCTTCACGACCTACACCATGAACCACGCCGCGGTGGCGACCGCGCGCTGCGACAGCTGCCACAACGGCAACTTCACCGGCCAGGGCACTAAAGGTGCCATGAGCACCGCGTCATACCC
>NZ_JAUEYW010000008.1:0-340589 GCF_032489875.1 Bradyrhizobium sp. SZCCHNR1015
AAAAACCCACAACAGTTGAGCCTCGCAATATGCGGAAGCTGAACCGGACAGCCGTGGGTCAAGCCCGGCCATGACGGTGAGTGTGGAGCGGGCTTCGTGCCCTACAGCTTGATCCCCAGCCGTGCCGCGGCCTGCGACACGTACTTCTGGGTCTGCTCGAACGCACCCTGCAGCGCTCGCGCCTTCGACATGTCGCTGATCTCTTGGAAATGCGCGGCGACCGCGTCCGGCGTCCACTCCTCCGGCGGCAGATTGATGCCCTCGCTCTCCAGGATCCTGATCACCGCGAACGAGCCCGCACCCGCACCCATGATGGTGCGCGTGGGCGCGTCCTCGCTGAGCAGATACTCCACCGCAGGCGTGATCGATTCCGGCTTCATCAGCTCCAGCGCCTGCGGCGGCAGCAGCTCCTCGGTCATGCGCGTGGCCGCGGTCGGCGAGATGATGTTGACGCGGATGTTGGTCTTGCGGCCCTCTTCCGCCAGCACGTTCATCAGGCCGACCATGCCGGTCTTCGCCGCGCCGTAATTGGCCTGGCCGAAATTGCCGAACAGGCCGGAGGACGAGGTCGTCATGACGATGCGGCCGTAGTTGCGCTCGCGCATGCCGTTCCACACCGCCTTGCAGCAGTAGAAGGTGCCGACCAGATGCACGTCCAGCACCTTGGCGAAATCCGCCACCTCCATCTTGGCGAACGACTTGTCTCTGAGGATGCCGGCATTGGCGCACATGATGTCGACGCTGCCCCACTCCTTGGTGGCGCGCTCGACCATCGCCGTGACCTGCTCGAAATTCGAGACGTCGGCGCCGTCGGCCATCGCGGTGCCGCCGGCCTTGCGGATCTCCTCGACCACCGTCTCGGCAGCGGTCATCGAGCCGCCGGTGCCATCGCGCGCGCCGCCGAAATCATTGACCACGACCTTGGCGCCGCGGCTCGCCAGTCCCAGCGCATGCGCGCGTCCGAGACCATTGCCTGCGCCGGTAACGATGGCGACGCGTCCGTCAAATCTGATTGCCATGATCTTTTCCTTCAGTGAGGTCGTCATGCCCGGGCCTGACCCGGGCATCCATCCACTTCGAAAGACTCTCAGTCTTGATGGATCGCCGGGTCAAGCCCGGCGATGACGATGGGTGGATTGTGACGAAGATTGTTAGCTCAGATAGATCAGCCCGATCCAGTCGGCGACCAGCGCGGGCTTGTCCTCGCCCTCGATCTCGACCGTGACATGGGTGCGCGACTGCAACTCCTTCGGCTTGCGCAGCGTGGCTTCCACCAGCACGAAGCGGCCGCGCACGCGTTTTCCCGATTTCACCGGCGAGATGAAGCGCAGCTTGTCGAAACCGTAATTGACACCCATCGCCGTGCCCTCGATCGCCGGCATGACCTCGTAGGACATCACCGACAGCAGCGACATGGTGAGGAAGCCGTGCGCGATGGTCGTGCCGAACGGCGTCCCCTTGGCCTTCTCCGGATCGACGTGGATGAACTGATGATCCTCAATGACATCGGCATAGGTGTCGATGCGCTTCTGATCGAGCACGTGCCATGACGACACGCCGATCTCCTGGCCGACCATGGCCTGATAGGCTGCAAGCGAAATCGGCGGCTTCTTCCAGATCTGGTTCATGCGTTCCTACACCTCGTGCCCGGACGGCCTGGTCTTCAGCTCCGGGAAATCCTCTTCCTTGAACTCTGTGCCGCGCAGATGATCCGTGCGGTTGTCCTCGTGCTCCAGCCGGCGCAACTGCACGCGGCGGATTTTTCCGGAGATCGTCTTCGGCAGTTCGCTGACCAGCTCGAGCCGACGGATCCGCTTGAACGGCGCGAGCCGCGCCTGCAGATGCGCGAAGATCGACAGCGCCGTCGCGCGCGAGCGCTCCGCGCCGGAGGTCAACAGCACGTAGGCTTTCGGGATCGCAAGCCTGATCGGATCAGGGCTTGGCACCACGGCGGCCTCAGCGACCGCCTCGTGCTCCAACAACACGCTTTCCAGCTCGAACGGCGAGATGCGGTAGTCGGACGATTTGAACACGTCGTCGGAGCGGCCGACGAAGGTGAGGTAGCCCTCATCGTCCCGGAACACGACGTCGCCAGTGCGATAGCGCGTGCCGTCGGCGCCGGACAGCTTGCCGTCGTCGCCCTGATAGCCCTGCATCAGCCCGGCCGGGCGCTCGCCTGACAGCGCCAGCGTGATCTCGCCCTCGCTTGCCAGATTGCCGTCGATGTCGGCGACCTCGACGCGATAGCCCGGCAGCGGCCGGCCCATCGAGCCGATCTTCAATTTCTGGCCCGGCGAGTTACCGACGATCGCGGCGGTCTCGGTCTGGCCATAGCCGTCGCGGATCGTCAGCCCCCAGGCGGCGCGCACCTGATCGATGACTTCCGGATTGAGCGGCTCGCCGGCGCCGCAGGCCTCGCGCAGGCTGACCTTGAAGTCGGCGAGATGCTCCTGGATGAACAGCCGCCACACCGTCGGCGGCGCGCACAGCGTGGTGACGCCGCAACGTTTGATGATCGCGAGCAGCCCCTTGGCGTCGAAGCGCGGCTGGTTGACGACGAACACTGTCGCGCCGGCATTCCACGGCGAGAAGAAGCAGCTCCAGGCATGCTTGGCCCAGCCCGGGGAGGAGATGTTGAGATGCACGTCGCCCGGCTGCAGGCCGAGCCAGTACATCGTGGAGAGATGGCCGACCGGGTAGCTGCGATGGCTGTGCCGCACCAGCTTCGGCTTGGCCGTGGTGCCCGAGGTGAAATAGAGCAGCATCGGATCATCCGGCTGCGTCGGCCCATCCGGAGTGAACGCCTCGGCCGTATCAGCCGCCTGCTCGAACGGCAGCCAGCCGGCAGGTGCCGCCGGCGCGCCGACGACGATGCGGACGAGATCATCGGCGCCGAGTTCGGCGAACTTCGCCACCTGATCCTGCGCGGCGACGACGGCTTTCGCGCGGCCGCGCTCGAGGCGATCACGCAACTCGTCGGTGGTCAGCAGTGTGGTCGCGGGGATCACGACGACGCCGAGCTTCATCGCCGCCAGCATGGTCTCCCACAGCGGCACGACGTTGCCGAGCAGCAGCAGCAGATGGTCGCCGCGTTTCAGCCCCTGCGCGCGCAGGAAATTCGCAACCTGGTTGGAGCGGCGCGACAGCGCGGCAAAGGACAGCTTGGTCTGGCGGTCCTGCGCGGCATCGAAGATCCATAACGCCGTGCGGTCGCGGCTCTCCGGATCGGATGCAAGCTCGGTATCGAACCAGTCGAGCGCCCAGTTGAAGGGCACCGGATCGGGCCAGCGAAAACCCTTCACCGCGGCATCGTAGTCGGTGCGATGCGCCAGCAGAAACGCGCGTGCGTCCTTGAATGTCGTCATCAGGTGGTCCCAGCGAGCTTGCGGACGTGCTGAATGATCCCGGAGAAATCGACGCCACCATGGCCGGCGGCCTCGAACGCCTTGTAGATCTCCTGCGCGTGCTGCCCGAGCGGCGTGGCCGCGCCGGCGGCCTTGGCGGCATCCTGCGACAGCGTGAGATCCTTCAGCATCAGCGCGGTCGCGAAGCCGGGCTTGTAGTCGTTGTTGGCGGGCGAGGCCGGCACCGGGCCCGGCACCGGGCAATAGGACGTCAGCGACCAGCACTGGCCCGACGAGGTCGAGGCGACGTCGAACAGCGCCTGATGCGACAGGCCGAGCTTTTCGCCTAGCGCAAAAGCCTCGCTGACCGCGATCATCGAAATGCCCAGGATCATGTTGTTGCAGATCTTGGCCGCCTGACCGGCGCCGGCGCCGCCGCAATGGACGATCTTCTTGCCCATCTTCTCCAGGATCGGCTGGGCCGCGGCGAACGCGCCCTCCTCGCCGCCGCACATGAAGGTGAGCGTCGCGGCCTTGGCGCCGCCGGTACCGCCGGACACCGGTGCATCGACGGCAGCGATGCCGTGCTTGGCGGCCAGCGCATGCGCGGCGCGCGCGCTCTCGACGTCGATGGTCGAGGAGTCGATGATGACAGCGCCCTTGGACATCGCCGGCACGACCTCGTTCCAGACCGCCAGCACATGCTTGCCGGCCGGCAGCATGGTGACGACGGCGTCGGCGCCTTTGGCCGCCGCGACGGCGCTGTCGGCGATCTCGGCGCCATCGGCCTTGGCCTGCGCGCGCGAGGCTTCGACCAGATCGAATGCCACCACCTTGTGGCTGGCCTTGACCAGGTTGGCGGCCATCGGGCCGCCCATGTTGCCGAGGCCGATGAATGCGATCGTTGCCATGGTTCGTTCTCTCCCCTCGACCTGATTGTTATCTCGTTTGCGGAAAGGCCAGCTCGTCGGCGCCGATCTCAGCGAGATAGCGCGCCAGCATCTCCGGCGTCACCTGATCGACATCCGGCGGCGACCATTTGGGATTGCGGTCCTTGTCGATGATCGCGGCGCGGACGCCTTCGCGAAAGTCGTCGCTGCGGAACACTTCGAGCGCCGCACGATACTCGCGCACCAGGCATTCCTCCAGCGACGCCGCTCCGCGCGCCAGCCGCAGCAGCTTGAGCGTCACGACCATGCCGCGCGGCGACTTCTCCTTGAGCGTCTTCTGCGTCGCCAGCGCCAGCTCCGATCCATCCGCGTCCAGCGCCGCGAAGATGTCGTGCATGCTGTCCTGGGCAAACCAGGCGTCGATCTTGGCCTGCTGCGCAGCCACCGGCCCGGCCGTCTCGTCCGTTGCGAAGCCCGCGATCAGCCGATCGATCTCGATCGAGAGCGTGCCCGGCCGGACCTTGGTCAGAACCTCGCGCAGCGCCGGCCAGCTCGAAGTCGGCACGACGGCATCGGCAAAGCGCGCATGGATCGCATCGGGCCCGTTCATGGTCTGCCCGGTCAGGCCGAAATAGGCGCCGAGTTCGCCCGGCGCGCGCGATAACAGCCAGGTGCCGCCGACGTCGGGAAAGAAGCCGAGGCCGACCTCGGGCATCGCAAGCTTCGTTTTCTCGGTCACGATGCGGTGGCGGCCATGCGCCGACAGGCCGACGCCACCACCCATCACGAGCCCATCCATGTAGGCGACATAGGGTTTTGGGAACGCCGCGATGCGCGCGTTCATGATGTATTCCTGACGCCAGAACACCTTGCCAAGGTCGCCATTCACCTTCGAGCTTTCATAGAGCCCGCGAATGTCGCCGCCCGCGCAAAGTCCCCGCTCGCCCGCGCCTTCCAGCACGACAACTGCGACGGCCGGATCGACCTCGAACCGATCCAGCGCGGCGTCGATGCCCATCGACATCTCCAGCGTCATCGCATTGATCGCCTTCGGCCGGTTCAGCCGGATGATGCCGGCCGAGCCCTCGCGGCGGACGATCAGGTCGCCTTCGAGGACCTCGCTCATCGCGCGGCCTCGATCAGCTTGCGCGACACGATCAGCCGCATGATCTCATTGGTGCCTTCGAGGATCTGATGTACGCGCAGGTCACGCACGATCTTCTCGATGCCGTATTCGCTCAAATAGCCGTAGCCGCCATGCAGCTGCAGCGCCTGGTTGGCGACCTCGAAGCCGACATCGGTGCCGAAGCGCTTGGCCATCGCACACAGCATCGTCGCATCCGGATCCTTGCGGTCGAGTGCCGCCGCCGCGCGCCACACGAAGGTGCGCGCGGCCTCCAGTTCGATCGCCATGTCGGCAATCCGGAACTGCAGCGCCTGGAATTCGTCGAGCCGCTTGCCGAACGCCTTGCGCTCTTTCGTATAGGCCAACGTCTTGTCGAGCGCCGCCTGCGCACCACCGAGCGAGCACGCGGCAATGTTGAGGCGGCCGCCGTCGAGCCCGGCCATCGCGATCTTGAACCCGATGCCCTCCTCGCCCAGCCGGTTGGCGACCGGCACGCGCGCATTCTCGAAGATCACGGCGCGGGTCGGCTGCGCATTCCAGCCCATCTTGCGTTCATTGGCGCCGAACGACACGCCGGGGGTATTGGCGTCGATCACCAGCGTCGAGATGCCGCCGGGACCGTCTGCTCCCGTGCGCACCATAGCGACCAGGATGTCGGTCGCGCCCGCGCCGGAGATGAACTGCTTCTGCCCGTTGAGCACATAGTCGTCGCCGTCGCGCACCGCGCGCGTGCGCAGCGCCGCCGCGTCGGAGCCTGCGCCCGGCTCGGTCAGGCAATAGCTCGCGATCAGGTCCATGGCGCAGAGCTTCGGCAGGTAAGCTTGGCGCTGCGCCTCGGTGCCGAATGTGTCGATCATCCACGAGGCCATGTTGTGGATCGAGATGAAGGCCGAGACCGTGGGGCAGCCCGTCGCCAGCGCCTCGAAGATGAGCGCAGCGTCGAGCCGGCTCAGGCCGGAGCCGCCGACATCGTCGCGAATGTAGATGCCGCCCATGCCAAGGCTTGCGGCCTCGCGCATCACATCCACCGGAAAATGCTTCTCCTCGTCCCAGCGCAGCGCATGCGGGGCGATCTTCTCCGCGGCGAAGGCGCGTGCCATGTCGCGCACCGCGATCTGATCCTCATTGAGAGCGAACTGCATTCGTTCTCCGCGTTTCCCAAATCTTGTTTGTTGGCCTTCGGCGTGTCCTCATTCTCCGTCATTGCGAGGAGCGAAGCGACGAAGCAATCCAGACTCGCAGGCGACGCCCTGGAAGGCTTCGCTTCGCTCGCAATGACGTGGAGGAGCCCTCGCGGGCTCCCCCTCTCGTCACTTCATCAGCGGGATCGAGAACTCAGCGCCTTCCTTGACGCCGGACGGCCAGCGCGAGGTGACGGTCTTGGTCTTGGTGTAGAAGCGGATCGAATCCGGGCCATGCTGGTTGAGATCGCCGAAGCCGGACTTCTTCCAGCCGCCGAAGGTGTAGTAGGCGATCGGCACCGGGATCGGCACGTTGATGCCGACCATGCCGACATTGACCCTGGCCGCGAAGTCACGGGCTGCGTCGCCGTCCCGGGTGAAGATCGCAACACCGTTGCCGTAATCATGCTCCGACGGCAGCGCCAGCGCCTCGGCATAGTCCTTGGCACGCACGACCGACAGCACGGGTCCGAAGATCTCTTCCTTGTAGATCCGCATATCCTTGGTGACGTTGTCGAACAGACAGCCGCCCATGTAGAAGCCGTTCTCGTAGCCCTGCATCTTGAAGCCGCGACCGTCGACGGCGAGCGTCGCGCCCTCCTTGACGCCGATCTCGACATAGTTCTTGACGCGCTCGACCGCCTCGCGGGTCACCAACGGGCCGAAATCGGCGGACGGATCGACGGATGTGCCGATCTTGAGGCTTTCGACGCGCGGGATCAGCTTATCCATCAGCCGATCGGCGGTGGTCTTGCCGACGGGCACCGCGACCGACACCGCCATGCAGCGCTCGCCGGCCGAGCCGTAGCCGGCGCCGATCAGCGCGTCGACCGCCTGGTCGAGATCGGCGTCGGGCATGATGATGGCGTGGTTCTTGGCGCCGCCGAAGCACTGGCAGCGCTTGCCGTGGGCGGCGGCGCGCTCATAGATGTACTGCGCGATCGGCGACGAGCCGACGAAGCCGATCGCCATGATGTCCGGATCCTCGAGGATGGCGTCGACCGCCTCCTTGTCGCCGTTGACGACGTTGAGGATGCCCGGCGGCAGACCGGCCTCGATCATCAGCTCGGCGAGCTTCATCGGCACGCCCGGATCGCGCTCCGAGGGCTTCAGGATGAAGGCATTGCCGCAGGCGATGGCAGGGGCGAACTTCCACATCGGAATCATCGCCGGGAAATTGAACGGCGTGATGCCGGCAACGACACCGAGCGGCTGGCGCATCGAATAGATGTCGATGCCCGGGCCCGCGCCTTCGGTATATTCGCCCTTCATCAGGTGCGGAATGCCGCATGCGAACTCGACGACCTCGAGCCCGCGCTGGATGTCGCCCTTGGCATCGGGGACGGTCTTGCCGTGCTCACGCGCGAGCAACTCGGCGAGCTGGTCATAATCGCGCTGGGCGAGTTCCAGAAACTTCATCATCACGCGCGCGCGGCGCTGCGGATTGGTGGCGGCCCAGGCCGGCTGCGCAGCCTTGGCGTTCTCGACCGCGGCCCGGAGCTCGGCGCGCGAGGCCAGCGCGACCTTGGCCTGAACATCGCCGGTCATGGGCTCGAAGACATCGGCCGTCCGTCCGGACGTGCCCTTGACCTCTTTGCCGCCAATGAAATGACCGATCGAACGCATGGGGTATCCTCCGCAGGGGTAAGCAGTGCCGATTTGGCCGGCATCTTGCAGTCTTTGCGGCGTTTGGGAAGGGTCTAGGCGCTGATCGGCGCTGCGAAAATGCAGCCCCTTCGCTCGGTCGGCACGATCACGGCAGACCCCGCGACGTGCAGCGTGCCGCGTCCAGCATCCGACCCCACACGAGGGATCAGCGCTTTGCGGCGGCCGTCTTCTTCGCAGGCCTGTTCGCGGGCGTTCGCGCGGGGGAATTCCCCGCCGGTCCGCCGCCACTGGCGACGGCCAGCGCCACCTCGCGCCCGGAGCTCAGGATATCGTCGGACAATTCGCCGCTGCCGGTCAGTCGCGCCATCACGAGCGTCCCCGTCAGCGTCGCAAGCATCGCCGAAGCGCGCTTTCGCGCCGTCCTGACCGGAACGTCGACGATGTACTCGGCGAACAGGTCGATCAGCTCTTCCAGCTTCGCGGCAAAAGCCTTGCGGGTCTTGGCGCTCTCACGGGCGATTTCCGCCCCGAGCGCAGGAACCGCGCAGCCGTGACCGACATCGTCACGATGCCCCGCGGACAGATAGCCATCGACGATCGCCGCAAGCCGCTTCTGCGGCGGCAACTGGTCCAGCAGCTTGCGCCAATGCTCCATCGAACGGTCGATCGCATAACCGAACGCCTCCACCACCAGCGCCTCGCGCGAATCGAAATGCGCGTAGAAGCCGCCGTGCGTCAGTCCGGCCTCCTTCATCAGGTCGGCAACCCCGACGCCGTGAGCGCCGCGCTCGCGCAGCCGCACCGATGCCTTGCGCACGATCCGCGCGTGGGTTTCCGCCTTGTGTTCCGGAGAGTAGCGCATTGCCGTCCCATTGAATGTCTGCGGTCATACTATAACAGTTCTGCGTCCTGCTCGCTGCAGCTATTTGATGAATTCGAGTTGATCTAAATCAACTTCGCTGGCCTGATTTATTCCCGACACACCCCTGTTGCCCAGGAACCCGACGAGGACGACGATGGACATGCTCAATTCCCACTGCGGCGTGAGTCGTGACGGCCGCGGCGTGGTCCGGCTGACGATCTGCAATGCCGGCCCGCTCAATATTCTCGGTTCGGCGGCGATTCTCGACGTGGAAGCCGGCCTGCAATCGCTCGCTTCCGAGGCCGGCATTCGCGTTCTCGTTTTGGCCGGCGAAAGCGGGAAGAGCATGATCGGCGGCGCCGACATCAAGGAGATGGCGACGCTCGACCAGGCGTCAGCGGAAACCTTCATCTCGCGACTTGCCGGGCTCTGCGAAGCGGTGCGACATTTTCCTGTCCCCGTGATTGCGCGGATGCCGGGGTGGTGCCTGGGTGGCGGATTGGAGGTCGCAGCAGCCTGCGATATCCGCGTCGCGGGGCATGATGCCAAGTTCGGCATGCCCGAGGTGCGTGTCGGCATCCCGTCGGTCATTCATGCCGCGCTGTTGCCACGTCTCATCGGCTGGGGCCGCACGCGCTGGCTGCTGATGACCGCCGAGACGATCGACGCGCCGACCGCGCTCGCCTGGGGCCTCGTCGATGCCGTCGCCGCCGAGGGAGAACTCGACATCGCGGTCGAGAAGGCCGTGGCATCCCTGCTCGCCTGCGGCCCCGAAGCGCTGCGGACTCAGAAGGCCCTGCTGCGTCAATGGGAGGAGCTGCCGCTGAAGGAGTCGGTCGAGATATCGATCGGCGCCTTCGGACGGTCGTTCCTGACCGATGAGCCAAAACGGCTGATGCAACATTTCATCGACCGCAAGCGATAGCAATTTCCTCCAAGTCTCGGCTCTCGGAGCCCGGCAGCCTTGCGCCAGCTTCACGATGGTTCAGCAGGGATCGCCGGGGTTTCCTTTTGCGAGACGCTATTATATGATGGTCATCATCTTTTATCAGGGAGCCTGTCATGGCCTCATCCGATTCCGTCGTGATCCTGTCCGCCGCCCGCACTCCGTTGGGCCGTTTCATGGGCGAATTGTCACCGCTGAGTGCGAACAAGCTCGGCGCGCACGTGATCGGATCGGCGCTCGAACGCGCCACCGTCCCGCCCGATGCGGTCGAGGAGGTGTTCATGGGTAACGTGCTGTCGGCCGGCCAGGGCCAGGCTCCGGCACGGCAGGCCGCGCGCGGCTCCGGCCTGCCGGACGCCATCGGCGCCACCACGATCAACAAGGTCTGCGGCTCCGGCATGAAGGCGACGATGCTGGCGCACGACATCATTCGGGCGGGCTCCGCCGAGATCGTCGTGTCGGGCGGCATGGAAAGCATGAGCAACGCGCCGTATCTGCTGACCAAGGCGCGCGGCGGCTATCGTGCCGGCCACGACCGGATCCTCGATCACATGATGCTGGATGGCCTGGAGGACGCCTATGAGACCGGACGCTCGATGGGCGATTTCGGCGAGGCCACGGCCGAGGCCTATCAGTTCACCCGCGCCGACCAGGATGCCTACGCCATCGAGACGCTGACGCGTGCGCGCAAGGCGGTCGAAGGCGGGGCATTCAAGGCCGAGATCGCCCCGATCACGATCGTCGAGAAATCCGGCCCCCGCCTGGTCGTCAATGACGAGCATCCGCTGAAGGTCGATCCGGCGAAGATCCCGGCACTGAAGCCGGCGTTCCGCAAGGATGGCACGATTACGCCCGCGGCGTCCTCCGCGAATGCGGATGGTGCTGCGGCACTCGTGCTCGCCACGCGATCGCGTGCCGACCGCGACGGGCTGCCTGTCCTCGCGGAGATCAAGGGCCACGCCACGCACAGCCAGGAGCCGCAATGGTTCACGACGGCGCCGATCCCGGCGATCCGGAAGCTGCTCGACAAGGTCGGCTGGCAGGTCGAGGATGTCGACCTGTTCGAGATCAACGAGGCGTTTGCGGTCGTCGCCATGGCCGCGCAGCGCGACCTCGGCATTGCGCGCGACCGGCTGAACGTCAACGGCGGCGCCTGCGCACTGGGCCATCCGATCGGCGCCACCGGCGCGCGGCTGATCGTGACGCTGCTGCATGCGATGCAGGCCCGTGGACTGAAGCGCGGTGTCGCCGCGCTATGCATCGGCGGCGGCGAGGCGACGGCGATCGCGCTCGAGCGACCGTGATGTCCTGAATCGAGGGAACTTAGCCATTTATGTCGTCGACGCGTCCTGGCAAAATGGGCGCAATCCTCATCGGACTGAGAAGCACATGATCTCGAACCGGCTCGCGGCAGCACTCGCACGGCGCAACATCCACTATGGCTGGGTCATGGTGGCCGTAACATTCTTTACGGCCCTGGTGTCGGCCGGCACGGTGGGGGCGCCGGGCGTGTTCATCGTGCCCCTTCAGCAGGAGTTCGGCTGGAGCACCGCCGAGATCTCCTCGGCACTCTCCATCCGCTTCGTGCTGTTCGGGCTGATGGCCCCGTTCGCCGCCGCCTTGCTCAACCGCTATGGCCTGCGCAACATCACGTTGCTGGCCCAACTGATCGTGGTCACTGCGCTGCTTTCGTCGTTGGCGATGAGCCAGGTCTGGCACCTCGTGCTGCTGTGGGGCGTCGTGATCGGCATCGGCACTGGCATGACCGCCTTGGTGCTGGGCGCGACCATCGCCACGCGCTGGTTCGTCGCGCGTCGCGGCCTCGTGGTCGGGGTTCTCACCGCCAGCGTCGCCACCGGACAGCTGGTGTTCCTGCCGCTGCTCGCCAGCCTCACCGAGCGGCTCGGCTGGCGCGTCGCGCTTGCGCTCGTCTGCATCGCGCTCGGCGTGTCCGCGACCGCCGTGCTGCTCTTGATGCGCGACCGGCCGAGCGACCTTGGCCTGCGCCTGTACGGCGACAAGGGCACCGAACCGATCGCAACGCCCGCGCCCGTCACGACGCCGATCCTGACGGCTGCGCTCGGCACCCTCCGCGACGCGGCGCGCGCGCCGGTGTTCTGGATGCTGTTTGCGACCTTCTTCATCTGCGGCGCCTCGACCAACGGCCTCGTCCAGGTGCACCTGATCCCGATGTGCCTCGACTTCGGCATCCCGCAGGTCCAGGCCGCCAGTCTGCTCGCCGCGATGGGCATGTTCGACTTCGTCGGCACGATCGTGTCGGGCTGGCTGTCGGACCGGTACGACAATCGCTGGCTGCTGTTCTGGTACTATGGCCTGCGCGGCCTCTCGCTGCTGTTCCTGCCGTTCACCGACTTCTCGTTCTATGGCCTGTCGCTGTTCGCGATGTTCTACGGCCTCGACTGGATCGCTACCGTGCCGCCGACGGTGCGGCTGACGGCGCAGCGGTTCGGGCCCGAGCGGGCCAACCTGGTGTTCGGCTGGGTGTTCGCCGGACATCAGCTCGGCGCCGGCACCGCCGCATTCGGCGCGGGCCTGTCGCGCACGCTGTTGCAGAGCTATCTTCCGGCATTCTTCACCGCCGGCGCGCTCTGCATCGTCGCAGCCCTGCTCGCGCTCGCGATCGCGCGGCAGGCCAAGCCTGCCGCGGCGTGAGCTCACGGCCGCGTCGTCATCGCCGTCGGCGGCCCCGGCGTGCGCAGCGGCTCGGCGAGACGCGCGAACTCGCACAGCAGCGCGCGCGTCTTGCGGGGGTCGATGATCTCCTCGACCCAGAACTTCTCGGCGGAGCGGAACGGCGAGCGCAGCCTGGTCAGCCGCTCCTCGATCTCCTTCAGCTTCGCCTTCGGATCAGGCGCGGCATCGATCTCGGCGCGATAGGCCGCCTCGATGCCACCCTCGAGCGGCAGCGAGCCCCAATGGGCCGACGGCCAGGCATAGCGGATCGAGAAGCGATCGGCCGGCTGATGCACGACGCCGGCGACGCCGAAATTGTTGCGCACGATCACCGTGCACCACGGCACCGTCGACTGGTTGACCGCGGCCATCGCGCGCACGCCGTGGCGGATGGTCGCCGCCTTCTCCGCCTCCAAACCGACCATGAAGCCCGGGCAATCCATCAGGTAGACGATCGGCAGATGGAAGGTCTCGGCGAAGTCGACCCAGCGGATCACCTTCTGGCAGGCGTCAGCGGTCCATGAGCCGCCGTAGTGATAAGGATCGCTCGCCAGCACCATCACCGCACGGCCTTCGAGCCGGGCGAGGCCGACGATGAGCGGGCGGCCGTAATTCTGTGACACCTCGAAGAACGAGCCGTTGTCGACGACGGACTCGATGATCGGGCGCATCTTGTAGACGCGGCGGCGATCCCGCGGCACGGCGCTGATCAACTGATCGTCCGTGCGCTGCGGATCGTCGGTGCAGGGCAAGGTCGGCGGCAGCTCATGGACCGACGACGGCAAATAGGACAGGAAGCGGCGCGCGCAGGCGAACGCTTCCGCCTCAGTGTCGACCGCGTGGTCGACGCCGCCCGCCTTGGTCTGGATGTCGGCGCCGCCGAGCTCCATCTTGCCAAGGTCCTGGCCCAGCCGCTTCACCACCGGCGGACCGGCGACGAACATCGCCGACTGCCTGGTCATGACGGAGTAGTGGCTCGCCGCGAGTCGCGCTGCGCCCAGGCCGGCAACCGAGCCGAGGCCGAGCGCGACCACCGGGACCAGCGACATGTTCTCGGTCGTGTAGCGGTACCAGCGATTGCCGCCGATGCCGCCAGGCAGGTTCGCCGCGCCCTTGGTCTCGATGGTCTTGACCGAGCCGCCGCCGCCGGAGCCTTCGATGATGCGGATGATCGGCAGACGGAAGTCGTGCGCCATCTCCTCCGCCATCAGCGGCTTGGCGGCGATCGACGCATCGGCCGAGCCGCCGCGCACGGTGAAATCGTCACCGACCACGACCACGGTGCGGCCGTCGACGCGCGCGCGCCCGAACACGCAATTCGCAGGCGTGACGTGCTTGAGCTCGCCCTGCTCGTCATACTCGCCGAGGCCGGCGACCGCGCCGATCTCGTGAAAGCTGCCGGGATCGACGACCCCGTCGATGCGCTCGCGAACGGTGAGGCGGCCCTGGTCGTGCTGACGCTTGACCTTGTCAGGCCCGCCCATCTCCCGCGCGAAGGCTTCGCGCCGGGCCAGTTCCTCGAGCTCCGGCTGCCAACTCATTCGTTCCCCCTGCCCCGGTGATGGTCTTGTTCTTATGGTTGGTCTTCGCGTTCACCTGGAGCGGTTTTCTGTCCATCCGGTTGTTGAAGACGTCGGCTTCGGCGCCCTGCAATAGCGCCGCGATGCTGCGGCCCAGCTCGCGCATCGGCTGGGCGACCTCGTCGTGCAGCCGCTGCTCGTCGTACATCGCCGACAACAGCCCGATCGTGAGCACGACATAGGTCTGGTATTGCGGCGACCACAGCGGCAGCGCGACGCCGTTGATGTGAGCACTCCACAGGCCGCAGGCCACGACGTAGCCGTGCTCCTTTAGAAACTGCCTGTTGTGCTCGAGGCGTGGCCGCAGCAGCTTGGCCGCGTCCGGCATCTCGCGCTCCATCTCGGCCAGCAGGGCGTCGCCGACCTCCGGCTCGAGCGCGGCGACATAGGCATGCCCGGCCGCGGTCGAGGCCATCGAGATTCGGCTGCCGGTGGTTTCATGCAGGCCGAGCGCATTCGCGGCGCGGCCGAACTCGAGATAGACGAGGTGGAATCGGTCGGGAATCACGAACCCGACCGTGCCGGGCAACTGCTCGGCGACGTCCTGCAGCCGCTGCCGGATCAGATTGCGCAACTGCAAGCCGCGGGTCATCGACGTGCTCATCGCCACCGCGCTCGGGCCGATGCGGTATTTCTGATCGCGCGGCAGGTAGACCAGCTGGCCCATGCGGGTCAGCGTGTGCGTGAGCCGCGACACCGTCGACCGCGGCAGACCGCAGCGGTTGGAGATTTCGAGATTGCCGAGCCGCGCCTCGTGCCCTTCGAAACAGCGAAGCACGTCGAACGCCCGCGACACCACCTGAATGACCTCGCCCTCGCCGGCGAGATCTCCGGGCAGCATGCTGCCCCTGCTCAATCGCTCAGACCGTCGTCCCATCCGTTTCCCACCAATTCCGTCATGCGGAATGATATTCCGCTTATCGAACAAGCTAGCCCAGCCATTTTGCCGTCACAACAGTAGACCGTCTCTAAAAGCCACCGTTCTTCAGCGTGTTGGCACAAGACTCGACGCCCTCGCACAATCGGCAGCGGGATGCGGGAGTAACGATCATCGCCGGTTCCAAATGGCGGTACCGGAGCGCTGGCTTTCGATCGGCATCCGCTCCTGCGCATGGCAACACCGGGTCATCACGCCCGCGAGCCCGCTCAAACGGTGGGCAGCGGCAACATTTGACCAGCCTTGCGACAAGTGTGGGCTGGCTGCGCCCTCGCGGCTGCGACATAACCGGCGCGAGACCTTGTTCCCGCCGAGCTTCCGATGACCACCCACCCGACGCCGATCAGAAATCCTCAGCATTGGGCGACGGCCGCCATGCCGCCGCTGCAGCGCTTCCTGTCCGCATGCCATGCCGACTTCTGGCCCGATCATGACGGCGCCGTCGCGAACTACATCCCCGAGCTCGGCAAGGCCGACCCGTCGCATTTCGGCATCAGCCTCGCCACGCTCGACGGCCACATCTACGAGGTCGGCGACAGCCGTGTGCCGTTCACGATCCAGTCGATGTCGAAGCCGTTCGTGTTTGCGCTCGCGCTCGATACGCTCGGCTCCGACGAGGTCGAGCGCGTGATCGGGGTCGAGCCGTCGGGCGATCCCTTCAATTCGATCCGGCTCAATGCGCAGAACCATCCGTTCAATCCGATGGTCAATGCCGGCGCGATCGCCTGCAGCGGCCTGATCCGCAAGGCACGGCACGACGACGCCTTCGATACCATCCGCGACGCGCTCGGCCGCTTCGCCGGCCGCGAGCTCGATGTCGACGACGCGGTGTTCGCATCGGAAGCCGCCACCGGCGATCGCAATCGCGCGATCGCCTATCTGCTGCGGACCTCGGACGTCATCAGGGAGCCAGTCGACGAGGTGCTCGCGGTCTACTTCCGGCAATGCGCCGTGCTCGTCACCGCGCGCGACTGCGCGATCATGGCGGCGACGCTCGCCAATCGCGGCGTCAATCCGGTCACCGGCGAGCAGGTGGTGACGCCCTATGCGGTGTCGCGCACGCTGTCGGTAATGACCTCCTCGGGCATGTATGACTTCGCCGGCGAGTGGATCTACCGCGTCGGCATTCCCGCCAAGAGCGGCGTCGGCGGCGGCATCCTGGCAAGCCTGCCGGCGCGGCTCGGCCTCGGCAGCTATTCGCCGCGGCTTGACGGCCACGGCAACAGCGTGCGCGGCATCAAGGTCTGCGAGGCGCTGTCGGCGCATTACGGCCTGCACATGCTCAACCGCTCAGACGATGCGCGCACCACGATCATCGCCGACTACGACATCGGCGCCAGCCCGTCGCGGCGCAGCCGCCGCGCCCAGGAGCGCACCATCCTCGCCGCACATCCCGACGCGGTGCGCGTGCTTGAGCTGGTCGGCACGCTGTCCCTCTCCAACGTCGACTACGTCTCGCGCCAGCTTGCGGCGGGCACGCGACCGCAATTCGTCATCGTCGACCTCCATCGCGTCACCGCGATGACGCAAGCCGGCCTGCGCCTGCTCTCCGAGCTGTTTCACGAGCTGGCCGACTTTCACGTCACCGTCGTGCTGTCGGGCATCCGCCGCAGCTCGCCGGAATGGCAGGAGATCGCGGCCCGCACCGGCGACATCAAGAACGTGCGCGACTTCTACCTGCTCGACACCGCGATCGAATGGGCCGAGGACCAGATCGTCTATCGCTATGGCGGGGCGATCGACTTCCTCGAAACCACCGAGCTCGCCGAGCAGCCGCTGCTTGCGGGGATCACCGAAGACGAGCGCCACGAGCTCGCGGCGCTGGCAACCATCCGGCACTATCAGCAGGGCGAACGCATCCTGGCGGCCGGCGATGCGGCGGCCTCGCTGTTCTTCCTGCGCTCCGGCGTCGTCCACGTCACCCTGCCCGACGGCATCCGGTTGGCGACGCTGACGGCAGGGCAATGCTTCGGCGAGATGGCGTTGCTTGAGCCCGTGCGCTCCGCCGACGTCGTCGCTGATTTCTCCGCCACCGCCTTCGAGATCTCGCTGGTGGATTTCGAACGTTTCCGCGTGCGACATCCAAAAGCCGGCGAGCGCATCATGCGCAATCTCGCGCAACTGCTGGCCGAGCGTCTGACAATCGCCAATGCGCGGCTCAACCTGCTCGCGGCAGACTGATTTCGCTGCATCGGCCTTCGTCATCGACGTGTCGCACGCGGCCGAAGCGAACAAATACTCAAGGTTGTAATTCACAGCAGTTAGTAGCTTCCGGTCGACATCTTTCATCACTCGTATTTGTACGGGCTCGCCCAAACGTTACCGGGACTCGGTCGCAGGACAACCATAAGCGAGCCCAATTCGCGCCGCATTACCCGACGATGTTCTGAACCGTCGATGAACGCCGAGTGGGGACTCGCAAAGCGGACATCGAAGTGGGGTGTTCCGAGTAAAATTCCAGCCGACGTAGCGTGTGTATTTGCGCCACGGAGAGTCGTGTCCAGTGTCCAGGGAGGAAACGGCATGAAGGAAGCCACTAAGAGGGCAACGTCGGAGGCACTCGCGCATATGCTGGCGGTGACGTCCATGATCGTCATCGCCAGCGTCCTGTTCTACGGGCGATGAAGGGCTGTCTGGAGGTTCTGCGTCGCAGTTTCTTCATCGCCCGTAGGTAGGGTTGTGAGCTTGATTGCTCACGCGAACGACCGAGTTGAGTTGCGTTTGAGTTAGTGAGCGTAGCGTAACAGTATTGCGTCAATCGCGCGGCGATCCGGGTCGGGACGAATTTGTGATGCGTATCGTCCCGCCTCGGCCGCCCGCGGTCGACCTCTCCCGACGTCGCCCTGTTTTCCATCATCATTTGGCTTTCCCGAAGTAAGGCACGATGCCGCCCGCGAAGGTGACGAAGCGGGCCGTGACGGGATCGCCGATCGCAAGTTCGTGGTCGCCATGGGCCATGATGCGAAAGCCCTCGCGCATATCCACCAGCACGATGTTGTAGGGCACGTGCGCGCGCGTCTCCGGCGTCGCCGCGCGGCACACGAGTGATGCCGCATAGATGGTGCCTTCACCCGTCGCCGCGTGGTCGGTCAGCGCAAGCGAGCCGCAGGCCGCGCAGAAGTCGCGGCGGAAATACTGCAGGTGGGCGCAGCACGCGCAGCGCTGAAAGCGAATCGCTGCAACACCCCTGGTCCAGTCCGCCGATTCGCTCATCGCACACGCTCCCAGAACATGCTGACATGCGACGACAGCACGCCGCCATCGCCGTGCAGCAGCGCCAGCTCTGCTTCGCGTACCTGGCGAGGTCCGGCGCGCCCCGTCATCTGCAGATGCGCTTCGCTCAGATGCGCCATGGCGCCGCCGACGCCGCAATGGCCGTAGCTCAAGAGGCCGCCATGGGTGTTGAGCGGCACGGCGCCGTCGCGGCCGAAATGACCGGCCCTGACCCGCGCCGCCGCCTCGCCGCGGCCGGCCAGGCCAAGATCCTCGAGCAGCATGCAGAGCGTGATGGTGAAGCTGTCATAGACGGCGGCGTAGTCGACGTCCTTGATGTCCACACCCGCTGCTGCCTTCGCCTTCGCGATCGCAATCTCGGCGCCGAGCGCGCTCAGGGCCGGCGCCGCCGTGACGTGCTGATGCGTGTGCGCCTGGGCGCAGCCGCGCACGCGCACCGCCGTCGCTCCGGTCGGCTCGCGGCTGATGATGATGGCGGCGCCGCCGTCGGAGACCGGACAACAGTCGAGCAGCTTCAGCGGCCGCGCGACCGGCTTCGATGCCATGACGTCGGCCACCGTGATGGACTCGTGAAATTGCGCACCGGGATGATCCAGCGCGTGCGTCCGCATCAGGACGGCGAACTCCGCGAGATCCTGTTCGGTGACGCCGTATTCGTGCATGTAGCGCGAGGCGACGAGGCCGTAATAGGCAGGGATCGTCGGCCCGAGCGGCAACTCATAGTCGGGATGGCCGACTTGCGCCAGCGCCTGGATCGAGGCGTCGCGGCTCTGCCCGGTCAGGCGGTTCTCGCCGGCGACGACGAGCATGTGTCTGACGACGCCGGCTTCGACCAGATGATGCGCCAGCATCACCATCGCGAGGCCGGTGGCGCCGCCGACCTGCACGGCGTGGGCATAGGAGGGCGTGATGCCGAAATGCTCGGCGAACACGGTGGCAAGCATGATGTGCGGCGACACCGTGGAATAGCCGCACAGGATGCCGTCGATGTCACGCCGTGTCAGCCCGGCATCGTCGAGCGCAAGCTGCGCGGCCAGGCTCATCAGGTCGAGCGAGGAGCGGCCGTCGTGACGGCCGAACGAGGTGAGGCCGGTGCCGGTGATGTAGGTCATCGTGCCACTCGCTCCCCCGTCATTCCGGGGCATCGCGCAGCGATGAACCCGGAATCTCGAAATGAGAGACGATCGTGCACGACAAGCTCGAGATTCCGGGTTCGCGACTTCGTCGCGCCCCGGAATGACGAGGTCTGACGTACAGAGTCTATTTTTGATCGAGGACGATGCTCCGAGGACAACTGCGCTCCCCTCCCCCTTGCGGGGAGGGGTTGGGGGTGGGGGTAGCCACACAACGAGTCTTTGTGGGGTACCCCCCTCCCTGCCCCTCCCCCACAAGGGGGGAGGGAATGCTGGCATTGTGCGTCCATCACGCCTGCGTTCGCCATCTCAGTGCAATTCATCCTCAATACGATTTCGGCAGGCCGAGGACCTTTTCGGCGATGAAGCTCAGGATCAGTTGCGGGCTGATTGGGGCAATGCGGGGGATCAGGGATTCGCGCAGGTAACGTTCGACGTGGTACTCGCGCGCGTAGCCGAAGCCGCCGTGAGTCATCACCGCCTGCTCGCAGGCGTGGAAGCCGGCCTCTGCAGCGAGATATTTGGCGGCGTTCGCCGCTGGCCCGCACGCCATGCCCTGGTCATATTGCCAGCCGGCCTGCAGCACCATCAGCCAGGCCGCCTCCAGCTCCATCCAGTTCTTGGCCAGGGGATGCTGGATGCCCTGGTTCTGGCCGATCGGGCGGTTGAACACGTTGCGCGTCCGCGCATAGGCTGACGCGCGCGACAGCGCGAGCTGGCCGAGGCCGACGGCTTCGGCCGCGATCAGGATTCGCTCCGGGTTCATGCCGTGCAGGATGTAGTCGAAGCCCCGGCCCTCCTCGCCCAGCCTATCCTCGACTGGAATTTCAAAATCCTCGAAGAACAGCTCGTTGGAGTCGACCGGCTTGCGGCCCATCTTCTCGATCTCGTGCACCTTGATGCGGCCGCGATCGAAATCGGTGTAGAACAGGCTGAGCCCATGGGTCGGGCGCTGCACCTCCTCGAGCGGCGTGGTCCGCGCCAGCAGCAGGATCTTCTCGGCGACCTGCGCGGTCGAGATCCACACCTTCTGGCCGTTGACGATGTAGCGGTCGCCCTTGCGCACGGCGCGCGTCTTGAGCTGTGTGGTGTTGAGGCCGGTGTTCGGCTCGGTCACGGCGAAGCACGCCTTCTCGCTGCCATCGACGATGCGCGGCAGCATCCGCGCGCACTGCTCTTTGGTCCCGAACACGACGACCGGATTGAGCCCGAACACATTCATGTGGATCGCCGAGGCACCGGACATGCCGGCGCCCGATTCCGCGATGGTCCGCATCATGATCGCGGCATCGAGGATGCCGAGACCGGAGCCCCCATACTCTTCGGGGATGCAGATGCCGAGCCAGCCGGCCTCGGCCAGCGCCTTGTGGAAGTCGGCGGGAAAGCCGCCCTCCTTGTCCTTCTTCAGCCAATAGGTGTCGTCGAAGCGCGCGCAGATTTTCGCCACCGCATCGCGGATCGATTCCTGGTTGGCGGAGAGTGCGAAATCCATGCGCTCACTCCATGGCTGGCGGCGGCATCGTCGCGCCGTCGCGGATCATCGCTGCGATCTCGTCCTGCGAGAAGCCGAGCTCGCGCAGAATGGCCTCACCATGCTCGTTCGGCCGCCCCGCCAGATGCTGCGGCTCGGCCTTGGTCTCGGACCAGGTCGCCGACACGCGGGTGCTGCGGATCGGGCCTTCGGTCGGATGCTGGACGATGGGAAAGAAATCCGTCGCGACGAGATGCGGATCGTGCAGCAGGCTTTCGAGATCGTGCATCGGCATGACCGGAATGTCGGCCTTATCCAGCAATACAGTCCATTCCGCAGTGCTGCGCGTCTCGAAGATGCGCGCGAGCTCGGCATAGACGATGTCGATGTTGGCGGCGCGACGGGCAAAGCTGTTGAAGCGGTCATCGGCGCGGAGGTCGGTGCGGCCGGATGCTTCGAAGAACGCGTCCCATTGCTTGTCGTTGTAGACGATCACGCAGATGTGGCCGTCGGCGGTCTTGTAGGGCCGGCGGTCCTGCGACAGATGCCGGGCGTAGCCGCCGCGGTCCAGCGGCGGCTCATAGGTGAGACCGCCCATGTGATCGCCCATGATGAAGGCCGACATGGTCTCGAACATCGGCACGTCCAGGCGCTGGCCGCGGCCGGTGCGGTCGCGATGCACAAGGCTGGCGCAGATTGCGCCGACCGCCGTCAGGCCGACGATGCGGTCGACCAGGGCATTCGGCACATAGCGCGGCGTGCCGTCGCCGGCGACGGCCATCAGGTGAGACAGCGCCGCCCCGCCCTGGATCAGGTCGTCATAGGCCGGCTTGGCCGCATAAGGTCCGTTCTGGCCGAAGCCGAACACGCCGGCATAGACCAGCCGTGGATTCAGCGCGGCGACCACCTCGTAGCCGAGGTTCAGCCGTGCCATCGCCTGCGGACGGATGTTGTAGAGCAGGACGTCGGCATCCTTGACCATGCGCAGCACGGCTTCCCGTCCCGCCGGCTTCTTGAGGTCGAGGCAGATCACGCGCTTGCCGCGGTTGGTGTTGAGGGTCACCGGCCCCATGCCGGGATGACGCCAGGGGCCGATCTTGCGGGTGACGTCGCCGTCGGGTGATTCCACCTTGATCACGTCGGCGCCGTAGTCGCCGAGCGTCTGGGCGGCATACGGCCCCATCAGCACGGTGGTCATGTCGATGACCTTGATGCCGGCAAGCGGTCCCATCGCGGCGTCAGCTCCCTCGTTCGTCGTTATGGACAGAGCTAACGGCACACCCGGTTCCGGGGCAAGCGGGCGCGCGCGTATGGGGCCATGCGTGGGATTGCGCCGTCGCAACATTCCGCCGCGCGGATCACTGCCGGACGCCCGCCGTTGCATCGCACCAGATGTTCCGTGCCAACACCTGCATTCTGCGATTCCCTTTCGCCGGGCAGCTGTGTCAGCATGGCAGTCCAACATCCAAAAAGACGATTGAGGGAGAACGCTGTCATGACGCTGTATCAGGGCAAATGCTTCTGCGGCACGGTCGAGCTCGAGGCCGATGGCGAGCCGGAGGCGATGGGTTATTGCCACTGCTCGTCCTGCCGCTCCTGGTCGGCCGGCCCCGTCAACGCCTTCACCTTGTGGAAGCCTTCGAACGTGCGGGTCACCAAGGGCGCGGAGGCGATCGGCACCTATCACAAGACCGACATGAGCCACCGCAAGTACTGCACCAAGTGCGGCGGTCATCTGATGACCGACCATCCGCCGCTCGGCATGATCGACGTCTATGCCGCGACCATTCCGACCTTGAAGTTCACGCCCGGCGTCCACGTGAACTACGCGGAGAGCGTGCTGCCCATCAAGGACGGCCTGCCGAAGCTGAAGGATTTTCCGGCCGAGTTCGGCGGCTCCGGCGAGATGATGCCGGAGTGAGCCAAGGTTCGCTTTCAACAGGCGGGCAAGCATCACCGGCCTCGCGACAGGATTTGTCCGAGCTCTGCTGATCGATGTGGCCCTCTCTTGAAAAAGAGGGCGCAGGGAAGGCCGGGTGCCGACTGGCACCCGTGGCCCCCGTGCGAAAGAAAGCACGGGGAGAGAACCACAGGTTCAGCCGGATCAACCCGGCCCTCCCTGCGCGATGGTCTTCACGCTTATTTCGCGCTCTCCTCGGTGCACCGGCTTTTGGCCACCGTCGCCCTTGGGCTCATCATCACCCGCAGGCTTGGCATCAGCGTCGGGATGCCGGGACCACGCGACTTCACGTCCGCAACCTGCCGTTCGTCCACGCGAGCCAAGCTGCGCTGCGACACGTCGCGGCCACCGCATCCCTGCCTCAACGTTCGTGACGATCGCGAAGCGCCCCTCGTGGCGAAGCAGGATGGCGGGAGTGAACCATACTTTCTGGAAAAGCGAAACAACTATATTTTTCGCTCAGGGACTGGACACGCCAAATCAGCTTGATCGCGCAGGCAAAATTCGCCGCTCGGCGCAACCACAGCCACCGTCATTCCGGGCAAGGCTGCAGGCCTTGAACCCGGAATCTCGATCTTGTCTTGCATCTCGTGCAAACCAGCTCGGGATTCCGGGTTCAATCGTCAACGCGCAAGCGCCTTGACGATTGCCCCGGAATGACACTGAGAGTGAGGTTGCCGCGGCGGAAAAGGCATTGTTGGCAAAGCCGCGTCCCGAAGACTTGTAGCGACATCGCCCGCCGGCGTGATCAGCTCAAATCGGGATACTCTCCGCTCGCTGCGGCGCCAGCTCCGGCGCTGGATCAGGCGGCCGCGTATCCAGCTCCTCGATCATGCCGCGCGCGATCTCGCGCTCGCCCATGATCACCATATCGGCGCCGAGGGATCTGAGATGCTCGACCTCGGCATCGGAATGGGCGCGCGCCACGATGTGCAGCGCCGGATTGGCGGCGCGGGCCTGCTCGACGATCTGTCCGGCCTCGAACGCCTCGGGAATGGCAATGACGAGCGCATGCGCGCCGGCCAGATTCGTCGCCCGCAGCACGTTGCTGCGCGCGGCGTTTCCGGTGATGGTCTCGACACCCGCGCTCTTCAGCTGCTTCAGGATGTCCTCCGACGTTTCCACCGCAAGGAACGGATGCCCGCGCTGCTGCAGCGCCTCGCCGACGAGGCGTCCGACGCGGCCATAGCCGACGATGATCGTGTGCTCGGTCAGTTGCGTCACCGGGATCTCGGCCGGCGGTGTTGCTGAAGGCGTCGAGGCATCGGCCCGGCGGCGCTCCAGCCGCGGCATCAGCCAATCGAGCGCGGCGAACATCAGCGGATTGAGCATGATCGAGATGATGGCGCCGGCCAGGATCAGGTCGCGCCCGGCTTTCGGCAAGAGATTCGAGGCGCCGCCGATCTCGGCGAGGATGAAGGAGAATTCGCCGATCTGCGCAAGGCTCGCGGAGATCGTCAGCGCGGTCGAAGCCGGACGGCGGAAAGCGATCACGATCAGGAACGCGGCAACCGACTTGCCGAACAGGATGATGAACAAGGTCGCGAGCAGCGGCCAGGGCTCGCGGATCACGCTTCCCGGATCGAACAGCATGCCGGCGGAGACGAAGAACAGCACCGCGAAGGCATCGCGCAGCGGCAGCGATTCCTGCGCGGCGCGCTGGCTCAGCGGGGACTCGCCGAGCATCATGCCGGCGAAGAAGGCGCCGAGCGCGAGCGACACGCCGAACAGCTTTGTCGAGCCGAAGGCGACGCCGAGCGCGATGGCGAGCACCGCCAGGCGAAACAGCTCGCGCGAGCCGGTGTGGGCGATGTAGTGCAGGATCCACGGGATCAGGCGGCGGCCGACCAGCAGCATCACCGCCATGAACACGCCGATCTTGACGAAGGTCAGCAGCAGCACGCCGGTCAGCCCGAGCCCGAAGCGGGCGGCGAGCGGATCGGCGGCGGCGACGTCGCCATTGCCGTTCTGCAGGCTGGCAAAGGCCGGGATCAGCACCAGCGCCAGCACCATCGCGAGATCCTCGACGATGAGCCAGCCGACCGCGATGCGGCCGCGCTCGGTGTCCATCAGCCGGCGCTCCTGCATCGCGCGCAGCAGCACCACGGTGCTGGCGACCGAGAGCGCGAGACCGAACACGAGGCCCCCGCCGATCGACCAGCCCATCGCCCAGCTCAAGGCCATGCCCATCAGGGTCGCCACCGTGATCTGCACGATCGCGCCGGGCACGGCGATGGCGCGCACCGACATCAGGTCCTTGAGCGAGAAATGCAGGCCGACGCCGAACATCAGGAGAATGATGCCGAGCTCGGCGAGCTCGGTCGCCAGCGCCTGGTCGGCGACGAAGCCGGGCGTGAACGGACCGACGGCGACGCCGGCGAGGAGGTAGCCGACCAGCGGCGGGAACCGGAACCGCTGCGCGAGCGCTCCGAAGACGAAGGCCAGTCCAAGGCCGGCGACGATGGTCGCGATGAGGGGTGTGTCGTGCGGCATCTCAACTTGTTGCACAGGAGGCGCAGCGATGCACCGCGACCAATTGTGGCAGAGTTCCGCAAATGCGCATGGGGATGGTGCACGGACGGCTGCGGAAATCGGTGGTGAATGGCGTCATCAGTTCCGTATGATGTGAAGCGAGCCATCACGGGGTGCCCTGTCCCAATGCCCGCCGATCTTGTTCAGACGTTTCGCGCCTTCGCCTATAACAACGCCTGGGCCAATCACCGGCTGCTGACCTCCTGCGGCCAGCTCAGCGCCGAGGACTTCGCCGCCGAGCGCACCGGCTTCTTCCCGAGCCTGCAGAAGACGCTGAACCACATCTACATCATCGACCTGTTCTACGTCGACGCGCTGGAAGGCGGCTGGCTCGGCCCGATGGCGTGGCAGAACCAGGTGCCGTTCCCGCGTCTCTCCGATCTCGTCAAGGCGCAGGGCGCAATGGACCGCCGGCTGATCGCATTCTGCGAGGCGCTGACGCCGGCCCGGCTCGACGACACCGTCCGCATCAACCGCGAGAGCCGGGTGCAGAACGAGCGCTGCGACCGGCTGCTGCTGCATCTGTTCCAGCACGACATCCATCACCGCGGCCAGGCGCATGCGATGCTGTCGGCGACGTCGGTGAAGCCGCCTCAGCTGGATGAGTTCTTTCCGGCCGATGACGCCGGCCTGCGCGCGAAGGATTTCGCCGAGCTGGGGTTCAGCGAGGAGAAGATCTGGAAGCCGTAGCCCCGATGACTGCGCACGACGCACACTCTCTCCGTCATTCCGGAGCGCGCGCTGCGCGAGCCCCGGAACGACGAGGAGGAGAGATCAGCGCGAGGCGCCTTCCCACAGGGCGCGCGGGAGCCGGTACATCACTTGCCGGCGCAACGGGCTGTCCGCCTCGACGCGCGGATGATCGAAATCGGAGGCCTCGTCCCTGATCATGCCGAGCTTGCGCATGACGTTCTGCGAGGCTTCGTTGGCCGGCGCGGCGTAGGCGATAATCTCATCAAGACCGAGCCGATCGAAGCCGAAGGCGAGCGATGCGCGCGCGGCTTCCGTCGCGATCCCCCGCCCCCAGGCCGCGCGCGCGAGCCGCCAACCGATCTCGACCGCCGGCGTGAACGGCGCATCGAAGAACACGCGAAATAAGCCGGTTGCTCCGAGGAAGCTGCCGGTGGCGCGGTCTTCGACCACCCAGAAGCCGAAGCCGTGCTCGGCCCAATGCTTGATCTGAAAATCGATCCACTGATCGCAGGCCTGCCGCGTCGGCAGCGCGCGCAAGTATCGCATCACCGCGGTATCCGCCGACATCGCCGCAAACGGCGCGCGATCATCGTCGCACGATTTGCGCAAGATAAGGCGGTCGGTTTGGATGATCATGACAGATCACTGAGGAGGCTGACGACCAGATTACCCTGCCTTGAAGCCCCCCCTGGGTCACCGTCATTGCGAGGAGCGAAGCGACGAAGCAATCCAGAGTCCCGCGCGCGGCCCTGGATTGCGTCGCTGCGCTCGCAATGACGGTGGATGGCCCCTCTTGAAACGCAGCCTACTTCGTCGGCTCCAGAATCGACACGTAGTTGGCCACCGCGGCGCCGCCCATGTTGAAGATGCCGCCGAGCTTGGCGTTGGGGAGCTGCATGCCTTCGGGCGCGGTGCCGGTGAGCTGCATCGCCGTCATGACGTGCATGGAGACGCCGGTGGCGCCGATCGGGTGACCCTTGGCCTTGAGGCCGCCGGACGGATTGACCGGCAGCTTGCCGTCCTTGAGCGTCCAGCCCTCCTTGATGGCGCGGGCGCCCTGCCCCTTCGGGGTCAGGCCCATCGCCTCGTACTCGATCAGCTCGGCGACCGTGAAGCAGTCATGGGTTTCGACGAAGGAGAGATCCGACAGCGTGACGCCGGCTTTCTCCAGCGCGCGCTGCCAGGCCACGGTGCAGCCCTCGAAGGCGAGGATGTCGCGCTTGGACATCGGCAGGAAATCCTGCGCATGCGCCGTGGCGCGCACGTTCACCGCCTTGGCGAACGATTTTGCCGTCTCGCTGTCGGTCAGCACCAAAGCGGCGGCGCCGTCGGAGACCAGCGAGCAGTCGGTGCGCTTCAGGGGGCCGGCGACATAGGGGTTCTTGTCGCTCTCGGAGCGGCAGAACTCGAAGCCGAAATCCTTGCGCATCTGCGCATAGGGATTGGCGACGCCGTTCTTGTGGTTCTTGGCCGCGATCAGCGCCAGCGCGTCGGACTGGTCGCCATATTTCTGGAAGTAGCCCTGCGCGATCTTGCCGAACACGCCGGCGAAGCCGCCGACGGTGTCGCCGTCCTCCGGAAGATAGGAAGCCTTGAGCAGGTTCTTGCCGATCTCAGGCCCCGGCGTGCGCGTCATCTGCTCGACGCCGACGACGAGCACGATCTTGGCGGCACCGGCGGCGATGGCGCGGATGCCCTGGTGCACGGCGGCCGAGCCGGTCGCGCAGGCGTTCTCGACCCGCGTCGCGGGCTTGAAGCGCAGCGCAGGATCGGCCTGCAGCACCAGCGAGGCGGTGAAGTCCTGCGGTGAGAAGCCGGCGTTGAAATGGCCGAGCACGATCTCGTCGACGTCGCCTGCCGAAATGCCGGCATCGGCGATCGCCTCATTGGCGACCTTGACGACGAGGCTCTCGACGGTCTCGGCGTCGAACTTTCCGAACGGCGTATGCGCCCATCCGACGATGCTGGCGGTCATGATTTCTCTCCCGAATGTCTCCCTGCTCAAATGGCGCTTTGCGCCATTGGAGTCCAGAGGCTGGTGGCGTTCTCAGGCCACGAACTTACCACCGAGCTCGTCCTCGATGTGAATCCGGATGATGTCGTCGAACGTCTTTTCCTCGGTGGTGAAGCCGAGCTCGCGGGCCCGCTTGGCCTCGAAAGTCCGCGGCCAGCCGGCGACGATGCCGATGATGAACGGATCCGGCTCCCGCCTGATGCGGGCCGCGACGTTGTCGCCGGCGACGCGCCGGAGCGCGGCAATCTGCTCGCCGACGGTGGCCGTCAGGCCGGGCATGGTGAGGTTCCGGCGCGGCCCGATCTTGGCCGTATTCATCGTCGCGGCATGCAGCAGGAAGCCGACCGCCGAACGCGGCGTGGCATGCCAATGCTGGACGTCCTCGGACACCGGCAGCACGGCCTCCTTGCCGGCGAGCGGCTCGCGCAGGATGTTGGAGAAGAAGCCCGAGGCGGCCTTGTTCGGCGCGCCGGGGCGGATGCAGATGGTCGGCAGGCGAATGCCGACGCCGTCGAAGAAGCCGCGGCGGCTGTAGTCGGCCAGCAGGAGCTCGCCGATCGCCTTCTGGGTGCCGTAGCTGAGCAGCGGCGCATTGACGAACTCGTCGCCGATGGCGTCGGGGAACGGCGCGCCGAACACCGCGATCGACGAGGTGAAGACCAGGCGCGGCTTGTAACCGTCGCCGATCAGCCTGACCGCGTCGAACAGCATCCGCGTGCCGTCGAGATTGATGCGGTAGCCCTTGTCGAAATCGAGCTCGGCCTCGCCGGAAACGATCGCGGCGAGATGGAAGATCACGTCGGGACGCGCGGCGACCAGCTTCTCGGCGAAGCCCGGCACGGCAAAGTCGCCGGCGATGGTCTCGACCGCGATGGGCGTGTCGGGCTTCGCCGGCGCGACGATGTCCTGCAAGGTCATACGGGTGATGGCCGCCTGGCCGAGGCGGCCGTCGCGGACCAGACGCTCGACCAGCTTGCGTCCGACCATGCCGGCGGCGCCGAGAACGAGAATATGCAAGGGGATGCTCCTTGTTTCTTGTTGTTTCACCAAGCGCGACGACGATCATCGACGCAAAGCGGTGCTCATGACTGCGCCCTCTCCCCTTGTGGGAGAGGGCTACACTGCCAGTGCCGCACGCTCGCTTGGGTGAGGGGTTTGGTCCCACAAACTCCGCCATCGCGGAGAGAGACCCCTCACCCGGCGGCGCGCTTCGCGCGTCACCACCCTCTCCCACAAGGGGAGAGGGTGCACCGCCCGTGCGGTGAGATTGAAGTGCTGTGCGAGCGCCCTACTCCTTCACCGCGCCGGTCATGGCCGACACATAATGCTCGACGAAGAAGGCGTAAAGGATGACCAGCGGCAGCGAGCCGACCAGGGCGCCGGCCATCAGCGATCCCCATTTGTAGATGTCACCGTCGACGAACTCGTTGACGATGGCGACCGGCACGGTCTTGTTCGGCGTCGACTGCAGGAAGGTCAGCGCGTAGATGAACTCGTTCCAGCACAAGGTGAACGAGAAGATGAAGGCCGAGATCAGGCCGGGCACGGCGAGCGGCACTACGATCTTGACCAGGATCTGCCAGCGGCTGGCGCCGTCGATCAGGGCGCATTCCTCGAGCTCGAAGGGGATCGTCTTGAAGTAGCCCATCAGCAGCCAGGTCGAGAACGGGATGAGCAAGGTCGGATAGACCAGGATCAGCGACAGCGGCGAGTCGAACAGCCCGTAGGCCTGGATCACCGAGGCCAGCGGGATGAACAGGATCGACGGCGGCACCAGATAGGCGAAGAAGATCAGCACGCCCACCGTGTCGGCGCCCTTGAAGCGCAGCCGCACGATCGCATAGGCCGCGAGCACGGATGCGAAGATCGACAGCGTGGTGGCGCCGACCGCGACATACATCGTGTTCCACAGCCAGCGCGGATACTGCGTCTCGAACAGCAGCTTCGAGATGTGCTTGAAGGTCGGATGCACCACCCAGAACGGGTTGTACTTCTCCATGTCGATCAGCTGCTCGTCCGGTTTGATCGACGTCAGCCCCATCCAGTAGAACGGGAACAGCAGCACCAGGAGAATGATGCCGAGCGGCAGATACAGCGTGATCAGCCGTCGCGGCAGCGACTCGAGATAGCTCATGCCCTCGCTGTCGTCGTCGGCCGCGAGCGCGGCCGCCGTCGTCGTGGCGTTGGATTGCGTCTTGGATTGCAGCGCAGCAGTCTCGGTCATTGGTCGGATCCTTGCTGCCATTTGCGCCGTTGCATGCCGAACCAGGAGATCGCGATCGCCGCGAGCAGGAACGGGATCATGGCGGTGGCGATCGCTGCACCCTCGCCGAGGCGGCCGGAGATGATGCCGCGCTGATAGCTCAAGGTCGCCATCAGGTGGGTGGCATTGACGGGACCGCCGCGGGTCAGCGCCCAGATCAGCTGGAAATCGGTGAAGGTGAACAGTACCGAGAACGTCATCACCACCGCGATGATCGGGGTCAGCAACGGATAGGTGATGAAGCGGAAGCGCTGCCAGCTGGTGGCACCGTCGAGCGTGGCGGCCTCATACAGGGAGGGCGAGACGGTCTGCAGGCCGGCCAGCAGCGTGATCGCGACGAACGGTACGCCGCGCCAGATGTTGGCGATGATCACGGAGGCGCGTGCCCAGTTGGTGTCGCCCAGGAAGTTGATGTTCTGGCTGATGAGGCCGAGCTTGATCAGCGACCAGGAGATGATGGAGAACTGGGAATCGTAGATCCACCAGAACGCGATCGCCGACAGCACCGTCGGAACGATGAAAGGCACCAGCACGATCGCACGGACCATGGCCTTGAACGGCATCCGCCGGTTCAACAGCAGCGCCAGATAGAGGCCGATCGCGAATTTGATGGCGCTTGCGACGATCGTGTAGAGCAGCGTGTTGAACACCGCGAGCCAGAAGATCGCGTCATCCCACAGCCACTCGTAGTTCTCCAGCCCGACGAAGACGCCGGCGCGGCCGATCTTCTCGTCGGTGAAGCTCATCCAGACGCCGAGGCCCAGCGGATAGGCCAGGAACAGGATCAGGAATGCTGCCGCCGGCAGCATGAACCAGAGCGCGACGAAGTTGCGGTTGGTCTTGATGCGTTCCCACGCGGAGGGCTCGCCGGTCACGGCCGCGCCACGTGGCAGCGAAGTCTGAATGGTACTCATCGTATCGAGCAGCTCCCTTCGAACCTTGGGATGGGCAAACCGCAGCATGCCCACCGGCGTTCGGGACGGATGGTTCTGGTCCGCCATTGCGAGAAGCCCCCCGGGTCTCGCCGTCGGCGAGCCCGTGGGCAGGCTCCGTGACGAAGCAATCCAGAGTCGAGCGCACTGCCCTGGATTGCTTCGCTTCGCTCGCAATGACGGCGAGCACGGCGGGTTGCGCCCTTGCCCACCCTACGCAGTCATCACCTCAGCGGAAGATGCGCTTGGCGGAGCGCTCGGCGCTCGCCATCGCCGTCTTCACGTCCTCGCGGCCCGTGCAGTAATTCGCGAACATGTCGACCACGACGAAGTCGGCGATCGCGGCGGCTGCCGCCTCGCCGAGCTTGCCGACGCCGGCCGGCGTGACAGCCGTCGCCGCGACGTCGCGATACGGCGTGTTCTTCGGATCGGCGGTCCAGATCGGGTTGGCGTCGTAGGCCTTGAGGAAATGCGACAGGTAGCCCTGCGCCGCCTCGATCCACGGGTTGAACTGCTCCGGCTCCAGCAGGAAGGCCGTGAACGCCTTGCAGGTCTGCGGGAACTTGGTGAAGTTGTAGATCAGGATCGGGAAGCCGAGATGCAGCTCGCGGGTCTTGCCGTCGAGGCCCGCCGGCAGATGCGCGTGGTTCATGTCCTTCGCGACTTCCGGATTGTCCTTCTTCGCCGCGACGTAGATCGAGATGCCGTTCACCGTCAGATAGAGCTGTCCGGCCACGAACGCCTTGTTGTTGGACGAGTCGTTCCACGACGCGGTGCCCGGCACGAAATTGTCGTACAGGCCCTTGACGTATTCGAGCGCCTTGGCGGTCTCCGGCGAGTTGATGACGACCTTGTTGTCCTTGTCGATCAGGTTGCCGCCATGCGCCCACAGCGCCCAGTGCAGCCAGCCGTTGGCGTCGCCCGAGGCGTGGCCGAGCGCCATGCCGCCCGGCGTGCCGTTCTTGTTCATGCCCTTAACAAGGTCGGCGAAGCCCGCGAGATCCTTCGGAAACTCCTTGTGGCCGGCCTTCTCCATCGCCGAGATGCGGTAGTTGACGAGGCCGCCGGTGGCCGCCACCGGGATGCCGATCCACTTGCCGTCGAGCATGCCGTAGGCCTTGCCCGAGTCGGTCCAGCCGCCGCACTTCTTGCCGAGATAGTCGGCCACGTCGCTGACATCGGTGACCTTGTTGGAGAACAGGAACGGCAAGGTGTAGAGGCCCCACACCATGTCGAGGCCCTGACCGGTGTTGGCGGCGACCGAGGCCTTCGGCTGGATGTCGTCGTAGGATTCGTTGGAGACGTTGATGGTGACGTTGTTGGCCTTCTGGAACGCATCGACGATCTTCATGAAGGCCACGTCCTCGGCCTCGACGAAGCGCTTCCAGCGCAGAAGATTGATCTTGGCACCGGCTTCCGGCTTCCACGGCGAGGTCTGCGCCCAGGCTTTGGCATAGCCGAGCAGTTCGTCGGCCGACATCGTCGCCGCGGCCGCCAGCAAGGTCGCGCCACCCTTGAGCAGGGACCGGCGATCGGTGGGGAAATGAGTCATCTGAAGTTTTCTCCCGTTGAGTATTTGCTTGTTTTGTTTGTTGTCAGTTCTGCGCCTCGAGCGCCCGGATCAGAGTCTCCGGCCGCTGTCCTTGTCGAACAGATGCGCCGCCGACGCGCGCGGGCGCAAATGGATCTTCTCCCCGGGATTGACCTCGTGGCGGTCGCGGAAGACCGCGATGATGTCCTGGGTGCCGATGCGGGCGACGATCTGCGTCTCCGAGCCGGTCGGCTCGACGACGACGACCTCGGCCTCGATGCCGTCATCGGCAAGCTCCAGATGCTCGGGCCGCACGCCGTAGACCACGGGGCGACCGTCGGAGGCGGCCGGCGCGGTCAGCAGCGGCAGCTTGGCGCCGTTGTCGGTCTCGACATAGACCGAGCCGTTCGACTTGAGGTGGCCGTTGAGGAAGTTCATCGCCGGCGAGCCGATGAAGCCGGCGACGAACTGGTTGTCCGGCTTGTCGTAGAGATCGAGCGGCGAGCCCATCTGCTCGACGATGCCGTCATGCATGACGACGATCTTGTCGGCCATCGTCATGGCCTCGATCTGGTCGTGAGTGACGTAAACGGTGGTGGTCTTGAGCCGCTGATGCAGCTCCTTGATCTCGGTGCGCATCGCGACGCGCAGCTTGGCGTCGAGATTCGACAACGGCTCGTCGAACAGGAACACCTGCGGATCGCGCACGATGGCGCGGCCCATCGCGACGCGCTGGCGCTGGCCACCGGAGAGCTGGCGCGGATAGCGGTCGAGCAGCGGCGTCAGCGCCAGGATCTCGGCGGCGCGCGCGACGCCCTTCTTGATGTCCTCGGGCCGTGCGCCGCGCAGCTTGAGCGAGAAGCCCATGTTGTCGGCGACGGTCATGTGCGGATAGAGCGCGTAGTTCTGGAACACCATCGCGATGTCGCGCTCTTTCGGCTGCACGTTGTTGACGACGCGTTCGCCGATCGAGATGGTTCCGGAGGTGATGTTCTCGAGCCCTGCGAGCATGCGCAGCAGCGTCGACTTGCCGCAGCCGGACGGCCCGACCAGCACGACGAACTCGCCATCCTCGATCGGAATCGTCACGCCGTGCAGCACCTCGAATCCGCCGAATGATTTGCGCACGTCGCGAATTTGCACCGACGACATCAATTTCCTCCTCAAAGACCGACAGCATTAGCTGCTTGCCGGCGGCATTCTGACCGTTGTTCTCGGCCGTTTGATCAGGCCGTTTGTCGTTTTGTAGTCCTGGTCGTGCAGTCTTGTGCTTGGTGGTCTTGTTGTTGGCTCCGGTCGCTCCGACTGGCTCCGAAACAGGGCCAGCTCGGCTGGCATTGTCCGCAGTTCAGTTCGCTTCCGCAATGTCTCGCTTAGCAACCGCGTGATAGCGCTGTCAATATCGCTTGTGTACCAGACCGCCTATGCTATGAGCGAGGCATGGGACGGAAACGCATCGAGCCGGGCAAAGTCCGGCTGACCGAAGTTGCGGCACTGGCGGGCGTCAGCCCGATCACGGTGTCACGCTTCTTCCGTAATCCCGCCACGGTCTCGGCCGCCCGCCGCACGCGGATCGAGAGCGCCGCCAAGGAGCTCGGCTACGTGCCGAACCTCGCCGCGCGCGCGCTCGCATCGCAGCGCACCGAAGTGATCGGCGTGCTGATACCGTCCCTCACCAACAACGTGTTCTCCGACGTGCTGCGCGGCATCTATGATGCGTTCGAAGGCAGCCGCTACAGCATCCAGCTCGCCAACACCCGCTACAGCGTGTTGCAGGAGGAGCGCCTGCTGCGGTTGTTCCTGATGCAGAAGCCGGCCGGCCTGATCGTGACCGGTCTCGACCAGACGGCGGAGAGCCGGTTGATCATCCAGGCGGCGGACTGTCCCGTCGTGCAGATCATGGAGCTCGGCGCCGAGCCGATCGACATGATGATCGGATTTTCGCACGTCGATGCCTGTTTTGCAGCCATTTCACACCTTCTCGCGCAGGGCTGCCGCCGCATCGGCTTCATCGGCGCCCGCATGGACCCAAGGGTGCAGCGCAGGCTGCAGGGCTATCAGAACGCGATGAAGGAGGCCGGTTTGTTCGACCCGCGTCTCATCGTCACGGCGCCTGTTCCGACCTCGACCACGATGGGCGGCAGCCTGTTCTCCGATCTGCTGATGAAGGCGCCGGATCTCGATGCGGTGTTCTGCGCCAATGACGATCTCGCGCTCGGCGTGCTGTTCGAATGCCAGCGCCGGCACATCGCGGTGCCCGAGCAGATCGCGATCGTCGGCTTCAATGACATGGAATTCATGGCCGCGGCGGTTCCGACGCTCACCAGCGTGCGCACCAATCGCTACGAGATGGGTCGGCGTGCGGCGACGATGATCATGGACGCCGTGGAAGGCCGTCCCGTGGCGCAGCGTGTCGTCGATCTCGGCTTCGAGGTGATCGAACGGCAGAGCTCGACCTTGCAGCGCGGCACCGCAAATCCGCAGCCTGCGTCGGGGCGCGCTGCCGGAACAAAATGGTAGCGCAACCAAAAACCATGCACTAGAACCACTCGAACCAACAACGACTTGAACGAAAGACGTAGGCGATCCTCGACAGCGGGCCGATGGCGCACAGACGACGGACCGGCCTCGCCACGTTTGCACTGCGGGAGAAAACACATGACGAACTCGAACGGGCATGCCGGCAACGGCGCTGACAAGAGCCGCAAGCTGCGCTCGCAGGCGTGGTTCAACGATCCGCACAATCCGGGCATGACCGCGCTCTATCTCGAGCGCTACCTGAATTACGGCCTGACCCGGGCTGAGCTGCAGTCGGGCAAGCCGATCATCGGCATTGCCCAGACCGGCAACGATCTCTCGCCCTGCAACCGCCACCACATCGAGCTGGCGCACCGCGTCCGCGAGGGCATCCGCGCCGCTGGCGGCATCGCGATGGAATTTCCGACCCATCCGATCCAGGAGACCGGCAAGCGCCCGACGGCCGCGCTCGACCGCAACCTCGCTTATCTCGGCCTGGTCGAAATCCTTTTCGGCTATCCGCTCGACGGCGTGGTGCTGACCACCGGCTGCGACAAGACGACGCCGGCCTGCCTGATGGCCGCGGCGACCGTGAACATCCCCGCCATCGTGCTGTCGGGCGGCCCGATGCTGAACGGCTGGCACGAGGGCCAGCGCACCGGCTCCGGGACCGTGGTGTGGAAGTCGCGCGAACGGCTCGCCGCCGGCGAGATCGGCTATGAGGAGTTCATGGAGATCGTCGCCTCCTCGGCGCCGTCGGTCGGCCATTGCAACACCATGGGCACGGCCTCGACGATGAATGCGCTGGCCGAGGCGCTCGGCATGTCCCTGCCCGGCTGCGCCGCGATTCCAGCTCCGTATCGCGAGCGCGGCCAGATCGCCTACGAGACCGGAACGCGCATCGTCGACATGGTGTGGGAAGACCTGAAGCCGTCGGACATCCTGACGCGCAAGGCATTCGAGAACTGCATCGTCGCCAACTCCGCGATCGGCGGCTCGACCAACGCGCCGATCCACATCAACGCGCTGGCGCGCCATGTCGGCGTCGAGCTCGACATCGACGACTGGCAGAAGGTCGGCCACGACGTGCCGCTGCTCGTCAACATGCAACCGGCCGGCTTCTATCTCGGCGAGGAATTCCATCGCGCGGGCGGCGTGCCGGCCGTGATCGGCGAGTTGATGCGGCACAAGCGCATCCACGAGGATGCTGTGACCGTCAACGGCCGCAGCATGGGCGACAATTGCCGCGACGCCGCCAAGCCGGACAACGACGTGATCTGGTCCTACGACAAGCCGCTGGTGAAGGATGCCGGCTTCCTGGTGCTGCGCGGCAACCTGTTCGATTCCGCGATCATGAAGACCAGCGTGATCTCCAAGGAGTTCCGCGACCGCTATCTCGTCAATCCGAAGGACCCGAACGCCTTCGAGGGCCGCGCCATCGTGTTCGAGGGTCCGGAGGACTATCACGACCGCATCGACGATGCATCGCTCGAGATCGACGAGCACTGCGTGCTGTTCATCCGCGGCGCCGGCCCGATCGGCTATCCCGGCGGCGCCGAAGTGGTGAACATGCAGCCGCCGGCAGCGCTGATCAAACGCGGCATCCTGTCCTTGCCCTGCATCGGCGACGGCCGGCAATCCGGCACCTCGGGCTCACCGTCAATTCTCAACGCGTCGCCAGAGGCCGCCGCCGATGGCGGGCTCGCAATCCTCAAGACCGGCGATCGCGTGCGCATCGACCTCAACAAGGGCTCGGCCAACATCCTGATCTCGGACGAGGAGCTTGCGACGCGGCGCGCCGAGCTGAAGGCCAAGGGCGGCTTCCCACACCCCGCCAACCAGACGCCGTGGCAGGAGCTCTATCGCAACACCGTCGGCCAGCAGGCCACCGGCGCCTGCATGGAGCTTGCCACGCGCTATCACAACATCGCTGGCACTGTCGGCGTGGCAAGGCATAATCACTAGACACGCCGCGCAAAGCCGGCCACCGTCATTGCGAGGAGCGAAGCGACGAAGCAATCCAGAGCCGCGCGCGCAGCCCTGGATTGCTTCGCTGCGCTCGCAATGACGAAAGAATCAACGAGCATCCCAAGGGAGACCCCATGTCCGACCGCCTCAAGGGCAAGCGCGCCTTTGTCACCGCCGCCGCAGCCGGCATCGGCCGCGCCTGCGCGATCGCTTTCGCGCGTCAGGGCGCGACCGTGTTCGCCACCGATATCGATGAGAACGGCCTGAGCACGCTGAAGAGCGAAGGCATTGCCGAGGTCGCGACGCTCGACGTGCGCAACACCGCGGCCGTGAACGCGATGGCCGATCGCGTCGGCAAGGTCGAGATCCTGCTCAACGCTGCCGGCTTCGTGCACAACGGCACCATCCTCGACTGCTCCGACGACGACTGGGATTTCTCGTTCGACCTGAACGTCAAGTCGATGCATCGCACGATCCGCGCCTTCCTGCCTGACATGCTCGATCAGGGCGGCGGCGCCATCGTCAACATCGCCTCCGCCGCCGGCGTGTTCAAGGCGGCACCGAACCGCTACGTCTACGGCGCGACCAAGGCGGCGGTGGCGGCGCTGACGCGCTCGGTCGCAGCCGATTTCGTCGGCAAGAAAATCCGCTGCAACTGCATCTGCCCCGGCACGATCGAAACGCCCTCGATGCTCGGACGCGCGGCCTCGGCCGGCCCGAACGGGCTCGAGATGTTCATCTCGCGCCAACCGATGGGCCGGCTCGGCACGGCGGAGGAGATCGCCCATCTCGCGGTCTATCTCGCCAGCGACGAGAGCGCGTTCACGACCGGCGTCGCGCACACCATCGACGGCGGCTGGACACTGTAGCTTCTCCTCATCCTGAGGAGCCGCGCAGCGGCGTCTCGAAGGATGAGGCCCGGATGTCAGGGGCCTCATGGTTCGAGACGCGCTGCGCGCTCCTCACCATGAGGGTCGAAAGAGGAGTCTTTCTTCATGAACCACATCGATCTCGCCAACCGCTGCGCCGTCGTCACCGGCGGCGCGCAGGGCTTTGGCCGCGCCGTCACCGAGCGCTTCAAGGCCTCCGGGGCCAAGGTCGCGATCTGGGATCACGACATCGCGCTGGCGGAGAAGACCGCGCAGGAGATCGGTCCGGAGGTGCTGGCGCTGCAGGTCGACGTCACCGACACCAAAGCGGTCGAAGGCGCGCGTGACGCGACGCTGGCCGCGTTCGGCAGCATCGACATCCTGGTCAACAATGCCGGCATCGCCGGCATCAACAAGACGGTGTGGGAGACCGATCTCGAGGAGTGGCGCAAGGTGCTGCGCATCAATCTCGACGGTCCCTTCATCTGCGCCAAGACGATCGTGCCGGTGATGCTGAAGCAGGGCTATGGCCGCATCGTCAACATCGCCTCGATCGCCGGCAAGGAAGGCAACCCGAACGCTGCGCACTACTCGGCGTCAAAAGCCGGCCTGATCGCGCTGACCAAGTCGCTCGGCAAGGAGCTGGCGCAGCACAACATCACGGTCAATGCGGTGACGCCGGCGGCGGCGAAGACCGCGATCTTCGACCAGATGACGGACGCGCACATCAACTTCATGCTGTCGAAGATCCCAAAAGGCCGCTTCGTGCTGGTGGAAGAGCTCGCCGCGCTGGTGTCCTGGCTGGCCTCGGAAGAGTGTTCGTTCTCGACCGGCGCCGTGTTCGACATTTCCGGCGGCCGCGCGACCTATTAGTTTGCGGCGGGGTGGGCAAAGGTGCCATCGCAGACGGCGATGGGCCCACCTTCGTCTCGCTGGCGATACGGATGTCCCGATCCATGGAGCTTGCCTGATGACCCACCATGGCGGCTGCTTCTGCGGCGCGGTGCGCTTCCAATGCACGGGCGAGCCGATCAATGTGCGCGTCTGCCATTGCCGCAACTGCCAGCGGGCGACGGGCGCGCCGTTCTTCGCCCGCGCGCTGTTCTCGCACGACGCTTTGACGATCACCGGCGAAACCGCGCGCTTCCCCTCCTCCGACGCGCTCGACCGCATGTTCTGCCCGCGCTGCGGAGTCAGGCTGTTCTCATGGCGCACCACGCGCCCGGTGGTCGGCGTGGCCCTGGCCTGCTTCGACGACCGCAACGCCTTTGCCCCGACCGAGCACATCTGGGTCTCGGAAAAGATGGATTGGGTGCAGCTCAGCGACGGCCTGCCGCAATTTCCGGAAAATCCCGCGTAGCATCAAGGAACCATCGTGCCTATGTAGGGCACAACGCGTCCGGAAACCCGATCCTTGAACATCTCGCTCTACGGCATTTCCGTCTGGATCCTGCCGATCATCATCGCCATCACCTTTCATGAGGCTGCTCACGCCTTCGTCGCGTGGCGGTTCGGCGACGAGACCGCGTTGCGACTCGGTCGCGTCAGCTTCAACCCGGTCCGGCACATCGATCCGTTCGGCACGATTCTGCTGCCGGGCATGCTGCTGCTGTCCGGCTCGCCGTTCCTGTTCGGCTACGCCAAGCCGGTGCCGGTCGATTTTCGCAATCTGCAGCCGCTCCGCGCCGGCATGGTGATGGTGGCGCTGGCGGGACCCGCCACCAACATCGCGCTCGCGCTGGCGGCGGGACTGGCGTTCCACGCCCTTCCGCTGGTTCCACCTGAGGCCGCGCGGTGGGTGGCGAGCAATCTATGGAATATTTTCTCGTTCAACATTCTGCTCGCCGTGTTCAACATGCTCCCGATACCGCCGCTCGACGGGGGCCGGGTCGCGGTCGGTGTCCTGCCGGCGGTGCTGGCGCGGCCGCTGGCCCGGCTCGAGCCGTACGGCATGCTGATTCTGATCGGATGCCTGATCCTCCTGCCGCTGGCGGGTTCCCAGTTCGGTCTCAATCTTGATCTTGTGTCGGGGCTGCTCCGCGCCACGACCGATTCTCTGAAGCAACTGCTTCTGCTATTGACGGGTAATGCCTAGATCTACCCGTCAGGGATGGTAACGAACGAGCCCCGAGGCACTCTTGGTCAAAGCCGCCGACATGATGATCGCACGCCGCGCCGACACCCGCGCCCGTGCCGATTTCGCGACCTGGAAGATGATCGCCAAGCTGAACGGCGCCTCCGGCCTGCCGCCGGCGGCGCAGGAATTCCTGGCAAGCTACAAGGCCCGCCTCGGCGACATGCCGGAGGACGAGGCGACCGAGGCCACCATCCGCGAGATGTACAAGGCCTATTATGCCGAGATGGGCGGCGGCGGCGCCCCACCCGAAGTCAAGCCGGTCACAGCTGAGCCGGTGACCGACAATGTCACCGCCTTCCGCAAGCTGCCGCCGAAGCCGAAGGCGGCGCAAAGCGGGACGACCGCTCCGCGCAAGCTGCCGGTCGGGCTGATCTTCGCCGCGCTCTGCGTGGTCTATGTCGGGATCAGGCTGTATTGGCAGTGACGCTCGCGGCCGGCCGTGAGAGGTCGGCCGCTCGTCCTGGCGTCAGGTCTTGGTCGCCGGGAACTTGACGACGATGTTGAACGGGATCTCGTCGTCGGAGACTTGCGCCGGCGGCTTGGGGAACGGGTCGGAGCGGCGGACCATCGCCACGGCCTCGCGGTCGTAGTCCGGATCTCCGGACGATTGGATCACGTCGACAGAGATCACGTTGCCGCGGCGGTTCAGCTTGAACGACACCCGCACGCTGCCGCCTTGCGTCTTGCCGGCCGGATATTTCTGGTTCTTCTTCACGATCAGGCTGAGCTTGCGCTGCCAGTTCGTCGTCTGCGGATCCCGGTCCTTGCCCATGCCGGTCGGATCGGGCGCCTTGACCCGCTCGGCGTCGGGCACCTTCGCATCGAGCGTCTTCCGCGAGCTGTCGATGGCCGAGTCGTGCGCCTCGGAGGCGTTCGTCTCGACGGCGGCGACCTTCTCCTCCTCCGTCGGCTTCTTGACCTCGGTGGGCGAGACCCGCTGGTCGGCCTCCTCCGTGGTGGTTGGAACACCCTTCTGCAGATCCGCCTGCTCGGTCTCGGCCTTCTGCTCCGGGGTCGCGACCGAAGCCGTCTCCGCGACGGAATCGACGCCGTTGGGCAGATCGTTCTCCTCGACCTTCGGTGCAGCCAGCTCGACATCGATGACGTCAGCGGCGGTGCCGAGCCCGCCGCCGTCATCGTCGCCATGGGCCGTGGTCAGCGCCACCGCGACGCCGCCGACATGGAGCGCGACGGCCACCATCGCGGCCGCGAACCACGCGACCCGCGAAGTCGAAAGTCCGGTCTCGAGGTCACTCATCTCAGAACGGCCGCTCAGGGTTGTGGCGCCGGCGTAGCAGCGGCGTCACCCGGCGCGCCCGGCACGCGCTCCAGCGCCACCAGCTTGAATTTATAGCCGGCACTGCGCAGCAGCTCCAGGACCTCCATGACCTCGCCATAGGGCGCCGCGCGGTCGCCGCGCAGGAACACGGTTCGGTCGTCCGCGGCGTGATCGGCCATCACCCTGTTCAGCTCGGACAGCAGGTCGACCCGCTTCACGGGGTTCTCGCCGATCGCCAGCGTGAGGTCGGGCTTGATCGAGACGTAGGTCGGCTTGTCCGGCTTCTTCTGCGGCGTCGCCGTCGACGACGGCAGATCGATCGGAAGGTCGACGGTCGAGAGCGGCGCGGCCACCATGAAGATGATCAGCAGCACCAAGATGACGTCGATGAACGGCGTCACGTTGATGTCATGGGTCTCGTCGAAATCGTCGTCGAGATCGCCTTCGGAGAGCGAGACGGCCATCGTCGGCTACTCCGCGGCCCGGACGTGAAGGCCGCCATGGCTGCGATCGAGATCGCGGGAGCCGCGATCGAGATCGCGCGACAGCAATCGTCCGGTCGTGCCGGAGGCGCGGTTGACGAGCTCGAGATAGCCCTTCGTGACGCGCGAAAAGTGATTGTAGATGATCACGGCCGGAATCGCCGCGGCCAGACCGATCGCGGTCGCCAGCAGCGCCTCGGCGATGCCCGGCGCGACCACCGCGAGGTTGGTGGTCTGCGATTTCGAAATGCCGATGAAGCTGTTCATGATGCCCCAGACGGTGCCGAACAGCCCGACGAACGGCGAGATCGCGCCGACGGTGGCGAGCAGGCCCATGCCGGTGCGGACGCGGCGCGCTTCGGCGCGGACGATCTCGGTGAAGCTCGAGGCCGCGCGCTCCTTGATGCCCTCGTCACTGCCGAGCCCGGCCGAGAGCCGCGCCTCGGTAATCGCAGCCTGCAGCAGCACGGTCGCGACGTTCTTGCCCTGTCCGAGCGCGAGCTGGGCCTCGGCCAGCGACTTCGCTCCGGTCAATTTGCGCAGCGCCCCGACCAGCCGGCGGCGCAGGACGGAAAATTCGAGGCTCTTGGCGATCAGGATCGTCCAGCTCGCGACCGAGGCCAGCGCCAGCATGATCATGACCGCTTTGACGACGATATCGGCCTTGAGAAACATGCCGAGCGGCGACAGCTCGTCCAGCCCGGTGGTTACCGACTTGCCAGTTCGGGTGGCGCTCTCGCTGCCCGCCGGCGCGGCGGTCGTTGCGGCCGCCTGTCCCGACGCGGGCGGCGCCATCGTCTGCGCCGTGCCCGGTGCCGGCGCGGCAAGATCGGTCGAGACCGCCGGCGCGGACCTGGCCGGCTCCTGCTGCGCATGTGCAGGTAGCCCCGCAGCAACAGACAGACATGACAGGACGATTGCAAACCTAACGAGGAACGATGTCATCATATCTCGGCCCATTAGACCTCGGCCCACTGCCGGATCAGATTGTGATAGATGCCGGTCAGCTTGACAGCATCGGGATCGTCCCTCCCGAGGCGTTCCGCCAAGCTCTGAATCGCCGTGTCCAGATCGAAGATCATGCTCCGGACGTGGGCATCCCGTATCATGCTCTGCATCCAGAAAAAAGAGGCGACCCGGGCGCCGCGCGTGACCGGCGTGACCATGTGAAGGCTCGATGACGGATACAGCACCGCCTGCCCCGCGGGCAACTTGACTTCGTGTGAGCCGTAGGTGTCCTCGATCACAAGCTCGCCACCGTCATAGCTGTCGGGCTCGGCCAGGAACAAGGTCATCGACAGATCGGTGCGGATGCGCAGGCCTGTCAAGGGATCGCCGCGCACGGCATTGTCGACATGGATGCCGAAATGGTCGCCCCGCGCGGCGGTGTAGCGGTTGAACAAGGGCGGAAAGATCTGCAGCGGGATCGCCGCCGACAGGAAGCGCGGATTTTTCGTCAGCGCCGTGATGATGCGCTGGCCCAGCACCCGCGCCGCCTCGCCGCCGGGCGGCAATTGCTCGTTGCGCTTGACCATGGCCGACTGCGCCCCGGCCGTCGAGCGGCCGTCCTCCCACTCCGCCGCATCCATGATGCGGCGGAAGTCGGCGACCTCGTCTTTGGACAGAACGTCCGGGATGCAGATCAGCATGATCAGAACTTCGCAGTGGTGACGATGTAGAAGGCGCGCCCCGGGGCCACGGCGACGAACGGCACCGCGCTCCGATACAGCGTGTCGTAGTACAGCTTGTTGGTCAGGTTCTGCGCGTAGAGCTTCATCGTCCAGTTCTTGTCGAGCTGCTTCTCGACGAAGGCGTCGAAGCGCCAGTAGCTCGGCAGCTCGTTGCCGGTGTTGGCCGCGAAGGTGCCGCCATAGACCTTGGAGCGGTAGACCGCCTGCCCGCCGATCTCCCAGCCATTGTCGAACTTGTACTTCGACAGCATGCTGAACGACTGGTGCGCGATGTTGGCGAGCTGTAAGCCGATGTTGGAGGCGACGCCGCTCTGCGTGACCTTCGACTGCATCAGCACCAGGCCGCCGAAGATGCTCCAGCGATCGGTGAGCTTGCCTTCCGCCTCGATGTCGATGCCCTGGATGCGGTAGGCCGCGCCCGAGGTGAGCAGGCCGCCGACGGTCTCGCGCGCGTTGTCCTTGGTGGTCTGGAACAGCGCGGCTGAGACCAGCAGATGGCGGTCGACCAGCTCCCATTTGGTGCCGAGCTCGGCCGCCTTGTTGCGCTCCGGCCCGAGCAGGACGGCGGTGTTGGCGGGCACGCCGCCGTAGTCGGTGCCGGTGGCGTCGAGCTCGGAGCCGAACGGATTGGCCGAGGTCGCATAGGCCGCGTAGAGGCTGCCGATCGGCATCGGCTTGTAGACCAGGCCGACATTGTAGTTGACCAGGTCGGCGTTCATCTTGAGGTATTTCGGCGAGTTGGTCGACGAGCTCATGTTGTAGCCGTCATAGCGCACCCCGCCGTTGAGGATGATGATGTCCCGCCAATTGGCGGTGTCCATGGCGTAGACGCTGTTGGTGTTGACGCCGTAGCGCGTCGGATTGCCGGCCAGCGACGGCGTCGTGCTGAACGGGATGTAGGTGTATTGCGGCGAGTACACGTTGACGCCGGTGACGGCGCCATTGCTCGTCGAGCCACCGCCGAACAGCTCAGATGACAGTCCGGTGTAGCGGTCGATCGAGATGTTCTCGTTCGAGAATTCCGTGCCGAGCACGGCGGTGTGCTTGACGCCGCCGGTGTCGAGCTTGAACGTCGCATCGTTCTGGTTGGCCCAGACGTCCACCGTCTGGTAGCGGCTCTGCGCACTCGCCGTCGTGGTCCAGAGCAGCGGATTCGCGTTGGTCGTGTTCGGACCCTGCGGCAGCGTGCCGATATAGTTGAGAAGCGAGTGCTCGCCGCGGAACTTGCTGCTGAGGGTGATCGCCTCGTTGACCTTGTACTCGGCTGCGGCAGTGCCGAAATCCTGCCGCGCGGTCTGGAAGTCGCGATTGAGGAAGCCATACCAGGTGCCGCGCGGAATGCCGGCCGAGGTCACCGGCACGTTGCCCTGCTTGTAGTAGGGCACGCCGAAATCGGGATAGCCGGAGAGATCGGTGTGGACATAGTTGGTCGTGATCTTGAGATCGTCGATCGGCGTCCACTTGGTCGAGAGAAAGGCGCCCCAGCGGTCGTCGGTGACGAAATTGCGCCCGGCGACGTTGGAGTCCTGGAACAGGCCGCCGGTGCGCACCGAGACGGTCGGCGAGATCACCTGGTTGACGTCGAGCGTGACGCGCTTCTGCTGATCGGTGCCGAACTCGGTATCCATCCGCTTGAAGTTGGTGTCGCCGGCCTGCTTGGTGACGATGTTGATGGCACCGCCGGCGGTGCCGCGCCCGGCATAGGACGACGCCGGGCCGCGCAGGATCTCGATCTGCTCGGTGAAGAAGTTCTCGCGGATCGACACCGCGGGATCACGGATGCCGTCGATGAACACGTCGTTACGGGCATCGAAGCCGCGGATGAAGAAGCGGTCACCGAATGCGTTGCCGCCCTCGCCCGAGCCCAGCGTGACGCCGGCGGTCGAACGGCCGATCTCCTTGAGCGCCGTGACGTGCTTGTCGGCAAGCACCTCCTTGCTCATCACCGTGATCGTCTTCGGCGTGTTGAGCAGCGGCTCGGGAAACTTGCCCGACGCCTGCACGCGGTTGACCTTGTAGGGCTCGGCTGCGTCCGCGTAGGGGTTGGCGTCCGGCGCGGACAGCCCGCCCGCGTTCGGGAACGCCACCGCGGCCTGCTGCGCCGCCTGCTGGCGGGCCGCCGCGCGGCGCAGGGCATTGCGCGCGCGGACCTGCTCGGCGGTCGGCTTGGAGGACGTCGGCTTGGCCCGCGCGATCGGCGCATCGACGTTGACGGGCGGCAGGTCGGACGCCGGCTGCGCCGCCTCGGCCGACGACATCGATGCCACCGCCATCAGCCCGGCCACCGCCGACACCTTGGTGACGGAGGGCCCCTCTCCTCGTCCGTCATTGAACTTCATCGCTGCGATCCCACGCAGCGAACGCGGTGCTCTCACCTGTCCCATTTATTTTCACGCGCCCCAGATTTTCATTCCACGTCGCTCACGCGGATCATTCGCAGCGCGACGATGTGTCGTTGGTATCGGGCGCGTTTCAGGGGGTCAATTTGAGGAGCCCTAATTTGGCCTTGAATAGTTCCAGATCAAAACAATTCTAAAAATGCTCAACTAACAACATACGGAACTTGAAATCGTTCTAAACAGCGCGATTTTGACTCGCGCTGTCGTCGAATCACCACTGCGTCGCGCGCAACTCCGGCGCAGGTCAGTTCGACGAGCCAGCCGGCTCGTCGCTGCTCGGCGGCTTCATCAACGAGAACAGCTCGTCTACGGTCTGCACCGCGATCTGGCGCACGCGGTCGGAATCATCGATCCCCGCGATCCGCACGCCCTTGACGACGGCCCTGATCTCATCGCGAAAATCGCTCAGGAAGCGCAAGGGATCGCGCTGCTCGTTGGCGACGCGCGCGATCAGGCCAGTGACCAGGATCTGGCACGCGAGCATCTTTCCATTCAGTTCTTCCATCGTGAGCTCCCCATTCGCTATCGTCGCACGGCGCATCGTCGGACGACGCGGCCTCGCTCCGGTTGAATCCTGCCGCTGCCCGACGGCGCCATGACGGCGGCCGGACTCATCGGCTTCTAATCAGCTCCCATCGGGCGCGACAAGACGGCGAGAATAGGTCGGAGTGCGGCGTTAGCACGAGAGACCCGCGCGGCCCGCGAATGGTCCGGAGCGGCGCGCTGCCCGACGATGGCGGCAGAGGATCGCCACAGACCGCCCTGCTCTCGCGCAGGCCACGCTGCGCGGCAAGGCCAAGCTTGTCCGCGGCTTTTCGCACTCAAGATGTTTTACGATACGACACAACTCAAGATGAGACCGGTCTGCGCTGCGGCTCGGCTATTTGAGCGCCACCTCGGCTTTCGGATCGGACAGCGTCTTGATCCGATCCTTCAGGTCCCTGAGCGTCGACAGGCTGGTGGCGACGGCCTCGTCCGGAATGTCGTGCAGAACGTCGCCGGCGATCGCATCGCGCAGCTCGTCGAGATCATCGACGAGCTCTCGTCCCGCGGCGGTGAGATGGAGACGGTTCGCGCGGCGATCCCTCGGATCGTGCCTGCGCTCCAGCAACCCCTGCTCCACCAGCCTGTCGAGCAGACGCACCAGTGAAATCGGCTGCAGTTCCAGCACTTCTGCGAGATCGACCTGTGACATCCCCTCATGCGCGCGCAGCCGAAACAGCACCACCCATTGGGCGCGGGTCGTGCCGCGCTGTTTGGCACGATGATCAATATAGTTGCGCAGGATGCGCGAGCTTTCGACAAGCTGCGTAACGAGCTGCCGTCTCATATCCAGCGACATGGCTGTGAACTCCCTTGCGATCCCTCGAAGCTTGCCGATTGTTTAGGTTTGTCCACGCGCTCGTGTGTTTACACATTAATTGCGTGCGTACTATATCTGGCATGCTGGGAATGGTTTTAAAGACCGGTTATCCTGTTCGTCTCAGCATGTGGGCCAGCATGAAGACATCACGAACCCTCGGTTGGATCCTGCTTGTCGCGGCTCTCGGCGGCGCCGGCTATTATGGCTGGCAGCGTCATCAGGGCGCCGAGGCAGCGAAGAAGACCGCTGAGCAGAAATCGGCCCGACCGCAGGCGGTTCGGGTCTCGACCGTGCCGGTCGAGAAGACGGACTTTCCGGTCTTCCTCACCGGCCTGGGGACCGTGCAAGGCTTCAACACCGTCCAGGTCCGCACCCGCGTCGACGGCCAGATCGACAAGATCGCCTTCACCGAAGGCCAACTCGTCAAGGAAGGCGACCTGCTGGTCGAGATCGACCCGAGGCCGTTCCAGGCCGCGCTCGACCAGGCCAAGGCCAAGCGGGCGCAGGACGAGGCCAATCTCAACAACGCCAATCTCGACCTGCAGCGCACCACCAAGCTCGGCGAGTTCGCGACCCGGCAGCAGCAGGACACCCAGCGCGCCACCGTCGCACAGCTCACGGCGCAGATCGCCGCCGACGACGCCGCGATCGCCAATGCCCAGACCCAGCTCAGCTACACCCAGGTCAAGGCGCCGATCTCCGGGGTCGCCGGCCTCCGCCAGGTCGACATCGGCAACATCGTCAACGCCTCGAGCCAGACCGGCATCGTCTCGATCGCGCAGATCGAACCGATCGCGGTGATCTTCACCGCGCCGGAAGAGCAGTTGCCCTACATCAACGAGGCGCAGAAGACCGCCCCGTTGAAGGTGATCGCGTTCACCACCGACGGCAGGAAGCAGCTCGCCGAGGGCAAGCTGATGGTCGTGAACAACCAGGTCGACACGTCCAGCGGAACGATCCGGCTGAAAGCGGTGTTCGACAACAAGGACCACGTGCTGTGGCCCGGACAGTCGGTCTCGACGCGGCTCCTGGTGCGGACGCTGAAGGACGCCACGGTGGTTCCTGACGACGCGGTCCAGCATTCGACCAGCGGGCTGTATTCCTACACGGTGAGCCCGGACAACAAGGCCGAGCTGCGCAAGGTGAAGGTCGGCGTTTCGCTCGATGGCCGGACAGTCGTCGAAGAGGGTCTGACGCCCGGCCAGCAGGTGATTACCGGCGGTCAATTCAAAGTGCAGCCAGGCTCGGTCGTGACCACCGCGGTGGCCAGCTCGGAGCCGGCGCCAGCTAAGGTCCGGCAGGAATGAACGGCGGCGGCATCTCGGCACCCTTCATCAAATACCCCATCGGCACCTCGCTGCTGATGGCAGGTATCCTGTTCATCGGCTTGGTCGCCTACCCCCTGCTGCCGGTCGCACCGCTGCCGCAGGTCGACTTCCCGACCATCCAGGTGACCGCCAATCTGCCGGGCGCCAGCCCTGAGACCATGGCGACCTCGGTCGCCCAGCCGCTGGAGCGGCAATTCGCACAGATCCCCGGCATCGCCCAGATGACGTCGACCAGTTACCTGGGCACCGCATCGGTCACGATCCAGTTCGACCTGAATCGCAATATCGACGGCGCCGCCAACGACGTCCAGGGCGCCATCAACGCCGCCTCGGGCCAGTTGCCCAAGACCCTGCCGTCGCCGCCGACCTACCGCAAGGTCAACCCGGCGGACGCGCCGATCCTGATTTTGTCCGCCACGTCCGAGACGCTGCCGCTGACGACGGTCTCCGACTCCGTCGATGCGCAGCTCGCGCAGCAGATCAGCCAGATCTCGGGTGTTGCCCAGGTGATCATCGGCGGCCAGCAGAAGCCGTCGATCCGTATCCAGATCGACCCGGCCAAGCTGGTCGCCAAGGGCCTCTCGATGGAGGACGTGCGCAGCCAGATCGCGATCACCACGGTGGACAGCCCGAAGGGCAACATCGACGGCGAGCGTCGGGCCTACACCATTTACGCCAATGACCAGCTCACCGAGTCGAAGGACTGGAACGACGTCATCATCGCCTACCGCAATGGCGGTCCGTTGCGCATCCGTGACATTGGCCGGGCGGTGACCGGACCGGAGGATGCCAAGCAGGCCGCCTGGGCCAACGGCAAGCGCGGCGTGTTCCTGGTGGTCTTCAAGCAGCCTGGCGCCAACGTCATCGAAACCGTCGACAAGATCAAGGCGACGCTGCCGCGCCTGGTTGCGGCGATCCCGCCGGCCATCAAGGTCGAGCTGATGTCGGATCGCACGACGACCATCCGCGCCGCGGTCGAGGACGTCCAGTTCACGCTGCTCCTGACCATCTTTCTGGTGGTCATGGTCATCTTCATCTTCCTGCGCAGCTTCTGGGCCACGGTGATCCCGACGATCACCGTGCCGCTCGCCCTGCTCGGCGCCTGCGCGATGATGTGGGGGGTCGGCTATTCACTCGACAACCTCTCGCTGATGGCGCTGACGATCGCGGTCGGCTTCGTCGTCGACGACGCCATCGTCATGCTCGAGAACATCTCTCGCTATGTCGAGGAAGGCGAGTCCCCGATGGCTGCCGCCTACAAGGGGGCCAAGGAGATCGGCTTCACCATCGTCTCGATCTCGATCTCGCTGGTCGCCGTGCTGATCCCGCTCTTGCTGATGGGCGGCATCATCGGGCGCCTGTTCCGCGAATTCGCGGTCGTGCTGGCGATGACGATCTTCGTCTCGATGTTCGTCTCGCTGACGTTGACGCCGATGATGGCCTCGCGTTTCCTGCGCGGCGGCCACCAGGCTCATGGCAAATTCTACCAGTGGAGCGAGCGCGGCTTCGAGGCGCTGCTCAGGGCCTACGAGAAGGGATTGGACATCGCACTGCGCTGGCGCTTCACCACGCTGATGGTGTTCTTCGCCACGCTCGGCCTGTCGATCTACCTGTTCGTGCTGATCCCCAAGGGTTTCTTCCCGCAGCAGGACAACGGCCTGATCACCGCCGCGTCGGAGGCGTCGCAGGACATCTCCTTCAAGGCGATGCAGTCGCGCCAGGAGGCGCTGGCCAAGATCGTGCAGGATGATCCGGGCGTGGCCAGCGTCGCAATGGCGATCGGCGGCTCCGGCCGCGCCGGCAATACCGGCAATCTGTTCATCACCTTGAAGCCGCGTGACGAGCGTGATGCATCGGCGCAGCAGATCATCACACGCCTGAGGCCGCAGCTGGAGAAGGTCGAGGGAGCCCGGCTCTACATGCAGGCCGCGCAGGACGTCCGCCTCGGCGGCCGGCCGTCCCGAACCCAGTTCGAGTTCACGCTGCAGGACTCCAATCTCTCCGAGCTCAACGAGTGGGCGCCGAAGATCCTGGAGAAGATGCGCTCGCTGCCGCAGCTGCGCGACGTCGCCACCGACCAGCAGGCCGACGGCACCACCGTGCAGCTCACGATCAACCGCGACACCGCCTCGCGCTACGGCATCTCGCCGCAGCTGATCGACGACACGCTGTATGACGCCTTCGGCCAGCGACAGGTCGCGCAGTACTTCACCCAGCTCAACTCCTACCGCGTGATCCTGGAGATCCTGCCTGAGCTGCAGGGCAATATCGACACGCTCAACAAGCTCTACGTGAAATCGCCGACCACCGGCGACCAGGTGCCGCTCTCGACCTTCGCCAGTTGGACCAACGTGCCGGTGAGGCCGCTGTCGATCAGCCACCAGGGTCAGTTCCCGTCGATCACGATCAGCTTCAACCTCGCCCAGGGCGTCGCGCTCGGCCAGGCCACCGATGCGGTGCAGCGCGCGATGGTCGAGCTCGGCGCGCCCGCAACCTTGAACTCGAGCTTCCAGGGCACCGCGCAGGCGTTCCAGCAGTCGCTGTCGACCGTGCCGCTCTTGATCCTCGCCGCCCTCGTCGTGGTCTATCTGATCCTCGGCATCCTCTACGAGAGCTACATCCACCCGATCACGATTCTCTCGACGCTGCCCTCGGCCGGCGTCGGCGCGCTCGCGATCCTGATGGCGTTCGGCTACGATTTCAGCCTGATTGCGCTGATCGGCGTCATTCTCCTGATCGGCATCGTGAAGAAGAACGGCATCATGATGGTCGACTTCGCCATTGCCGCCGAACGCGACCAGCACCTGCCGCCCGAGCAGTCGATCCGCCAAGCCGCCCTGCTGCGCTTCCGTCCGATCATGATGACGACGATGGCAGCCCTGCTCGGCGGCGTGCCTCTGATGCTCGGCAACGGCACCGGCTCGGAGATCCGCCAGCCACTCGGTTATGCGATGGTCGGCGGCCTGATCGTCAGCCAGATGCTGACGCTGTTCACGACGCCGGTGATCTATCTCTATCTCGACAAGGTCAACAACGCCTTCGCGCGCTGGGGGCGCGCGCATATCGACCACGAGCCCGACGCGGCCGCTCTCGGCGGCGCCGTGAAGGAAGCGGCGGAATAACGATCCGCCGCTTCCCTGGTCGTCAACTATTGTCGCGCCATCTCGGCGTTGCCGACGCTTTCGCCATCCAGGCTCTGCTCGTTCTGCATCGTCACGGTCACGTGCGACAGCCGTCCGGTGAATGCGAACGGCGCCGCGTAGTCCGACACCGGGCTGCCGCGGTCGTGGCCGATGTCGAGCCCCGACCATGAGATCAGCGTGTGAAAGGCCAGCTGCGTCGTCAACGCGCCGGCCTCCTCGCCGTCGATCAGCAGCGTGTACTGGCTCAGGCCGGTGCGCGCGCCCTTGGCCGGCTCGGTCTGCCGCCTCAGACGTTCGACGCGCACGCCCAGGCGATGCGATCCCGCCGGCACCGGGCGGGCCGATCTGACGATCTCGTGGCGGCCGCCGATGTTGAGATCGTGCACGAGATGGCCGTCCTTGACGTAGAGGCTGTAGCCTGACGTGGCATCGCCATGGGCGATCAGTACGCCGGATGCGCCCTCTGCATCGATCTCGACATGGGCCTCGATCAGATAGTCGCGGCTGCGCACGTCGGGGGCGACGTCGGTCGGCACATGGCCCATGCCGGCGTGGAACGTGAAGCGCGTACGCGCACCGTGGAAACGCGCGGCGTTCTCGGCAAAGCGCGGGCCGAAGCGATCGTCGAGCGGCAGCACCTGGTGCGCCTCCGCCTGCTCCCACCACAGCTTCACCAGTGCCGCGAGCCGCTCCGGCTCGGCGGCGGCGAGATCATGCGTCTCGGAGAAATCCTGCGCCAGATGGAATAGCTCCCATTTGTCGTTGTCGAACGGCGTACCGGTGGGGTGAAACGCCACCGCCTTCCAACCGTCGTGCCAGAGGCCGCGATGGCCGAACATCTCGAAATATTGCGGCACGGGCTTCGACGGCGCGGACGGATCGGTGATGGAGGCGGCGAAGCTCACGCCCTCGAGCGGCATCTGCGGCACACCCGCGATCGTGGCCGGCGCATCGATGCCGATCAGGTCGAGCAGGGTCGGCACGAGGTCGCAGGCATGGACGAACTGGTGGCGGACTTCGCCGCGCGCCGCGATGCGCTGCGGCCAGGAGACGATGAAGGGATCGCGGATGCCGCCGCCATGGGTGTTCTGCTTGTAGCGGCGCAGCGGCGTGTTCGACGCCATCGCCCAGCCATGCGGGAAGTTCGCGTGCGTATCCGGCCCGCCGATGTCGTCGATCCGCGCGAGCTTCTCGGCGACCGGCTCCGGCTTGAAGTTGAATGGTCCCATCGCGTTGACGAAGCCGAGCGGCCCGCCCTCCTGGCTGGCGCCATTGTCGGACATGACGATCACGAGCGTGTTGTCGCGCTGGCCGGTCTTGTCGAGAAAGGCGAGCAGCCGCGCCAGGTGCTGGTCGGCATGATCGAGCATGCCGGCGAAGGCCGATTGCAGCCGGGTGAAGACGCGCCGTTCGTCGTCGGAATGCGCGTCCCAGGCCTTCACGCCGTCATTGCGCGGCGGCAGATCGGTATTTTCCGGCACCAGCCCCATCGCCTTCTGCCGCGCCAGCCGCTGCGCGCGCTCGGCGTCCCAGCCATGAGCGAAGGCCGGGTCGTAGCTCTCGATGATCTCGCGGGGCGCCTGGTGCGGCGCGTGGCAGGCACCGAGCGCGAGCCAGGTCAGCCACGGCAATTCCGGTCGGTCGGCGGTGTGGTCGGCGATGAAGCGAATGGTCTGATCGACCAGATCGGCAGTCAGGTGATAGCCGTCGGCGTAGCTGCCGGGCGGACTGACAGGGGTGTTGTCGAGCACGAGCTCCGGCGCATATTGATCGGTTTCGGCGTCGAGGAAGCCGTAGAAGCGGTCGAAGCCGCGCCCCAGCGGCCAGCCGTCGAACGGCCCGGTCGCGCCGCTCTCGGTCAAGGGCGTCACGTGCCACTTGCCGACCATGTAGTTGCGATAGGCATGGGTGCGCAGCATCTCCGCCAGCGTCCCTGCCTCGCGCGCGATCTTGCCGCGATAGCCGGGATAGCCCGAGTCGAAATTGGCAAGGCAGCCGACGCCGACCGAATGATGGTTGCGGCCGGTGAGGAGCGCCGCCCGCGTGGTCGAACACATCGCGGTGGTGTGGAAGCCCGAATAGCGCAGGCCCTGCGCGGCCAGCGCGTCGATCGCGGGGGTGCGGATGGGCGAGCCGTAGCAGCCGAAATCGGAAAAGCCGACATCGTCGAACAGCACCACCAGGATGTTGGGCGCGCCCTTCGGCGGCTGCTGCGGCGCCGGCCACCACGGCCTGGAGCCTGCAATGGTCCTGCCGATCGTGCCACCGAATGCGGGCTCGCTCATGCCTCGTCCTCCCTCTTGCTCGCGTCCCGGCCGCGCCTGGCAGCCCGCACGAGTTGTATCGTTCTGATGGCTCTGGGATCCGCGACGTCCCGGGCAGGGGCGGCACGGCCAGGCTTGCCTCAGATCATAATCATAATTATGATTATTGTTCTAGAGGGAGCCAGCGACATGCCTCAGCGGATCGCGCCGGACCACCTGCCCGGCGTCACCCCGTCGCGGCAGCAGCGCAGCCGCGAGACGACGCTTGCCCTGCTGACGGCCGGCGCGGAGCTGCTGCACACGCGCGGCCTCGCGGAGCTGTCGATCAGCGACCTCTGTGCGCATATCGGGGCAACGGTCGGCGCCTTCTACAGCCGGTTCGACAGCAAGGAGGCCTACTTCAACGCCCTGCTCTCGCTCACCCTGGCGGACGGGCGGAAGCAGCTCTTGAGACTCCAGCCGCCCGATCCCGCCCGCGCGGGCGACCTGAACCGGCAATGCCACCTGCTGGTGCGCGGCACCGTGCTGTGGATGCGCCGTCACAAGGGCGTGCTGCGCGCCGCGCTGGTGCGCAGCGAGCGCGGCGCGAACCACTGGAGCGGCTTCAAGGAGCTGGCACAGGCACTGTCGGAGCGTGCGGCGCTGCTGCTGCCTGGGGGCGGGCGCGCCGGCGCGGCGTCGCGCACGCGGTCGGGAACAGCGGACGCGCGAAAGACGGTCGCGTTCGGCGTCCAGGTCGTGCTCGGCACCCTGGTGAACGCCATCCTCAACGATCCCGGCCCGCTGTCGATCGACGACGACGAGATCGCGGAACGGCTCGGCGCCTGCCTGGTCCTGCTGGTGCGCGGCGGCCCGGACGGCGCGCCGCGAAAGCCGCGGGCCGCGAGAGCCGAGCGCTAGACCCGGCCAGCCCGTGGCGCGACGGGCGGCAGAGCACGTTGGAAATCCGTCATCCAGCGGCTTGCCAAAGCCTGATACATGCGGGTAGAAGGACGCGTCGCCGCCGCCCGAGCTTTGCCGGCCGGCGCGCAGAACGGTGCCAAACAGTCCGGCAATTGCTTGAAACTGCAGGGCATTCCGTTGGGGAATGGTGTAACGGTAGCACAACAGACTCTGACTCTGTTTGTCTTGGTTCGAATCCAGGTTCCCCAGCCAGCTTGATCATTGCCGCGACGGCTTGAAGCTCCACCGCCTCGTCCTTGTGATCTGAGAAGCATCCGGCTCGGTTTTGCCCTACGCCCGAGATTGCATGCCCATGCGGGACACGCTGCGGCGTCCGCCCCTTCGGCACGCGGTCCCGCGCGTTAACGTCTGCTCATTGCGAATCGGCGAGAACGGAACAACCATTGCGAGCAATGGACCGGTTCCGTGGAGGAAAGCACTTGCAAAGCAGCGTCGGCTCCCGCGCCTTCCAGAACGCAAGGCTGCAAAAGCGGGCCAAGAAGCAGGCGGACGTGCTGCTGCCGGCGGCGGTCAAGGCCTACCGCGAGGGCCGGCATCCGGAGGCTCAGGCCCTGTGCCAGCAGATCCTGCAGGACCTGCCGCACCATTTCGGAGCCCTGCATCTGCTCGGCGTGTCCGAACGGGACTGCGGCCGCTTCGACCAGTCGGTGCGCGTGCTGACACGCGCGACCGAGATCGACCCGCGCTCGGCCGACGCCCAGTCTGATCTCGGCCTGTCGCTGTCCCGGCTCGGCCGCCACGAGGACGCTCGCGCCCGCTTCGAGCGCGCCATCGCGCTCAGGCCGAACTTCCCGGCCGCGCTCACGCATCTGGGCAACGCGCTGATGAGCCTCTTCCGTTTCGAGGAGGCGATCTCAGCGCATGACCGCGCCATTGCCCTGAAGCCCGACTATGCCGAGGCCTACGCTAATCGCGGCATGGCGCTGCTGTTCACGAGCCGCAACGACGAGGCCGGTCAGAACTTCGATCGCGCGCTGGCGCTGCAGCCGCGGTTGCTGACGGCCCTGTTCGGCAAGGGCGTGGCCAGCATGAACCTGCGGGAGTTCGATTCCGCGCTGGCCGCGCTGGATGCGGCGCTGGCGATCAATCCGAAGGCCGCCGCCGTGCTCGCCCAGCGCGGCCGGGCGTATCAGGAGATGTGCAAGTTCGACCAGGCGGAAGCCGATTTCGACGCCGCGCTCGCGCTCGAGCCGCTGCTGGAAGAAGCACTTTGCGGCAAGGCCGCGGTGACTCTCGTCCATGGCAATATCGCGCTCGCGATCTCCGTTATCAACAAGGTGCTGGCACAGAACCCGGACTCGGAGATCGCCTGGACCCTGCTCGGCGTCTGCGCTGCAGCGCAGGGCGACACCGCCACGGCGATCGAACATTACGACCGGGCTCTCGCGATCCGACCGAACCATGAGGACGCGATCACCAAGAAGATCTTTGCGCTGGATTTCCTGCCCGACACCGGGGTGGAACGTCTTCAGGAAGCGCGGAGATATTGGTGGGATGCGATCGGCTCGCGATTGGAGCGCCGCTCGCTCGGCGTGCGAAACATCGACCCCGACCGGCGGCTTGTCGTCGGCTACGTCTCGTCCGATTTCCGCGACCATTCAGCGGCCTTTGCCTTCCTCCCCCTCCTGCGCCACCACGATCGCAACAAGTTCGAAATCCTCGCCTATTCCTGTTCGCCGATGAAGGATGCCAAGACCGACCTGTGCCGCTCGCTGGTCGATCGCTTTGTCGACGCCTCGCTGTGGGGCGACGACAAGCTCGCCGATCAGATCCAGGCCGACAAGGTCGACATCCTCGTCGACCTCTCGGGGCATTCCGCCGGCCACCGGCTCACGATGTTTGCGCGCAAGCCCGCCCCGGTCCAGGTCTCGGCCGTCGGCAGCGTCACCGGGACGGGCCTGCCCGTCATTGATTATCTGCTGGCCGATCCGGTGACGATTCCACCCGCAGTCCGGCATCTGTTCGCCGAGAAGATCTACGACCTGCCGTCGCTGATCACGATCGAACCCCCGCCTCCCATTCCGCCATCGCCGCTGCCGATGCTTCGTAACGGCCACGTCACCTTCGGCGTGTTCAATCGCATCGACAAGATGTCCGAACCTGCTCTCAGACTCTGGTCGCAGCTGATGGCTGCAACGCCCGGCTCGATCATCGTCGTCAAGAACCACTCGATGGGCGATCCCCTGCTGCGCGACCGATTGGTTGCACGCTTCGTCGCTCACGGCATTACCGCGGACCGCGTCCGTTTTGCAGGAAAGACGACGCGCCAGGAGCATCTTGCGATGTTCGCCGAGATCGACATCTCGCTCGATCCGTTCCCGCAGAATGGCGGCATCTCGACCTGGGAATCGCTGCAGATGGGCGTGCCTGTGGTCACCAAGCTCGGCAGCGGCCCTGCCGCCCGCGCGGGCGGCGCGATCGCCAAGGCAGTGGGCCTGGACGCGTGGGTCGCCGATGACGACGAAAGCTATCTCGCGACAGCGCTGAAATTCTGCTCGCGGCCTGCCGAGCTTGCCGCGCTACGCGCCGAGCTGCCGGCCAGGGTCTCGCATTCAGCGGCCGGAAACGGCGCGCTCTACACGCAGCATGTGGAACAGGGATATCGGACGTTCTGGCGCGACTATTGCCGGCAAGCGCCGATCCGCTAGCGTTTCCTGTTTTGATTGGATCAGGACCGACCGGGCCGGCAGAGCCTCGCGCCCGTGCGCCGTTCCACCCATGCGAGATACTCTTCCGACCGGGCTAGCACCTGCGCCCGCGACAATCCGAATTGCTCGAGCGAGTAGACATGCTTGAAACGGCGGCTGATGGACTCCGCCTGCAAGTGCCGTCGCATGAGGGTCTCGAACTCGCCCGTGAAATCGTAGCCGAACTTCGCATAGATGGTGCGAACGGTCGCGATCGGGTCGCGAGTCAAATCCTCGAACAGGACATCGATGAATTGGCCGGATCTCGCCTCCTCGTCGGCCTGCATCATCCGGGCCATCGACTGCTCGAACAGCTCGAGCATGCGCTGGCCGAGGTCGTGGGCATCGAGGCGCGGCGTATAGGCGATCTGCATCTGCGCGATCAGGCTGGCGAGGGCCGGAATGATCTGGCAGGGATCCCGATGCAGCCGAACGATCCGTGCGTCGGGAAAGCTCTTGAACAGCACCGGAAAGAACTGCGCATGAGCCAGCGACTTGCTGACCCAGTGCCCGCCGCGATGAAACAGTTGCAGGTGCTGAACCTGACGTCTGTAGCCGGCGTACAGCATGTCCAACTCTGACGGACTCACCCCTCGGAACCATTGCCAATAGTCCGGTGACCTCAGCCCGAGGATCATGTGCTGCGGGCCGTGCCACATCATGAGCTGGCACTCCTCGGGGGCCGCGGGGGCGAACTCATGGATCTTGTGCAGATCCGGCATCACGGCCGACCTAAAATCGGCGTGCACGCGAAGCCGGTCGATCCGCGGATCCGTCTCATACGTCTCCCGACGAGGCGGTGGCGACGGCTCCTGCAACTCCCAGAGCCGCGGTGCCCGCGCCTGGGGATCGAGGGCCAGCAGATGATGCAGAAACGTGCTTCCGGTCCGGCCGAAACCGACGAGAAACAGAGGCTTTGCAACGGGCACGTCGACGATGTCGGGGAAGTCGGCCACATCCTGCTCGAACTGAAGGTACCGCTCGAGCCAGCCATAGATGTAGTGGCTCGCCATGTAGCGGCCGAGATCGTCATAGTGGGTATCGCGTGCGATCGAGCCTGCCAGGCACCTGATCCCTTCGAGATGCAGTTCGCCGCGCGTCCCCAGCGGCACCGAGCCGACGCGGCTTTGCGCCAGGTCGAGCAACTGATCGACGTCCAGCACTTGCCTCGCGCCAAGTTCGCGATCCAGGGAGAGCATCCTCGTCAGGAGCTGTGCGGCCTTGGGCGAGCGCAGCTCTGGAGCGACGACGATGGTTTCGTCGGAATCGACTTTCCGGCGAGGCATGGAACGCTTCCCTGGGCGCGGTGAGGCGTCCATGCTAGCGAACGGCCCGCCCGATCACAACAGAGGCGCCGCGATCGAGGCTGAATGCGACGCTTGCGCTGCGTCGACGACGCTGTCCTGCCGGTCCCCGCCTCGCATCGTCTCCTCGACTTCACGATCTCGCCAAGGTGCGCCCGATCACGGAATTAACCCGTCATTCACCACGATCCTCATCCGGCCGGAACGATGCAATTTGCTTCAAATTGTCTGGCCAGGGAGACGGGACATGACCAAGCTGATGGACCTCGAAGACCAGATCGAACGCGCCGAGCGACTCGCGCGCAGCATCACCGACACGCTGACGATCGAGCGGCTGCGCCAGTTCGCGGCCGAGTGCCGGTGCGAGCGCGAGCGGCTGTCGCATCAACGCCACGCGGCCTGAAGGATCGCATCAGAGGGCGCAGCCGCTCACGAGCAGGTCGTCACCATGTTGGTGCAGAGCTGCCGCGTCCAGCCGACGCCTTTCTTGACGCGGATCCTGGCGAAGTCGCCGAAGCAGCCGAGCAGCTCGACCGCCTGGTCACCGCTCGCATGCGGGTCGAGCTTCGCGCTCGATGTGGCGTGATCGCGGTAGATCGCCGCGCCGTTCTGCAGGCCGCCGGCGCCGACGATGCTCCGATGCAGGAAGCCCCTGCCCTGAAAGATCACGGTCTCCTTGCCTTGCTCGACGTCGTTCAGCACGGCCCGGTCGATCTCGAACCAGTCACCCTGCTGCGCGGTGAGATGCACGACGATCCAGCCGTCGCTGGTCGGGTTCTTCAAGGCATTGACGATGCCGCCGCCTGGCTCCGCGCGGACATTGGCGCCGTTCGGATCGCGGTCGATGATGTCGGCCTCGACGTTGCAGGCCTCGCGATGCGGCACTTGCGCCGCCGCCATGCCCGGCACGATGAGCATCGCGGTCAGCAACAGAATTCTCGTCAGCATTGAGCGGTCACCGGCCTCCGGTCCATCCCGCATTGGTCGCGCCGCCGACGCCGCGGTTCAACACCGAGCAGATGGCGGCGACCAGCCGGGCTCACGGCGACCGCCGATCAGGTCTATCCGGAGGACATCATCGAGATGCACCGGCATCCGGAGGTCTGGTGAGCGGCGCTACAGCCGACCGCCCGCGAGCGCGGCGGCGCGCGGCCGGCCGACGTCGTCCAGCGCCTGCGGCATCGGTGAGACCGGAAACACCGCGTTGATCTGGCCCGTCCCTGATGACGGGAAGAACGGCGTCACCACCTCGACGCCGCGGTCGTAGTGGTTCCAGCCGAGCGCGCCCAGCAGCATGGCCGTATCGTGCATGAAGCCCTCGCCATGGCCCTTGCTGGCATATTCCGGCAGCATGTCGCAGAAATCCGGCCACTCGCCGTGCTCCCACATCTGGATCACCTCGTGGTCGAGCCGCTCCAGGAACGGGCTGAACATCCGGTCGCGATACTCGTCGGCGGTGCCGTTCTGGGCGAAGCGGTGGCTCAGCGAGCCCGAGGCGAAGAAGGCGACCGTGCCGTCGTAATGATCCTCGACCGCGCGGCGGAACGCCCAGCCGAGCTTGGCGCTGTCGGCGAGATAATGCGAGGTGCACAGCGCCGAGACGGAGACGACCTTGAAGTGGCGGTCGGGGTTCATGTAGCGCATCGGCACCAAGGTGCCGTATTCCAGCGCCAGCGACGTCGCATCGTGGGCCATGGTGGCAACACCATGGGCGTTGGCGCCCTCGGCGAGGATGTGGCCCAGCTCCGGGTTGCCGTCGTATTCATAGGTCATGTTGGCGATGAAGTGCGGCAGCTCGTTCGAGGTGTAGAGCCCTTCGAAATGCGGCGCGCAATTGATGTGGTAGCCGGCATTGACCAGCCAATGGGTGTCGAACACGACGATGGTGTCGACGCCGGCCTCGCGGCAGCGCCGGCCGATCTCGATATGACCGTCGATCGCCGACTGTCGCTTGCCCTTGGCCGGACCATCCAGCTCGCTGAGATACATCGACGGCACATGCGTGATCTTGGCCGCGAGTGCGAGCTTGCCCATCCTCTCGTCTCCCTTCCGGTCGTTCCCCGGTCCGGCATCGCCGACCGTTTGCTTGGGAGGCAGATTACCCCTGCAGCTCCGCGAAAAAAAGGGCCGCGCGCGCGGCCCTTCCTCGGCGTCCGATCCATCGTCTGTCCCATGATCATGGGACAGAAAGCCACAGGATGCGGTCACGCCGCCTTGATGTCGATGGTCTTGGCGGCCTTCTGTACCTCGGGTTTCTTCGGCAGGGTGACCTTGAGCACCCCCTGCTTGAACACGGCCTCGATCTTGTCGGTGTCGACGCCGTCGGGGATCTGGAAGGAGCGTTCGAACGAGCCGAAGCTGCGCTCACGGACGTAATAGTCCTTCTTCTTCTCCTCCTTGTCCTCCTGCTTCTCGCCCTTGATCGAGAGCACGCCGCTCGCAACCTTCACCTCGACGTTCTTCTCGTCGAGGCCGGGCAACTCAGCCGTGACCTCATAGGCATTGTCGTGCTCGGCGACGTCGACCGCCGGCGCCACGGCAAAGGACCGTGCGCGGGCCAGACCCGGCAGTTGGTCGAACAGCGACGGTGTGCGCCAGATTCCGCCATGGAAGTCCTCGAACACGCGATCGATCTCGCGGCGCAGGTTCTCGAACGGCCGCCATCCCTGCATGGAGGGCGCACCTGCCTTCTCGGTGTTGACGGGCAGCTTGGTAGGTTCAGCCATAACATCATCCTCCTGCTTCACGCGAGGATCAGGTCTGCAACGGCATGGGCGCGACCAATGTCATCCGACGAGATCGGCCGGCATCCGCTCCCTCGCGCTTGACGGGAAAGATATAGCCTGCACGCCCGGGTTCCAGATTGATTGCGATCAAATCGCTGAGCGGCCGGACGGCTTTCGGATCGGTGCGGCAACCCATCCAGGTTGCTTTCAGGGTCGGGGCGTCCAGCGCCGAAGAGCCCTGAAGGAAGAGCCTTGGAGATGGTGAACCGGACGTTAACCCGAACGGCTCGCGCAACGCTTTAGGGAAGGATGCAGAAATCCTTACACTCCAAAGTGTTAGGCCCCATTGAGGAGGCGCGATCGCAACGCTCCGCGCGACCCTCCGACGGCCGGACCGGGCGCCGGCGCGTTCACAAACATTGCCCGCTTAACAAATTTTCCAGTCCCAGCAGAGAAGGTGTCAGCTCAACAATTCACCACAGGTTTCATGACCGTGACATCCTTCGGACGCGTGATCTCGGTGCGGGGCTCCCAGGCCCGCGTCGGCATTCTGTCGAAACAGCAGATGAACGTCTCCGATATCCGCGCGACAGTCGGCCGTTTCATCAGCATTCGCTGCCCGAGCGCCACGATCATTGCGATCATCACCGAGGTGACCAGCGAGGACCTCTCGCATGCCAGCGAATACGTCGCGACGGCGTCGGTAGACCTGCTCGGCGAGATTCTCGGGCCGGCCGAACGGCCCAAGTTCCAACGCGGCGTCACCCACTACCCGACCATCGGCGACGCCGTCGACATGATCACGAGCGAGGAGCTGCGCACGATCTACACGCCGACCGCCGGCGACCACATCGACATCGGCGCGCTGCAGCAGGACACCTCCGTGCGCGCCTGTGTCAATGTCGAGGAAATGCTGTCGAAGCATTTCGCGGTGCTTGGATCGACCGGCGTGGGCAAATCGACCGGCGTGTCGCTGCTGCTCAACGAGATCCTGAAGGCGCGGCCGAACCTGCGCATCTTCCTGCTCGACGTCCACAACGAATACGGCCGCTGCTTTGGTGAAAAGGCGCTGGTGCTGAACCCGCGCAACCTGAAGCTGCCGTTCTGGCTGTTCAATTTCGAGGAGATCGTCGACGTCCTGTTCGGCGGCCGGCCCGGCGTGCCGGAAGAGCTCGACATCCTGGCCGAAGTGATCCCGCTGGCGAAGGGCATCTACACCCAGTACCAGAACACGGACCGCATCGGGCTCAAGCGCGTCGACCCCAAGATGGTCGGCTACACCGTCGATACGCCGGTGCCCTACCGCCTCGTCGACCTGATCAACCTGATCGACGAGCGGATGGGCAAGCTCGAGAACCGCTCCTCGCGCATCATCTATCACAAGCTGATCTCGCGCATCGAGACCGTACGCAACGACCCGCGCTACGCCTTCATGTTCGACAACGCCAATGTCGGCGGCGACACCATGGCCGAGGTCATCAGCCACCTGTTCCGCCTGCCCGCCAACGGCCGGCCGATGACGGTGATGCAGCTCGCCGGCTTCCCGGCCGAGGTTGTCGATTCCGTCGTGTCGGTGGTGTGCCGCATGGCGTTCGATTTCGGGCTGTGGAGCGACGGCGTCTCGCCGCTGCTGTTCGTCTGCGAGGAGGCCCACCGCTACGCCTCCGCCGACCGCTCGATCGGCTTCGGCCCGACCCGCAAGGCGATCTCGCGCATTGCCAAGGAAGGCCGCAAATACGGCGTCTATCTCGGCCTGATCACCCAGCGGCCGGCCGAGCTCGACGCCACCATCATCTCCCAGTGCAACACGCTGTTCACGATGCGCCTCGCCAACGAGCGCGACCAGTCGCTGCTGCGCTCGGCGGTGTCGGACGCCGCCGCCAACCTGCTCTCCTTCGTCCCCTCGCTCGGCACCCGCGAGGTGCTGGCGTTCGGCGAAGGCGTCGCGCTGCCGACCCGGCTGCGCTTCAAGGAGGTGCCGCTGCATCAATTGCCGCGCAGCGAGGCGACGATCGCCACCGTCCGCTCGGTGAATGCCGGACACGACATGCATTTCGTCAGTGCCGTGCTGGAGCGCTGGCGCGGAGCGACCTCGAGCCGGGACGCCTCGAGCGGCGACGGCGGCGCCGGCAACCTCGGGGATCGAGGAAGTATGTCCGCATCGCTGGACGCGCCAATGCTGCAGCCCTCGATGGGCCTCGATCCGGACCGCTTCTCCCTGTTGAAGAAGCCGCTGCGCTAAACACGGCGGCCGCCGCTCTCAAATCCCGGTCGACGACGCCCCGAGGAGGCGTTGCGGGCACGTCGCCAAAAGCAAGGTGGTGGGCTGAGCTGGACCGTTGCGCCTGCGCGGCGATCGACTAAGGTTCGCCCCCTGCCACGCACGCCGGACCCGTTGCCATGACGCAAGCTCCCATCAGCCGCTTTCCCGTTCCCGCAATCGACGCCTTGCCGGACGACATCCGCACCCGGCTGCTCGGCGTGCAGGAGAAGAGCGGCTTCGTGCCCAACGTGTTCCTGACACTCGCGCACCGGCCGGACGAGTTCCGCGCGTTCTTTGCGTATCACGACGCGCTGATTGAGAAGGACGGCGGGCTGACCAAGGCCGAGCGCGAGATGATCGTGGTGGCGACCTCGAGCGCCAACCAGTGCCAGTATTGCGTCATCGCGCATGGCGCGATCCTGCGCATCCGCGCCAAGAGTCCCCTGATCGCCGACCAGATCGCGATCAACTACCGCAAGGCCGACATCACGCCGCGGCAGCGGGCGATGCTCGATTTCGCGATGAAGGTGGCGCTCGAGGCGCAGACCGTCGGGGACGCCGATTTCAAGGCGCTGGCCGGCCACGGTTTCAGCGACGACGACATCTGGGACATCGCCGCAATCGCGGCATTCTTCGCGCTGTCGAACCGGATGGCGAATGTCACAGGCATGCGGCCCAACGACGAGTTCTACCTGATGGGGCGGCTGCCGAAGACCAAGTGAGACGATCAGTCGTCCGACGCCGGCCCGCACCAGCCGGGCAGATAGACCGCGTCGTGGCTCTTTGCGGCCGCCAGCGCGTGCTCCATGGCGGCGGCGAAATGGGTCTCGACCGTCTTGCGCTTGACCTTGCGGCGCAGGAAGTCGGCCCATAGGAACTCGCTGAACGGCGTCGTGTCCTTGGCAAAGCCGCCGGCGCGGCGCAGCTCACCGGCCAGGCTGCGGAACGGATCGTCCTTCAGATTCGCGACGGTCTTCGGCAGGTCCTTGAAATGCCGCCGCACGCCCTTGGCGTCGTAAGGATAGACCCAGCGCTTGTTGTCCATCACGCCCCAGAACGCCTCCCGATCGACCATCGAGAGGTCGCCGATCACCGTGACCAGCACATCCTTGACGCCCTCATCATGGAGCGCGCGGGCGAGGTGATGGTGGTCGACGACGTAGTGCCGCTCGTCGGGACCGAGCACCACCGGGATCATGTGCTTGCCGAGCAGCTCGGCCTGCTTCTTCTTCGACTTGTGCTCGCGCCAGCGCTCGCGCTTCTCCTTCACCTCGCGCATGCCGACGGTCATCTGGGTCGGGCGCAGCGACAGGATCGGCACGGGATGAAGCAGCGGCTCGCGGGTATTGGCCATGGCTGGGCTTCCAGGGGGATGATCAGCATTATGCCACGCCTGCCGAGCCGTTCCAGCGCATCTTCCCCGAGCTGCGACGCCGTTCGGACCGACCGCGGCAGGTTCCAATCACCCGCGGAGCAGGCGCCGACTGGATGCATCCGAGGAGGGAGATGTTTTGCTGATGCAGCTCAATTATGGCAAAGTTTCTTTGTGAGAGGTTGGGCCCGCGTGCTAAAAAGGACCATCGGAGTCGAGGCATGAAGTCCCAGCGCCCCATTGCAGCGGAGGAAGAGCATCGCGTGGTGCCGTTCCGGCCGCGCAGCAGTCCGGTGCGGCGCGCGGCCGAGGGCGGCAGTCCGCCGATTCAGCTGCACCGGCGCGAGCAGCCGACACTCGATCTCTCCCGGTATGAGCAGCCGCGTGAGGAGCCCGATGACTTCCGTCACCGCATCCTGGCCAACATCGCCGCCATCGCCTTCACGGTCGCGTTGACCGCGATCGGCATCTGGCTGGCGATGAGCATTGCCGACCTGCGCAAGACCCAGGACTGCCTGCTGACCGGACGGCGCGACTGCGCCCGCATCATCACCGAGACCTACACGCCCTGATCCCCTGCTGGACGCGGCTGCCGCGGCCGGCGGGGCATCACAATCCCGCCACAACCGCCGTGTCCGGCTCCATTGAACTCACCGCGTCGCTCCGATATACGGGCACACGACTCCCCGGGCGACGGGGGTAAAAGGGCTCGCATCAGACGCCCCCGGGGGCGCGGTGTCCTCCCGTCGCCACCTACCGGATTAGCTCCAAAATATCAAAGGCTTAGTGATGTCCTCAACATTCGATCAGGTCGCCACGATCATCGCTGAAACCTGCGACATCCCGCGCGACACGATCACGCCGGATAGCCACGCCATCGACGATCTGGGCATCGACAGCCTCGATTTCCTCGACATCGCGTTTGCGATCGACAAGGCCTTCGGGATCAAGCTGCCACTCGAGAAGTGGACGCAGGAAGTCAACGACGGCAAAGCCAGCACCGAGCAGTATTTCGTGCTGAAGAACCTGTGCGCCCGCATCGACGAGCTGGTCGCCGCCAAGGGCGCGTGAGCGCCTGCCATGCAGATCGAATACTTCCTGCTCATCGACCGCATTCTCGATCTTCGGCTGGACGAGAAGGCCATCACCGTCGAAGCCAAGGTCCCCACCGAAAGCACGATCTTCGAAGGACATTTCCCGGGCTATCCGATCATGCCCGGCGTTCTCCTGATCGAATCGATGGCGCAGACATCGGGCTGGCTGCTGCTCGCGCTCATGAAGTTCGAGCGGATGCCGTTCCTCGCCGCGGTCAAGGAGGCCAAGATGCGCGGCTTCGTGTCGCCGGGTGAGGTGCTGACCGTCGAGGCCAACGTGCTGCACGAGGGCTCCGGCTATGCCATGACCGAAGCGCGCGTGAAGGTCGGCGGCAAGCTACGCTCGAACGCGACGATCACCTTCAGCCACGTCCCCTTCCCCAATCCGGAGCTGCGCGGACACATGGACGCCGTCGCCGAGCGCGTCGGCTTTCCGCAACAGGTCCTACAGCGATGAGTGAGACGACAGCCGTGACCTCCGAGCCCGTCGAAGTCTGGATCACCGGTATCGGCCTTGCGACCTCGCTCGGCGAGGGACTCGATGCGAACTGGGAGGCCCTCAACGCCGGCCAGATCAACGTCGACGAGCAGGGTTTTGCACCCTACATCGTGCATCCCTGGGCCAAGGTGAATCTGGAAGCGCAGATCCCGAAGAAGGAGCAGCGCCAGATGGAGGCGTGGCAGCGCATCGGCACCTATGCCGCCGGGCTTGCGCTGGATTCCGCCGGCCTCAAGGGCAACAAGGACATCCTGTCCCGGATGGACATGATCGTGGCCGCGGGCGGCGGCGAGCGCGACATCTCCGTCGACACAGCGATCCTCAACGCGGAGGCCCAGGGCAATTGCACGCCTGGCTTCCTGAACGACCGGCTGATGAGCGACCTGCGCCCGACCCTGTTCCTGGCGCAGTTGTCCAACCTGCTCGCCGGCAACATCGCGATCTCGCACGGCGTCTGCGGCACCTCGCGCACCTTCATGGGCGAGGAGGTTGCGGGCGTCGACGCGTTCAAGATCGCCTTGGCCCGCATCGCCGGCCGCCAGAGCGACATCGCGCTGGTCGGCGGCTCGCACAATGGCGAGCGCAAGGATCTGCTCGTGCTGTACGAGTTCGGCGACTACAATCTGAAGAACGAATTCAAGCCGGTCTGGTCCCGCAAGGACCATCCGGGCTTCGCGCTCGGATCGGCCGGCGCGTTCCTGGTGCTGGAATCCAAGCCGCATGCCGAAGCCCGCGGCGCCAAGCCGCTGGCGCGGCTCAGCAAGGTCGTCGCCGACCGCGCCCGCCGCAAGGAGGCAGGCGCGGTGACCGGAACGCTAGACCGTCTATGGTCGGCGCTCGACGTCCACGAGGCCCCCGGCGCCATCATCACGGGCGCGACCGGTGCGGAGCCGGTGACCTCGGAGGAGCGCGCCTTCCTCGACCATCACAAGGCGTTCGCGGTGCGCTCGAGCGGGACCCGCTTCGGCCACACGATGGAAGCGCATTTCGCGCTTGGTCTGGCGCTTGCCGCACTTTCGATCTCGCGCGGCGCCCTGTTCGCACCGGGCGACGCCTCGGGTGTGGAGGCAGAGATGAAGGAGGCTCCGACCCAGATCGTGGTGGTCGGCGCCGGCCACTACCGCGGCGAAGGCATGGCCTTGGTCGAAGCAGTCAAGTGAACACGGTACGGCCTTAAGAAGACGCGACGGGGGACATCATGAGTGTACGCGACAAGTTTGGACGCCCCATCGTGGTCGTGACCGGGATGGGCATCGTCACCTCCCTTGGGGCCGGCAAGTCCGATAATTGGAACAAGCTCGTGGCCGGCGAGTCCGGCATCCGCACCATCACGCGCTTTCCGATCGACGGCTTGAAGACGACCATGGCCGGCACGGTCGATTTCGTCCCCGTGGCGCCGTTCACGTCGACGGGCCTGTCCGAGCGGCTCGGCCACATGGCCGTCGAGGAAGCCATCGCGCAGGCTGGAATCGGCAGCAAGGGCGACTTCCCGGGCCCGCTGTTTCTCGCCGTGGCGCCCGTCGAGATCGAGTGGCCGCAGCGCCTGGAGCTCGCGCATGAGGTTGGCGGCACTCAGTTCACCTATGACGACCTGCTGAAGGTCTGCGGCGGCGGCAAGTTCGTCAACTATCACCACCGCTTCCTGTTCGGCTCCGTCGCCGATTCGCTGTCCGACACCTTCGGCACCAAGGGCTCGCCGATCTCGCTGTCGACTGCCTGCGCCTCCGGCGCGACCGCGATCCAGCTCGGCGTCGAAGCCATCCGGCGCGGTGAGACTGACGTCGCGCTATGCGCCGCCACCGAAGGCTCGGTCAATCCGGAAGGGCTCGTGCGCTTCTCGCTGCTGTCGGCGCTGTCGACCCAGAACGACCCGCCGCAGGCCGCCTCCAAGCCGTTCTCCAAGAACCGCGATGGTTTCGTGATGGCCGAGGGCGCCGGAGCGCTGGTGCTGGAAAGCTACGACGCGGCCGTGGCGCGCGGCGCCAAGATCCTCGGTGTCGTCGCCGGCTGCGGCGAGCTGACCGACTCCTTCCACCGCACCCGCTCCTCGCCGGACGGCAAGCCGATCATCGGCTGCATCCGCAAGGCGCTCGCCGATGCCGGCATGGCGCCGGAGCAGATCGACCATATCAATGCCCACGGCACCGCCACGCCCGAGAACGACAAGATGGAATATGTCGGCGTCTCCGCCGTGTTCGGCGAGCACACCGGCAAGATCCCGGTGTCGTCGAACAAGTCGATGGTCGGCCACACCATCTCGGCGGCCGGCGCGGTCGAGGCGATCTTCTCGCTGCAGACGCTCGAGCATCAGCGTATTCCGCCGACCATCAACTACGACATTCCGGATCCCGCGATCCTGTTCGACGTCGTCGGCAACAAGGCCCGCGATGCGCGCGTCACCACCGTGATGTCGAATTCGTTCGGCTTCGGCGGCCAGAACGCCTCGCTGATCCTGACGCGCGAACCGGCCTGATCCGCCTGTCACATCGATGAGTCTCCTGCCCCTCCGGACCAAGCTCGTGATCCGCCGAGCCGTGAAGTCGGCCGGGGCGTCCGCCGTCGGCGCGCTGACGGTCGGCATGCTCAGGACCACGCGCTATTTCGATCCGCAGAAGACGGCCGACCGCTTCGCGCGCCTCGCGCAGTGGATCGGTCCGCGGCTGCGCGAGCAGCGCATCGGCCGCGACAATCTCACGGCGGCCTTTCCGGAGAAATCGCCCGAGGAGATCGAGAAAATCCTCGCCGGCGTGTGGGACAATCTCGGCCGCGTCGGCGCCGAGTTCGCCCATCTCGACAAGATCTGGGATTACGACGAGGCTCATCCGGAGCGCAGCCGGATCGAGCTGTCGCCGCGCACCCATGAGCTGTTTCATCAGCTCCGTCTCGACGGCAAGCCGGCGCTGATCTTTGCCAGCCACCTCGCCAATTGGGAGATGCCGGCGCTGGCGGCGGTCGCCCATAAGCTCGATACGGCGATCCTCTATCGCCGGCCCAACATCGCCGCCGCCGACCGCATCATCCAGGAGATACGGCAGGTCAAGATGGGCACACTGGTCCCGGCCGGCCGCGACGCGCCGCTGCGGCTGGCACAGGCGCTGAAGAACGGCCAGCACGTTGCCATGCTGGTCGATCAGTACCTGACCGGTGGCGTCGAGGTCACCTTCTTCGGCCGCAAGACCCGCGCCAATCCGATGCTGGCCCGTCTGTTACGCCAGGTCGAATGCCCCGTGCACGGCGTCCGCATCATCCGCCTTCCCGGCAACCGCTTCCGCGCCGAAGTCTCGGAGGAGGTGAAGCCGGTCCGGACGGCCGATGGTCAGATCGACATCCAGGGCACGACACAGGCGATCACCGACGTCGTCGAGAGCTGGGTCCGCGAATATCCCGAGCAATGGCTCTGGCTGCATCGGCGCTGGCGGTAGCCCGCGCCCGGACAAACTCCGCTGCGGGGAAGCAGCGCTGCAGCACCACTTACCGCTGACGGGCCGTTCAAAGAAAACGCTTACCTCATCCATCGACGCTCGCTACCTTGGTCGCGTATCCGACGGCTGTTCGGAAGCTGCAGGGAGGACAAGCGCGAATGTTTTCGCATGTGATGATCGGCACCAACGACCTCGACAAGGCCAAGGCCTTCTACGACAAGCTGCTGGGAACGCTCGGCGTGAGGCCGGCACGGGTCGACGGCCACCGCATCTTCTACATCACGCCGACCGGCATTTTCGGGGTGTCGAAGCCGATCAACGGTGAGCCGGCCACGCACGCCAATGGCGGCACGATCGGCTTTGCCTGCAACTCACCTGAGCAGGCAGACGCCTGGCATGCAGCCGGGCTCGAAGCCGGCGGCACCAGCTGCGAAAATCCGCCCGGCGTTCGTGAAGGCTCCGCCGGCAAACTCTATCTGGCATATCTGCGCGACCTCGACGGCAACAAGCTCTGCGCGATGCATCGGCTGGGGTAATCCCGCGGAGTCATTGCGAGGAGCAACGCGACGAAGCAATCCAGATCTTCTTCTCAGCCCTGGATTGCTTCGCAGCGTTCGCAATGCCGGCAGCAGCGCAGGCTACCGCCCGGTCTTCACCTTCGTCCAGAGCCGGTTGATGACGCGCTGCGTCGCGGGCTCGCGGGCGGTGATGACGAACAGCTTCTTCAGCGTCGTCTCATCCGGATAGATGTTCTTGTCGCCAAAGATTTTTGGATCGATCAGCTTCTGGCTCGCCAGGTTGCCGTTGGCATAGGACAGGAAGTCGGAGTTCTTGGCCGCGACCTCGGGCCGGTAGAGATAATTGATCAGCGCATAGGCTTCGGCCACGTGCGGAGCGTCAGTGGGAATCGCAAAATTGTCGAAGAACATCTGCGCGCCCTCTTTCGGGATTGCGTAGCCGATCTCGACGCCGTTCTTTGCTTCTTCCGCGCGGCTGCGCGCCTGCATGATATCGCCGGACCAGCCGACGACGAGGCAGATCTCGCCGGTGGCGAGCGCGCTTAAGTATTCCGACGAATGAAACTTGCGCACGGATGGTGCGACCTTGCCGACCACCTCGGCCGCCTTCTCCAGATCGGCCTGCCTGGTCGAGTTCGGGTCGAGGCCAAGATAGTTCAGCGCCGCCGGAAAGATGTCGTCGGCGGAATCCAGCATGTGGACGCCGCAGTCCTTGAACTTGGCGAGGTTCTCCGGCTTGAACACCATGTCCCAGCTGTCGATCCGCGCGCCGGGCCCCAGGATCTTCTCGACCGCCTTGACGTTGTAGCCGATCCCGGTCGTGCCCCACATGTAGTTGGCGGCGAACTGATTGCCGGGGTCGTAGGTGGCCAGACGCTCGGTCACGACGGGCCACGCATTGACGAGATTGGGCAGCTTCGACTTGTCGAGCGGCTGGAAGATCTTGGCCTTGATCTGGCGCTGCAGGAAGTACGCGGTCGGCACCACGACGTCGTAGCCGGATTTGCCGGCGAGCAGCCGCGTCTCCAGGGTCTCGTTGGCGTCGAATGTGTCGTAGACCACCTTGATGCCGGTCTCCTTGGTGAAGTCGTCAAGGACACCGGGCGCCATGTAGTTCGACCAGTTGTAGAAGTTGACGACGCGCTCCTCTGCGCGACCGGCCGCCCCCGTGAGCGTCAGCGCCGCGACAGCCAGCGCCAGAGCCGAACCCATGCAGCCGCGCGTCATCACTCGTCTCTCCTAGCGCCGGTGGATGGCGTCCGAGAGGCGCTCCAGCGCCGTATCCAGGGTTGCGTCCTTCTTGGCGAAGCAGAACCGCACCACCGACGTCACGGCATCCGTCTCGTAGAACGCCGACACCGGGATGGCGGCCACCTTGTAGTCGTTGACGATGCGGCGGCAGAACTGCTCGTCGGTCTCGTTGAGGCCGAGCGGCGAAAGGTCGACGGTCAGGAAGTAGGTCCCCTGCGCCTTCAGCACGGGAAAGCCCAGGCTCTCGAGACCGGCCGTGAGCCGGTCGCGGCTGCGCGCGAGCTCGCTGCGCATGTTGATGAAGTAGTCGTCCGACTTGCCGAGGCCGTAGGCGACCGCGACCTGCAGATTCGGTGCCGTCGTGAAGGTCAGGAATTGATGCACCTTGGCGGCGACGCGCAGCAGATGCGGCGCGGCGCAGACGAAGCCGATCTTCCAGCCCGTCAGCGAGAAGATCTTGCCGGCCGAGCCGACCTTGATGGTGCGGTCGCGCATGCCGGGAATGGTGATCAGCGGGATGTGCGCGCGGCCGTCGAACACGACGTGCTCCCAGACCTCGTCGCAGATCGCGACCGCGTCGAACTCCTGGCAGAAGCGCGCCAGCAGCTCGAGATCCTCGCGCGGGTAGACCACCGCGGCCGGGTTGAGCGGGTTGTTGAACAGCACCGCCTTGGTCTTTGGCGAGAACGCCTGCCGCAGCATCTCCTCCGACAGCCGCCAGTGCGGCGGCTCCAGACGGACGAGGCGCGGAATGCCGCCGGCCTGGCGGATGATCGGCAAGTATGAATCATAGACCGGCTGGAAGCAGATCACCTCGTCGCCCGGCTCCACCACCGACAGGATCGCCGACGTCAGCGCCTCGGTGCCGCCGGAGGTGACCATGACCTCGCTCATCGGATCGAGATCGAGCTTGTGCCAGTGCTTGTAGTGCGCGGCAATGGCCTGGCGCAGCTCCGGCAGGCCCATCATCGACGGATACTGGTTGTAGCCGTTGAGGACCGCGTCGGCCGCGGCACGGCGGATATCCTCCGGACCCGGATCGTCGGGAAAGCCCTGCCCCAGATTGATCGCGTCGTTGTCGCGCGCGAGCTGCGACATCTGCTCGAAAATGGTGACGGGCAGGTCGGCAAAGACCTTGTTCTGCGAGATCATGATCGCCTGTCAGCCGCCAGTCCTGGTCGGCAGGCCAGCCGCCTTCCAGCCGAGCATACCGCCCTGGAGATGCTTGTCGTAGGGCAGACCGGCGGCCTGCGCGGCCAGCGAGGCCGTGACCGAGCGCTTGCCGGAGCGGCAGGCGAACACGACGTCCTTGCCTTGCGGATCCGGGATCAGCTTCGGGTCGAAGCCCGACAGCGGAACGACGACGCCGTCGGGATAGGCTTCCGCAGAAACTTCATTCGGCTCGCGCACGTCAACCAGAAGAATTCGCCCTTCCGCGATCCCCTGGGCCACGTCCTGCGGGGTCAAATCGTGCACAACAGCCACGCCCATCCTCCAAGCCTTCAGCAGGGCCATATCGGCCCCAATCCGGTCGCCAAACTCACCCCAGACGCACCGAAAATCAAGCGCTTCGGCACGCTGAGGAGACGGGTCTCGAGCTCAGATCGTAACCTGGGTGCCGACCTCCACCACCCGTCCGCTCGGGATCTGAAAATAGTCGGTCGCGTCGTTGGCGGAGCGGCTCATCGAGATGAACAGGTGATCCTGCCAGCGCGGCATGCCTGAATGCGCAGCCGGCTTCAGCGCACGTCGCGACAGGAAGAACGAGGTCGACATGATGTCGAACTGCCAGCCGAGCTTGCGCGCGATCGCAAGTGCCCGCGGCACGTTGGGCGATTCCATGAAGCCGAAGCGCAACGTCACCTTGGAAAACGTCGGACTGATCTGCTCGAGGCGAACCCGTTCGGACGGCTCGATGCGCGGCGTCGGCGCGGTCTCGATCGTCAGGATGACGTTCTTTTCGTGCAGCACCTTGTAGTGCTTGAGGCTGTGCATCAGCGCGGTCGGCGCGCTCAAGGGATCGCTGGTCAGGAACACGGCCGTGCCGGCCACCCGTTGTGGCGGACGCTTCTCAAGCATGGTCACGAGATCGGCGAGCGGGAATTCGAGCTTGCGCGACTTGTCGAACAAGAGCCGGCTGCCGCGCCGCCACGTGTACATCAGCGTCATCACGAAGCCGCCCAGCGCCAGCGGCACCCAGCCGCCTTCGAACACCTTCAGGAGGTTCGCCGCCAGGAAGGTCAGATCCAGGAACAGGAACGGCGCGATCAGGGCGGCCGCCGCAATCGGCGACCATCGCCAGACCTTCCAGATCACGACGAAGCCCATCATGGCGGTGACGACCATGGTGCCGGTGACCGAGATGCCGTAGGCCGAGGCGAGCGCGCTCGATGACTTGAACATCAGCACCAGCAGCATGACCGAGATCAGCAGCAGCTTGTTGATGCGCGGAATGTAGATCTGGCCCGAATGCGCCTCGGAGGTGTGGCGGATCTCGAAGCGTGGCAGCAGGCCGAGCTGAATCGCCTGACGCGTCAGCGAATAGGCACCGGTAATGACGGCCTGGCTCGCGATGACGGTCGCCATGGTGGCGAGCGCGACCATCGGGATCAGCGCCCAGTCCGGAAACATCAGGAAGAAGGGGTTCTCGATCGCCTTCGCGTCGGCGATCACCAGCGCGCCCTGCCCCAGATAGTTCAGCGCCAGCGACGGCAGCACGATGAACAGCCAGGCGGTTTGGATCGGCCGCTTGCCGAAATGGCCGAGGTCGGCATACAGCGCCTCCGCGCCGGTGACGGCCAGAAACACCGCGCCGAGCGTGATGAAGCCGATGATGCCGTGATGCAGCATGAAGGTCACGGCATTCAGCGGGTTGATCGCCCACAGCACCTCGGGATGGCGCAGGATCGGCGGCAGCGCCGCGATGCCGATCACCAGGAACCAGATCAGCATGATCGGGCCGAAGAACGCAGCAACCTTGGCCGTTCCGCGCGCCTGGACAGCGAACAGCGCGACCAGAATCACGACGGTCAACGGCACGACGTAGGGCTCGAACGCCGCCGTGACCAGCTTGATGCCCTCGATCGCCGACAGCACGGACAGAGCCGGCGTGATCACCGCATCGCCATAGAACAGCGCGCCCGAGATGATGCCGAGCAGCACGATGATGCTGGCGCCGCGCGCGACTCCGCGCTGGGCGAGCGCCATCAGCGCCAGGGTGCCGCCCTCGCCGTGGTTGTCGGCGCGCAGCAGGATCACGACGTATTTGAGGGTCACGACGACGATGAGAGCCCACAGGATGAGCGAGATCACCCCCATCACGGCGTGAGGCGCAGGCTCGCCGCTGCTGCTCGCAGCCAAGACCGCTTCACGCAACGCGTACAGCGGGCTGGTGCCGATGTCGCCATAGACGACACCGATGCTTCCCAGTGTCAGCGCCGCGAAGCTCGCCGTGGAATGGGCGTTGCCATGCCCGTTGGTCGCCGGCGCTTCCGCGGGCGTAGCTGCGACGTCGACTGTCATGGGGTAGCCCCCTCGAGGACTCGTTAATGCTTCACTGCACAACGCGGCAGAGCGCGCGGCTTATAGCGGCAGCGCGTTACGACGGACCCGTCGGGAATGCGCCTCAGCCATGCATTTAAGCATGCACGAGCCGTCAGGGAAGTCCAGCCGATCAAATCGTTACCTGGGTACCTACTTCGACGACCCTGCCCGTGGGAATCTGGAAATAGTCCGTGGCGTCGTTGGCCGACCGGCTCAGACCGATGAAGAGATGGTCCTGCCAGGTCGGCATGCCCGACTGGGACGATGGCTTCAACGAGCGGCGCGAGACGAAGAACGACGTCGACATGATGTCGAACTGCCAGCCGAGCTTGCGCGCCACCGCGAGCGCGCGCGGCACGTTCGGGGATTCCATGAATCCGAAGCGCAGCCGCACCTTGGAAAACTTCTCGCTGATCTTCTCCATGCGCACGCGCTCCGAGACATCGACCCGCGGCGTCTGCGCGGTCTCGATGGTCAGGATCACGTTGTGCTCGTGCAGCACCTTGTTGTGCTTGAGATTGTGCAGCAATGCGGTCGGCACCGAGGTCGGGTCGCTGGTGAGAAACACCGCCGTGCCCTTGACGATGTGAGGAGGCCTCTTCTCCAGGCTGGTGATCAGGTCATCCAGCGGAACCTCGATCTTGCGCGTCTTGAGCACCAGGATCGCCGAACCACGCCGCCAGGTCCAGATCGTCACGACCATCGCGGCACCGAACAGCAGCGGAACCCAGGCTCCTTCGAGCAGCTTCAGCAGGTTGGCGCTGAAGAAGGTCATGTCGACGATGACGAAAGGAGCGATCACGGCGGCCGCCACGGCCGCGCGCAAGTTCCACAGCTTCCAGATCACCACGAAGCCCATGATGCCGTCGGCGACCATGGTGGTGGACACTGCGATGCCATAGGCGGAGGCGAGATTGCTCGAGGTCCGGAACAGCAGCACCAGCAGCAGCACGCCGATCAGCAGCAACCGGTTGACCCGCGGCAGATAGATCTGGCCGGCATGGCTCTCGGACGTATAGCGCACCTCGAAACGCGGCAGCAGGCCGAGCTGGACCGCCTGGCTGACCAGCGAATAGGCGCCCGTGATCACGGCCTGGCTCGCGATGACGGTCGCGGCGGTGGCCAGCACCACCAGCGGCAGCAGCAGCAGTTCGGGCACCATCCGGTAGAACGAATTCTCGATCGCGGCGGGATCGGACAGCACCAGTGCGCCCTGCCCGAAATAGTTGATCAGCAGCGCCGGAAGCACGAAGAACAGCCAGGCCGACTGGATCGGCTTGCGGCCGAAATGACCGAGATCCGCATAGAGTGCCTCGCCGCCGGTGACCGCGAGGAACACCGCGCCCAGGGTGACCAGGCCGATCGTGCCGTGCGAGAGCAGGAACTGCACCGCATAATAGGGATTGATCGCCGCGAGCACGGAGGGGTCGTCGCGGATGTGGACGAGTCCCATCACGGCGAGGGTGGTGAACCATGTGACCATGACCGGGCCGAAGGCGGAGGCGACGCGCGCCGTCCCCTTGCTCTGGACCGCGAACAGTACGACCAGGATGAACACGGTCAGCGGCACGACGTAGTGCTCGAGCGCGGGCGCCGCGAGCTTGAGACCTTCGACCGCCGACAACACCGAAATCGCCGGCGTAATCATCGAGTCTCCGATGAACATCGAAGCGCCGATCACGCCCAGCGACATCAGGAACAGGCTGCGCCGACCCAAGGCCCGCTGTCCGAGCGCCATCAGCGACAGCGTTCCGCCCTCGCCGTTGTTGTCGGCGCGGAGCAGCAGCAGGACGTATTTGGCCGTCACCACGATGAACAGCGACCAGAGGATCAGCGAGAGCACCCCGAGCACGATGATCCGCGACACCGGCTGCCCCTGAGCGGCGCCGTGCGCGGCCTCGCGAAAGGCGTAGAGGGGCGAGGTGCCGATGTCTCCGAACACCACGCCGATGCTGCCTAGCGTCAGCCCCCAGAACCCCGACGTGCTCGCGGTGTCCTGTCCTTCGGTCGATGTCGCGCTGGCCGTCATGTTGCTCGGAACGCATCTTCCCTGTTTGGCCCGGCGCGTGTGAACGTAGACCGTTCGCAGGTCAAGTCTCTAGCGTAAGCAGACCGCTGTTCCCAGGTCGCAACCAAACGGCATGGCAGACACGGATGTCGCATGCCGCATCGCGGCAAGTGCCTTTAGCCCAGGCATCCTGAGGCAGATGTCGGATCTACCCCCGGCGAATCAAGTGCCCGCTGATGCTCTTCGTTGCCGTTCGCAAGCCGCCATGCGGCATTATGATGCGGCAAGCGAAGCATCCCGGCTACGGCTTCAGATCGGGCGGCAATGGCGGGTCTTCCCGCATCAGGGTGATCGTCACGCGGCGGTTGGCTGCCAGCGACGGGTCGTCGGGAAACAGCGGCTGGGTGTCCGCCTTGCCGGAGACGGCATAGATGTGGCTCGCCGGCAGCCCTTCCCGCTCCAGGATCTGGCGCACCGCATTGGCGCGGTCCGCCGACAGGTCGAAGCCGCCATAGTCGCTGCGGGCGGGAACGAAGCCGGCGGCCGTGTGCCCGGTGATCTGGACCCGAAGCGGGGTCGCCTTGAGCGGGGCAGCCAGCTTCTCGATCAGGCGTCGCGTGCGGTCGAACGGCACCTTCGAGCCATCAGCGAACATCGACCGCCCGTCCTGGTCGACGATCTCCAAGTTGAGACCCTGCTTGGTCTCTTCGAACATGATGTGCTTGGAGATCTCGGTCATCTCCGGCATGTCCTGCAGCGCCTGGCGCAGCGAGGCGGACGCCAGCGCGAACTGGCGATCGATCTTCAGCTTGGCGCCATTGGTATGCTGGCGCTCCTCCTGCTCGGGGCTCGGCTCGCGCGCGGTCTCCTCCGGCGAGATGTGGGCGGCGTTCTTGAGCTTCGGCCGGGTCGGCAGGCCGTCGGATTCCACGATGCCCGAATAGCGCGACTCGGTCTGCACGCCGAAGGCGTCGCGCATCGAGCCTGCGACGACCTTCAGCTTGGCGTTGTCCATGGTCGAGAACGCGACCAGCATCACGAAGAAGCTGACCAGAAGTCCCATCAGGTCGGCAAAGGTCACGAACCAGCCGTGACCGCCGCCATGCGCATCGCCCCTCTTCTTCTTGGCCATTGCCTACCCCACCCCGGATCGCCCCGCCGCAGCCGATCAGGCCGGCACGGGCTCGCCTTCGGCGTGGCGATGCTTCTCCGGCAGATAGGCCAGGAGCATTTCGCGGACCAGGGCGGGACTCTTGGAGTCGCGGATCATCAGGATTCCGTCGATGATCAGCGTCCGGTTGGTTTCCTCGTCCAGCAGCTTGCCATGCAGCTTGTCGGCGATCGGCAGACAGATCAGGTTCGACACCAGCGCGCCGTACAGGGTCGCGAGCAGCGCGGTCGCCATGAACGGGCCGAGCTTCGAGGGGTCGGTCATGTTGGCGAACATCTGCACCATGCCGATCAGCGTGCCGACCATGCCGAACGCCGGGGCGCAGTCGCCGATGGCGCGATAGATCTTGCTGCCTTCGTCCAGATGCATCAGGAAATTGTCGCGGTCACGCTCGAGATTGTCGCGGATGAATTCGAGGTCGTAGCCGTCGGCCACGTATCGGATTCCCTTGGCGAGGAACGGCTCGTCGGTCTCGACCTTTTCCAGGCCGACCGGGCCCTGCTTGCGCGCGATCTCGGCGATGCGGGCGAGCTCGTCGACGAGCTCGCGGGCCGACAGGCGGCTCATGGTGAAGGCGTACTTCATTCCAAGCGGAACACCGTGCAGCATGACGCCCAGCGGGAAGCGAATCATGGTGGCTGCGATCGAACCGCCGAAGATGATGATTGCGGCGTGCTCGCTGACGAACATCTCGAGATCGCCGCCCAGCAGCATCATCGTCGCGATGACGATCACGCCAGCCACGAGCCCCGCACTCGTCATAATATCCATGAGTCAACTCCACCGCGTACGCAAACCACGGACCCTGCCGGACCGACGCGGTGCTTCTGGACCGCATGTCACGACACTAAATGTCCGCCATTAAGGACGAGTTACTGAATTCGGTAGGCATAATGAAAGGTAAACAGCAGCGCCGCAGACGACGCCGACCTCGCTCAAGCGACCGACGATCCGGACTTGAGCAGGTTCGCCGCGGCGAAGACGGCTGACTGATCGAATGATCGCTGCATCTTGTGGACCATCTCCAGCATCTGCGCCGGCTCCATCGTCGCCGATCCCACCTCGAGTTCGCGCGACAGGCGCGACAGCGCCGAGAAACCGAACGTCGCCGACGAGCTCTTGATCGAATGCGCCTCGCGCCTGAGTTCGAGGCGATCCTCGAACTTGGCCGCAAGCGTGCCGAACTTTCCGGACGTGTCGTCGAGGAACGTGCGCAGGACCTCCAGCGCATCCTCCTCGCCGAGCTCGGAGACCAGGATTTGATAGACGGATTCGTCGAATTGCACCCAGTCGGTCATGCGACAAGCCTTTCCTTGTGTGTAGCAGCGGCCGCGCGAAGCAGAGCGGCATTCAGTCGATCGCGCGTGACCGGCTTGGTCACGAAGTCGTTCATGCCGGCGTCGGTGCACGCCAGATGATCCTGGCTGGTGGCGTTGGCCGTCAGAGCGACGATGTAGATGTCCTGCGCGGGCGGCGGCAGCGAACGGATCATCCGCGTCGCCGTGAGCCCGTCCATCTCGGGCATCATCATGTCCATGAGCACGAGGTCGTAAGGCTGCTTCTGCACGGCTGCGATCGCCTGCGTGCCGTTCTCGACGATGTCGTAGCCGTGACCAAGCTTGTCCAGGAGCTTTTTGATGACGAACTGATTGGTCAGATTGTCCTCGGCAACGAGGATCTTCAGCGGCGCGAGGCTGCCCGGACGTTCCTCGGCGATCGTCTCGCCGACCGGCACGATGGTCGCCTCGGGCGCGCTCACCTGCTCGACGTCCGGCTGCGGCTGGACCTGGATCGAGAAGGTGAAAGTGCTGCCCTCGCCCACCTTGCTCTGCACCTTGATGTCGCCGCCCATGCAGGTGACGAGGCGCTTGCAGATCGCGAGCCCCAGACCGGTGCCGCCGAAGCGGCGCGAGATGGAATTGTCGACCTGCGAGAACTGCTTGAACAGCCGGCTGACGGCGTCTGCGGGAATGCCGACGCCGGTATCGGCGACCGAGAACACCAGCGTCAGGTTCGGCCCGGCAAGGTTCTCGGCACGCACATCGATATGGACGCCGCCCGATTCGGTGAATTTGAGCGCATTGCCGACCAGGTTGAACAGCACCTGGCGCAGCCGCGCGGGATCGCCGACCACGTAGTTCGGCACGTCCGGCGCGATCGACGTCGTCAGTTGCAGGCCCTTTTCCCTGGCGCGGGACACCAGCAACTCGGCGGTCGCCGTCACCGACCGGTGCAGGTCGAACTCGATGTGCTCGATCTCCAGACGATCGGCATCGAGCTTGGAGAAATCGAGGACATCGTTGAGCAGTTGCAGCAGGTAATCGGCCGACTCGCGCAAGGTTGTCGCGATCTTGCGCTGCTCCGGCGCGAGGTCCGCCGACAGCAAGAGATCGGCAAGGCCGATGACGCCGTTCATCGGCGTGCGGATCTCATGACTCATCATCGCCAGGAATTCGGAGCGCGCCCGCGTACCTGCCTCGGCGGCATCGCGTGAGGCGGCAAGTCCCGCCTGATAACGCGCAATCAGGATCGTGATGATGCCGATGACCACCGTCAGCAACGCCCCGACCAGCAGATCACGATCGCGGTTGAGCTTGAAGGCGCTGAAGATCTCCTCGGAGGCCTGACCGACGATGACCACCAGCGGCAGATCCTTGATGCGCTGGAACGAGTAGATGCGCGTGATGCCGTCGATCAGACTTTTGAAGGTGTAGAAGCCGCTGCTTCTGTGCTGAATGGCGCTCATCACCGGGCTGCTGGCGAGCGAGGATCCCACGCCCCCCGGACCGGCCGAGGCCCGTGCGCGCACGATGCCGTCGAGACCGAGGAGTGTGACATTGCCCTTCTTGCCGAGATCGACCGAATTGTAGAAGCTCGACAGATATTCGGGGTCGAGCGAGACCACCACCACGCCGCCGAACGAACCGTCCGGCATGATGATGCGGCGGGTCAACTGGATCGACCATTTGTTGGAGACACGGCCGAAGATCGGCTTGCTGATGAAGAGAAAATCGTCCTTGCCGTCGGCATGAACGCGGAAGTGCTCGCGGTCGCGCAGGTCGAGGCCGCGCATCTTCGGATCGATGTTGCTGGACAGCATGATGCCGTCCTTGCCGATCACGACGACCTGAAACGAGAAGTCGGACAGGAACTGGCTGTTCTTCGACCATAGCGACATGTCGAAGTTGTGCGGGTCCCTGGCATAGGAGTCGCGGACGTAGAGCAAGGTCTGATCTGCCGCGCGGATCGAGCGGATGATCTGCTCCTCGAACGCGCGGGCCAGATTGGCGCCGTTCTTCAGCGCCGACTGCTCGGTGCGCGTATACTCTTCGGAGATCGTGTAGAAGATGCCGGCCCACACCAGCGCGATCGCCGAGAGGCCGATCGCGGCACTGCCGAAATGTCCGATCAGCCGAACCATCCTGTCGACGGTCCGGTCGACCCGCCCGAACAACGGCCTCGATTTCGATATCAGCCTGCGCATGTCCTTCGCCCTCGGGCGACATGCCTATCGGGACGGGCTAGCCATCAGGTAAAGCTTGATGGATAAAATCTTCTCAACGAGCGACGGCCGCTTAACCTTCGGCGAGTCCCGGCCTGTTTGCGGGTAATTCGTCACCGCGTTCGACATCTTCGGCCGAAGCTCAGTCGTCACCCCGTAGTCATCCGGATGCGGTTGCAGCGTCGCAGTTCGGCGAGCGCCCCGCGCAAGGGCGGCGAGCCGCACCGTCGAGCGGCACGGCTCGCTCATTTGGACCGGAGCGAAGCGACGCTCAATGAATCTCCGCCGACCGCTTCAAGGCGGCCTTGAGCTTCTCGAGCGAGAAATCCGCAGACCGCGCGATGTCCAGGATCGGCGTTTCACGGCGCGCGCACAGCTCGGCCGCCTCGGGAAGCTTCGCGGCGATGTCGGCGGGGATGACGATCGCACCATGGCGATCGGAGTGGATCAGGTCGTCCGAGCGCACGGTCATCCCGGCGACGCGGACCTCGCCGCCGAAGCTCTCGGCATGCACCCACGCGTGCGACGGACCGATCGAGCCCGCCAGAGCCTGGAAGCCGGCAGCCCATTGCGGAATGTCGCGGATCGATCCATCCGTGATCACGCCGAGGCAGCCGAGCGCCTTGTGGACGTTGCTCTGCACCTCGCCCCAGAACGCGCCGTAGCCGATGTCGGGGCCATCGATATCCTGGATCACGACGATGCGCGGACCATGACCGGTGCCGACATATTCGTAGTAGTCGGTGCGCCGCCTCGCCTGCTCGTCCGCCGGCAGGCCCGACTTGACGACGGACCGGATCGTCGCCGTCCGCGCGTAGCCGACCATGGGCGGCAGGTCCGGGAACGGGCACACCAGCGGCTTGGTCGTGTAGCCGATCAGGCGGCGCTCGGGCGCCACGATCTCCATCGCGTTGCAGATGGTCGGCGTGTCATAGCGCGCGAGCGCCTCGAGGACGGAAGCAGCGAGGGGCGCGTCGGCAGTGCTTGTCACGGGCGTTTCTCCGGATGATGCGGACGGCATTCGCGGGCCGTCCTTGGCCATCCGGTATAACTGAGGCGCCGAAGCCGGCAAAGCGCGGGCTCGGTCGGGGCGCCCTGCGCTCAGTGCAGCCGTTCCGGCGGCCGCTGCCCCTGCTCCGCCGCCGGCACGCCGGTCGGCGCAAAAGCCGTCGTGGATGAAGACGAGGCGTGCGACGCTGCAGCCGCGGCACCAAGGACCGCGGCGTGCCGCGCCGCCTGCTGCCGATACAGCCGCCAGCCGAACGGAAGGCTCAGGATGTAGAGGATCGATCCGGCCGACAGGATGTGCCAGGGATAGACCACCAGCAGCGCGACGAAGAACACCACCGCGGCGAACACCGGCAGCACGAGTTCGGGCGAGACGCGCATCCGCGCGGTCTTGCCGGAGAACACCGGCAGCCGCGACACCATCAGGAAGGCGATCAGCAGCGTGTAGAACGCCGTCAGCAGCGCCGGCGGCCTCGGCAGGTCCAGGAACGCCAGATAGACGGGCAGCAGCACGGTGATGGCGCCGAGCGGGGCCGGCACGCCGGTGAAGAAATTGGCGGCGAAGGGCGGCTTGTTGGGATCGTCGATGCTGGCGTTGAAGCGCGCCAGCCGCAGCCCGCCGCTGATGGCGTACATCATGGCGGCGATCCAGCCGCCGTCGTGCAGCTCATGGAGCTGCCAGAAATACAGGATCAGGCCGGGCGCCACGCCGAAATTGACGAAGTCGGCCAGGCTGTCGAGCTCGGCGCCGAACTTCGACTGGCCCTTGATCATGCGGGCGATGCGACCGTCGATGCCGTCCAGGAAGGCGGCGAAGACGATGGCGCCGACGGCGAGCTCCATCCGCCCCTCGGTCGACAGCCGGATTGCGGTGAGGCCGGCGCAGATCGCCAGCAAGGTGATCATGTTCGGCACCAGCAGCCGCACCGGGATCGGGCGGAAACGGCGGCGGCGCAGTTCGGGAGAGTTCAGATCGAAGCTCATGATCACACCACGTGTGGTTTGTCCGGGACCTTGTGCCTGAACACGGCTCAAGGTCTCCTTAATGGGTCACCAGCGGGCAGCGACGGTTCACTGGCTCCGGAACGTCAGGCCGGGCACGGGCACGTCGAAATCGGCCAGGATCGTCTCGCCGGCGATGGCGGTCTGCCCCTCCGAGACCAGAACCTCAGTGCCGTCAGGAAGATAGACGTCGAGCCGCGAGCCGAAGCGGATCAGGCCGAAGCGCTCGCCCGCGCCAATGGTCTGCCCCTCGCGCACGAACGACACGATCCGGCGCGCCACGAGGCCGGCGATCTGGACCACGCCGATCCGGCCATGCGGCGTCGAGATCGCGAGCGAGTTGCGCTCGTTGTCCTCGCTCGCCTTGTCGAGCTCGGCATTGATGAAGGCACCCGGACGGTAGGAGATCTTCTCGATCCGGCCGGCCACCGGGCTGCGGTTCACATGCACGTTGAACACGCTCATGAAGATCGAGACCCGCAGCAGCGGCCGGTCGCCGAGGCCGAGCTCGGCCGGCGGCAGGGCGCGCGTGATCATGGAGATGCGTCCGTCGGCCGGCGCCACCACCAGCCCTTCCCGCTGCGGCGTGACCCGGATCGGGTCGCGGAAGAACAGCGCGCACCAGACGGTGAGCAGCGTGCCGATCCAGCCGAGCGGGGTGAATATCCAGAACAGGATCAGGCTGACGAGGGCAAATCCCCCGATGAAGGGGTAGCCTTCCGGGTGGATCGGCGGGATCTGAGCGCGGATGGAATTGCTGATCGACATGGCCTGCTTCGTTGAGTGTTGTCGCTCTGACCCTCAGAGCGGACCGCCGCCTTGACTAGGTCGATGGCCGGCGAAGGTCAAAATGAATCCTTAATGCAGTCTTGAGTTCAGATCAGGGCGGTCCGCAGCATCATTCGGCGGCGCTGGCTACCCGTCCCGCCAGATCCGGCCCGGCGACATCCGGTTCGCCCCGATCAGGCGGATTGCGGTTCGGCGCCGTGGCCTCATCGCCAATCTGCGCCAGTTTTTCGCGCGCCTCCTCGGCCTCGCGCTGCCGGTTCCACATGCCGGCATACAGCCCGCTTTTGGCCAGCAGCTCGGCGTGGGTGCCGCGCTCGGCGATGCGACCCCGGTCGAGCACGATGATCTCATCGGCCGCTACGATGGTCGAAAGCCGGTGCGCGATCACGAGCGAGGTGCGGTTGCGCGACACGCCATCGAGCGCCTCCTGGATCTCGTGCTCGGTATGGCTGTCCAGCGCCGAGGTCGCCTCGTCCAGCACGAGGATCGGCGGCCCCTTCAGGATGGTGCGGGCAATCGCGACGCGCTGCTTCTCGCCACCGGAGAGCTTGAGGCCGCGCTCTCCCACCTGGGTCTCGTAGCCCTTCGGCGCCATCCGGATCAGACCGTCGATCTGGGCCAGCCTCGCCGCCTCCTCAACAGCGGCGTCGTCCGCATCCCAGCGTCCGTAGCGGATGTTGTAGCGGATGGTGTCATTGAACAGCACGGTATCCTGCGGCACCATCCCGATCTGGGCGCGCAGCGACATCTGGGTAACATCGCGGATGTCCTGGCCATCGATCAGAATGCGGCCGCCGGAGACGTCGTAGAGCCGAAACAGCAGCCGCGAGATGGTCGACTTGCCAGCACCGGACGGCCCCACGATCGCGACCGTCTTGCCCGCCGGCACCTCGAAGCTGAGCCCCTGCAGGATCGGCCGCTCCGGCTCATAGGCAAAGCGGACGTCCTCGAAGCGGACGTTGCCGGAGGTGACCAGCAAAGGCGCCGCTCCGGGCGCGTCGTTCACCTCGGCATCGCGCGTGAGCACGCCGAACATCTTCTCAATATCGATGATGGCCTGCTTGATCTCGCGATAGACCATGCCCATGAAGTTCAGCGGCTGATAGAGCTGGATCATCATGCTGTTGATCATGACGAAGTCGCCGACGGTGTTGCGTCCCTGGCGCACGCCCTGGGCGCACATCAGCATGGCCACCGTCAACCCGACCGTGAAGATCACGGCCTGCCCGGCGTTGAGCACCGCCAGCGAGGTATAGGTCTTCACGCTGGCCCGCTCGTAGCGCTCCATCGAACGGTCGTAGCGCTCCGCCTCGCGCGCCTCGGCGCCGAAATATTTCACCGTCTCGTAGTTGAGCAGCGAGTCGATCGCCTTGGTGTTGGCGTCCGTATCCGAGTCGTTCATGCGGCGCCGGATCTCGATGCGCCACTCGGTCGCGATGTAGGTGTAATAGAGATACGCCGCGACCATGGTCAGCGTGACCAGCACGTAGCGCCAGTCGAACTGCCACAGCAGCACCGCGGTCAGCAGCGAGACCTCGACGATGGTCGGGATCAGCTGCAGGATCACCATGCGCACGATGGTCTCGATCGCGTTGCGGCCGCGCTCGAGCACGCGGGTCAGGCCGCCGGTCTTGCGCTCCAGATGGAAGCGCAGCGACAATTCGTGCATGTGGACGAAGGTGATGGTCGCGAGCTTGCGCACCGCATGCATGGCGACACGGGCAAAAATACCGTCGCGCCACTGCGTCAGCACCGCCATCAGCACCCGAATCCCGCCGTAGCTTGCCGTCATGACGATCGGCGAGGCCACCAGCCAGAACGCCCAGTTATCGGGCGCGATCGGCGCGGTGTTGGCGCCGGTCAACGCGTCGGTCGCCCACTTGAAGGTGAAAGGCAGAACCAGCGTCGCCACCTTGGCCGCGAGCAGCAGCACCACGGACCACAGCACGCGCATCTTCAGATCGGCGCGATCGCTCGGCCAGATGAAGGGCCACAAATGGCGCAGCGTACCGGCCAGCGTTCCCTGCTCGAGGGACGATGACGGCTGGTTGGCGGCTGCTTCGGAGGAGGAATCGGGCGGCATCAAACGTTCTGGAACAGCGAGTGTTTTGGCATGTTGTGATGCCGGGGCGTTGCCTGCGTCATATAGAGTGTCCGGGCGCCGGATGCACCGGTACGTCGACGGAATCCGTTACCGCGGCGCAGTATTTGCATACTCGTTTTCGGACAAATGGACCCATTCAGCCTGCATCATCCCGTGAAAGCCCGCGAATCCACGTCCTCCGCCCTCGTCTTGACGCCTTTCAACTGCAGTGTCACACCGCTCCAATGACTGAAATCCGCACCGTTTGCGTCTATTGCGGCTCCGGCCCGGGGACGAATCCCAGCTTCATCGAATCGGCGAAGGCACTCGGCAAGGCGCTTGCCGAGAACGGCGTCAGGCTCGTTTATGGCGGCGGCTCCATCGGCATGATGGGCGCGGTCGCCAAGGCGGTGCTCGACCATGGCGGCGACGTCACCGGCATCATTCCGGACTTCCTGGTGAAGAAGGAGGTCATGATGCCGCTCAAGGATCTCATCATCACGCCGGACATGCACGAGCGCAAACGGCTGATGTTCGAGCACTCCGACGCGTTCGTCGCCCTGCCCGGCGGCATCGGCACGCTCGAAGAGCTGGTCGAGCAGTTGACCTGGAAGCAGCTCGGACGCCACGCCAAGCCGGTGCTGATGGCCAATATCGACGGCTTCTGGGAACCGCTGTTCGCGCTGCTGGCCCACATGCGCGAGACCGAGTTCATCCGCCCCGGCTTCCAAATCGAGCTGCTCAAGGCCGAACGCGTCGAGGACATCCTGCCGCGCCTGCGCGAGGCCGCCGCCCGCGTCGCCAAGGAAGAGACCGAGATGGCGCCAGAGATCGCCAAGCGGCTCTGATCCCTATTCGGCCGGAAACGTCACCGCCTCAATCCGATTGCCGTCGGGATCGAGCACGAACGCCGCGTAATAGCGCACGCGGTCATGCGGCCGCAGCCCCGGTGCGCCGTCCGAGACACCGCCTGCCTCCAGCGCCGCGGCGTGGAATGCATCGACGTCGTTGGAGCTCCTGGCACGGAAGCAAAGGTGCGAGCCCGTCTCGGCGGATACCCGCGCCATGCCGGCGCGCAGATTGATCCAGAATTCCGGATAACTCTTGCCGAAGCCGATCGTGCTGGGACGTTCGACCAGGCGCGTCAAACCAAGCGGCGCCAACGTGCGCTCGTAGAACCGCGCGCTGCGGGCGAGATCGCTGACACCGACTGAGACGTGGTCGATCATGCGTTTGCTCCTGCCCTCTCCGCGTCATTGCGAGGAGCGAAGCGACGAAGCAATCCAGAGTCGTGCATTCAGCCCTGGATTGCTTCGCTTCGCTCGCCATGACGGATGCATCACCTCAACCCGGCGCGCCGGACTTCACCAGCTTGTAGAACACCGAATCCATCAGCGCCTGGAACGAGGCGTCGATGATGTTGGGCGAGACGCCGACCGTGGTCCAGCGCTCCCCCTTTTCGTCCTCGCTTTCGATCAGCACGCGCGTGACCGCCTCGGTGCCGCCATTGAGGATGCGGACGCGATAGTCGATCAGCTTGAGGCCGTCGATGTAGCCCTGGTATTTTCCGAGATCCTTGCGCAGCGCGACGTCGAGCGCATTGACCGGACCGTTGCCTTCGGCCGCGGAGATCAGCCGCTCGCCGGCGACGTCAACCTTGACGACGGCCAGCGCCACCGTGACGCGCTCGCCTACCGCGTTGTAGCGCTGCTCGACATTGACGTCGAACTGCTCGACGCGAAAATACTCCGGGACCGAGCCCAGTGTACGCCGCGCCAGCAGCTCGAACGAGGCGTTGGCAGATTCGTAGGCATAGCCCGCGGCCTCGCGCTCCTTCAGCTCCTCGACCAGGCGCGTGAGCTTCGGATCGCTCTTGCTGAAGGGGACGCCGCCGCGCTCCAGTGCTGCGATCACGTTGGAGCGGCCGGCCTGGTCCGATACCAGCACCTTGCGGCGATTGCCGACGCTCTCGGGCAGCACGTGCTCATAGGTCTGCGGATCCTTCAGCACGGCCGAGGCATGGATGCCGGTCTTGGTCACGAAGGCGCTCTCGCCGACATAAGGCGCGTGCCGGTTCGGGGCGCGGTTCAGCATGTCGTCGAGCGTCCGAGAGACCTTCACGAGGCCGCTGAGCTGCTCGTCGGAGACGGCGATCTCGAAGCGCTCAGAGAACTCGGTCTTCAGCTTCAATGTCGGGATCAGCGAGCACAGATTGGCGTTGCCGCAGCGCTCGCCGAGCCCGTTCAAGGTGCCCTGGATCTGGCGCGCGCCGGCGCGGACCGCGGCCAGCGAATTCGCGACTGCCTGCTCGGTGTCGTTATGGGCGTGGATGCCGAGGTGATCGCCCGGCACCTGCTTGGCGACCTCGCCGACGATCGCTTCGATCTCGTGCGGCATGGTGCCGCCATTGGTGTCGCACAACACGACCCAGCGTGCGCCGGCCTCATAGGCCGCGCGTGCGCAGGCCAGGGCGAACGCCGCATTCTCCTTGTAGCCGTCGAAGAAATGCTCGCAGTCGAGCATCACCTCGCGTCCCGCGGCCTTTGCGGCCGTCACGCTGTCGCGGATCGAGGCGAGGTTCTCCTCGTTGGTGGTCTCCAGCGCGACGCGCACCTGATAGGCGGATGACTTCGCGACGAAGCAGATCGCGTCCGCCTTGGCGTCCAGCAGTGCGGCGACGCCCGGATCGTTGGACACCGAGCGTCCTGCCCGGCGCGTCATCCCGAAGGCAGTGAAGCGGGCATGGCCGAGCTTGGGCTTGGCGGCGAAGAACTCGGTGTCGAGCGGGTTGGCGCCGGGATAGCCGCCCTCGACATAGTCGATGCCGAGATCGTCGAGCATGCGCGCGATCGCCTGCTTGTCGGCCAGCGTGAAATCGACACCGTTGGTCTGCGCACCGTCGCGCAAGGTGGTGTCGAACAGATAAAGTCGTTCTCTGCTTGTGCTTGCCCTGCTCATGCCTGCGCTCCCCCGGAGCCGAGCGTCTTCTTCATCGTGGTGTTGGCGAGCCACTCGCCATTGATGGAGACGCTGTTGCGCTGCTGCGCGACATAGCCGCGCTTGCGGAAGAATTCGACCGCCGTGTCGCTGGCGTCGACCGACAGACCGGTCGTGCCGCGCGCGCCCGCCAGCTTTTCCAGTGCGTCGCATAGCAGGGCGCCGACGCCCTGCCCCGCCGCGTTCGGATGAACGTAGAGCATGTCGATGTGATCGTTTCCCTTCAGCGCGGCGAAGCCGACCGGCGAGCCCTGCAGGGTCGCAATCAAGGTGAGCTCGGATGCCAGCCTCTTGCCGAAGCCCGTCTCATCCTCCGCAGCGGACGCCCAGGCCTCCTGCTGCTCCTCGCTGTAGTCGTCACCTGTCAGCCCCTGGATGCTGGCGACGAAGATCGCGGCGAGCAGCGGCGTATCAGCCGGAAGAAACGGCCGCAGTGCGGGCCTCGGGAGAGCCTGTCCCATGTGTCACCACATGCCGTAGAGTTTCGTGACCAGCGCCACTGCGCCCGCGATCAGCACCAGTTTGAGCAGGATGTAGTACAGCCAGTGCCGCGGAAACGGGGTGTCGGGCTTGCTCATCGCGCAATCTCCCAGGTCGTGACCGGCTTGCCGTCGGCGCCTTTGCCATCCTTCAATACAACGCCCATCGCCGCGAGCGCGTCGCGCAGGCGATCGGACTCCTTGAAGTCCTTCCGCGCGCGGGCCGCGGTACGCTCGGCGATCAGGCCTTCGACCTCGGCGGCGTCCACGCCCTTGGCCTGCTGCTTTCGCGCTTCCCATTGCACGGCGGTCTCCGACAGGAAACCCGCAAAGCGAAGCGAGCCGGCAAAGGCAGCGCGATCCGACTCGCCGCCGGACGCCGCACGGCTCCGCAACGCGTGCAGCTCTGCGATCATCAGCGGCGTGTTGAGATCGTCGACGAGCGCCGCGATGATCTCAGGCTCCGGCTGCTCGCCCGGCGCATCGGCCGCGACGCGATACCAGTCGTCGAGCGTCTTGGCGCTCTCCTCCAGGCCCTTGGCCGTCCAGTCCGCCGGCGAGCGATAATGCATCTTGAGCATGTTGAGGCGCAGCACCTCGCCGGGCCAGTCCGCCAGCAGGTCGCGAATGGTGACGAAATTGCCGAGGCTCTTCGACATCTTCGCGCCCTCGACCTGGACGAACTCGTTGTGCAGCCAGTAGTTCGCCATCACTGAGGTGCCATGGGCGCAACGCGACTGCGCGATCTCGTTCTCATGATGCGGGAAGATCAGGTCGAGCCCGCCGCCATGGATGTCGAAGACCTCACCGAGATAGGCCGCGCTCATCGCCGAGCACTCGATGTGCCAGCCCGGGCGGCCGCGGCCCCACGGGCTGTCCCAGCCCGGCTCGTCCTCCGACGACTGCTTCCACAGCACGAAGTCGGCAGGGTTCTTCTTGTGTGCGTCGACGGCCACGCGCGCGCCGGCAAGCTGCTCGTCGAGCTTGCGACCCGACAGCGCGCCATAGTCCGGCATTGATCGGGTGTCGAACAACACCTCGCCGCCCGCCTCATAGGCGTGGCCACGCGCGATCAGTTGCTTGATCAGGGTCACCATATCCGCCTTGCCATCGGGGCGCGGCAGCACGAATTCGGTGGCGCGTGGCTCGAAGGTCGGAGGCAGGCTGCCGAGCGCAGCCGCGTCGCTGCGGAACTGATTGGCCGTCACCTCGGTAACCTTCCGGATCGCCTCGTTCAGCGGCAGCCCGGGAAAGTCACGCGCGGCGCGGGCGTTGATCTTGTCGTCGACATCCGTGATGTTGCGGACATAGGTGACGTGCTTTTCGCCATAGAGATGCCGCAGCAGCCGGAACAGCACGTCGAAGACGATCACCGGGCGCGCATTGCCGATATGGGCGAAATCGTAGACCGTCGGTCCGCAGACATACATGCGGACGTTGTTGGGATCGAGCGGCACGAAGGGGCGCTTCTCCCGCGATGCGGTGTCGTACAAACGCAAGTCCATGGTCCGTCCCCGAATGCCCTGTGCTCACCGCCTCGCCGGACCGACAGGTCCATGACGAGGCGCAACGGGTGTCCTACGCCGAACGACCGACCGCGAGCGGACGGCAACGGCACGAATCACGCTCCCGACCTGCCGGCCGGGCGTCCTGATCATCTCTGTTGAGAAAAGACGGCCTCAGCCAGCGAATCGCTAGCGCGTAATCTCGCGGCAAATGCAGCAGATGGCGAGGAAACCGTTCATGAAACTCACCATGATGCAGCAGGCTGTCTCCGTCAAGAGCCGCAAAACGGCCGCTTTCACTGCCCAAATGCTCGCGCCCCGCCTCATGGTTAATCATTTTTAACCTTTTGGGCCTAACCATGAGTTGTCTCCTACACCCACCGGTGCACCATGCGAATCTCCCCGGCGCTGCTCGCCTGCTGTGTTCTCCTCGCCGCCGCGACCACCGCCACGGCGGAGAGCCGCATCTTCATCATCGCCAACGAAGCCGACGGCTACGGCGTCGACCAGTGCCTCGCCAAGGGCGACCGCTGCGGCGCCTCGGCTGCGCGCTCGTACTGCCAATCACGGGATTTTGCACAGGCCTCCTCCTATCGCCGCGTCGACCCCGATGAAATCACCGGATCGGTGCCGAAAGCCGGGGCAAACTGCGCCCATGGCGGCTGCAGCGACTTTGTCGCGATCACCTGCCAGCGCTGAGACGGCCGGGAACGGCTGTTCCCGCCACCCCGGCGCCCCGGAAACGACGTGACGATGCCCGACAAAGCGGCTATGGGATGCCCGCCGCTGCCGCGATTTTTCCGAATTCTGTGCTAGTCCCGCGGCCGCACCCATGGACCGGAATACCGCATCTTGATCGCATCCCTGTCTCCGCGCCTGTTGGCCCTCTCTGCGCTGCTCGGACTGACCCTGACCGGCTCGCACGCCCTGGCGCAATCCAGCTCCGATTCCTATGCGCAGATGCCGCCGGGCCCGCCCGGGCCGCAGGCCGGCGTCAATCCGATCTGCCCACGTCTGGAAGCGCAGCTCGCCTCGATCGATCGCGGCGGTGGCGGCGATCCCGCGCGTGAGGACCAGATCCGGCGTTATCAGGACGCGGCCGCCAAGCAGCAAGGCGAGCTCGACCGCGTCAGCATGCAGGCCAAGCGCATGGGTTGCGACAGCCCTGGCTTCTTTTCGATCTTCAACGGCCGCGCGGCCGAATGCCAGCCGGTGAACAACCAGATCCAGCAGATGCGCTCCAACCTCGACCAGATCATGGGCAGCCTGGAGCGTCTGCGCAGCGGTGGGTTCGGCGGTGAGCGCGACAACCAGCGCCGCTCGGTGCTGGTAGCCCTCGGCCAGAACAATTGCGGCCCGCAGTACCAGCAATATGCCAATGCAAACGCCAATCGCAGCGGCGGCGGTAACTTCCTGACCAGCCTGTTCGGCGGCGGGGCCGACAGCAATCCCGCCGCATCGCTGCCGCCGCCGAGCGCCGATCTCGCGGCGCCGCAGGGCACCTTTCGGACCGTGTGCGTGCGCAGCTGCGACGGCGCCTATTTCCCGATCTCGTTTGCCACCGTTCCCGGCCGCTTCGCCGACGACGAGCGCGCCTGCAAGGCGCAATGCCCTGCCGCCGACGCGACGCTGTTCACCTATCGCAATCCCGGCGAAGACATGAACCAGGCGGTCTCGGTCAACGGTCAGCCCTATACCGCGCTGCCGAACGCCTTCAAGTTCCGCACCGAGTTCAACCCGAGCTGTTCCTGCAAGGCGCCGGGCCAGACCTGGGCGGAGGCACTGAAGTCGATCGACGACCGAGCCACCGCCGCCGAGCAGGGCGACATCATCGTCACCGAGGAGAGCGCCAAGCGCATGCAGCAGCGCCAGACCGGCAGGGCGCCGGCGAACGCCGCCAGGAAGGGTGCCGCGCCGGCCGAGGCCGCAGCGCCAGCGACCGCGGACATCACGACCAGCGCTGGCGGCGACAAGCAGATCCGCACGGTCGGACCGACTTTCATCCCGCAGCGCTGATCGAGTCAGTCGCCGGGCCATGGGCGTCATCCCTCGAACGCGTCTGATGACGCGCGGTCGGCAAGCGCCCGGTCGTCGCGCGCCTCCAGCGGACTCGTGATCAGAGCGGGCGAGATGACCTCGCCCGACGGTCCCAGCGCGTCAGCGAACCGCCAGCGGTTTCGCAATGCTGCGAGACGACGCAACTGTGCCGGGCCGATGCCTTCGAGCGGCGCAAACCCGCCAGCCACGTCGCCGATCTCGGCCGTGGCGCCGACGACAACGGCCAGCGCGCCGGACAGGCTCGCCAGTGCCATCAGCAGCGTCGCGCGGACGCGGGCCAGCAATTGATGACGGGCGCTTCCCGCAAGCGGCCCGGGCAGCGCGCGCTCGAAGCCTTCGACGGCGGCCGCGATCGGTACCCGCTCGGCGGCGAAGCCGAGTCGCGCCGCGACCGCCATGGCCTGATCCAGCGACGCCTGCGACGTGCCGGGTCCGGACAGCATCACGCCGCGGACTTTGCCGGACCCGAGCGCATCGACCGCCAGGGCTGCGGCCAGCGCCGACTCGATGGCTCCGGTCAGGCCGAGCACGATGCCGGTGAAGCCGTGCTTCTCGACGTGGTCGCGCAGGCCGAGCACGCGGGCCGCGTAGTCCGCCTCGTCGCCCTCGATCAGCGTGGTGACCGGTCCCCGGCACTGCCAGCCATCGTCTCCCCTGCTCCATGCCAAGGTCGCGACTTCAGCGACGAAGCCCGGGAGCTGTGCCGCCACCGAGAGATCGACGTTCAGCGCGAAGGACGCGCCGTCGAACACCTCGCCGTCCTGACCGCCGACCTGGTTGAGCCAGACGAGCGGCAGATCGCTTTCGGTGACGCGGGCCACGGCGGCCGACAGGCGCCGGTCGCCGCCGCTGCGCACGTAGCATGAGCGGCTCGGCACGACGATGAGCTCGGCCCCGGTTTCCGCCAGCGTCTCGACGACGTTTTCGTAGTTCGAGGAGTCTTCGAGCGAGATGTCCTCGCCGATCGCGACCCCGATGCGGACGCCCCGCACGCTGAGCGGGCCGGCCGCCGGGCCGCGCGTGAACACGCGCTTCTGATCACCATCGGCCAGGTTGGCCTTGAAGCGCGTCGCGGCGATGCGGCCGGCGTCGAGGAGCACGCAGGCATTGTAGAGCTTGCCGTCCTCGGTCCAGGGCGTGCCGATCAGCACCGCCGGCCCGCCATCGGCGGTCTCGCGCGCGAGCGCCTCGATCGCGGCCCGGCACGCGGCCTGAAATGCCGGCTTCAGCACCGGGTCCCGGGATGGATGCCCCGCCAGGAACAGCTCCGGCAGCACCACGAGATCGGCGCCGTCGGCCGCCGCCTTCGCCCGCGCCTCGCGCGCCTTCGCGGCGTTTCCCGCGATGTCGCCGGCCGTCGGGTTGAGCTGGGCCAGCGTGATCCTGAAGAAGTCAGCGGCCATCGCTCAACTCATTCACAGCAGCCCGAGCCGCTCGGCGATCGCGAACAGCCAAAAGCAGCCCGACATCAGCAGCGCGACGCCGACTGCGGCCGAGCCGAGATCCTTGACCCGGCCGATCTGCAGATCGTGCTCGGTGGTCAGGCGGTCGGCGAGCTTCTCGATCGCGGTGTTCAGCAGCTCGACGACCAGCACCAGCACCACCGCGCAGACCAGCTCGACGCTGCGCATCGGCGTCGCGCCGATCACATAGGCGAGCGGCAGCGCCAGCAGGAATGCGACGACCTCCTCGCGCACCGCCTGCTCGGAGCGCAGCGCGAAGGCCAGGCCGTTGCGCGAGTTGACCGTCGCGCGCCACAAACGCAGCATCAGAAGCCCGCGACCGCCGGCATCGGTGCGGACTTGCCGCCGCGCTGCTGCTTCAACAGCTCGGCGATCAGGAACGCCATGTCGATCGACTGCTCGGCGTTCAGCCGGGGATCGCACACCGTGTGATAGCGGTCGTTGAGATCCTCGTCGGTGATCGCGCGCGCACCGCCGATGCACTCGGTGACATCCTTGCCGGTCATCTCGAGATGGATGCCGCCGGCATGGGTGCCCTCCGCCGCATGCACCGCGAAGAACGCGCGCACCTCGGACACGATGCGGTCGAACGGCCGCGTCTTGTAGCCCGAGGTCGAGGTGATGGTGTTGCCGTGCATCGGATCGCACGACCACACCACCTTGCGCCCTTCCCGCTGCACCGCGCGGATCAGTCCCGGCAGATGATCGCCGACCTTGTCGGCGCCGAAGCGGTTGATCAGGGTCAGCCGGCCCGGCTCGTTGTCGGGATTGAGAATGTCGATCAGCTTCAAGAGCTCGTCCGGCTTCAGCGACGGGCCGCATTTCAGGCCGATCGGATTCTTGATGCCGCGGAAATATTCGACATGGCCGTGATCGAGCTGGCGGGTGCGATCGCCGATCCAGATGAAATGGCCTGAGGTCGCGTACCAGTCGCCGGTGGTGGAATCGACGCGCGTGAAGGCCTGCTCGTAGCCGAGCAGCAGCGCCTCGTGGCTGGTGTAGAAATCGGTGGCGCGCAGCTCCGGATGGCTCTCGAGGTCGAGGCCGCAGGCGCGCATGAAGTTGAGCGCCTCGGAGATGCGGTCGGCGAGCTCCTTGTAGCGGCGCGACTGCGGGGAATCCTTGACGAAGCCGAGCATCCACTGATGCACGCTGCCGAGATTGGCGAAGCCGCCGGTGGCGAACGCCCGCAGCAGGTTCAACGTCGCCGCCGACTGCCGGTAGGCGTCGAGCTGACGCTGCGGATTGGGGATACGCGCCTCGGCGGTGAAGGCGGTGTCGTTGACGATGTCGCCGCGATAGCTCGGCAGCTCGACGCCATCGATCTTTTCGGTGGGCGAGGAGCGCGGCTTGGCGAACTGGCCGGCGATGCGGCCAACCTTCACCACCGGCACCGCGCCGGCATAGGTCATGACGACAGCCATCTGCAGCAGCACGCGGAAGAAGTCGCGGATGTTGTTGGCGCCGTGCTCGGCAAAGCTCTCGGCGCAGTCGCCGCCCTGAAGCAGGAACGCCTCGCCCGCCGCCACCCGCGCCAGCGCCTTCTTCAGGTTGCGCGCCTCGCCGGCGAACACCAGCGGCGGAAAGGTCGCAAGCTGCGCCTCGACCTCGGCCAGCGCCTTCTGGTCGGGATAGTCGGGCACCTGCTGCACCGGCTTGGACCGCCAGCTCTCCGGGCTCCAGCGCTCCGTCATGGCTTTCTACTCCCTCTGGACGGCCGCACACTTGTTCCCCGCACGGCGGCGCGCGCCTTATACACAGCCTGTCCCCGTGCCGCCACTTGGAATTTAAAGCGCGGACACAAGGGCTTGCACCGCAACCGGAATTTGACTTTGCTGCGGAAGGGCAAGGGACGGGAGAACGAGGCGTGGGCGAGACGGAATCCGACGGCGTTTCGAGCGAGGATCTGACCGTTCCGGCCGTCGATGGCTTTGCGCTCGCCGGCAGCCTGTTCATGCCGCGCGGCAGGCCGGCGCATGCCGTGCTGATCAATTCGGGGGCGGCGATCCCACGCCGGATCTATCGTGGCTTCGCAGCCCATCTCGCCCAGCAGGGGTGCGCGGTCCTCACCTACGACTATCGCGGGACCGGCGGCAGCCGTCCCCGCTCCCTGAAGGGCTTTGCGGCCTCGATGACCGACTGGGCCGCACTCGACATCACCGGCGCGGTCGGTTGGATGCGCGAGAGCTTCGGTGAGCTGCCGCTGCGCTATGTCGGTCACTCCTTCGGCGGCCAGACGCTCGGCCTGCTCGCCAACAACACCGAGGTGTCGCGCGCGCTCTTCATCGCCTCGCAGGCCAGCTATTGGAAGCTGATGGCCCCGGGTGAACGCTGGCGCGTGGCGGCGATGCTGAACGGCATCGGCGTTCCGCTGACGCATGCGCTCGGCTACACGCCGGGATGGAGCGGCGTCGGCGAGGACCTGCCGAAGGGGGTGTTCCTGCAATGGGTGCGCTGGATCATGAGCCCGCGCTATCTGTTCGATGACGCATCGCTGCCGGGCCTCGCGAACTACGCCAGCTTCAACGCCCCGCTGCGGGCGCTGTGCCTGGCCGACGATCCCTGGGCGACACGGCCCGCGGTCGAGAAGCTGTGCGCCGGTTATACGGGCACGACGCCGGAGCTGCTCAGCATCGCGCCACAGGACGTCGGCGCCTCCGCGATCGGCCATATGGGCTTCTTCCGCGCCGCGCATCGCGACACGCTGTGGCGCAGCGCGACGGAGTGGCTGCTCGAAAGCTGAGTCAGGGGTCGGCTCGCCGTTGCCCATGAGCAAACGTTCTCGCGGCGCCATGGTGCCCGAGCTGGACTGGTCTTGCTCACCCTCCAATAGTCGGAGGGCGCAGGGAATGCCGGACGATGGCCTCGCCCATGGCCCGCCTGCGGAAGAAAGTGCAGGCGGCAGGTACCACAGGTTCAGCCGGTCCTCCGGCATTCCCTGCGCGACGGTCTTCACGCTTATACGCAGTCTGCCTGGTGCGCCGGGCTTGTTGGCCACCATTGCCACGCGAAGCGAGGCTCCGCGTAACGTGACACCAGCGTCGGGGTGTCAGCACGCTGCGACTTCACGTCCGCGCCGAGCCGTTCGTCCGCGCATCCTTCCCGACACGCTGCGGCTCCCTCGCGGCCATCGCTCCCCGCCCCGCGTGTCGTGACGATCGCGCGCAACGCCCCTTCCGAGTGAGGCGGGATGGCGACACTAAAGCATGATTTCTGATATTCGTAAATCGAAATTTTCAGACTATCATTCCCGGGCTGGAGCTCTGAGCAGAGGCCACGGAGCACGGCGGCTCCACAAATGCCTACCAATGGAAAGCTTGGCTCCGGCCAAGCATTGAGAGGTACGCCAATCCGACATCCGGGCACCAACAAGAAGTATCGGCGCGATTACCGCCTACCATAAACCCTAAATTGCTTCACCAAATTATTGCAATTTTATTAAAGTTCCGCTAGCGAGAACGCGTGTTCAGTTTTTCTAATTGCCTTGGGGGGAATTGATGCCGTTTCGGATTGGAGAAGACGTGTACGTAATGAGCAGACTGGAAACGGGCGAGGTACGAACGGTAAATTCCCCTTTGTATGACGTCGCACGGGATAGCGACAATAGTGTTGGGGAGCATCACGAAGATGACCTCAAGAGCCTACCATTTCGCGGACGCATTCATAAGGTGGGATACTTTATAGTAGTCGAAGCAACCGCTGCTGACGGTCAGCGAAATGCAAATCACCGTATGTACACATCCACAGGCTCACGAATTAGATGAGTCCCTTTTTTCATTTGTCTGATAAGGGGCGCGACGCGGCGCAGAAGGTCGTAGTATTTTCATTGCTAGTCGTATTCTTCAGCGGCTTTAAAATACAACTAAGTCAGGTTCCAATACTAAATATCCCGCTGCCTGCTCCTGCCGACAATCCGGGCCACGAGCTACCTTCCGTGGCTTCTATTTTTCTGCTGGTTGCCATCTTTCAGGCCGCCGTTTTGCTAGGAATATACTTAGGCGAATACTCGAATTATATCGATCAGGCGGATCAAAAGCTTACCGTAACAATTATCGATAGAGCCGGCGTCGTTCCGCCCGAACAGCAGGCAATCAACGCCGGCTTAAACCGCAGCCGCGAGGCGAATTGGAAGCTTGCTTCTATAGGTTCGGCACTTCGGTTTATCACGGACTTATTGGCGCCTTTCTTGCTTGTTTCTTTAGCTGGCTACCTAGAATTCGGCCACAGTATTCGATCCATATACCAAATGTTGTAAGATCAGCGCGAGAATCGTTTCTCGGATGGGGGCCCGTGACATGCATTCCGCACAATTTGAGTTCGTTCTTGAAGACGGTCGCGAGGTAACAGCTCGACGATTTGTCAATCCCGATGGCAAAATCGGCGGCTGGGTTGCGGTAAGCGCAACAGTCCAGCCCGGTGCAGTGATAGATGTCGGAGCGATTGTGTGCCCAGGGGCAGAAGTACAACGAAATGAACATATTAGATCCGGCGAAATAAGATCCTGAAGTGCTGCACCCCACTAGTCATCTGAAAGTATTGCGGGCTGCTAGTATAAGCGCCTCCAGAACGGATCAGACGACCAGCAGCACTCCCGACAGCAGCAGGATGCCCAGGATCATCTTCCTGAACAGCGCGTCGTTGATCCTGCGGAAGGCGAGGATGCCGAGCGCCGTGCCGGCGAACAGCGCCGGGATGCTCAAGGCGAGATCGATGATCACCTTGGACGACAGATCCTGCCGGGCCAGCATCGCCGCCAGCGAGGCGAGCTGAATCGCGGCAATGAACGGCTGGACGACGCCGCGCTGCTCGGTCTTCGGCAGGCCGTGCATCTCGCACCAGATCGTCGGTAGCGCACCCGGCATCGCCGTGAGGCCGCCGATGAGACCGCCGCCGAAGCCGACGATCGCGGTGCGGCCTCGGTTCATCGGTTGAAGGCTGCCCAGCGCCGGCTTGAACAGCATGTAGCCGGCGTAGATCGCGATCGTCGCGCCAAACACCTGCTGAAACACGCGCGCGTCCGCATTGTGCAGCAGCCAAAGCGCGAGGGGGACGCCCAGCAGGCCGCCCAGGATCAGGACGAAACTGTCCTTCCAGCGGATGCTGCTGCGAAGCGCCCAGAGGTTCGTCGCCTGCACGCCGACGCTGCACGCCATCATCAACGGCACGGCCTCCAAAGGCTGCAGACTGTGCAGCAGGATCGCGCCGGCCACGGCGGAAAAGGCGAACCCGGCCAGGCCGGAAACGAAGGCACCAAAGAAAACGGCGGCGCTGAGCAGCAGAAATGATCCTGGTCCGGCCATGAAATAGCTCCGGCTGATGAAGTTGAAAATGAGCGGGGATCGTCAATCGTAGGGCTGGAGCGTTGCAGTCCCATCGGCCTGCGCTCCGCTTCGCGTGGCATCGCCCCGCAGCATCGTGGCTGCGACGACGTGCAGGAACAGGAAGACGGCGAGGACGCTCGCGGCCAACACCGCGCGGGGGATCATCGGCAGCTTGCGCCGCGGCCGAGCCTCGTTTGGCTGCATGTCCGTCATCTCCATCACCTGATGCCGGGCTTGCTAGCAGTTCAGCGTCCCCTCAGCGTCCCCCGAGCAGAGTATGGCGTGCGGCGTGTTTCCGTGCAGGGCGAGGAGGAGTCGGCGTCGGTCAGTTCCTCGGCGCTCGTCATTCGCAACCGCTGCCATGGCCGCGGTCGATCGCAGAGCGCAGGCGGATCGGTCGTGCGCACACGACGCAACCCCCGCTCGCATCTGCCATCCCGACACGCCGCGCGCAGAACATGCATCGATCCGTCATCAGGCCGACACGCGGCAGGTGATATCGCGCGCCCCGCTATCCGGCATCATCGAGGGGAATCGACCAATGACACTTCGCCTATGGGCGGGCGCAATCGCGCTTGGATGCACCAGCCTGCTCGGCAGCGCGCTGCACGCCGCAGACGGAACGTTCAGCACGCTGACCTACAACGTGGCGGAAACGCCGACCGCCTACAATGGCGGCAGCGACGCGCATTCGCGCGTGATCAGCTGCTATCTGCGCCAGTTCGGCATCGTCAACGTGCAGGAAGATTTTCTCTGGCACGCCGCGCTCTACGACACCTGCGACAACCATCCCTATCGCACGCCGACCTCGGGCACGGCCGGCATCGGCGACGGCATGAATACGCTCAGCGCCTATTCGTTCGACGATCTCGATCGCGTGACCTGGACCAAGCGCGCCGATTCGGACGCGCTGACTCCGAAGGGCTTCTCGCTGATCCGCACACGGCTGGCCGAAGGCGTCTATCTCGACTTCTACAACCTGCACGCCCGGTCCGGCACGTCCTCCACCGATCTCGCCTACAGCGAGTCCGACGTGGCGCAGATTCTGAGCTACATCGAGGCGAACTCGGCCGGCAACGCCGTCATGGTGATGGGCGACACCAACACGCGCTATACCCGGGCCGGCCAGAACATGTGGGAATTCCTGCATCACGGTTTCAGCGACGCCTGGATCGAGACGGTGCGCGGCGGCAGCGTGCCGCCGATCGGCGATGCGCTGGTCTGCGGCGATACCCAGACGGCGCGGCCGGATTGCGAGATCGTCGACAAGGTGCTGTGGCGGAACAACGGCTTCCTGAACCTGCAGGCGTCCAACTATGCCGACCGCCAGGACGCGCTGGATTCAAACGGCGCGCAGCTCTCCGATCATCATCCGATCGAGGTCGACTGGAGCTTCGCCACGGCCGCGAGCCGCAGGCTCAGCGACCAGTTCGGCGGCCCGCACGGCACGAGCTACAACGACGTCTCCGCGCTGCCGGCCAATCCGGTGGTCAGCAAGCTGACCATCCGCACCGGAGCCCGGGTCGACCAGGTCGAGCTGACGCTGTCCAACGGCTATGTCTACAGCCATGGCGGCACCGGCGGCACGGCGCAGAGCCTGGCGCTCGTCAGCGGTGAATATCTCACCTCGGTCAATCTGTGCAGTGATCAGTATCAGGGCCACACGCGCATCTTCCGGGTCGCGTTCGGCACCAGCGCGGGCCGCACTTTGTCGGGCGGCACGACGACGTCGAGCTGCACCAGCTACACCGCACCGAGCGGCTGGCAGATCACCGGCTTCCACGGCCGGTCCGGCGACGAGATCGACAAGCTCGGCGTCGTCTACGCGCCGGTCCCCACCGCCACAGCGCCAGCGCGCCAGCCGGTCCGCATCGTCAATCGCACGTCGGCGCTGTGCATGGACGCCAGCGGCGGCGCGATGGCCGACGGCACCGCCGTGATCCAGTGGTACTGCACCGGCGCCGCCAACCAGACCTGGAGCTACGACGATGCCAGCGGCATGATCCGCAGCATGCAGGACCCCCACTACTGCCTCGACAACAGCGGCAGCTATGGCGACGGCGCGCAGCTCGTCATCTGGACCTGCACCGGCAACAACAACCAGCGTTTCCGCTACGACGCTGCGGCCGGCACGATCGCGGTGCGCAGCAATCCGGTCGAGGTCATGAGCCAGAACGGCACCTCCGTGGGCAACCAGCTGCTGACCACCTCGGCCTCGGCGGCGGGATCGCAGCAATGGACGCTGGCGCCTTGAGCCGACCATGAACGCAGATGATCCGGGCGGTCGCGCCGGCCGGATCATGCTGCGGTGGTCCCGGAACTCCACCGAAGCCGTCCGCGCCCCACCCGTCGAACTTGCGGACCGATCGCTCCAACGAGAATTCATGCTTGACCTATTCATAACTTTGCGGTTATGAGTTTATCCATAACCAACGGGTTATGGATAAAATGGCGCGATCGCCCGACCTCCTGTTCAGATCACTTGCCGACCCGACCCGGCGGGCCATTTTCGAGGGCCTGTGCCGGCATGGCGAGCAGACCGTCGGCGCGCTGACGGCCAAGGCCGGCGTGTCGCAACCAGCCGTGTCGAAACATCTCGGCGTGCTCAAGCAAGCCGGCCTCGTGCGCGAGCGCCACGAAGGCCGCCAGACGCATTATCGCGCGCAGCCGAAGGCGCTCGCCCCCCTGCTCGACTGGACCAGCCGCATGGGCGCGTTCTGGGAGAGCCGGTTCGATGACCTGGAAAATCTTCTCAACAGGATGGATCAATGACGAAAGCCGCGCCGGAAACCCGCACCGTCGTCGTCGAACGCGAGTTCGCGCATCCGCCGGAAAAGCTCTGGCGCGCGCTGACGCAGCCGCATCTGCTCGCGGAGTGGCTGATGGCTAATGATTTCGTGCCGGCGGCCGGTCATCGCTTCAAGCTGAAGGCCGACTGGGGCGTGGTCGACTGCCAGGTCACGACTGTCGAGCCGCACAGGACGCTGTCCTACAGCTGGGCGGCGCTCGGCCTCGACAGCGTCGTGACCTGGACGCTGACGCCGACAGCGGCGGGCACGCATCTGCGCATGGAGCAGACCGGCTTCGGACCGGATCAGACCCGCGCCTATCAGGGCGCAAGCTACGGCTGGCCGAAGTTCTTCGACGGCCTGGAGCAGACTCTGGCGCGGCTCGACTGAGCCGAACCGGACGAAAACTCATCATCAAGGAAAGAAACAGATGAATTGGAGCAACACGATCCGGCAGGTGCATCGCTGGGTGTCCATCGCCTTCACGCTCGGCGTCATCGTCAACATCGCGGCGATGACGCAGACGCAGCCGGCCTTCTGGATCGGCCTGCTCGCGCTTGTCCCGCTGATCGCGCTGCTCTGCACGGGGCTTTACATGTTCGCGCTGCCCTATCTCGCACGACCGCGCAACGCGCGGCAGGCCGGTTGACGAGACAGCAGCTTGGCCCGTCATTGCGAGCGGGGTGGTGTACAAGCGCGATCTGAGCGGCGATGCGCTGAGGGTGCGGGACTGCTCACTCCAGCCCGTTCGACGACACCCAGCCGACGACGCCGTTCCACACCGCCCGGCACGACGGAAACCGGCTGATGCCGTCGCCCGGCATCACGCAGCCGCCGACCATCGCGGTCTCGCCGGCCGGAATGCGGGTCAGGATGCTGGATTTCTGCCCGGGCTCGCTGCGCAGGTTGAGATAGCCCTGCGAGACGTTGCGCTTGACCACGCGCGGCACGAGGTGCGGATTGGGCAGAATGGCTTGCGCGCGCTCCGTCGGAGAGTCGGTCGGACGCGCCGCGGTCTGGGTCTTCTTCAGCTCCTCGATGCGGGCGCGCGCCATCGAGCCGTATGGCGTGCTGCCGAACTGGCGCACGAAATCCTCGAGCACGGCGATGCTGCTGGTGTTCTGCGTCACCGCCCAGGCGCGCTCGGCCGGATCGGATGACGACGGCGCCGGCTGTGCGGTCGAGGCCGGCGCGAACGCTTGGCCCGCGAAGTAGAAGTCGCCGTCGACCGGCGAGCTCGACACCCAGGGCTGCTGGCTTCCAGCGGTCGCCCGCTTCACCTCCAGGCCGACCTGGTTGAAGGTCTTGAAGATGTCGAGACCCGGCTGCTTGATCGTCTCGGCCAGGGCCTTCGTGAACGGGCTGTTGCCGTCGCGGCCGTCGAGCGCGACGTTGCCGGGCTGGGTCGCGAACGAGATCAGCGTGCCCTCCGGCGCGCGCATCTGCGCAAGCCCGCTGCCGGCGTCGCGCAGGCCGCGGCCGCCGAACGGATTGTTGCGGCAGGCATCGAGGATGACGAGGTTCAGCTTGGTGCCCGCGCTCTCCATCTGCCGCAGCACGACATTGACGTCGAGCATCTGGAAATCGACGTCGGCCTCCCGCGTCGGATTGGCGTCGATCGGCACCAGATAGTTGGCGCCGCGCACCTGCACGCCATGGCCGGCATAGTAGACCAGCGCGACGTCGGCGCCGCGCGCGTTGGCGCCGAACTCCTGTACGGCCCTGCGCATCGCGGTTTCGTCGAGATCGAGCTGGGCGCCGCCGCCGACCAGGGTGAAGCCGAGCCCGGCCAGCGTCTGCGCCATCAGCGCGGCATCATGTCTGGGATTGTCGAGCCGGCTGACGGCGCGATAGGCCGAATTGCCGATGACGAGCGCGATGCGGGTGTCGGCGAGCGCCGGGCTGCATAGGAACAGCACGCTGCATCCGGCCAGCACCAGCCTCATCCATTGCCGCATCCGTCCGCCCTCGCCAACCTCGATGGCACGAGCTTATACGTCCGTCGCGGGAGGAGAAAAGCACGGCTTCACGACGGCCGGTCTCGTGAGGCCATGCCGGCCGTTCGAGGCCGCAGCAACCAGCAGAATGCCTCGCGCAGGATCTCGGTGCCGTCAGCCGGGTGCCAGGCGCCATGGGCGATCACGATCCGCTCGGGGTGCCACGCCAGCATGGTCTCGACCGCCGCCCGCAACTCGCGTCGGTGCCGCCAGGTAAATGTCAGCCGGAGATCGCGCGGCAGGCCGCCATGCGGCGGACCGACGCCCCCGATCCAGCTTAGGTAGCGCGCCAGGCCGGCGCCGATCTTGGCCGGCTCGAAATTCTCCATCAGATCGGTCAGGATCAGCGTGCGCGACGGCCGATGGAAGAACACGACCTCCGTCATATAGCTGCCGAGGACGGGCAAGGTCGCGATCTCATCATCCCACGGATAGCCAGTACTGCGATCCAGCGGCCTGCCCTCGAAGTCGATGCGGCCCTTCGCCTGCGCGCGAATGCCAGGTGCCAGATAGATCGCCGCGTCGGGAAACGCCGCCTGCCAGTCGGGGATCCACCAATAGTGGATGCGATTCGGACCGATGATGTCGCGCACGCGGCCTTCCCGGTCGATCTCGGCCCGCAGCGCCGGCGTCAACAGCGTGGGCGAGTGGATGAACAGATCGCCGGAGGCGCAGCGCACCACGGTCATGCGGGTGGGAAACGGAAATTTCAGCCCGGGAATGCCGAAGCGGATCACGGGCCCGTCGACGATCCAGATGTTCTCGGCAACGGGCTTCAGGGTGTTGAGCGGCGGATAGGTCGCAAGGCAATCATCCTGGGACATGCTGGTCGCTCTCCAACCGCCGTTCACTGAACGGCTCCAAGATGGCAAGCCCGATCGGCCATGGTGTGGACCGTCGTCAGACCGTGAGCACTGGCCACCGCAGTCGCTACGGAGGCCGGCTGCGCACGAGCGCCAAGAAGCAGACGGCGTCCTACTCCGCCGCCTGCCGCACGTGGCGCTCGGTCACCGTGCGCATCGTCACCAGCTCCTCGGCAGCCGAGGGATGCAGCGCGATGGTGGCGTCGAAATCGGCCTTGGTCGCCTTCATCTTGATGGCGATGGCGACGGCCTGGGTGATCTCGGCAGCCATGTCTCCGACGATGTGGCAGCCGAGCACGCGGTCGCTGGTGCCGTCGACGACGAGCTTCATCAGCACGCGGGTGTCGCGGCCGGACATCGTCGCCTTGATCGGGCGGAAATTCGTCTTGTAGATGTCGACGCGGTCGTACAGCTCGCGCGCCTGGGTTTCCGTCAGGCCGACGGTGCCGACTTCAGGCTGGCAGAACACGGCGGTCGGAATGTCCGCGTGATCGACGCGCACGGTCTTGCCGCCGAACACGGTGTCGGCAAAGGCGTGGCCCTCGCGGATCGCAACCGGCGTCAGGTTGAAGCGATGGGTGACGTCGCCGATCGCGTAGATGCTCGGCACCGAGCTCTGCGAGAACGCGTCGACCGCGATGCCGCCGTTCCGGGGATTGATGGCGACGCCGGCCTTCTCCAGGCCGAGATTGGCCACCGCCGGATGGCGGCCGATCGCGAACATCACCTTGTCGGAGGCGATGCTGGAGCCGTTCGACAGATGGGTGGTGTAGTCCTGGCCGTGCCTGTCGACGCTGGTGACGGTGCATCCGGTAAGGATGGTGATGCCTTCCTTCTCCATCTCCGAGCGGACATGCTTGCGGACGTCCTCGTCGAAGCCGCGCAGGATGTTGTCGCCGCGATAGACCACGGTCACGTCGGAGCCGAAATTGGCGAAGATGCAGGCGAACTCGAGCGCGATGTAGCCGCCGCCCTGGATCACGATCCGGCGCGGCAGCTCGTCGAGATGAAACGCCTCGTTGGACGAGATGACGTGCTCGATGCCGGGAATCGGCGTGCCGTGGTTGGGCGCGCCGCCGGTCGCGATGAGAATGTACTTGGCGCGGATGGTCTCGCCGGTCGTCAGCCGCACGGTGTGGGCGTCCTCGAGCACCGCGCGGGTCTTGACGATCCTGGCGCCGGACTTCTCGACGTTGCTGGTGTAGGCCGCCTCGAGCCGCGCGATCTCCTTGTCCTTGTTCCTGATCAGCGTCGGCCAGTCGAAGGTCGCGGTCGGGATCGTCCAGCCGAAGCCCGCGGCGTCGGCGATCTCCTGGCGGACATGCGAGCCGATCACGAACAGCTTCTTGGGCACGCAGCCGCGGATCACGCAGGTGCCGCCCATGCGGTATTCCTCGGCGACAACAACGCGAGCACCATAGCCGCTCGCGATGCGGGCGGCGCGCACGCCGCCCGAGCCGCCACCGATCACGAACAGGTCGACGTCGAATTCAGCCATCTCTCCCCCGACCTGGCCTTTCGGCCGCAAGCCTCAGATCGGCTTGTTGCGCTTGCGCATCTCGGCGCGGAACTGTGCGGTGACGGTGTCGGAGAACTCCGCCGCCCACAGGTTCATCGCCTGCATGCTCATCTGGATCGCCTTCGGCTCCGCCGCAAGCAGCTTCTGGCCGATGGCTGACTTGTAGAAAGCGACGAGGTTGGCGATCTCCTGGTCGGAGAACTCGTTGCAGTAGATCTGCGCCATCTTCTCGCCGATCTCCTTCTCCTTGCCGGCATAGGTCTGCGCGACCACCACGGCGACCTCGTCGAGGTCCTTCTGGTAGTTGAGATTGGACTGCAGCAGCGCCTGCTTGGTCTGCTGCACGATGCCGGGGACGGCATTGGCGTACATCGCAGCCGCGTTCTTCATCCCCAGAATCTCGCGCGCGCCGGCCATGCAGGCGGGCGAGGCCGGCTTCAGCGCCGGTGCCTGGCCCTGCGCCGCAACCGGGCTTGCCGAGGCCAGGGCCAGCACGAGTCCGGCGGCCGGCAAGATTCTGAACACGCTCTTCATTCCAAGTCTCCTGTGAGTTGCCGCCCTGAGCGCAGCCTCGTGCCGCGCTCAGGGCCGCTGGATAACGCGAATTCCCTGTGCGCCTGCCAGGATCGCCGTGCTGCCGAGGCCGATGAACAGCCCATGCTCGACCACGCCCGGAATTGCGCTCAAAAGGTCCGCCAGGCGCGGGGGATCCACGATCTCCCCAAGGCGGACGTCGATAATCCAGTGGCCGCCATCGGTGACGAAAACGTGGCCGTCTGCGGACTTGCGCAGGCTCATCGGCCCGGACACGCCGGCCGTGGCGAAGGCGTCACTCATCTCGCGCTGGGTCGCAGCGAGGCCGAACGGAACCACCTCGACCGGCAGCGGGTAGCGGCCGAGCCGCGCCACCCATTTGCTGTCGTCAGCGATCACGATCATGCGATCCGAGGCGCTGGCGACGATCTTCTCGCGCAGCAGCGCGCCGCCGCCGCCCTTGATCATATCGAGCGCCGGATCGATCTCGTCGGCGCCGTCGACGGTGATGTCCAGCCGGTCGATCTCGTCGAGCGTGGTCAGCGGCACGCCGCACGCTTGCGCCTGCGCGCGCGTCGCCTCCGAGGTCGGCACGCCCACGATCTTGAGGCCGGCGCGCACCTTTTCCCCGAGCAGATCGACGAAATGCTTCGCGGTCGAACCGGTGCCGAGACCGAGCTTCATGCCGCTCTCGACCTCCTCCAGCGCACGCGCCGCCGCCTGCCGCTTCAATGCATCCATGTCGACCAAGGAACCCGCCCTTCGCACCCAGGGCCCCCACAAGCCGGGGCCGAAAGCCGGCGCATATCTAGCGATGTTTTGACGCGGGGCCTAGCTCTCGCCGGCCACGAAATCGGACAAAAAGCCATTGCGAGGCTCTTGCACGGACGCGAGCCGGCCGCTAGCGGATACCGATGGCCATCTCCAGCACCATCGTCTTCGATCTCGACGGCACCCTGGTCGACACGGCGCCGGACCTCATCAACGCGCTGAACCACATCTTGCAGCGCGAAGGGCTGCGGCCGGTGCCATTGGCCTCGGCCCGCAAGATGATCGGGCACGGCGCGCGCAAGCTGCTCGAGCGCGGGCTGGAGGCGGAAGGCCGCTTCGCCAGTCCCTCCGACATGGAGCGGCTCACGGTCGACTTCATCGATTTCTACGCCGAGAACATCGCCATCGAATCGCGCCCCTTCGAGGGGCTGGAGGCGGCGCTCGACGAGCTCGCCGGCCGCGGCTGCCAGTTCGCGGTGTGCACCAACAAACTGGAATGGCTGTCCAGGCGGCTGCTCGACCAGCTCGGCCTGTCCTCCCGCTTCGCCGCGATCTGCGGCGCCGACACGTTCGGCGTTGCCAAGCCGGATCCGACGATCCTGCGCCAGACCATCGCGCAGGCCGGCGGCGAGGTCGGGGCTGCGATCATGGTCGGCGATGCCGGCACCGACGTCGGCGCCGCCCGCCGCGCCGGCGTGCCGGTGATCGGCTGCACCTTCGGCTATACCGACGTACCGATCGCGGAGCTCAATCCGGACCACCTGATTGACCACATGCGCGAGCTGCCGGCGGCCGTCACGGCCCTCAGCCCCTCGCTCAGGATCGCCTAGCCAGCTTGCGATTCGACTGCCGCATCGCGCCCTAACTCCCTGCCCGATCGACCTGAATCCGCACCTTGGGGTGCGTTAACGTTCTGTTGAGAATAGGGTTGACCGCAGTTGCGCCGCTGTTCTGACGCTCCTATGGTCGCCCTGGGATTGCGGCCGATGGCCGCAGGGTTGTGGGGCGGACATCATGATGCGGCGTGTCATCGCAATTGCGGTTGCGGGAGCCGGCTTGGCCGGTTGCTCGTCCTTCTCCATGGACAGCTTCAAGATGGCCGCGCCCGAGGTACCGGTGCAGCTCGACTCCGTGCCGCCGGGCGCTGACGCCAAAACCTCGCTCGGACCAGGCTGCAAGACGCCCTGCACCGTCTCGGTGCCGGCGCCCGATGCCGGCTTCAGCGTCACCTTTACGATGGACAAGTACCAGCCCGCGACCATCCCGGTGCAGGTGCTCCGAAACTCCGGCGATTTCAACACCTCGCCGCCGGTGGTGATGGACCCGAGCCCGGTCGTTGCCGAGCTGCAGCCGATGCCGGGTGCGCCGCCCAAGGCCGTCAAGCACATGCGGCCGAAGAAGCCGAAGCCGCCGAAATCCGCCGCTGCGCCGGAAGCACCGGCGACCACCGGGTCCGCCTTCCCCGCCCCCGCGCCGGGACGGCAATAACGGGCCATCGTCCCGCGCGTCCCCTTGCCAAGGCGAAGCTGCATTGCAGCATCGACGTTTCAACGTCGATGATTGTGAGGCGCGGCGATCATGATTAGATTGTCGTGAGACCGACATCCGGCCGCGCTTGCGCGGCCGCCGCGTGGCATCGCCGCCACCTGGGCCGCCACCAGCCAAGGCTTGCATCAAGGCTTTCCATCAAGGCTTTCCATGACCGCAGAGACGTTGAGTGACACCGCCCTGACGCGCCCGATGACCGACCCGTTCGGCCGCCGCATCAGCTATCTGCGCGTCTCGGTGACCGACCGCTGCGACCTGCGCTGCTTCTACTGCATGTCCGAGGACATGACCTTCCTGCCGAAGGCCGACCTGCTGACGCTCGAAGAGCTCGACCGGCTGTGCTCGGCGTTCATCCACAAGGGCGTCAAGAAGCTCAGGCTCACCGGCGGCGAGCCGCTGGTCCGGCGCAACGTGATGGGCCTGGTGCGCTCGCTGTCGCGGCATCTCAAGAGCGGCGCGCTCAACGAGCTGACGATGACGACCAATGCGACGCAGCTCGCCAAGTACGCCGCCGAGCTCGCCGATTGCGGCGTCCGCCGCATCAACGTCTCGCTCGACACCCTCGACCCGGACAAGTTCCGCGCCATCACCCGCTGGGGCGATCTCGACCGCGTGCTGGCCGGCATCGAGGCGGCGCGCGCTGCGGGTCTCGCCGTGAAGATCAACGCGGTCGCGCTGAAGAACATGAACGAGGACGAGATCCCCGCGCTGATCGACTGGGCGCACGGCAAGGGCATGGCGCTGACCTTGATCGAGGTGATGCCGATGGGCGAGATCGGCGAAGGCCGCATCGACCAGTATCTGCCGCTGTCGCTGCTGCGCGGGCGTCTTGCCCAGACCTACACCATGACCGATCTCGACGAGACCACCGGCGGTCCCGCCCGCTACGTCCGCGTCGCCGAGACCGGCGGCACGATCGGCTTCATCACGCCGATGACGCATAATTTCTGCGAGAGCTGCAACCGCGTCCGCGTCACCTGCACCGGCACATTGCACACCTGCCTCGGCCACGAGGACGCCTCCGACCTGCGCAAGCCGCTGCGCGCCTCGGCCAGCGACGAGCAGCTGAGCGACGCGATCGACCGCGCCATCGGCCTGAAGCCGAAGGGCCACGACTTCATCATCGACCGCCGCCACAACCGCCCGAGCGTCAGCCGGCACATGAGCGTGACGGGCGGCTGACCGGAGTCCTCGACCACCGCGGCCTGCGACCGATCGCGGCCGGAGCCAGTCAGTGGGCCGGCCCCCCTGACGTGGAGAGGAACAAACGACCGGCTTGCGGCACGTCCCGACGCGGCGTAGCTTGCAACCTGAGATCGTGCGTTCCAGAGCACGTTGTCGGTGAGACCCAGCGGGAGGCGGCGATGGCAGACCCAGTCGCTTGGCACCTGTCCGGTGACTATTTCGAGAATTGCAGCTGCAGCCTGCTGTGTCCGTGCCTGATGTCGGCCGCGCCTCCCCTGACCGCGCAGCCGACCGAGGGGTTCTGCAACGTGCCGCTGCTGTTCCACATCGACACCGGCCGCTATGGCGATGTCGCGCTTGACGGCCTCAACGCGGCGGTGATGCTCCATGCGCCCGGCGTGATGGCGGAGGGAGACTGGTCGATCGCCGCCTACGTCGATCAGCGCGCCGACGATCCGCAGACCGAGGCGATGGCCGCGATCTTCACCGGCGCCGCCGGCGGACCGATGGCTGCGTTCACGCCGCTGATCAGCACCAATCTCGGCGTGCGCAAATCCGCCATCACCTTCCGGATCGCCGGCAAGACGCGATCCGCCGAGATCGCCGACATCCTGCACATGTCCGTCGAACCGCTGCCGACCATGCATCCGAGCGGCGAGATGTGGGTGAACATCGGCCATCCCGTCAGCCCGGACAGGATGGCGCTCGCCGTCGGCGCAGCGGGCAACACCTACAATGATCACGGCATGCGCTGGGACAATTCCGGCAAGAACGGCCTGTACGCGTCGATCAGCTGGTCCAACCAGGCCTAGATCGACGTGACGCAAGGCCGGCAACCCGCCTTGCAGATGACTGGCAGCGCCCTCGAAGCCGTGCTGCGGCGCGATCGCTGGATCGTCGGCGGCGCGATCGCAATCATGGTCGCCCTGTCATGGGCCTATGTTGTCTGGCTCGCCAACGACATGGACATGGGCGGCATGGACATGACCGGCTTCCGCATGATCCCGGCCGGCATCGGCATCATGTTGCCGGCCAGCGAGTCGTGGCGCGCAATCGAGTTTGCCTATGTGTTCCTGATGTGGGTGGTGATGATGGTCGGGATGATGGCGCCGTCGGCCGCGCCGATGATCCTGATGTACGCCCGTGTCGGTCGACAGGGCCGCGCGCAGGGCCAGCCGTTCGCTGCGACCGGCTGGTTTGCGGCCGGCTATCTGCTCGCCTGGAGCGGCTTTTCGCTGCTGGCGACCGTGCTGCAATGGGGTGTGGAGCGGACGGCCCTGCTGGATTCGCGGATGGCGATCGACAGCCACGTGCTCGGCGCCACCGTGCTGATCGCCGCGGGCGTCTATCAGTGGACACCGCTGAAGGGCGCCTGCCTCGTCCAATGCCAGTCGCCGCTCCTGTTCCTGATGCGCCACGGCGGCTTTCGCGGCGACCTGCGCGGGTGCCTGCTATTGGGCCTCCGGCACGGCGGCTATTGCGTCGGCTGCTGCTGGGCTCTGATGGCGCTGCTATTCGTCGGTGGCGTCATGAACGTAACGTGGATCGCCCTCCTGACCCTGCTCGTGCTGTTTGAGAAAGTCGCTCCGTTCGGACGATGGGTCGCGCGCGCGGCCGGGATCGCCTTCAGTGCCGCGGGCGTCTGGATGCTGGTGTCGCCACCGCAATGATGCGCGACGGCGCCATGCAGGCCGTCGCAACAGTGGCGTCGCCCTTGGTGCTGGATGCAGGCAATGTGGTAAGCAGCGGCCCAGCGCGGCGACTCCGCCGCCTGACATAGCGTAATCCAACTGACGCGAGACGCCCGTGATTCCCTGGAAGCTGATCGACACCGCGGACGTCCCCGGCGGCGGCGAGCCGCTGCGGCTGATGCAGCGCGGCAAGGAGTTCTCGATCAAGCTCGGCGCGAACGAACTGATGAACAGCCGGCTGCACGGATCCGAAGAGGCGCTGGCGACCCTGAGCTGCGCCCGCATCAAGGCCGCGCCCGCTCCGCGGCTGCTGATCGGCGGCCTCGGCATGGGCTTCACCTTGCGCGCCGCGCTGAAGGTGCTGGGTCCGCAGGCCCGCGTCACCGTCGCCGAGCTGGTGCCCGCGGTGATCGCCTGGGCCCGCGGCCCGATGGCCGAGTTGTCCGGCGCAAGCCTCGCCGATCCACGCGTCGACATCCACGAGGGCGACGTCGTGAAGCTGATCGCCGCCGCGCGCGGCACCTATGATGCGATCCTGCTCGACGTCGACAACGGCCCTCAGGGACTGACGCGGCAATCCAACGACGCGCTGTATGATTCCTCGGGCTTGCGCACCGCCTTCACCGCCCTGCGCCGCGGCGGCGTGCTGGCGGTGTGGTCGTCACACCCGGACGAGCGCTTTACGCCGCGGCTGCGCAAAGCAGGCTTTGCCGCCGAGGAGATCAACATCCGCGCCACCGGCCGCGGCGGCGGCGCCCGCCACGTGATCTGGATCGCGACGCGGCCGGCGTGACGGCGGCAGCGTTGTTGCGGGGAGCCACTCAGGCGGAGAGCTCGTTCCTTCGCATCTCCCGCCGTTCGCATCGGAGTGGTGAGGCGTCAGCCATCGTCCTATGATGCATCACGGCTGCGAAGCCGGCGGATGCCCGCATCAACGCGCGAACGCCGCGAGGATGCGCCGTTCTCTGGCGTGTCGACGGACGCTCTGCAACGAGAGCGCGTGCCTGAATGGGAGATTGCCATGGACGACCGCGCCACGCGCGCTGCCCTGCAGCACCATTGGGATGCATCGGACGCCAACGATTTCGACGCCGAGCACGCCATCTATCGCGACGATGCCGTGCTCGATTATCCGCAATCGGGCGAGCGTATCCGCAGCCGGCGCAACATTCAGGAAAGCCGCTTCGTCCAGCCCAACCACAAGCGCTTCACAGTGCAGCGGATCATCGGCGGCGGCGATCTCTGGGTCACTGAACTGGTCCTGACCTATGACGGCGTGCCCTCCTACGTGGTGAGCATCATGGAATTCCGCGACGGCAAAGTGGTGCATGAGACGCAATATTTCAGCGATCCCTTCGACCGGGCGCCCTCGCGCGCACATCTCGTCGAGCACATCAACCCCGCCTGAAGGGCGATGAACGGCGACGGCAACCGCATTTCGGTGATGTCGGCATTTCGGTGGCAGCGCAGTGCATTTTCGTCCTCGGGTCGCCGCGTCGCTGCAGCGGCGTCCCGCATCCTCCGGCCACGCCGCCGAAAGCCTCACACCATCTCAGGTTGCTTTCCCGATCGTCCGTATTACGCTCCCGGCTCTCGACCGGGGGAATGTCGAGCGGGGTCCTTTGCATGGCGAGTCCCAAGATCATCATCCTGTCCGACGGGACCGGCAACGCCGCGTCGAGCGTGTGGCGGACCAACGTCTGGCGCATGTTCCAGGCGCTCGACCTGCAGAGCAATGCCCAGGCGGCCAAGTACGACGACGGCGTCGGCACATCGTCGTTCGTCCCTCTCGCCCTGCTCGGCGGCGCGTTCGGCTTCGGTCTCAAGCGCAACATCCTCGACGCCTACAAGTTCGTCTGTCGCAACTACGACCACGAGCATGGCTCGAAGATCTATCTGTTCGGCTTCAGCCGCGGCGCCTTCACCGTGCGGGTGCTGGCCGCGCTGATGCTCGACCAGGGCCTGATCGTTGCCGGCACCGAGGCCGAGCTGCACGATGGCGCCGTGAAGGCCTATCGCGCCTATCGCGCCAAGGGCTACCATTCGATCTGGCGGATCGAGGTGCCGTTCCGCTGGCTTCGCGATCATGTGCTGGTGCCGGTGATCGACCGCATCATGGGCCGCAAATCTCTCGACCTCCTCGAGCGAAAACGCCTCCCGGCGATCGAGTTCATCGGGCTGTGGGACACCGTCGCCGCCTACGGACTGCCGATCGACGAGATGACGCGAGGCATCTCCAACTGGGTGTGGCCGCTCGAGCTGCCCAATCGCGTGCTCAACCCGCGGGTGACATGCGCGCGCCACGCGCTCGCGCTCGACGACGAGAGAACGACATTCCATCCGGTGCTCTGGACCGAGGCCGGCGAGACCAAGCCGCAGGATGCCAGGACGATCGATGACGAACGGCTGGTTCAGGTCTGGTTCGTCGGCATGCACGCCAATGTCGGCGGCGGCTATCCGGACGATTCCGTCTCCTTCGTCCCCCTGACCTGGCTGGTCGGCGAGGCCGTCAAGCGCGGCCTGATCTTCAAGTCCGCGCCCGAAGCCGATCCGGATGCGATCAGGTCGATCGTCACGTCGCAGGACAAGGATGGACGCCTCTACAACTCGCGCTCCGGCCTCGGCTCCTACTATCGCTATGGCCCGCGCAAGGTGTCGGATCTCTGCAACGACCCGGCCGCGGGCGTCCAGGTGCCGATGCCGAAGATCCACGAAAGCGTCTTCGACCGCATCGACAGCGGCTGCAACGCCTATGCGCCCATCGGGCTGCCCGACAACTACATGATCGTCCGCTACGACGGCACGCTGACGCCGCTCGGGCCGACCACGTTCGAAACGCCGGCCGGCGCGGCGGCCCGGTTCGCGGCCCAGGAAAAGCTGTGGAATCTGGTGTGGTTCAGACGCCTCGCTTATTTCGCGACGCTGGCGGCCTCGCTCCACCTCGCGGCGTTCTGGCTGTTCCACGACCTCGATCGCACGCACGAATACGCCTCCCGCATCAGGATGGTCTCCGAAGCGGTCCGGCTGGTCGAATCGTTCCTGCCGAACTCCCTGCACTGGTGGACGGACTGGTACGCCGCCAATCCCGAATGGTTCGCCGGCGGGATCATCATCCTGGTCGTACTGACTGCGCTCGGGACGTTCCTCAGCGACCGCATCGGCGACCGGATGCGCGTGATCTGGCGCGAACGCGCATCGCCCCCGATACCGTCCGGCCTGGTGCATCGGGCCATTTACGCGCTCCGGACAAATCGCGCCTATCAGTTCGTCATCAGGAACGGCAAGCGACATGTCGGCCCGTTCTTCCTCGCTGTCGGCACCGTCTGGCTTGCGGTCACGCTGATCAGCCATTTCCTGTTCAACGCCGCGGACTCGATGGGCGCCTTCTGCCATGGCACGCCCGCGCGCGAGCTCGTCGCGGTCGACAAGGGCATTCCGCAGGATGCGCGGGATTTCTCGACCGACGCGGTCTGCGCGCCCACCGGCTTGAGCGTCCGTCCCGGCTTCTCCTACGAGATCATCGTCACAATGACCGATCCGTGGGAGGACGCCGGGCGGCCGGTCACGCCCGCCGGCTATCGCACCTCGACGGTCCAGGGCTATGCCCGCTCGACGTTCTACGCGGGCATCCTGCTGCGCCGCGTTCTGTTCCGGCCGTGGTATCGGCTGATCGCCAGGGTCGGCGAGACCGGCGTCGACGAATATTTCCTCGACCCCGTTCCCGCCCCCAACACGACACCTCAAGCCTACAAGGCACGCTTCAAGGCCGACCGCGGCGGCGAGCTGTTCCTCTATGTCAACGACGCGGTGATCGGGCTGCCCTGGATGTACGGTGCATTCTATCCGAACAACGCCGGCAAGGCGAAGGTGAGCGTCAGGCTGCTGTGAATCACCATCGCCGACGGTGTGGACCGGCGTATCGACATCGCGACGTCGATCGCGGTTCTCTGATGCAGGGACGAGGTCATCATCGATTGTCGGCGAGCCGCTTCGCTGTGTTCAAACACCTGCCTCACTGCTCGTCGTGCGGCCCGTGGTCATGACGGTGCCCACCCTCGACGCAAGAGAAGCTCGCCGCGTCGTCGGTGCTGCCGCGGCCGTTGTATCGCGCGATCTTCGGGAACACACAGAGCGGCCGCGTCATCTGCACATCGGGCGCCGTGTCGTTGACGTACTTGGTCGCGACGACGGACCCCGGCGGCGTGCCGTTCTCGACCCAGTCTTGGAGCGCCGGAAGGAAGACGAACGCGTTGGGGCCAGGTCCGCCGCCGCAGTGATACATGCCCGGCACCATGTACAGGCGGGCGTAGCTCAGGGTTCGCTGCAGCCCGGCTCGCACGTGATCGCCGCCGAACCGATCTTCCGCGACGTCAGCACCGACCTGCGCTTCGTCTCCTCGCCGCGTCGCGAAGGACGGGCTGTCGAATTTCACAAGCGAGTTGAAGTAGTCGATCGTGTTCTGCGGCATCACAAGCTCATCGGCCCACCCCTGATACATGATGAGCCGGCCGCCGCGTTCCCGGAAGGCCGTGAGATCCGGGCTGGTGGCGTTCAGCGGCTCGGCCAGCATGGCCTCCACAGCCGGCAGGTCGCGATGGATGTCGAAGTTCGTGTAGTTCACGGCACTGCCGGGCTGCCCGAAGGTCGGACCATAGACCCAATAAAGGGGGCCATCGAACAGCGGCTCGGGAAGCTGCTGCTTGAGCATGATCCCCTTCTCTGACAGGTCCTCGGTCTCGCTGCCGGGCGCAAAGCCCGGGACGATCCTTTCACCGGTCACCGGGTCGACCGTGCCGGCATAATAGTTCTGCATCGTCGTGACCTGTTCCTCGGTCAGGCATGCCGGTGGCACGTCGCCGCCGGTGCATTGCAGGACTTTAGGATCGAACCGGCAGCGCCGCGGATTGTTCAGGAACTGGTCCGTTGCGACTCCGCCATCCCGCCCAGCGCATTGCGCCAGGACGGCCTTGTTGATCAGCGACATCTGACCGGCTTGCATCTGCCGCCCCGGCGTCGCATGCGTGTTGCGCCATCCGAGCGGCGTCGTCGCATACAGGTGTGTGCGATTGTAGGCCGGCGCGCCGACCAGGATGCCGTCATAGTCCTCGGGATAGCGTTGCGCCTCCATCAGTCCGCTGTGGCCTCCGGTGGAGCAGCCGAAGAAATAGGCCCTGGTCGCGCTCTGCTGATAGTATGCTTGTACGATCTCCTTGGCCCGCAGCGTCATCAGGTGGACCGCGCGATGGCCGAAATCAGTGATCCACTCGGGATGCCCGTAGAGCCCGAGGCTCGGGGTCGCCTTGTCGCCGAGAGCGATCGCGAACGCGTTGCCCTTGTTGCCGTCCGATCCGCAGTAGTGCACGGTGCATCCGGAGGTCCCGGTTCCCAGACCGGTGTAGGCAACAGCGTAACCGGCCTTGAGGCGGAACGCGAGGCCGCCATAGTCGTAGTAGCCGCCGAATCCGCCACTGCCGAGGCCGAGAAACCGCCCGCTCCACGTCGACGCCGGCAGCCAGACCTCGATCTTGATCGCCGAATCCACGGTCGGCGCGATCGTCGCGGCGACGCGGCAGAACGCCGGCAGGCCCGTGATGTCTTGCGCCGGATTGCTCCCGGGAACGGTGAAGACGCCGCTCGTGATGTCGGTCGCCAGCGTGATGGTGGTATGCTCGAGCGCGAGCGTCTGCAGGTTGCTGCACGGTGTTGCCGCACACGGCGTCGCGATCTCCGCGATCGCGGTCAGGCCTCCCAGGATCAAGCCGAAAAGACGCAACCCAAGCATGTCCGAGTCCCCGCTTCCCCGTCTGAGCCGACGGCGCATGTGGGCCGCCCCACAACATAAGGTCGCATCAGAATGTGAAGCCCGGAAGAACGTCACCGCAAGCCGAGCCGGTCTGCAAATATCTTCGCGTCGCGTGCCCGCGTTTTGGGAAACGATGTGCGGATCGGCCGAGCACAGACCGTTCGCTCAGCTTCGCCACCGGCATGTCAGGGATCCCGCCGCGGAGACTTTGCGCGATCGTCCGCGTCGCAGCCGACATCGACCAGCGAGCCACCGCGGGCCTGCGCTGGCGTCGCTGCGCCCTGACGAAATCTCGCGTCCATCGTTGCCGACACTGCATCGCATCAACACAGGCTGCGTCTGGCGTGCCGGAACCCCGACCAGTCGACCGAGTTGCAAACGCGGAGAGCGTCGAACGATGAGGACAAGATCTCCTCATCGCCCCCTCGCTCCCCTTTTGGCTGTTCTTGGAAAAGAGAGGCGACGATGAAAGCACCCCTTCTTCTTGCCGGCGCAGTGATCATCGGATCGGTCGCTCCGGCGCTTGCTGACGAATACTACATCGTGCAGGGACCGAGCCATCGCTGCACCATCACCACCACACGCCCCGCCGACCGCGAGGTCGTCACGCAGATCGGACCGATGGCGTTCACCAGCCGCGTGGAAGCCGAGGACCGCATCCGCCAGACCAAGGTCTGCGAGGACGAGGGCACGGTCGGCAGCTCCACCAGCACCACCACGGTCATCAAAGAGAAGTAGTCGGCGGCGTCATTCCTGTTGGCGTTTGCCGACAAGGTCGCGCCCATGTCCGTGGGCGCGACCTTTCTGTTTTCCACAGATCGCTTCTCCATCGGAGCGACACCGCCGCTATAGGCGGTCTCGACGGCCATAAAAACCGGGGGCATCAGCTCCTTCCCGACACCGAACCGCTTCCACCCTGGTTGCGTTCCGCCGCAGCGTTGAGTACCCCAGCGCGGGATCGGATCAGGACATCATGGCCTCGCAATCGCTCAAGCTCGCCATCGGCAGCCTCGTGGTCGGAACGATCGTGCTCGGCCTGAAATATCTTGCCTATTGGATCACCGGCTCGGTCGCGCTCTACTCCGATGCCGTCGAGAGCATCGTCAACGTCGTCACCGCCGTGGTCGCGCTCGGCGCGGTGCGCATCGCCGCCAAGCCCGCGGATGCCAACCATCCGTTCGGCCACCACAAGGTCGAGTACTTCAGCGCGGTGATCGAGGGCGTCATGATCGTCGTGGCGGCGCTGCTCATCATCCATGAGGCCTACGGGAATTTCTTCAATGCGCGCGCGTTTTCGGCGCCTGCGGAAGGCCTCGCGGTGAACGCGCTGGCGAGCGCGATCAATGCGGTCTGGTGCTGGCTGTTGATCACGCGCGGCAAGCGGCTGCGATCGCCGGCGCTGGTGGCGGACGGCCGGCACCTGCTGACGGACGTCGTGTCCTCGGGCGGCGTCGTGGTCGGCCTCGGCCTCGCGGTGATGTTGCAGTTGCCGATCCTCGATCCGGCGCTGGCGGTGCTGGTCGCGGTGAACATCCTGTGGTCGGGATGGCAGGTGCTGAAGGAATCCACCAGCGGGCTGATGGATGAGGCGGTCTCCGACACCACGCTTGCGCGCATCCGCCAGATCATCAGCGCCCATGCCGATGGCGCGCTGGAGGCGCATGATGTCCGGACCCGTCACGCCGGCAAGCTGACCTTCATCGAGTTCCACCTCGTGGTGCCCGGAGAGATGTCGGTCAACCAGGCGCACGAGATCTGCGACCGGATCGAGGCGGCCTTGCGCGAGGACGACGAGCACAGCTGGATCACCATCCACGTCGAACCCGAAAACAAGGCCAAGCATTCCGGCGTGGTGGTGCTGTAAGACCGCCTCGCGCAGGACGCGCTCGGTCGGCCGCATTCGCGCGCCCTCCGCCCTCGGACGCCGCCCGTTCAGCTCCCGGCACCGGCCGCCGATCGCCCGGCTCCGGCAACCGGAGACGGCTGTGGCGCGGCGTCGCCACTCCCGCAACATGTTGCGGCAACGCCCCTTTTTGCCCATTTTTCCGATTGACGGCAACACGAGGCGCTGAAATGGTGCCCTCGTTTTTTGAGCCTGCCGGGCCGGATAGGCCGTTGCGCCATGTGCTGCGCAGCCAGAACGGGCCATGGGACGTCGCAAGACATTTGGGGGAGGATTGCGTTGCAAGCGTTGCTGAAATTGAGCCGTGGGATCGATGCGTTCACGACCTGGACCGGCAAGCGGCTGGCGTGGCTGATCCTGCTGGCCGTCATCATTTCCACGATCAACGCCATCGTCCGCAAGACGCTCGACACCTCGTCGAACTCCTGGCTCGAGCTGCAGTGGGTGCTGTTCTCAGCGGTCTTCCTGCTGTGCTCGCCGTGGACGCTGCTCGACAACGAGCACATCCGCATCGACATCGTCAACGCCATGATGCCCAAATGGCTGCGTGACACCATCGACGTCGTCGGCCACGTGCTCTTCCTGATTCCGCTCTGCGTCGTGATGATCATCACCAGCGTGCCGTTCTTCCTGCGCTCGTTCGAAATCAACGAACAGTCGAGCAATGCCGGCGGCCTGCCGCAATGGCCGGCGAAATCGCTCATCATGATCGGCTTCGTGTTCCTGCTGGCGCAGGCCATCTCCGAGCTGATCAAGCGCATCGCCGTGATGCGCGGGCTCATCCCTGATCCCCACGCTGCGAAATCCCACGGGATCGAGGCCGAGGTCGAGCACCTCGTCGAAGCGATCGAAAAGAAGTAAGCGGCGGGCTGGGGGATACTTCAATGACAGCTTTTCTGATCGCCAACATGGCGCCGATCATGTTCGGCTCGCTGGTCGTGATGCTGCTGCTCGGCTATCCGGCAGCCTTCTCGCTCGGCGCCGTCGGCCTGTTCTACGCCCTCGTCGGTATCGAGCTCGGCGAATTCCGGCCGGACTTCCTGCAGGCGCTACCGGAACGCGTCTACGGCGTGATGAACAACGACACGCTGCTGGCGATTCCGTTCTTCACTTTCATGGGCCTGGTGCTGGAAAGATCCGGCATGGCCGAGGACCTGCTGGACACCATCGGCCAGCTGTTCGGCACCATCCGCGGCGGCCTCGCCTATGCGGTCGTGTTCGTCGGCGCGCTGCTCGCGGCCACCACTGGCGTGGTCGCCGCCTCCGTGATCTCGATGGGCCTGATCTCGCTGCCGATCATGCTGCGCTACGGCTACGACCGCCGGCTTGCCAGCGGCATCATCGCCGCCTCCGGGACCTTGGCGCAGATCATCCCGCCGTCGCTGGTCCTGATCGTCATGGCCGACCAGCTCGGCAAGTCCGTCGGCGACATGTACGAGGGCGCCTTCATCCCCGGCCTCGTGCTGTCCGCGATCTATGCGCTCTACGCCTTCCTGACCAGCATGATCTTTCCGAAATCGGCGCCCGGCCTGCCGGCCGATGCGATCGGCTTTCGCGAGGACTCGGGCGACCGCGGCCTGAAATCGCTGGGCGTGCTGTTTCTGGCGAGCTGCGTGTTCGGCTGGTTCATGATGCGCGGCTCGGAATATCACGGCGCCGACTTCGTCGTGCTGAGCATGTTCTACGGCATCGTGTTTGCCTTCGCCGTCGCAGTCGTGAACTGGGTGCTGGAGCGCACCACCGGATACCGCTTCCTGTCCCGCATGGCGCAGCAGACCACCTTCGTGATGGTGCCGCCGCTGTTCCTGATCTTCCTGGTGCTCGGCACGATCTTCATCGGGCTCGCGACGCCGACCGAGGGCGGCGCGATGGGCGCTGCCGGCGCGATCATCCTCGGCGCGATCAAGCGGCGGCTCAGCTTCGACCTGGTCCGCCAGGCGGTCGAGTCCACCGCAAAACTGTCGGCCTTCGTGGTCTTCATCCTGGTCGGTGCGCGCGTGTTCTCGCTGACCTTCTACGGCGTCAACGGCCATGTCTGGGTCGAGCACCTATTGACGTCACTGCCCGGCGGCCAGATCGGCTTCCTGATCTTCGTCAACGCCTTCGTGTTCGTGCTGGCGTTCTTCCTCGACTTCTTCGAGCTGGCCTTCATCATCATTCCGCTGCTGGGGCCCGCGGCCGAAAAGCTCGGCATCGACCTGATCTGGTTCGGCGTCATCCTCGGCGTCAACATGCAGACCTCGTTCATGCATCCGCCGTTCGGCTTCGCGCTGTTCTATCTGCGCTCGGTGGCGCCGAAGGAGTCCTATCTCGACCGCGTCACCGGCAAGCGGATGGAGCCGGTGACGACCGGCCAGATCTACTGGGGCGCCGTGCCGTTCGTCGTGATTCAGTTGGTCATGGTGATGCTGGTGATCCTGTTCCCCTCGATGGTCATGCACTACAAGGGCGCGGCCTCGACCGTCGATCCGAACTCGATCAAGATCGAGATTCCGCAGATCGATGCGCCGCCGCTCGACTTCGGCCCGCCGAAATTCTGATGGCGCAGATGCTCCATCGTCGCGACAATGAAAAACCCCGGCGCGCTGCGCCGGGGTTTTGTTTTGTCTGCCTCCTGACGCGATACGGCGCCGGCCTCAGCTCTGCGAGTTGCGCGCCATGAAGGCGTCGTAGCCGATCTCGGCGACCTGGAACCAAGAGTAGCCATTGCCGGAGAAGGCCGACAACGACTCATAGGTCTTCTTGAAGTCGGGGTTGGTGGCCGCGACCTCGCTGTGCAGTTCGCGGGCGGCCTTCAGGCATGCCTGCATGATCTCCGGCGAGAACGCATGCAGCTTGGCACCGGCGGCGAGCAGCCGGCGCAGCGCCGCCGGATTGCTCTGGTCGTACTTCGCCATCATCCAGTTGTTGGCATAATGGCCGGCATGCTCGAGGATCTTCTGATAGTTCTTGGGCAGCGCATTCCAACGATCCTGGTTGACGAAGGAGAGCAGCATCGGCCCGCCTTCCCACCAGCCCGGATAGTAGTAATGCGGCGCGACCTTGACGAAGCCGAGCTTCTCGTCGTCGTACGGACCGACCCACTCAGCCGCATCGATCGTGCCCTTCTCCAGCGCAGGATAGATGTCGCCGCCGGCGATCTGCTGCGGCACCGCGCCAAGCTTCTGCAGCACGCGGCCGGCAAAGCCACCGATGCGGAATTTCAGTCCCTTGAGATCGTTGACGCCGGTGAGCTCCTTGCGGAACCAGCCGCCCATCTGACAACCGGTGTTGCCGGCAAGCAGCGAGACGACATTGTACTTCGTGTAGAACTCGTTGAGGATCTCACGTCCTCCGCCGAGCATGTACCAGGCCTGGTTGATGCGCATGTTCGGCCCGAACGGGACCGACGAGCCGAAGGTGAACGTCGGGTCCTTGCCGAAGTAGTAGTACGACGCGGTGTGGCCGATTTCGACGGTGCCGTTCTGCACGGCGTCGAGGACCTGCAGGCCGGGGACGATTTCGCCGGCCGCGAACGGCTGGATCTGGAATTTGTTGTCGGTGGCTTCGCCGACCACCTTGGCCATGATCTCGGCGCCGCCATACAAGGTGTCGAGCGATTTCGGCCAGCTCGTCGGCATGCGCCATTTCAGCTCCGGCATCGATTGTGCGATGGCCGGCGCTGCGATCGCGGCCGCGCCAGCGGCGCCAAGCCCGGTCACCTTGATGAAGTCTCTCCGCTTCATAGTTCTTCCCTCCCTGGGGGTCATTGTGTTCGTTTCCTGAGCAGCCTTCTTTGTGAGGCTTCAGTTCCAGTGTGGATCAAAGTGCGTCGGAGTGCCATTGCGAAACGTTGCCGCAACGCAAAAGCCCGGCCTCTTGCGAGGCCGGGCTCAAGTCGATCCGCCGATTGAAGCTACGATCAGCCGCGGGTACGCGAGCGGATCATAAAGCTGTCATAGGTGTACTCGGCGACCTGCCACCACAGATACTCATCCGAGCGGTAGGCCTGCATCGCGTCGATGACCTTCTTGAAGTCGGCGTTCTTGGCCGAGATCTCGCCCCACAGCTCGTTGGTCGCCTTGAGACAGGCTTCGAGCACCTCGTTGGTGAACGGACGCAGCTGCGTGCCCCCGGCAACCAGGCGCTTCAGCGCCGCCGGGTTCACCTGGTCGTAGCGCGCGGCCATCCAGGTATTGGCGTTGACCGTCGCGTTGGCGAGGATCGACTGATAGTGCTTCGGCAGCTCGTTATACTTGTCGAGGTTGGCGAATGCGTGGACGGTCGGACCGCCTTCCCAGAAGCCCGGATAGTAGTAGTACTTGGCAACCTTCTGGAAGCCGAGCTTCTCGTCGTCATACGGACCGACCCACTCGGCCGCGTCGATGGTGCCCTTCTCCAGTGACGGGTAGATGTCGCCACCCGCGAGCTGCTGCGGCACGACGCCGAGCTTCTGCAGCACCTGGCCGGCGATGCCGCCGATGCGGAACTTCAGGCCCGAGAGGTCGGCGACGGTCTTGATCTCCTTGCGGAACCAGCCGCCCATCTGGGTGCCGGTATTGCCGCAGGGGAAGCCGATCACGTTGGCCGACTTCTTGAAGAACTCGTTGGCGAGCTCGTTGCCGCCGCCCTGATATAGCCAGGAGTTCTGCTGCCGGGCGTTGAGGCCGAACGGCACCGACGCGAAGATCGCGAAGGTCGGGTCCTTGCCGACGTAATAATACGACACCGTATGGCACATCTCGACGGTGTTCTTGGAGGTCGCGTCGAGCGCCTGCAGACCCGGAACCAGCTCACCGGCCTGGAAGACCTGGATCTGGAACTTGTTGTCGGTCATCTCGGCGACCTGCTTCGCCAGGTACTCGGCGCCGCCATAGATCGTGTCGAGCGACTTCGGGAAGCTCGAGGTCAACCGCCACTTGATTTCCGGCATCGACTGCGCGATCGCCGGCGAGGCCACCGCAGCCGTCGCCGCGGCACCGGCGGCCGAAACCTTCAGAAAATCACGACGCTTCATATTAAGGCATCTCCTTGTTGGGGGCGTTTCCCGTTGAAAAAGCATTTATCCGCCGATGCGATTGGCCGCACACGGTCGAAGGCGATCCGGGCCGGGCTTTAGCACGGAACCGGTTAAGCGAAAACGCGACGTTGGAATGACAAACGGTCCAATAGTCGCACGCGCTTCGCTGCAGTGCATCAAGCAGCGGCGATGGCGTCCTTGAGCTGATCCCGCACCGACGCGGCGATGGTCCTGTAGATCGCGGCATGCGGACCCTTCGGCTCGCTCTCGACCACCGGGTTGCCGGCGTCCGACGTCGAGCGGATGTCCATGTGCAGCGGGATCTCGCCGAGGAACGGCACGCCGAGCCGCTCGGCCTCGTGGCGCGCGCCGCCATGACCGAAGATGTCGGACCGGGTGCCGCATTGCGGGCACTGGAAGTAGCTCATGTTCTCGATGATGCCGAGCACGGGCACGTTGACCTTGCGGAACATCGCAAGCCCGCGGCGGGCGTCGATCAGCGACAGGTCCTGCGGCGTCGACACGATCACCGCGCCCTTCAGCGGCACGTTCTGCGCCAGCGTCAGCTGGGCATCGCCGGTGCCCGGCGGCATGTCGACGACGAGCACGTCGAGCGTGCCCCACGCGACGTCGCGCAGCATCTGGTTGATCGCCGACATCACCATCGGGCCGCGCCAGATCATCGGGCTGTCCTCGTCGACGAGAAAGCCGATGGACATGATCGACAGGCCGAAGCGCGACAGCGGAATCATCTTCTTGTCGTCGGTGAGCTTGGGCTTTTCCTGCAGCCCGGTCAGCCGCGGCACCGACGGGCCGTAGATGTCGGCGTCGAGCAGCCCGACCTTGAGGCCGAGATCGCGCAAGCCCAGCGCGAGATTGATCGCGGTGGTCGACTTGCCGACACCGCCCTTGCCCGAGGCCACGGCGATGACGGCCGCGATACCCGGAATCGCGGCCTGCCGGGACATCGGCGAGTCCGCCGGATGCTGGTGCGGACGATGCGCCGAGACCGGCTGCACCCCGCCTTGCCGCGGCGGCGGGGCGGCAGCGCCCGCCTTGCGCTCGGCGGTCAGCGCGATCATCGCCATGGTCACGCCGGGAATGGCGCGCACGGCGGCTTCGGCTTGCGCCCGGGTGTCTTCCCAGGCGCGAGCCTCGCTGGCCTCGACATTGATCGAGAAGAACACCTTGCCGTCATTGGCCGTGATCGGCGACAGCACGCCGGCGTCCGGCAGCGCCACGCCACGTGGCGAGCGGACCCGCTTGAGTGCCTCGATAACCTGCTGCTGCGTCACGCTCACGGCGCGTCTCCTGAAATAGCTCAGAACGCGCCACATCGTCGCGCCCTATCCTGTTGGCCGGACATGATCTTCCGTCGTCTGCGACGGCACCGCTCCGGCCCTGCGTTGCGCCGCTTCATAAAGCCGACCGGCTCAAAACGCCACCATGGTTCCGATGTCGGAGGCGGTCTCCACCGGCGCATCCTCGGCCTGCTCTTTCGCTGCCTCGTAATTGAGCTCGATCATCACGCCGTTGGGGTCGCGCACAAAGATCTGCCACAGCTCCCCGCCCGGCACCTGCCGCGCTTCGAACGGCATGCCCTTCTCGGCGAGCCGGGCCTTCATGCCGGCGAAGCCGCGGCTGACGAAGGCGACATGGTGGACGACGCCGGAGTCCGGCTTCTGTGCCTCGGAGGTCGGCGAGATGTCGACCAGGTGCACCACCGGGCGGCCCTCGCTGTACATCCAGGCGCCAGGAAAGGCGAAGTCCGGACGGGCGCCGTTCTCCAGCCCGAGCACGTCTTCATAGAAGCGCACGGTCTCGGCGAGGTTGCGGGTCCGGATGTTGAAATGATCGAGCACGCCGACGCTGACGCCCATGCGAGACACTCCCTGGCTGGTTCGTTGGTTGACTGGATTTCGTTGCCGGATGGCGGCTTTGCAAGCCGTCATGATGATGCCTCTTTAGCACGCGGCGGCGCTTTCGCATCCGTCACGAAGCCGTTGCCCCCGCCTCGCAAGCCGGTATGGTGCGGCGTCCAGCACCGCCGCGACCGCGCCGGGTGCTGATGTGTTCCTTTCAAGAACAGCCCGGCCCTCTCAAGGCCGCCGGCAGAACCCCAAGGTCAAGGTAGCTCATATGGCTAAAGTCGCTTTCATCGGTCTCGGCGTCATGGGTTTCCCCATGGCAGGACACCTCGTGAAGAAGGGCGGTCACGAGGTCACGGTCTACAACCGCACCTCGGCCAAGGCGAAGGAATGGGCCGACAGGTTCGGCGGCCAGGCAGCACCGACGCCGAAGCAGGCCGCGGAAGGCCAGGACTTCGTGATGTGCTGCGTCGGCAATGATAACGACCTGCGCTCGGTCACGATCGGCCCGGACGGCGCCTTCGCCGGCATGGCCAAGGGCGCGACCTTCGTCGACCACACCACCGCCTCGGCTGAAGTGGCACGTGAGCTCGACGCCGCAGCCACCAAGGCCGGCTTCAAATTCATCGATGCGCCGGTGTCCGGCGGCCAGGCCGGCGCCGAGAACGGCGTGCTGACGGTGATGTGCGGCGGCACCGCGGACGCCTATGCCGGCGCCGAACCGGTGATCGCGGCCTATGCCCGGATGTGCAAGCTGCTGGGACCGGCCGGCAGCGGCCAGCTGACCAAGATGGTCAACCAGATCTGCATCGCCGGTCTCGTGCAGGGCCTGTCCGAGGGCATCCATTTCGCGAAGAAGTCCGGCCTCGACGTCCCCGCCGTGATCGAGACCATCTCCAAGGGCGCCGCACAGTCGTGGCAGATGGAGAACCGCTACAAGACCATGAACGATGGCAAGTATGACTTTGGTTTTGCGGTGGAATGGATGCGCAAGGACCTGTCGATCTGCCTCAGCGAAGCGCGCCGCAACGGCGCCCATCTGCCGGTCACCGCGCTGGTCGACCAGTTCTATTCCGAGGTCGAGAAGCTCGGCGGCAAGCGCTGGGACACGTCGAGCCTGCTGGCCCGTCTGGAGAAGTAGTCCCGGGGCTTGTCGACACCATCAAGCGGCCGCCCTCGGTTCGACGGGCGGCCGTTTTGCATTGGACTCGGTATGCGAGCCGGACCCGCCCTGTCGTCGACGCCAGATGCTCTGAATGACATCGGAACGCTCCATTGCGCCCCCTGCGACTCGCTGATACCCGTTGCAATCGCTAATCGTTCGCATGTGTTGCCAGATCGAGACACCCTCCAGCCGGAATCGTTTACTTGTAATGTTATAACATTATATTTTCGGAGGTTTAAGCTAACTCTCGTCCGGGCATCGTGAACGTAAGGGGGGCGCAGGCGCCGGCTCAGTCCGGACCTGCGGTGGGGATCAGAATGAGCGTGCGGACGATCTGGGGGTCGATATCGTTGGCGGGACTTGTGGCCGGGTGGTCAGCTGGCCACATGGCTCACGCGCAGCAAACGGCAAGCCCCGCCGTAACACCGGCGGCCAACACGTTGCTTCCGGATGTAACGGTCGACGCACCGCGGCAGCGGCCAGTGTCCGACCGGACGCAATCGCGTGGCCGAACGGCGGGCCGGACCACCCGTCCCGTCCAGCAACGCGGGACCGCGCCAGCGCAGGCAGCGCCATCCGTTCCCTCACAGGCCACCAACGCGACCGCGACCCCGCTCAACGGCAACGCCATCCCGGCAGCCGGCAGCCGGCTCGGCCTGGCCGCGCGCGAGGTGCCGGCGACGGTCGAGGTGATCGGCGCCGAGACGCTGCGCGAGCAGGGCTATCACACGACCGTCGACGCGGTGAAAGGCGCCACCGGCGTCAGCGCCGGCGATGCGCCGAACGACGTCGGCTTTGCGATGCGCGGCTTCCAGGGCAACCAGGTCAACGTCCTCTATAACGGCATCAACATCGGGCCGACCGGATTCACCGCGCTGACGATGGAGACCTTCAACCTCGACCGCGTCGAGTTTCTCAAGGGCCCCTCCTCGCTGATCTCAGGCCAGGGGGCGGTCGGCGGCACCATCAATTTCGTCACCAAGACCCCGCACAGCGGCCCGGTCGAGAGCGAAGCCTTCGTCGGCTTCGACCAGCGCGGCACATTCCGCAGCTGCTTCGGCTCCGGCGGCAGCACGACCGTCAAGGGCCTGGACTATCGTTTCGACATCAGCCGGACCAAGGAGGTCGGCTTCATCGACGACACCGAGTTCAAGAATGTCCATGTCTCCGGCCAGCTCGACTACCGGCTGTCCGAGAGCTTCAAGACCTTCTTTGCCGCCGAGTTCAAGGACTACAAGGCCAAGCCCTATGAGGGCACGCCGCTGGCGCCGGTGGCCTATAGCGGCGCGAACGCAACCAGCGGCATCGTCTCGGGCTCCAAGATCTCCGCCTACAACGGCAGCGATCTCGGCGCCGTCACGATCGACGGCCGCACGCTGTCGACCAACTACAACGTGGTCGACGGCCACAAGACCATCAAGGAATCCTGGGTCCGCAGCGGCTTCGAATGGGACCTGAACAACGCAGTCACGCTGCGGAGCCAGATCTACAACTACAACGCCAGCCGCGACTGGTACAATAACGAGGTCTCGGCCTTCAACGCGAACACCAATCTGGTCGATCGCGAGCGCTTCTTCGTCCATCACAACCACAACATGGTCGGCAACATCACCGACGTGATATGGAACGGCAACATCTTCGGTCTCGCCAACCGGCTCGTCACCTCGGTCGAGAGCTCGCATACCGACTTCACGCGACCCGGCGCGGCCAATTTTCCCGGCGATTCAGTCCCGCTGATCGGCTTCGATCGCGGCACCTATGGTAAGCTGAGGACACAGCTTCAGACCGCCACGATCGACAGCGTCGCGCTCAATCTCGAAGACCGCTTGAGGCTGACCAACAGCTTCGCGCTGGTCGGAGGGCTGCGCTACAACCCGTTCACGCTCGACCGCAATTGGATCCGCAATGGCGCCGAGCGGCCCGGCTTCCCCTATTCCAAGAGCTGGCAACCGGTCACGGGACGCATCGGCTATACCTGGGAGGCGCTGCCGGGCACGATGTTCTACAGCCAATATGCGACGGCAACCGACATCTCGGCCGACAGCATCTTCATCCTCACTCCGACGCAAAACCTGACGCTGTCGGATTCGCGCAGCTACGAGACCGGCGTCAAGCGGCTCGCATGGAACGGCCGCGCGGAATGGACCTTCTCGGCCTTCGACATCGAGCGCAACAACGTCTACAGCGCCCAGGCCGGCCAGCAGCTCAACCTTGCCGGCAAGGTCAAATCGCAAGGCATCGAGCTGTCGGCTGCGGTGCGGCCGACGCCGGAGAGCAGGCTCTGGGGCAATTTCGCCTATGTCCGCGCCCGCTATGCCGATTATGATCTCGCCGGCGGCGGCTCGTTCTCGGGCAACACGCCACCCAACATCCCCGCCGTCATCGTCAATGGCGGCGGCTCCTACCGCTTCCTCAATCCCGGCTGGTGGCCGGTCGAGCTCGGTTTCTCCGTCCGCCACGTGGGCGACCGCTGGAGCACCGATGCCAACACGGTGAAACTGCTCGCCTACACCACGGCCGACCTGTTCGCCTTCATCGACCTGCCGAAGGTGCCGCTGTTCGCCACCGCGACCAGCACGCGGCTCGCCTTCCGGGTCCGCAACGTCACCGACCGGCGCTACGCGGCCTGGAGCGATCCGTTCTATCCCGACCAGATCTTCCTCGGCGCGCCCCGCACCTACGAGGTCGAAGCCTCGTTCAAGTTCTGATGGCCGCATGATCCGGGCGCTGATCCTCACGCACCGCTGGCTGAGCATCCCGCTCGGTCCGCTGCTCGTGCTGTGGTTCGCGACTGGGATCGTGATGCACTACGTGCCATTCCCGGCGCAGACCGAGAGCGAGCGCTTCGCCGCGCTGCCCGTGCTCGACGTCGCCATGTCGCTGCACGGTCCCGCGGAGGCCCTCGCCAAAGCTGGAATCGACCATCCAGACCGCATCCGCCTGGTGCAGCGCATGGATGGCCCGGTCTATGTCATCTCGACCGCCGGCCGCAGCACGGCCATTCATGCCGACACGCTGGCCACAGCCGAGGTGAGCGCCCCCGACATCGCCCTGTCGATCGCACGCGCGGCAGCGCAGCGGCGCGGGCTCGAAGCCGACGGCGCCGCCGTTGCAGCTCTGGACGACTACGACCAATGGACGGTGCCGAACCGGTTCGACGTGCATCGTCCGTTGCACCGGATCGCGCTCAACGATCCCGGCGGCACCGAGCTCTATGTCTCCTCGCGCACCGGCGAGGTCGTGCTCGACACGACTCGGTTCGAACGCGCCTGGAACTACGTCGGCAGCGTCGTTCATTGGATCTATCCGACCATCCTGCGCAAGGACTGGGCGGCCTGGAACGCTGCCGTGTGGTGGCTGTCGCTCGCGGCGGTCGTCGCCGCCGTGAGCGGCGCCCTGCTCGGCCCGATGCGGCTGAGATATCATGAGGCGCGGCTGTGCTCGCGCTACCGCGGCTGGCACCTGTGGCATCATTGGGCCGGCCTGATCTGCATGCAGTTCGTGCTGACGTGGATGGTCAGCGGCTGGCTGTCGATGGACCATGGCAGGCTGTTTGCGACCGGCCGTCTGACGCCGTCCGAGCAAGCCATTCTCGTCGGCGCGCCGGATTGGACCGACGCGACCGCGGGCGCGCTCGCGGCGGTGCATGGCGGGGTCCGCGAGATCGAGTGGTTCGCCTTCGGCGGCCGCCTCTATCAGCGCATCCGGCGCGCGCCGAGTCAGCAGCAGATTTCGCTGCTGGACGGCGCATCGGCACGCATCGTCGGCCGCTTCCTGCAGCCGGCCGACGTCAATGCCGCGGCGTCCCGCCTGCGCGGCGACTGCGCGCGCTCGTCCGAAGTCGAGCCGGGCGACGACTATCCGTTTGTTTCCGATGTGCCGGGCGCGCCGGTCCATCGCGTGATCTGCGGCGACACCTGGTATCAGGTCGACGCCGCCTCCGGCGCAGTGCTCGAGAAGCTCGACCCATCCCGGCGCGCCTATCGGTGGCTCTATCAGGCGCTGCACACGCTCGACTTTCCGGCCCTGCTTGCGCAGGCGGCGCTGCGCACGTTTCTCATCGTCGGCCTCTGCGCGATCGGCCTCGTCTTCAGCATCACCGGCGTGGTGATCGGCTGGCGCCGCCTGCGCATGCAGCTCCGCTGAGCCTCGCCACAATGGTTAATTTAACGCGCGGTTAACGCAAATTTTTCGTTGTCTATAATCCGTCTTAAGGATTTGGGCCCAGTTATAGACAATGCAGAAAGCAGCCCGTACCTCGCGGGCAGGATTTGTGTTGTTTGATGAGTAAACCCGCTGAAAAGCCTGAGGTCGTCGAGCTTCCGGCAGATCCGCCGGCGCTTGCACCAGCAAGCCAGCGCCGGGCCGCGCAGCAGCGGGTGCGCGAGGCGCGCGACCGGTTAACGTCGACATCGGGAACGCGTCCGGCCTTCGACCGCGAGCTGCTGCGCCAATACGCGCAGACCCGCATCTCCGCCTCCTACATCGTCGTGCTGCTGGTGGTGGCAACCGGCCTGATGCTCAGCGTGTGGCTGCATACGATCGCGGCCGGCGCCTGGACGCTCGGCGTGCTCTGCATTCATGCGGCGATCGTGCGCAACTGCTCGAACTTCCTCGCCGACCAGCCGTCGCTGGCGGCGACGCGGCGCTGGCGCACGCGCTTCGTGCTGCTCGACCTGCTCTACGGCGTGTGCTGGATGGCGATCCTGATCCATCCGGCGCTCGCGGCGGTGTCGGGCACGCTGATGATGTTCCTGATGCTGCTGGTGATCGCGGTCTCCAGCATGCTCGCCGCCAACCTGCCGATCGCAGCCGTCGCCGTCACCGCGCCGGTGACGGTCGCGATCACGCTGAGCCTCGCGCTGTCGGGCACGTTCGACAACTACCTGCTCGCCGGGTTCGCCGTCGCGGCCGAAGGCTATTTCGTGCTGCTCGCCCATCAGCTGCACGCGACGACGCTCGCCACGCTCGAAGCACGCGCCGAGAAGGACGCCCTGATCGGCGAGCTCGAGCAGGCGAAGGCGATCTCCGACGAGGCGCGCTACCGTGCGGAGGCCGCCAACGTCGCGAAGTCGCGATTCCTCGCGCAGATGAGCCACGAGCTGCGGACGCCGCTGAACGCCATCCTCGGCTTTTCAGAGGTGATGAAGAGCGAGATCTTCGGCGTGCATGCGGTGCCGGTCTACAAGGAATATTCGGCCGACATCCACAATTCAGGCGTCCACCTGCTCAACCTCATCAACGAGATCCTCGATCTCTCGCGCATCGAGGCCGGCCGCTACGAGCTGAACGAGGAGGCCGTGGCGCTGGTGCACGTGATCGCCGACTGCCACCATTTGCTGAAGCTGCGCGCAACGAGCCGCGGCATCACCATTCACGAGGTGTTCGAGCAGAAGATGCCGCGGCTGTGGGCCGACGAGCGCGCGATCCGCCAGGTGGTGCTCAACCTGCTGTCCAACGCCATCAAGTTCACGCCGCAGGGCGGCGACATCTGGCTGAAGGCCGGCTGGACGGCCTCGGGCGGACAATATCTCAGCGTCAAGGACACCGGCTCGGGCATCCCCGAGAACGAGATTCCGATCGTGCTCGCCTCGTTCGGCCAGGGCTCCAACTCGATCAAGTCGGCCGAACAGGGCGCAGGATTAGGTCTGCCCATCGCCAAGAACCTGATCGAGATGCATGGCGGCACGTTCACGCTGAAATCGAAGGTCCGCATCGGCACCGAGGTGATCGTCACCTTCCCGCCGGAGCGGGTGATGTCGGCGCTCGCTCCGCTGTCGGACGAGGCACCGCCATTGCAGCCGGAACACGCGATCGCCCCCGCTCAGGAGAAGCGTCGGGTCCGCAAGCCGATCATGAATGCCGGAACGGGACTGTGAGATGATTGCACTTGCACGACAGTGGCAGAACCTTTCAAACTCGCGCCATGAGCCAGGAGACGCCCTGCATCGCCGTCTGCATGATCGACCCGAAGACGAAGCTCTGCTTCGGCTGCGGACGCACGCTGCCGGAGATCGCCCGCTGGGGCCGCATGTCGACCGACGAGCGGCTGGCGCTGATGGACGGGCTGCCGTCCCGCATGCACGACGCCGGCCTGCCCGCGCTGGCGCGTCGGCGCGACTGAGCGCCTCGGTGCCGACGGGAGGCGCGGCATGAACAAGGTCGTGCTCGTTTTCGTCACCATGGTGCTCACCGCGGGCGCCGTGATCGTCTACAAGGACCCCGAGCAGGCAGCGCTCGCAAGCGACACCGTGTCGGAGGTTCTGCGCAGCCGCGCGCTCCGCGCCAAGGCGAGCCCTCCGACCAACGCGGTCGAGATCGAGCGCACCAGAGGCGGCGAGTTCGCATTGCGCGCCAAGATCAACGGCGTCACCGCGCCGATGGTGGTCGACACCGGCGCCACATCGGTGGTGCTGACCTACGAGACTGCCAAGGCCGCAGGCCTGCCGCTCGAACTGCTCGCCTACGACGTCGACGTCGAAACTGCCGGTGGCCATACCAAGGCGGCGCGGCTGACGTTGGACCGGCTCGCGATCGGCAAACTGGTGGAGCGCTCGGTGCCGGCGCTGGTGGTGCCGCACGGCCAGATGAAGACCAACCTGCTCGGCATGAGCTTCCTCGACCGGCTGGAGCGCTGGGAAGTGCGCTCCGACCGGCTGATGCTGCACGGCTTTCCCGACCGCAGCTGAGGAGCTGGGCCTCGTCGCAGCCAGCAGAGAGATCGCGCGCCAGGCCGTCGCCGAACTGCCGCTGGCCTGAGCCGCTCAGGCCAGCGCAGCAACCGCTGGGCGCTCCTCGACCATCGCGACCGCCTCGCGCAGTACCTCGATGCCGGCGTCTGGCTTGACGCCACGCTCGGCGAGATGGCGGCGGAATGCGCGTGCGCCGGGCACCGCGTGATAGGCGCCGACGAGATGCCGCGTGATCGCGTGCAGCCGCGCGCCCTGCCCGAGCTGGCGCACGATGTAGGGCTCGAGCGCCGCCAACGCATCCTTCATGGTCCGATGCGGCGCGACCTCGCCGAACAGGACGGGATCGACATCGAGCAGCCGCCACGGCTCCTGATAGGCCGCTCGCCCAAGCATCACGCCATCGACATGCGCGAGATGACCTTGCGCAGCTTCGATGCTGCCGATGCCGCCATTGATGATGACGGGCACGTGCGGCAGCCTCGCCTTCAACCGGTACACCCTGTCGTAGTCGAGCGGCGGAACGTCACGGTTCTCCTTTGGCGACAAGCCGTTCAGCCACGCCTTGCGCGCGTGCACGATCAACGCGTCGGCGCCGCTATCGACGACCGCGTCCGCCAGCGCATCGAGCGCGACCTCCGGATCCTGATCGTCGATGCCGATGCGGCACTTCACGGTGACGGGAATGCGAACGGCGTGCTTCATCGCGGCGACGCAGGCGGCCACGAGCGCGGGCTCGGCCATCAAACAGGCGCCGAAGCGGCCGTCCTTCACCCGGTCCGACGGACAGCCGACATTGAGGTTGATCTCATCGTAGCCGAAATCCTCGCCGATCCTGGCCGACGTCGCGAGATCGCCGGGGTCGGAGCCGCCGAGCTGCAGCGCCACCGGATGCTCGCTGGCATCGAAGCCGAGCAGCCGCTGCCGGTCCCCATGAATGACGGCGCCGGTCGTGACCATCTCGGTATAGAGCAACGCCCGGCGCGACAGCAGCCGATGGAACACCCGGCAGTGCCGATCGGTCCAGTCCATCATAGGCGCCACGGCAAATCTATGTAATTGATTTATCTGCATTTTTCGATTAAGTTCAATTCGTTAGGTCGCGTCGTGTGCACTCTACTCTACGCCATAGTGCGACGTTTTTTCCGGCTTTTCGACGCCTCAGTGCACACGGAGCGCACACGCGTGGCAACTATCACCAGACTGAAATCCGGCTCTTGGAGAGCCCAAGTCCGACGAAAGGGGAAATATGTCAACGAGACATTTCTCCGCCGAAAGGACGCCGAAGAATGGGGCATCGATATCGAGCGGCGGATCGATCGCCAAGAATCGATAGCGACGCACAAATCTCGGGATGTCCAGCTTTTCGGCGACCTCATCACACTTCATCGTCAAGACTTGGAAGAGGTCGGGAAGGACATCGGTCGTTCCAAAACTGCCAGCCTCAACTTCCTGGACGAAAGACTTGGGCATCTTCGTCTTCCAGAGCTTGATCGAGAGCGGCTCATCAAATTCGGAAAAGAGCGCGCGCTGGAGGGAGCGGGCCCCGTGACGGTCGGGATCGATCTTGGATATATAAAGACGATTCTGTCTCACGCCGCCGCGGTACACGGTATTGTTGCGTCAACTGAACCAATCGATCTCGCCCGGATCGCTTTGGGACGTCTCGGGCTCGTTGGAAAAGGCAATGAGCGCAATCGCCGTCCCACGCAAGACGAACTCGATCGTATTATCTCAGCGTTGGAGTCAAACGATCGGCAACAGATCCCAGTTGGTCGTGTCATCCGATTTGCGGTCGCGACGGCTATGCGGCAAGACGAAATTGCAAGAGTCGAATGGCGCGACTTCGACGCCGGCAGCCGAATGCTCCTCATTCGCAATCGGAAAGATCCCCGAAAGAAGAAGGGCAACGATCAGCGAATTCCCCTGCTGGATGTAACAGGCTATGACGCATGCAAGATCATTGAGGAGCAAGGTCGGTTCTCGAATACTCGCGAAGGTCGAATTTTTCCTTACAACGGACGATCCGTTGGAACAGCATTTCGTCGTCAGTGCCAGCAATTGAAGATCGATGACCTTCATTTTCACGATTTGCGTCACGAAGGCACGAGTCGCCTCTTCGAAGCTGGATTTTCAATCGAACAGGTCGCACTTGTCACCGGGCACAAGGATTGGAAAATGCTGCGCCGCTACACACACCTAAGGCCAGAAACGCTACACTCTATCCGTTCGGTCCGGGTTGCCTGACAGGCACCGAAAACATTGGGGAGCTCAATCCCAATGGCTGAAAAATCGAACCGTCGTATTCAGCTCGGAGGTTTCGAGAGTTGAATACTTCAAAGCGCGTTGGGACAAGAGTCGGCTCTAGGCGCGATCGAACTAGAATAGCTTTTCTGGACAGTCCGAACTGAAGCGACCCAAGATCGCCCTCAGCTGCGGGTTGGAACTGCCATTCGCAAGCGACCATCGCCGAACGCTCACAGGAACAGACGACCGGCGGTCTCACGCAATGCCTCAGACAGCACCTGCAGCCTAGCCGAAGGTTGGGCCAGCGCACGCAAGAGCCAGATGCCGACAGGTCGGCTACTCCAGACCTCGCCGCCAAAGCCGAGAGGGACCAGTGCGCCCGAGCGGACATCCGGGACGACCACCCACTCGGGAAGTAACGCGACGCCGAGACCCGCGCACGCGGCAAGTCGCATCGCTTCGAAATCATCGCAGCGGAAGACGGCATCGTCATTGCTCACCGCCTGCGCCACTGGCGTGCCCAACAGATCGGCTCAATCAAGCAGGTCCGCGCCATGCAGCTTGTCGATCAGTCGATGGCGCGGCAGATCGGCCACCGCTTCAGGGCGGCCCGCACGCGCCAGATAGGCTGGACTTGCCACTAGGAGGCGGCGCTGATCGGAGAGCTTGGTGGCGATAAGCGTGCTGTCTGCCAGATCACCGATGCGGATCACAGCGTCCAGCCATTCAAGCACCGGATCGGCAAGGCGCTCGGTCAAACCAAGTTCAATCCGGAGCCGAGGATGCTCGGCCATGATCCGCTGGAGGACCGGAATAACGTAGCGTTTTCCGAACGTCGGCAAGCAGGCGATCCGCACTACACCCGCCACGGCTCCATCGAACGCAGCGACTTCAGCATACGTATCGGCCAGTTGGTCGAGCAAGGGCTGGGCCCGCTCGTAGAGGCGTTCGCCCGCGTTGGTCATCGCCAACGCGCGCGTAGAACGGACCAGCAGCAGCAGGCCCAGCGAGTGTTCTAGCGCGTCAATCTCGCGCCCAATCTGCGTAGCCTCAGACCTGGCGGAACATTGGTGCAGATCGGCAATCTCAGCGGCGCGACAGAGGCGACCATTCCGCTCAAGCTGCTCCTGCACAATCACCTGCGGCTGCAGGGCACGGTGATGAAATCGCGCGATCCCGCGGAAAAAGAGGGCCGTGATAGAGCGTTTTGCGCCTTTAGCCCTGCCCTTGCTCGCGGAGGGCAAACTGAAGCCGCTGATCCGTGCAGTGCTTCCGCTGCAACAAGCTGCCGAAGCGCATCGTCTGATGGAAGCAGGTGGCAGCTTCGGTAAGATCATCCTGACGGTTGAATCAGAATTCCGTCCTTACAGCTTGCTCGTCCGATTGGAACGCTGACCGCGCAACAGTGATGAAAACACTGGAGCGGGTGAAGGGAATCGAAACTCTCGTATGGAGGAGGCGGTGAGTTGCCAATGCGGTGCCTGAGAACCAGCATTAGGGGTCATCCCGAGATACGTCGGGGGTTCGAGTAGCGGGGGGATTCACGCGTCACTCCGTCCCCCGACAGATCTCTTCATGGTCATCCGTCGGAAACGAAGGCCGCCTGAGGTCGCTGCCGAGTCGTTTGGTGAGGCGCGGCAGCCATCCTGCTCGCTCCCGCCGGGTCAGCGGCTTCGCGTCAGGACCGAATGAACCTGCGAGACGACGGTGGCGCCTTCGCCGACGGCCGCTGCGACGCGCTTGGTCGAGCCTGCCCTGACATCGCCGATCGCAAAGATGCCAGGCCTGCTCGTCTCGAGCGACAATCTGTGCCCCGGACCGGCTTGCTCGCCCGTCAGCACGAAGCCTCGGTCGTCGATGTCAACGCAGCCGTTGATCCACTCCGAATTGGGATCGGCGCCGACAAAGAGGAACAGATGGCGCGCCTCTAGCGTGCGGGTCGTGCGGCTTCCGTTGTCGCGCAGCGTCACGGCGGTCACGCCCGTCGCGCGGTTACCGTGCAGGCCGACGACTTCCGAGCCGAGATGCAGCTCGATATTGGGAAGCGCGGAAATCCGGTCGATCAGATAGCGCGACATCGTCTGCGCAAGCGGCCGGCGAACCACGAGGTCGAGCCGCTCGACCCTGGGCGCAAGATAGACGACCGCCTGACCCGCTGAGTTGCCGCCGCCGACCAGCGTGACCTTGGCGCCCGCGCAGAGACGTGCCTCGATCGGCGAAGCCCAGTACGAAACGCCGGCACCTTCGAACTCGCCCAATCCGGCAATGTCTGGCCGCCGATAGCGAGCGCCCGACGCGATAACGACGGTCTTCGCACGTGCGGTGCTGCCGCCGCCAAGCTCCAGCGTGAAGGCGACATCCGACTCATCCCCGTGACAGTGAAGCCGGTCGACCGTGAGCGGGATCGCGACCTCGGCGCCGAACTTGACGGCTTGATTGAACGCGCGTCCGGCCAGGGCCTGACCTGAAATGCCCGTGGGGAAGCCGAGATAGTTCTCGATCCGCGCGGACGCACCCGCCTGGCCGCCGAAGGCGCGGGAATCGAGCACCAGGGCAGAGAGCCCTTCCGATGCGGCGTAGACCGCCGCCGCCAGTCCCGCCGGCCCGGCGCCGACGACGGCGACATCGTACACCGTCTGCGGCTCGAGCACCGGCAAAATGCCGAGACAGGACGCAGCGTCGGCATCGCTCGGTTTCGCCAGCAACGTGCCGTTGGGGCAAATCATCAACGGCAGATCGTCGGCCGCGATACCGAGCCGTCGCACCAGTTCGCGTCCCTCCGCCTCCGACGCATCGATCGTGGTGAACGGATAGCCGTTGCGCGCCAGAAAGCCGGCGAGGCGGACGATCTCGGGCGCATCGCTGCGACCGACCAGGACCGAGCCGGCACCGCCGCCCTGTCCCTCCTCGATTAGCATGATGCGACGAAGAATGTACGCGCGCATGATGATCTCGCCGACCTCGGCCGAGGCAATGACGAGGGCGCGCAAATGCGGCGCATCGAATGGAACAGCCAGCGCCCCCTGTTCGCCTGCGACGACCGACATCAGCGTTGGACGGCCCGACAGATGATTGGTCTCGCCTGTGAACTGGCCGCGGCGATAGGTCGTGACCAGCGACGACTTGCCCGCGGCGCCGCGCATGAGCGCATCGGCCGATCCCTCCAGGATCATCCAGGCCGGAATGTTGCGGGCACCGATGTCGTAGATCGTCTCATGGGCGTCGAAGCGGCGCGCATCCGCGCTTGCAAAGCGCCGGGCCAGGCTGATCTGCAACTCCGAAAGCGTCGGGAAGATCTGCTCGCGGCGAGCCTCACTGATAGCCATGATCGTCACCACCGGTTCCATGCACCCAAGCCGGCTTCGTTCATGCCCGCGCGAGCTGCGGCACCTTTGCCAGCGTCAGCGCGAAGACCGCGAGCCCGAGCATTGTCAAACCGAAACCAGCCCATGCGCATGACAGCAGTCCGCGACCGGACGCGATCACTTGGCCGCCGACCCATGCGCCGATCGCATTGGACAAATTGAGCGCGGCGAGATTCATGGCGCCCATCAACGTGGGCGCTTCCGGCGCCAAGCGTGTGAGCCGGACCTGGATAGTCGGGATCGCGGTCATCATCGTGGCGCCCACCCCGAACAAGGCGGGCATGAGCACCCAGACATGGCTGCCTGCGATCGCCAGCACGGCGAGCACCACGAGAGCGCAACCGAAGCCGGCGACAAGGCCACGCGCGGGAAAGGCGTCGGCCATTCGCCCGCCGATGAAGTTGCCGAAGGTCATGCCGAACCCGAACAGCGCCAGCGCGACCGGGATCCAGGCGCGATCAAGCGCGGCCTGGTCGGTCACCAGCGGACCGATGAAAGTGTAGATCGCGAAGATGCTGGCGACGCCGAGCGCTGCGACCAGCATGGTTCCCCACACGGCAGGCCGGCGCAGCGCGCCAAGCTCCTGCATCAAGGGACGGCCGCGCAGTGACTGACTTACCGGCACCCACGCCCACAGCGCCAGCAGGGCAAGCAGCGCCACGCACGCGACGACGGCATAGGTCCGCCGCCAGCCAATCGCCTGACCCAGGAAGGTCGCCAGCGGCGAACCAATGATCGTTGCAATCGTCAGTCCGCCCATGACCTGCGCGAACGCCCTGCCGGACTGACCGGGACCGACGATGCAGGACGCGACCATGGCGCCCGCGCCAAAGTAGGCACCTTGCGGCAGTCCGCTCACGAAGCGCGCGAGGGCTAGAAGCGTCAGATTGGGGGCAATCGCCGACAGCGCATTGCCGAGCACGAATAGCGCCATGAGGCAGAGCAGCAGCATCCGCCGGTTCAGTCGCGCGGCCATCAGCGTCACGAGAGGCGCTCCGACCACCACACCGACCGCGTAAGCCGTGATTGCGTAGGTCGCGGCCGGGATATCGACGCCAAGCCCGGTCGAGAGCAGCTGAAGGATTCCCATGCTCGCGAATTCGGACGTGCCGATGCAGAAGCTTCCGAACGCGAGCGCAAACAGCGTCAGGCCGCGCCTGCGCTGCTGCGCTTCATCGGTGCAATGGTCCTCGACGGCTGCGCATTGCGCTCGGTAGGCGCTCTCGAGCATCACTATATCCGCTCACAAGGAAGGTCTGATCGCGGCGATCATGGCCCGAGGATCCCGCAGTTGGTTCACACGCTCGCGTCAGCGCGTCCGCACTGCGGAGGCTCTGACGTACGGCTATTCACGCCCTTGGAACCCGCCGCGTCGCTGTATCACTTTGGACAAGGCTGTCCTGCCGCGCCCCAGAGGGCCACATCCTTGACGTGATCCTCGAACGTGCCCGGCGGCGTCGAGCGTCCCGCGCCCGGCGCCCAGCCGCGCGGGATGAAGCCATTCTGCGAAGCGTCGTGGCGCAGATGTTCGAGCAGCCCGACGGCGTCGCGGCCCCCGTTGCGCTTGGGATCCTTGAGCTGCGCGCAGATCTCGGCGCCTTTCTTGCCGAACCAGATGAACTCGACTGGCGCGAGCTGCCAGTCGATGCCCGCGTGCGGCGGCGCAGGCGCCGGATCATTCGGCATGGCCGAGGTCATGTGACAGGTCGAGCACGGCACCGCCTCGGCACCGATGCGGCTTTCGCCGCCATGGACGTTCATGCCGTGCACGCGCGGCTTGGTTTCACCCGCCGGCGTCCAGATCGGAATCGCCCCGGCATCGACGTGACAATTGGCGCAACGCGGATGAGTGATGACCGCTTCGATCCGCTGCCAGGCTTTCAGTCCTTCGGCGCGGCTAATGCTACCGGCCGGCAGCGCATCTTTGTTGGCCTCGTCCTTGGCGGCAACGATGCCAGTGAGCGCCGCTATAGCTGACGTTGCGACGACGATCGCAATCAAAGAGCATTTCATGGCCGGCCTCACACGAATTCGACGAACTTGTTGAAGGGCATTTCGCGGATGCGCTTGCCCGTGGCCGCGAAGATCGCGTTGGCCAGGGCGGGCGCCACTGGCGGCACCGGCGGCTCACCGAGCCCCCTCACCTTCGGATCGTTCTCGAGACCGCGCACGGTGATCACCGGACACTGGTACATCCGCATCGCTTCGTGATGATTGTAGTTGGTCTGCTGCACCCCACCCTTGGCATAGGTCAGTTCGCAATTCATTGCGTGACCGAGCCCCCAGACGACGCCGCCCTGCACCTGGCTCTCGAAGTTGACGGGGTCGATGATCTTGCCGACATCGACGGCGACGAAAACCCTGTCGACCCGGATGCCGTGCGGCGTCGCCGTCACGTCAACGACCTCGGCGACCGGTGTTCCGAACGACTCGACGAAGGCGACGCCGCGTCCCCTGCCCTGGCCGAGCGGTCCCTTCCAATCCGACATCTCCGCAACCGTCTCGAGCACCTTGCGATAGGTCGGCACGGCACACATCTCGATGCGAGCCTTCATCGGATCGAGCCCCGCCGCATGAATCATCTCGTCGATGAAGCTCTCGGTGAAGAAGCCGCCCGTGGATGCGCCGACCGAGCGCCAGGTCGTGCACGGCGACAGGTTGCGCGCCTCGAAGGTCGTCGCGCGAAAGTGCGGGATATCGTAGTAGACGTTCCACAGCCCGGCGGCGAGTTGCGGATCGGGATCCTTGGTCGGCATGCCCATGTGCTCGAGCAGTCCGTTGTAGGGCATCGTGCCCGCGAGCTTCAGGTCGGCCGCAATGATCCTGCCCTTGGCCACGCTGCCTGTGTGGCGGGCGATCGAGATCTGGCGCGGGATATCCTGACGGAAATCCTCCTCGCGCGAGAACACCAGCTTGATCGGCGTGCCGCGCATCTGGCTGGCGATCTCCGCCAGCACGCGGACGTTCTCGAACTCCAGACGATGCCCGAAGCTGCCGCCCGTCCATTGGTTGTGAAACGTCACCTGCTCGGGCTTCAGACCGGCATTGGCAGCCGCGATCGCCTGCACCGCCTGCGGGCTCTGATGCCCGACCCAGATCTCCATGCCCGCATCGGTTACGACGGCGACGCCGTTGAGCGGCTCCAGCGGCTGGTGACCGACATAAGGTGCACGATACTCGGCCTCGACCCGCTTGCCTTGCTTGAGGCCTGCCTCGACATCACCGATCTTGCGCCACTCCTTGCCGAGAAACTCCGGTTTGAAGGATGCCTCCAGCGTCTTCCAATGATCGGCCTGTTCGGCAGGATAGGTTGACGGCGCCCAATCGCAGTCGATCGTCTCGACCGCCTTCATGGCATACCAGCTGTTTGTCGCGACGGCAGCGACGCCGTTCTTCAGACGCAGAATCGTCTTCACGCCCGGCATTGTCCGTGCCTTGGCAGCATCGAAGGATTCCAGAGGCTGCCCCTTGTTGGGGTTCAGCTTGACGGCGGCGTACAGCATGCCGTCCATCTTCATGTCGATGCCGAACTTCAATTCGCCCAGCACTTTCGAGCGGATGTCGAGCCGCATCATCGGCTTGCCGAGAATCCTCCACGTCGAGGCATCGCGCGGCTTGGCATCGAGCACCGGCGGAATGCGCGCCGCGTCCGCTGCGAGATCGACATAGGCGATCCGCGATCCGTTCGGCAGCACCACATGGCCGGACTGGGTGCGGAGATCGGCCAGCGGCACGCCCGTACGTTTGGCCGCTGCAAGCTTCAACGTCTCGCGCGCGACGGCGCCGGCCACCCGCAGCTTCTCATAGGTGTCAGGGATGGTGCTCGACCCACCCGTCATCTGCAGCCCGGACTTCCTGAGACCTTCGAGCGCGACGGCGCGCGCCTTCTCCGCGGCGGGGCTCTGGTCCGCAGCCAGGAAGGGTGCGAGCTCTTCCTTGAAGCCTGTATTGAAATAGGCGGGGTGCGGTCCCGCGAACCGGATCTCGAACTGACCGGGATCGAGGTCCATCTCCTCGGCGATCATCATCGGTTGGACCGAGCCGGTGCCCTGGCCGATATCGGCATGCTGGGCAATCAGCGTGATCTTGCCGCCACTGATCTCGACCCATGGGTTGAAGGTCACCGCATCGGGCGCAAGGCCCGCAGCCAGCGGATTGTCGTTGGCCGATTCAGCCGCCTGCACGGCCGCGCCGTAGCCGCCGAATGCAACACCGCCGGCCAGCGCCGCGGAACCGATGAGGAAGGACCGACGCGAAAGACCTTGCGCGATATCCATGTTACTTCTCCGCCATCTTCTTTGCGGCCGCCGTATGAATCGCGGCTCGAATACGAGGATAGGTGCCGCAGCGGCAAAGATTGCCGGACATGACCTGTTCGATCTGTTCGTCGGTCGGCTTTGGGATCAGGTCCAGCAGCGAGATCGCCTGCATGATCTGCCCGGTCTGGCAGTAGCCGCATTGCGGCACCTGATGCTCGATCCATGCCTGCACCACCGGATGCTGATCGCGTCCGTCGACGCCGTCGAGCGTGACGACCGACTTTCCGGCCAGATCGCCGATCCGCGCCTGACAGGAGCGGACCGCCAAGCCATCGATGTGAACCGTGCACGCGCCGCACTGCGCGACGCCGCAACCATATTTGGCACTGGTGATCCCGAGCTCATCCCTGAGCACCCAAAGCAAAGGCATGTCGGGAGTGACGTCGACCTGGCGCTTGGTTCCGTTGACCGTGAACTCGATCATGTCGATGAATCCTCCTATCAGATGCCTGCCGCGCTTGCGGTCTGAAGCCAACGGTTACAGGAGCAGCCGCATCGGGATGCGGCCGGCAGTTAGCTCGGCGAAGCTGACGCATGTAGTCTGCCGCATGGGGACGCGACGGTATTGGCGAATCCTGCGGTATTATGGACAATCCGTGCGCCGATCGAGTGCGCGACGACCCTGCTTTGCCTGCGAGGAGCCGCAGCACAACTCGCGATATTGTCCGGGTGTCAGGCCGGTAGCCTTGCGGAAGACACGCGTGAAATTGGCTTGCGATCCGAAGCCGAAGTCGAGCGCGATCTGGACCAGCGTCGCGTCGTTGTGCGCCAGTTCATGCCGTGCCGCCTGGACTCGGCGATCGGTGACGTAGCGATGCGGCGACAGGCCGGTCGCCTCGCGAAACAGGCGCGAGAAATGGAACGGGCTGAGACAGGCCTGGGCGGCAAGTTCGTCGAGCCGGATGTCGGCGCCGAGCGAAGCTTCGATGAAGTCGATCACGCGTTGCAGCCGGCGCGGATCAAGCGAAGGCGATCTCTCGGGCGGCCGCCAGCGATCGATCGTATAGCAACCGATGAGATGGGCCGCGAGCGCGGTCTGGATGCCCTCGACGAACAACGCATCGGTCGGCTGGCGCGGCCGATACAACAGATCGCGCAGCGGCGAGCAGATCTGGAAGATCACCTGGTCTGCAAGGCCGTCGGCATAGGCGATCTCAATTTTGTCCGGGTCGACGTCGAAATCGGCGAGCGCGCTTTGATCGAGAAGCGCGGGGGGAAGATAGAGATGCAGGCACTCCATCCGGTCCGACAGTTCGAGATGGCTCTCCTGCGTGCCGACCGGAACGAGATAGGTCATCCCCGGCCGGGCGAGACTGGTTTGTGTTTCGCCATTGCCGGTGCGCGAGACGATGCCTCCGCCGGACAGCAGCAGCACGAGCTCGTTACAGATTGGAACGGGCGTCTCCTGACGACCGGCCGCGAACTTGCGATGCTCGATGCCGAGGTGTTGCCAGTCCTTGGCTTCCGCGAGCTTCTCACTGTTCCGATATTTCTCGTCCCCATGCGTGGGGAGCGGCATTGTGGCCTCCGCTCGATCCGGGGGTATCTCGACTAACGCTGCCGGTCGTCCCCACTGACCTGCCACTTGTTCGCGACAGCGCAGGCAAAGTCCAGGGAGCGCGCGGTTAAAAGAGGTAAATCGCAGTAAACACAGAGGCTTGCTGGCGACCCCAGTCCCCTCGGACGATTGTTGAGGCTGCGCAGCAATCAGCAAGATCGGTCCGTCATCGCGCAGAAACCGAGAATATGTCCGCGCTCATCCGCCGTAGGAACGGCTGAGCCAATCAGCCACGTCTAAGGAGACGAGAGCATGTCACTGAAGACCATCCTGCCCGGCAAACTGGGATTCGGCGCCGCACCGCTCGGCAACATGTTCCGCGACATTCCGGAAGACGAAGCCCTGGCGACGGTCAGCGCCGCATGGGACAGCGGCATCCGCTATTTCGACACCGCCCCGTTCTACGGCGCTGGGCTCGCCGAGTTGCGCCTGGGTGCGGCGCTCGCTGGGCGGCCGCGGGCTGACTATGTGATCAGCACCAAGGTGGGCCGTCTGATCCTCGACGAGATCGAGGACGTGAACGCGCGTGACCTCGGCGAGAAGGGCGGCGTGTTCAAGCATGGACGTCCCAACAGGATCGTCAACGACTACACGGCCGATGCGACGCTGCGCTCGATCGAGGACAGCCTGAAGCGGCTGCGCCTGGACCGCATCGACATCGTCTTCGTTCACGACGTCGCGCAGGACTTCTACGGCGACGAGTGGCTCGGCGTGTTCGATACCGCGCGCAAGGGCGCATTCAAGGTGCTCGACCGGCTGCGCGACGAGGGCGTGATCAGGGCATGGGGGCTCGGCGTCAACCGGGTCGAGCCGATCGAACTGCTGCTCGCGCTAGATGCGCCGCGGCCCAATGGCTGCCTGCTGGCAGGCCGCTACACGCTGCTCGACCATGCCCAGGCGTTGCAGCGGCTGATGCCAATGGTGGCCGAGCACGAGCTCGGACTCATCGTCGGCGGCCCCTATAGTTCCGGGGCGCTCGTCGGCGGTCCGAACTTCGAATACGCGCCGGCTCCGCCCGAGATCATCGAGAAGGTGGCGCGCATCAAGGCCATCGCCGATCGCCATCGCATCAGCATGAAAGCGGCCGGCCTGCAGTTCGCTCTCGCCAATCCGGCAGTTGCGGCTGTCATTCCCGGAGCAAGCCGCCCCGACCGTATCGCGGCCGATCATGCCGCGCTCGCGGAAGTTATTCCTACCGCGTTCTGGAGCGAGCTTCGCGCCGCCTGCCTCATCCATCCGGATGCTCCGGTCCCGGAGACGAACTGACCGGCCTCAGAGCGGAGCACAGCAAGTTGCGGCCGGTCCCGGCTCTCTCTCGGCCGCAACACTGCCTGTTGACCTCGAGGAGATTGCAGATGACCGACGCTGTGAACAATGCCGCCGATATCGAATGCTCGACCATGCTTCGCGCTACTGACGGGCCCGGCCGCTTCCGCCTAGCAGGCCTCGTCGCCGAGCTATGCGGCCATTCCGATTGGCGCCTACTCCGTGGTGGCGCAGGCGCGGGCAAAGCTGATGCGACTCCGGGCCCTCAATCATCGCGTCTCTGGGCAGCCTGATCGCGCCGAGCGTCTCCCTCCTAGCCGCGATCGACGAGGCCCGCAGCATCGGGGCGCTGTCATTCGAACTGCGCGCCGCCAGCGAGCTTGCGGCGCATCATCTCGAGACTGGCTATCCAGGAAAGGCCAATTTCATCCTGTCGCCTGTCTGCCGGCAGTACCGGGAAGGGTTCGCTATGCAGGACCTCGTGAGAGCGTCGCACCTCCTGCGGCGAGCCGGCGAGATGACATTGTAGGATCGACAAGCCCAACGATCCCAACGAGCCGCTGAGCCGCCATGATCCGGCAATTGTTTTCCGACGCGCTTGGTGGGATTCCAGTGATCGCTTTGTTCCCTTGACGGCTTGGCTGCGTGCTCCCGCAATCGACGACCCGCAGCGGAATTCACTGCGGGTCGCAACGAAAGATGATCTATTCCGCTTCGATCATCGGTCGGCAGACTCGATGAATGCGGCGACCTCCCGCGGATGGGACAGCATCACTGCATGGCTGCTGCTTATCTCTTCCACTCGCGCGCCGCTTCGCTTGGCCATCTTTCTTTGCGAACTTGGAGTTATCATGCGGTCTTGCGACGGGATCAGGAAAACACTTGGTTTTGCCTTCCAGCCCACCTTTGTGACCTTCGCTTCAACGGCGTGCAATCCCCATGGCACTTGCGCGGCCGCCATGAACTCGGTGAGAGCCACGGGCGAATCCGCTGCAAAGGACGTCGGGAACTTCGCGGGATCGACCAGTAGATAGCCGTTCTGCGGGGGCAGCAGTGGTGCCTTAACCTCGCCGGGCTCTGCTGGCCACGAATTCAGCGATGCGGCCGATTCGCCCGTATCCGGCGCGAAAGCTGCGATGTAAGCCAAGCTCTTGACCTTCGGATTTTCGCCAGCCTGCGTGATCACCATGCCGCCATAGGAGTGGCCTACCAGCACGACAGGATACTTGGCTGCTGCGATCACTGCCTCTGTGGCGGCGACGTCGCCTTCGAGTGTGATGGTCGGATTCTGGACCACCAATACTTCGTAGCCGTCCTTCTTGAGAAGATCGTAGACCGCTTGCCAGCCTGAGCCATCGACGAACGCTCCGTGGACGAGGACGACGGATGTCGCTTTCTGCTGCTGAGCTCCCGAGGATGTTGACGTCATGACAAGCGCGGAGAGCGCCAGCAACGGTGCCAGATACTTCATATGATTTCCCTTCGTCTTGTGGAGTGGAATAACAAATCAGCCAGCGTTGGCTTCGTGCGAACGTCTTGCATCAGCGTCATTTGTTAACTTGATCGAGAAAGTCGTTGATCAGTGGCGCCATCACGTCGATTTGGTCCTCGAGTGCGAAGTGGCCGGTGTCGAGCAAGTGCAACTCGGCTTCCGGCAAATCGCGCAGATAGGCGTGCGCGCCTGCTTCAGCGAAGACTTTGTCGTTCTTGCCCCAGAGGATCAGGGCGGGCGGTTTACGTTCGCGGAAAAACGCCTGGAAGGCCGGATAGAGCGGGACGTTGGTCGCGTGGTCGTACAGCAGGTCGAGCTGAATATCCTTGTTGCCCGGGCGATCCAGGAGTGCCTGGTCATTGACCCAATTATCAGGGCTGATGCGAGTCGGATCGCGTACGCCGTCGGTGTACAGGAACTTCGTCGATGCGGCCGAGACGAGGAACGAAAGCGCATTCCTCCGCTCCTCCGTGCCTTCCTTCCAATACGCCTTGATCGGCTCCCAAGCGTCTCGCAAACCCTCTTCGTAGGCGTTGCCGTTTTGAACGATGAGGGCAGTCACACGCTCTGGATGTTTGAGGGCGAGCCGGTAGCCGACCGGCGCCCCGTAATCCATGACGTACATGGCGTAGCGCTTTGCACCGAGTTGATCCAGCAACACATCGATCATCTCGGCATAGTTCGCAAACGAATAGGAGAATCGGCTGCGGTCTGGAGCGTCGCTCTGCCCGAAGCCAGGATAGTCCGGCGCAATGACATGATATCTGTGGGCCAGCTTCGGGATCAAATCGCGAAACATATGCGAGGACGACGGAAAGCCATGCAAAAGCAGAGCGACCGGCCCATCTGTCGGCCCAGCCTCCCGGTAGAACACGTTCACGCCGTTGATAGCGGCCGTGCGGTAGTGAACCGTTGAAGAGCCCGCTGCGCGGCCAGGTATCGGCAAGCGATGAGCGGACGCGCCCGGTCCGCAATCGGACGCCGTGGGTTCCCCGAACGATGGATGGGCACTCGCCATGATCAAGCCGATGGCAATCGTGCAGGACAGACGCATCGCAACTCCTTCGGTCGTGCACCAGGTTATTTCGCGGTAGTCGAGTGCGATCAACATCGCCTCGTCAGTCTACCGATCTGTCGTCTTCGCAATTCGTGACAGAAGCGCAATTGCGTGCGCAACCCTTACGAACCGGCCGTCTCGCGCTGTGGCAACTGAAGCTCAGCGACATTGCCAATATGTCGAAGGCAACGATTATCTGACATCCAAGGCCTCCGCGACGACTGCCGTGCGCTCGGCCAATTTGGGAGCCTTGGCCAGGTACTCCTGATAATGCTGTGAATTGCGATGCGCTTCGACAGCAGCGCCGTCCAGATAGAGTTCGTCAAGGACGTAACGATGATCGTCCTCCCGGTCGCGCCAAATGTCCCAACGCAGATTTCCGGGCTCGGCTCTGCAATGCGGCGCCATTCCGACAAGCAGATCTCTAAGCTCAAGGCTTTTGCCAGGGTAGGCAACCAGAATGGCTGTAATCTTTGACGGCATTGTACAACCGACCTTTTTCGTGACTGCGGCCTCCGAGGCGGCCAGGCTAGACTTGGCTGCTTCTGAGTGCCGCCAGCAGCTCCTTTGCCAGAGGCCCGGCTGACGCAGGATTCTGCCCGGTGATCAGGCGCCCATCGACGACGACGTGCGGCTGCCAGTTTTCTACAGACGTATATTCAGCGCCCTCGGCCCTCAAAGCATCTTCAAGCTCATAAGGAACATCTTCACGTGCGTAGTCGTACTCTTCTTTCTTCGAGAACGAAGTCAGCTTCCTTCCCTGCACGAAAGGCTTACCGTCGCCAAGGTCTACTCCGAGAAGCGCGCATGGACCGTGACAAACGGCCGTCACGATTTTTCCCGTGCTCCATGCACGCACGACCGCATCATGAACGGTAGGATTTCGCTGGATATCGACCATCGGCCCAAGTCCGCCTGGCACCAGGATCGCATCAAAATCCGCAGCATCCACCTCGGCCAGCTTGCGGCTGCGATTGAGACGGCGAAAAGCCTTGCTTTCAAGGAAGGCTTTTTGCGCAGGATCTTTCTCGTCGTAGGCGTCATAGGGCGTCCATCCACCTCTCAAGGAAGCGAACTCGACCGCGATGCCTGCCTTGTCAAGAACATCGAACGGATGCGCAACCTCGGCGAAAAAGAAGCCCGTCTTGCGATTCTGCGGGCCGATCACTGCCGCGTTGCTGACGATAAACAGGACGTGCTGGGTCATGATCGGCCTTCTGGAGAGCTGCAAAAGTGAGATGTCGCAATGACGTTATCGCCGGGCCCCAGAACCGTATTTGCGAATCCTGCGGGATCATGAGCAATCCCTGCGGTCATTCGAATCGGGCCCATCGGCATTTGCCTGGATCTGGTCGCTGCACAATTCGAGATACTGCCCCGGAGTGAGGTCTGCGGCCTTACAGAAGAGGCGCGTGACGTTCGCTTGCGAGCCAAAACCGAATTCAAGGGCAATTTCCACCAGGGAGACTCGGCTGCGCGCGAGTTCGTGCCGCGCAGCCTGAACGCGCCGATCAGTTACGTATCGGTGCGCTGACAATCCGGTCGCTTCGCGAAACAGCCGGCAGAAATGATCGGGGCTGGGACAGGCCTGAGCACGCGCTGCAGTCGCCTTGGATCGAGCGACGGAGCCTGTCTGGCGAACGCCGGCGATCAATTGTATAGTTGCCCCAAATGTGCGCCGCGAGCGCGACTTGAATCCCTTTCCCGAACAGCGCGTCAGCCGACTGTCGCGGACGATGAAGCAGATCCAGAGGCGGTGAGCAAATGAGGAAGTGCACCCGGCCCGTCAAACCGTGAGCATAGGCGATTTCGATCTTCACCGGATCGATATCGGAATCCGCAAGCGCGCTCTGGTCGAGGAGCGCGGGCGGAATTTAGAGATGGAGACGCTCCGTCCGGTCCGGAAGCTCGATATGACTATCCCGCGTCCCAGATGGGACGAGGTAGCTCATGCCAGGGCGCGTCAGGCTCTTCTGGATTTCACCGTTGCCTGTTCGACACACCATCCAGCCGACTGACAGCAGCATCACCAGCTCGGTGCAGATGGGAACCGGCGTCGCCTGGCATCCTGCTTCAAGCTTACGATGTTCTATGCTCAGCCCTGGTCAGTCGTTGGCCGCTGCGAGCTTGTCGGTGTTTCGGCACTTCTGATCTCCATAAGTCACGAGTGCCATCAAGACCCCGCAAGTTGCGGTAATTTCCCCCTCCCATCGCGAGAGAACGATCATTCCGCCTGGTCAATGAGTGCAGCCCCGGCCAGCTGCAACGCGCATACTCAGATTCTCACAAGGAGCGACAGCGAAGTCCAGAGGTGGCACGGTTAAAAAGAGTTAAAAGCGAGCGACAACAGGTTGCACTCGCGTATCGCGCTGCCTGGAAGCCGCCCTCTCACCGCAGATGAGCAAGATGCGATCGTCGTCGCGGGAGTTAAAGGAATCGCAACTGATCACGCGCGCTCGAGAGTCTAGCAAACGGCCATGTCGCCAAGGATCAGGGCCAGCTATGAAGCCGATTACATTTTCATTTGCTGCCAAGGCGACGGGTCTGCTGCGGTTCGCGCCGGCGAACCAAGGTAGTGGCAGCTGTCATTTCCGGCGCGATCCGCCCAGGCATTGCCGAGAATCGCGCGGCGCGCTTAAGGAAGAAGCGCTTCCCCCCCCGCAACTCCGCTTCCCCACTTAAGTGCAATTCGAAAGCGTGCTTCGCCAAGTCTCCACAACTCGATGATGAGGCATCGGCCTCTGCGCATAGCCGTTCGCAGCATGCCAAAAAAGTAGCCAGAAGCGCCTCAGGCGAGGAATTCCACGCTGCACTCGTGCAATTGCAAATGGTTCGCTTTAACAACTCTGGAGGCCATGATAATACCGGTCGATCTCATCGACTGATTGGCTTTGCTCAATGCGGACCGCCACAAAGAAACGGGGCGCCCCCCGACAGGAGTTGACGTTCAGCTTCGGTCCTTTTCGACTGGTCCCCGGCCGTCAGCTGCTTCTCCTCGACGACCGCCCCGTCAAACTCGGCGGACGCGCCTTCGAGCTCTTGCGGCTGCTGGTGCAGCGCCGTGGCGAGCTCGTCAGCAAGAACGACCTGACGGCGGCCGCCTGGCCCGGCACGTTCGTTCATGACAGCAATCTCAAGGTCAATATGTGGAGCTTGCGCCGCTCGCTGGGAGACACCCAGATCGAGCCCATCTACATTGCGACCGTCGCACGGCGCGGGTACAAATTCATCGCCGATGTCCGGGTCGGGATCGGCGATGTCCAGGACGAGCCGACGCCAGCCGATCCGCCCCCGCTTGCGCACCCGCCATTGCCGCGCGGCATCGTCGGCCGGGAAGCCGATATCACCGCCATCGCCGATCTACTCGCCGAGGACAGACTTGTAACCCTGGCCGGCACCGGGGGGATCGGGAAGACAACCGTCGCCCTAGCCGTCGCACAGGCGTACGCTTCAAGATATCACGACGGCGTCTGCTTCGTCGATCTCGCGACAATCTCCGATCCTACCCTGTTCGGCGCGGCGCTAGTGACGGCGCTCGGTATCCGAGGCAATACGGACATTGGTCTGGCTGCTGTCCTCGACTTTCTGAGGCCGCGGCAAATGCTGCTCATTCTCGACAATTGCGAGCATGTGCTGCCCGCTGCTACGATCTTTGCCAGCAAGTTCATGACGGACACATCGCCATCCAGGCTGCTTGCCACGAGCCGCGAGCCGCTCGGCACCACCATTGAGCATGTCGTTCGGCTTGGCTCTCTCTCATTTCCCAGCTTCGGTCTTGGACTGTCGGCCGATCAGGCTGTCAGATTCCCGGCGGTGGAGTTGTTCGTCCGACGCGCCACCGAATGGTCGGATTACGAGTTCGTCGACGAAGATTGCAATGCAATAGCCGCGATCTGCCATTCGTTGGACGGACTTCCATTGGCCATCGAATTGGCTGCAGCCCAGATCGGCAGATTTACTCCGCAGGAGCTATTGCTCAATCTCGATCATAAGCTTGGTTTTACCGCGGCCGGGATCGCCTCGTTGCCCCGCCATGAAACTCTCATGGCTACGATTGAGTGGAGCTACCGGCTGCTTTCGCAGAAGGAAGCCAGGTTGTTCGCGGTATTGTCGGTGTTCAGTGACGGATTCGAGCACGATGACGCGGTCTTCGTGGCGAACGCGGCGGGGCTCACGCCAATCGACGTTGTGACCGCACTCGGGAGTCTCGTCGCCAAATCACTGTTGAGTGCGCAGGCCCGAGGCTCGAGCCTGCGATACCGGCTGCTCGACAGTACACGCCGCTACGCTGCCGAGCGGTGTCGGGGCGACCCGGCGTGCGGCTCGGCGATGCGCCGGCATGCGGAACGCATGATAGCGCTGTTCGAGCAGTCGGAGGAGGAGTGGAATTGGCGCGAGCCGGCCGATTGGACCGAGCGCTATCTCGGCCGCATTGCCGATCTGAGAAGCGCACTCTCATGGTCGTTCGGCGAGCAAGGCGATCCCATGCTCGGCATCAGGCTTGCGGTTGCGGCCATCACTCTCTGGTCGGAAACCTCCATCCTGTCGGAGGCGCAGGCGCGGCTGGAGGTCGCACTCGCCTTGGCCAAGCGCGTCCCATGCGACGATCTGTCAAAAGCGAAGCTCGCCTGTGCCCTCGGCTGGAGCCTGTTCTACGCTCGCAAGAGTTCGAATGAGAACGAGGTCGCTTGGCTTGATGCCATCGCATTCGCGACACGCGCCGGCAACGTCGATTATCAGCAGCGCGCGCTGGTAGGTTTCGCGTTCTACCTGCTCCAGATCGGAGAAATCGCACGTGCCATAACCTATCTTGAGCAGGCCACCTCGCTGGCCGGCCGGGACCGCGATTCGACGGCCACATCCGAAGCCGACAGGGCCTTGGCCTGGGCCCACGCCTTCGCAGGCGAATTGAGCAAAAGCCGCCCGGTTCTCGATCGTCTCGCGTCAACCCATTCGCTGGCCCAGGGACGTTCGCGCAAGGATGCAAATGAGGTCTACCGCTTCATCACCGTCCGCTTCAACCTGCCCTTCGTCGCGTGGATGCAGGGGCAGGCCGACTACGCCGCCAAGCTGGCTCGCGACGCCGTGGATGCTGCAGACCGCGGCGGCCATTGGGTGTCGCAGTCGAACGCACTTGGGCTGGCCGCTCTTCCCATCTCGCTTGAAATTGGCGATCTTGACGCGCTCGCGTTCTTCACAGAACGTTTGCGTCGCAACCTGGAACGAGAGCGCATCTCTCGCTGGGTTTCAGTCGAGCGCTATTTCTCCGCCTGCCTGCGCAACTTGCGCGGCGATCGGCGGGCGGTGGAGGATATTCGGGTTGCGATCGATGAACTGATAGAATGCCGCTTCTTGATGCGGATCGGCAGCTATCTGGCTTTCCTCGCTCGTGCATACCTGCGGCAGGGACGGGTCGCGAAAGCGCGGGACGCCATCAGGCGAGCGATCGATTATCAGGAACGCCAAGGCGAACGCTGGTGTCGCTCGGAACTCCTTCGTGTCAATGCATCGATCCTTCTCCACGCAGGCGAAACTGACCGCGCTGAAAAGCTGTTCAATCAGGCGCTTGCCGACGCTCGCGCTACCGGCGCGTTGACTTTCGCACTTCGAACCGCCACCGACCTCGCGGCTCATTGGGCGACGACAGGCCGCGAGAAAGACGCAGTCCAATTGCTCGCTCCGATTTTTGGGGAGTTTACTGAAGGGTTTGGCGCGCAAGACCTCGTCCGTGCCTCTAGGTTGTTGGCGGAGATAGATGACGGAACCAGCGGCCGGGACTCATAAAGAACAAGTCCGACATGGAGCTGATCTAACTGGCAAGCTCTTGATCAAAAGGGACTACGGACTCGTTCAATACGTAGTCGACTTCTGAAGGTTGGCACTGCCTCGTGCATCTACTGCTCTCCCTCCGCCAGAGCTACGCCCCTCCAACCCTTATCAATTGGGCAACTCAAAGGAGGCCTTCTTGTACCGCTTGGTAGACCGTGCGCACGGTGGGTTGGAAACCGAGGCCACGCGCCAGCGACGCATCGATGTGCAGATGCCAGGGGTTCTTCATCGGCTCGGCTGAAGCCTCCATCCTTGCGCCGGCGAGACCGACCAACTCGTAGATTGTGGTGGGCGCTTCGTCGGCAATATTGACGATGCGGCCATCGAATACACCCGCGAGCGCCAGCTTCATGGCAGTCGCGATGTCGCGGTGATGGATGGTGCTCATGCGATTGGCGGGGTGGAATCCGAACGCCGCCATATGCTTGGGAAGCATATCGAGGTGGCCATCACCGTCACCATACACAAACGGGAACCGTAGAATCGCCCAGTTCAGCCCGCTGTCGCGGAGCAGCGCCTCGGCCGCGACCTTACTTGCCGGGTAGGCAAGATCCGGCTCAACCCTGTCGCTCTCACGGCTGGGCTGAGGACTATTCTCGTTATAGACGTTCGAGGTGCTCGCCATAATGAAGCGCGCATATGGAGCATGGGCCTGCACCGTAGCGATGAGGCTGCGTGTACCGCCCAGATTGCTTCGCCAAATCAGGTCGGCGTCTTGCGTGCGAAACACTGCCGCAAGGTGGATGACTGCCGAGACGCCGGTGGCGGCCTCCGCCAGCGATTCAGGCTCAAGGAGGTCCCCTTCAACGGATGTCGTGCCAGCTGGGCTGTTCTTGCCACGACGAACCAAGACCCGGCAATCCTCGCCCGCTTCCATCAGACGCGGCAGCAGGCGTTCGCCTACCAGGCCGGTTGCTCCGGTTATGAGAACTGTCATGATTTCTATGCCTTCATTCGTTGATTGAGGCGCTCGGTCGCGACTTTCAGCACGCGCGCGGTCGTTGCAAGGTCAGCCTCGGAAAAACCGCCAAATGCCGCCTCATGGATAAAGCCCAGATCGGGCAACTTTCCCCACAGCCTTCTTCCCGCTGGGGTTAGGCGCAGAAGTTTCTGGCGTTGATCAACCTCGTCAGCGACCTGTTCAACCAACCCCTTGCGGACAAGCGTCGCGACAATGGTACTCAGCGTCGCCCGTTCAATTTCAAGCAAGCGCACCAGTTCGCGCTGCATCGTCGGTCCCACTTGGGCCAACTGATGCAGGACATACCATTGAGTAGCGCCGATCCCATGCGGCCTCAGCGCGTCTTCCATCATCGCACGCCCCGCGAAAAAGCAGCGCTTTGCCCACGCCCCTACCGAAAAAGGCCCGTGATCATTGCTTTTGTTAGCCATCTAACATATAATGTCAGCTAGCTAACTTGATGTCAAGAATGGTGATTTGAGGGACCGGAGAAATACAAAATGTCATGTCAAGCAAGGGTGTCTCAGCCGGAACGCAAGCGCCTTGCTTCAGTCTTGCGCTGTCGGCCGTATGACTATGCTGCCAACATCGACTTCGAACGGCTGCTCAAGCGCAAAGAGAATGCCCCGGGCGACGGCATTGGGGCCCCTGCTGGATGTAACAGGCTATGACGCATGCAAGATCATTGAGGAGCAAGGTCGGTTCTCGAATACTCGCGAAGGTCGAATTTTTCCTTACAACGGACGATCCGTTGGAACAGCATTTCGTCGTCAGTGCCAGCAATTGAGGACCGATGACCTTCATTTTCACGATTTGCGTCACGAAGGCACGAGTCGCCTTTTCGAAGCTGGATTTTCCATCGAACAGGTCGCACTTGTCACCGGGCACAAGGATTGGAAAATGCTGCGCCGCTACACACACCTAAAGCCAGAAACACTCCACTCCATCCGTTCAGTGCGGGTTGCCTGACAGGCGCCGAGAACACTGGACAAGTGAAGAGCTCAAACTGGAGTGGGAAGAGAATCGAACCCTCGTATTCAGCTTGGAAGGGTTTCGACAGTTGAATACTTTCAAGGGGTGTTCGGACAAGAGTTAGCTCCAGGCGCGATTGAACTGTAGTAGCTTTTCTGGATTGTCCGAATTATAGCGGCCCGAAGATCGCTTCTCACCCGCAGGCTGGAGATAGTCACTCTGCTGAAAACATGCTGCAGGTCGGCGCACCTGCGACCCAACAGTTAGGAGCCGCGATCTTGGGCTATTTGACGTGTGCCAAAAGTCGCCGGTTCTGAACTTCAACAGGTTAGAGCACGATTCAGAACGAAGCAGCCGAAGTCGTCAGCCGTCTAAATTCAGGCTTGGCTTCAGAGGCAGCCCTTCATGGCGCGGCAATCGTCCTGAGCTGTAAGTGAGTGCCAACGCGTGAAGCAACCTCTCATCGCACCAAACGAACTCCAGGATGATCGCCGTCGATGAAATGAACGCCCGCGGCCTCCAGAGCGCGCCTGACGGCCGCCAAATTGTTGATTGACGGAATCCGGCGGCCTTTTTCGAAATCACGAATTGTACTCTCGCTCAAATTGGACCGAGCAGCCAATTCAGCCTGAGACCAGTCGAGCAAACCACGAGCCGCCCGAGATTGATCGGGAGTCATTCAACCGCCATTTCATGGGAACACGCTTTTCGTTTAACAGCCACGAAAAGCGTTGACATCCGCGAATATAAACGCTAACCGTGTAAAATTGTCGGTTTCCGTGTACCGAGCTGAACAAATGCGTGATCATGTCGAAGGCACCAGCCTCGAGGAAGCGATCGGAGACCTAGACGCTCCTTTGGTCGCCTTCGAAAACCAGTTCTTGGCGTTGATAGCTGAACTCGATCGTGACGGTGAAAACCGCAAGCAGTCCGACGAGTACTTGACGGCGCGGGATGAGGCCCTCCTGGCCCGCCTCGATCCCGTTGAACGAGCCATCATGGGGACCCCCGCCTATACGATGACGGGCTTGAGTGTGAAGGCCCGTCACTTGGCCTACGTTCTGTCGGAGTACTGGGAAGCCCCAATCGATCAAATAGGTTGGGAAGGACGAGCGGTGCGTCTGCTCGTTGAAGCGATATGCAACGTCGCAAGCACGCCCTTAAGCATCCGAGATGCCATAAGTCGGAAAACAGCAGACGGAAGGTGGCCATAGAGACCCCAACGGGTGAGCGTGGCGAGAGCGGCTCCTCAGTCGGGGGGTCAATGCGCTGGAACGCTACCGCCTTTCCCCACACCAACCAAACTTGCGATATCTTATCCAGTCATTCGCCTAAATCTTGCCGGCACAAGCATACCGCCCGCGCCTTCAGGCTTCTGCGCGCTCAAACCTGGCTTTGGGATCTGGTGGTTGCGGGGACCTGCAACCACCTCAAATTGCTGTTCGAGGCTCCGCATAGCCTACGTGGCTTAGGTAAGTTTTATCGCTGCGCTCTGAAGCGCTCCCTTGGTAAGAGAGAGGTCGACAGTTTAATCCTGTCCGGCAGCACCAGTCCTTTGCCTCAACCTTCACGCCGCTTCGTTTGCGCTCGACCATTCCCCAAACGGGGAGCCGCACGCACGACCTGGTCGAGGACTCTCCGACACGTTTGAGGCAGTCCGGGCGGAAGGCGACATACGCTTTCGCTCAAGAATTGAAGGATGCGTTACCGGCCAATAGCACGGATGCCTCTCAGGTTCCGAAGAGCGTCGTAGAGCACTCTGTGGTCAACAACATCTAGGGCGGGAACATCCTTATCGCATCTCACGCCCAGAACTTCTCGCAGATTTCTCAGACCAATTTGGCCGAGGGCGACTCTGCAGGCCTCGTAAAGGCTCTTGCGGAGCTTGGCGTTACGCAAGAAGGCATATTCGCTCTCCAAGCCGCTATGAAGGCGGATAGGGATTCAGGCCAGGAGATCATAGGAACCAAGACTAAAGGCTGGCTTGCCGATGTGCGAAAATACATCGCGAAGGAAGGCGCTAAAGCTGGATTCGAGGTCGCAAAGCAAGCGGCCACCAAATGGGTGCTCCAGCACTATGGCCTACTCCCCCCAGGTTAATTCTGCCGACACCCGACCTCATCCCAACTCGCGGGCTCACCGTGCCGATCCGTGCCACAGCACGTAGATCGGGCAAGGACGCCAGTCGCTTTACAGCCAGGAGCCGAGCTGGTCGAAGTATATCCGCTGGGCTAGACTTACTCAGAGCTCGCTACCAACTTCAATCTTCTTCACTGAAGAGAGGGCGTCGACTTGCGACTGAGATAAATGTCCACCAGCAGCCGGAATGCGAGCGGCAAGCTCTTTCGCCACCTCATGGATAGTGAGAGCGTGCTTCTGTACAAGTTCGCCAGTCCGGTTGGCATATTGTTCGACGTACTTATCGAGAAGCTTTTGCCGGTCGTCATCCTCGCTCTCAAGTCCCGCAAGCAAAAGCAACAACTCACGGATCTTCGCAAAATCGTTCATGCCGACTTCAGACGAAAAGTCTTTCAACGCCTGTTGCTGATCGATCGTTACTCCGCGCAATGCTTCGGCTGCAACGCCAGCGTAGAGCACGACCACGCGTCTGGCTACGTATTGTTTGATGGCCTCGATGTCGCGCAAGTCCGGGACAAGAGTTACCCCGGCTCCCGCGTCTTTCTGGCTAAACCGAATCTCTCCGGTTTCAAAACCTAGCAATTTCGCGATGACGAGGTGGCCAGCTTCATGTCTGAGGATATCGATCTTCTTGCGAACTCGAGTGAACGTCGACTTAGGCATTTTGATCCCCCCACAGCCTGGCTTCTACCAGCTTTCTAATCCCCTCGTCCGTTTTTCGCCAGTTCTCAGGTCGCTCGCACTGGCGCATAACTTCCTAATCCCATCGCGACCGCTGCCGCTCGGCTTCCGTGGTTTTTCGCACCTTCGCTGGACGACGGTGAACCCATGCCGCCGACCCGAATAGAGCTACGCGAAGCGTTCAAACTCCTTAGAGAGGACGATGACACAATCTACTATATTCTCGCCAAGTGCGCGGGCGTGTATCACGCACTCCAGCCATGGAAGCGTGGCCGATTCTCATCGCAGGACAGTCCGGCCCTCTAGAGCACTGGTGTGTCCTGCCACCCCCTCCGTGGAGAGAAAGCAGGCGCGGATCAGGTTTCTTTTTTCTTACGCCGCCGCCGAACCGGTTTAGGCAGGAGATCCCCCTTGGGATACATGAAGTCCCACTGTGGCCACGAACGGCCAATGTCGATCAAACAAGCCTCGTAAAGCGCGGTGATGTCGGCTACGACTTGCTTACGCTCGGTCGGCGTCAGAGCATCAAAAGCAAAATAGGCGTAGTTCTCATTGACATCTTCCCTCGCTTTGCGTCTCGCCTCCATGATGCGATTGAACGCTGGGCGAAGATGCTCAGGGAAGTCCCGTTCATGATATGTCGCCAGCGCGAAAGTCGCGGCATCGTAACGGTCGCGCAGCTTTCCTTGACCAGCGAGCTTTCGCATGGCGGTTTGAAGCGCGATAAGCTTTCCAACGTGGTCTCCACCCCAGCCGAAATCATCATTCAAGGCACGTCACCCTTTCGCGACCCGCCGATTGAATGGGGCTTATTCAGGAAATAGTCCCGATTTCCCGTCGCGGCTTCGGCGTACTGGTCGATCGACACAATGATCGCCTGGACGTGTGCATAGCACCAGCCCTCTCGCGTCGCTTTGTTTCGGACGTCGTTCAGCGCCTTGAGGAATGGCGACAGCTCGGGCTCATCGCTGAAGTATCTCACCATGGTCGCCCTCCAAGAACCCTGCCCGCGTTATGGCCTGGTTTCTTGTCGTTGAGCTTGTCCCTCACGGCACAGAGGTTATCGATGGTGTCCAGCATCCTCTGGAGGAGAACCTCCGCCGAGGCCGTGGGTATGCCAGCTCGCTTAAGCAGAAAGATCTCTCTCCTCTGCCTGCCGACGTGGGTGCGCATACACGCTATTTCTTCCCGGATAAAATCAATGTCCGGCATTGTCCGCCCTGAGATGGAAGGCCACTATAGAAACAAAACAAGAACGAAGAGTCCAGCCTGTAGATCTCAGGTAAGCGACTGGGCTAGAGTTTTTCGAAGGCTGGGTACGATGCGATGGACGACAAGAAATCCAATCCACACCAAGGCGGGGAACCCAGTGACCGAGCGTCGTTCCATGGCGTGGCTGGTGAAGGCCGGGTTGGCGGAGGTGATGTCGCCAACTTTCGCGGTGTCGTCGGGGTCGGAGAAGCCGGTCAGCTGACTCCCGTGACGTCAAATGCCACGTTGCAAACCGCCGTCAATGCGCAAGCAAATATTGCGCTCGATCCTATTACGAGTGATGCGACCGTAACCGTCATCCCCGAGGTTATTCGTGCACCCTTTAGTCCCATTGGTATAGCAGAGAAGTTAGCCGAGAATCCGGAGTTCTACCGGCGCTTGGCCGAGACCATCGCGTCCGAATTAGCACGTGAGGCGGCGATCCATACGGGCTCTGGCAACACCCAGCACGTCATCAGGGGTGAGCTTCAGAAGCTGGAGCAAGGCTTTGGACAGATGGCCCAGCTCATTGCCGCTAAAACTTATGACAAAGCGGCTGAGGTCGTGTTGTCTCTCCGAGATGGGCTTATAGCGTTCGACCACAGCCATCCGGAGCTTGTCGACATATTCGGAAAAATCGCGGCCGTCTCTCTTGGGACCTACTTGCTTGGATGCCTTGGGGTTCCGGCTGTCTTAGGCGTCTTGGTATCCGCGTCTGTTGTCAAGAGTGAGAAGCTTTCTGATCTGCTGAAGTTCTGGAAATGACGAAGCTCCTCTTTCTTATGCCCCGTTAAGCACTTCTGACTTTCCGCCGATTCCCTCCACAATCAGTGGAGGGGTGCATGAGCTGGTTTCATTCAAAGCCTGAAAACGCCGTGGTTGTCCTGCCGCCGGAAAGGCAGACGCAAATCTTGGACATCAACGCCAACTCCCATGTCATGCAGGGGATAGGCCAGCAGATTGCATCCATAGCCCCAAACTGACAGTTCACCATCGAAAGCGAGCATACGGGCAAGGGAACGCGGCTTAGCTTTTTAGATTGGGCCACCTTTGTTCTCAAGCCAGGCAGGGCGGTTTTCGATCCGCAACTGGCTGCATCACCCAACGCGCTTTCGTCCATTGATCCTGCAGCACGCCCCCCGGGTACGCGTCCGAGCGCCTGCAAGTTGTTGACCCACCTTTGTCTATTGATCCTTAGAGACCATGCTGTATTCGCTCGATCCTGTTTCCGTAAACCCCGCTTAACAGGATCTTTTGTTTCACCCCAATGAGATAGCCGCATCCGGCTCGCGAAGCGTCAGCACCACAGGTGCATAGGGTGTGAGAAACTCCTTGCTTCGTTCTTCTGGCCTTCAGCTGCAAGTTTGCGCGGAATCAGGTTTGCTGGTCACCGATTTGGTCAAGGCCCCTATCGCGCGATGAGCTTGCTTGGAGACGAAACGGCAACGGTCAGAATGAACCCGCGCGCCTGGCGTGAACTCCGGCAGCGAGCAGCAGCGCCACTGCCATCGGATCAAGGACGGCAACAAGCGCCAGCGTGAGCAGCCGGACCGCTCGCTCAAAGTCCGCGGCGGGTATGCCAATCAGCTCGGCGAGATATCGTATTGGCCCGACCTCGGCCTCGGCACGCCTGCGTTTCGCGTCAATCTTGGCTTTTTCGATCTGTAGATTAGCGAGAGCCTGGGACTCACGTTGGCGTTCTGCCGCGATGTCGGCACGTTCGCGACGCCTCTGGTCAGCAATCGTCATCGCTCCGACGGGCCGGCCAAGGCGCGTCGCCTCGTCGATGGCCGCGTCGATCTGGGCAATGCGCCGGTCAATGTCGGTGACCACTCGGCTCTGCATTCCGAGGCGGGCCTCGACGTCTGCGGTTCTGTCGGCAAGGGTGAGATCTATGGATGCCATATGGTCGAGGTGAGCGCGGGTGAGGAAGCCGAATACGCCAACGGCGTTCAGGCCCATCAACACGCCAATCATCAGGACGAGGACGAACCTCAGGAGGGACGGCGCAGACGTCCAATGCTCCGTCAGCCAAGCCGCCGCCACGAGCTTTCCGGCCTCCAGCACCGCGCCCATGATGATGACAGGCCAGAAGGCTCCGGCAAAGATCGCGGTCAGGCCGTCGATGGAAAAGGCAGCCGATACACAAGCCAGCGCCAGAGCCACAATCAAAGCAGCGAGCTTGACGCGTCTCGGGGAACGATGGGCTTCCTCCGCTCCGGATGTCCCTGTGACCCCGGCGGCGTCCGTAACGCCAGCGGTACCATCTGTAACGGTCGGTGTTACGGTCCCCGTTACAATGATCGCTTCAGCGTTACGACTGATCAGGCCGCCGCGCTCCCAGGCTTTCAGGCGACGACTGGTCCGCATCCTATTCCAGCCCCATTGGCGTCCGAGCTCAGCGGCGCTGACCGTCACGTGTCCCTTGGGCTGGGAGCGCAGCCAGGCCAGCGCCTCCATGTCATCGAATGGATGGGGCGGAACGGACCCGGTCATGATCAGATGCTACTCCTTGCGTCTCGGCCCCGCGCGATCGGAGGCACGCGAAAGGCCGGCTGCTGCAAAGCGATGACGCTGACCAAAGTGGCCGGAACGGGGAGCTGCCTGCCCTGCCCGGGATCGGTCATCCCTCCTGCTCGCCCCCTTGGAGAGAAATACAGAGAGGCCCTGGGCGTAGTGGTGCCAGATGGTGGGCGATTCTGCCCGCCGCTTGGCGAAAGCGGACCAAGCCTCGCGAGCCATGCCCTGCGCGCAGGTGTCGTGCAAAGGTGGCATGTCCGAAGCCAAAGCGGAACGGCCGAATTGCGCGACGTCGCGCGCTACAGCCCTCCCCTTAACGGCCACGATGCGCTGTTGCTGCCGACCTGCCGCCGATCGACACTCGATCTGAGCCGGCCGTATCGGCGATTTGCGTGCGGCTTTAACACCAGCTTTCCTCGATGCTGGACCGGTGCGCGTTGAATTGATGCTGAAGGGCAGTCCGACTGCCCATCTCAGATCTGCGGACGAACAGCATCGCCGATGCAGTTCGATCACTCTGGTTTGTCTCGATAGATCGCTAAGACCCTGCGCTCGGATGGCAATGGTCCGACCGGAGATGCAGCAAAGATGCAGCCTGAGACTCACCACTCGTGCAGCCACCGCGCGGTGTCTGAGCGCAGTTCAGCCTGGGATTGGAGAGAAGCGACCGTAGGGCGGGCACGATGGCAAGATAAAAGCGCCTCTCCGCGGCGTAGAATCGGCGGTCGTAAGTTGTTCTGCTCACTTATCGCAGTATGGCACTGCTCTAACACCCAGAGTGTTGCTAGAAGAAGAAAGGCCTAAGAGATCAACATTCCGAATGGCACTAATCGTAGGCTAGCGAACTGGTTCGCAAAATTGGGCAGACCTAGCCATGAGCGCATGGAAGACCGCTGCCGGACTACCGTAGCCCCAGTTGGAGCTCGCACCTAAGCACGACGGGCGAAGCCGGCTCACCAGCCTTGACCGGGCCTCGCCTGGCTCGGCTCTTTGGCTTCGACGCGCTTATGGCTTCTTGTGGGACTGCACTGATCAGAAATGCGAAGCAACACGACAGGTCAGCTTTCCGTTGGAGACCAGAAGCGATCCTACCCGATCCGAGGCGACGCGATTGACCCGAATCGGACATTGACCTGGTTGGACCGCTGTCAAGAGGCAGGATCACCATTGTAGATTTATATAAGTCTTCGATACTTCCAATGTGCTGCAGGGTCGAAGGCATCGTCGGAGGGCTCTTTTTGGCCCACGCTCAGCTACGTCGGACAGCCTGCGACTGGCACGGTATGCGCCTTCATTGAGGAATACCGTGAATAACGTGTCGGCAGCGCCAGCAAGAGCTAGGCGAGGAACTCCGTCGTCACTACCTTGGCCTGTGCACTGACACCGTGCCCTTTCCCAAGTCGGCAGCTTGTCGCCTATTCGGGCCGGCCGGCGCCCCAATGGATTAAGCCTTCAGAGAGATCGAGAATAATGCGGATTAGAACGTTCGAGATAAAAAACGTTGGACCGATAAAGCGCGTTTTCGTTGATGGGCTGGCCGATGTTGTAGTTTTTGCTGGCCCAAACGGCGTTGGAAAGACCCATATCAATACTGCGCTTATAAGCTCTGCTCGTGATCCACAACACATCCAGACCACTTGGATGATCGTCGAGGCGACTTCCGAAAAAGAGCGATCCGCGTGGAAGAAACCCCTTCTTGACACGCGGGTACCAGAGGACGCGCAGATCTTGCGAACACAACTGCAGAGAAACCAGCGGCGCAACAGTTATGAAAGCTCGTTTCTAAACTTCGACAGCGACCGTGCGGTGCGGAATGTTCAGCAGTACAATTTCGGTTGGGACATCGGAAATCCCCTCACGGAGGAGGTCGGCTGGGACCTTACGTTCGGCTCTCTGTTCAATCGGTACAACGACGTCCGGCACTCCCTGTTCAGGATGGTCGAGGGACAGAAGAGGCAGGTCGCCGAGCAGGCGTTCGCACTTCAAAAAGCAGGCGCCGCGTCAATGCCACTCTCCATCCCGGACGTTCTCAAAGACTTCAAAGATGCCTTCTGGCAGCTCCTCGCCCCAAAGCAATTGATCGAAGTCAATACGCGCGATCAGCAGATCTATTACGAAACACAAGGAAGCAAGCTTCCCCTTGATAATTTGAGTTCAGGCGAACGGGAGGTCGTGAACATTGCGTTTGATTTTATTCTCCGTGGTCCGAAGGATTGCGTGATCTTATTCGATGAGCCGGAGCTTCATCTTCATCCTGAGCTCAGTTACAAGCTGCTTCAGACACTATCCACGATCGGTAAGCGCAATCAGTTTCTATTCTCGACGCATTCGCCGGAAATCATCTCTGCATCCCTCGAAAACACAGTGGTCTTTGTAAAGCAGCCGCGAGATGAGATCAGCAATCAAGCGCTGGTCATTCACCGCGACGATCAAACCCATCACGCACTACAAGCGCTGGGGCAGTCCATCGGCGTGATATCTCTCGGCAAGAAGTTGGTGCTGGTAGAGGGACAGGAAGCGAGCTTAGACAAACTCACTTATGGCGCAATTTTGAAGGGACGGTTTCCTGAATTTGTTCTTGTCCCAGCAGGAGGCAAAGACACGATACGGTCGTTCGCGGATGTGCACGAAAACGTCCTCAACAAGACGATTTGGGGCGTGGACTTCTATCTCTTGTGCGACAGGGATGCCGTAACTCTTTTGGGTCAGAAGGCAATCGATAGTGTTCAATCCAGCCGTATCAAAGTTCTACCTCGCTATCATCTCGAGAATTATTTCCTAGATGAGGACGTGCTTGCGAAGGCATTTGCCCAAATCGAGCCTGAAGGTTCAAGACTACGAGATGTGGCAGAGATAAAGCGTCGGATTTTAGCAATAGCCTCTACCGTGATCCCATACGCCGTTGCTTTGAACGTCACAGCGGCGATGCGCGAAAGGGTGGGGAACGTAAGTGTCATGCCGAAAGGAGCAATCGAGGCGAAGACTGCAGCTGAATTATATAACCTAATGGAGCGCAAGCTCGATAGCGAGGTGGAGCGTGTTAAAACCGGCTTAGATAAGACCCTACTGAACTCTCTCGTACTGTCAGAGTTTGAACGCCTTACGAATGCCGTTGCTCAAGACACCTCAGTCTGGAGAGCCGACCTGCCGGGTCGGATCATTCTCAATAAATTTGCTTCCGACGCCGGACTGCAGGTGGGGCGCTTGAAGCAACTCTATTTAGCGCACGCGACACCGGAAGAGAGCTTCAGGGACATAATCGGCGTCTTTGAGGGATTTCGCGCGCGGTCTTGAACAGGTTGCTAGTGGTAGTACCGCGTGGTAGCAATGGCGAAGCATTCAGGCTGAAGTGTGCCTGTTTTTGAGTGATTTTCTCAAATCGCCCTTCTTCTCCTTAGGGAGCGCCATTTGCGCAGGCGGTCAGGTCAACTGTTGGTCCATCTCCGGTCTCACCACCCACGCCAGTTGGCGTCTGACGTTGTAGGGAAAGGGGACCAATACGTGATTGGCCCTGTGACAGCCGCTTCTGACCCTGGCTGGGTGAAAACGCCGCGGCTTTGCGTGCCATGAGTGTTCGCCCGACTCTGCGGGTTAGGACGATCGCTTTCCCCGGCGATGTCAGCTCTTGCGCGTGCCCCGCATCCTCCGGCAGCGCCGACAACCAGTTGTAATCTATGCGAATCGTCTGCATCGGCGGGCATGGCGATCGGGGTCGGGGGAAGCGGCATGGCCAAGCAGCGGAATTTATCCGACGCAGAAATCGCCATGGTGAAGGCGATGCTCCGGAAGGGCTGGCGAAATGACGTCATTCATTTTTACTTTAACAAGCCAGATCGGTTGATCAGTTCGGGACGCATCACGCAGATCAAGAAGGGCAAGTACGGGGCATCCGTAGAGGAGGCGCTGCCCGAAGAACTCGAGGCGTTCCTGTCGGCCTATAAGGATCTGGAGGCAAAGACGCCCCCAGCTCCTTCTCCGGTCGACCTGCGCATTCTCCGCTCCATGTTCATCCGCGAAGGCGGGGTGTGGCGCCTGGCCGGCGGCGAGACCGATCGCACCGAATGCAAGGCTGGATTCCGGCTTCAGCCGGAGGATCGTTTCTCGAAGGCACTACGCGCGATAGCCGGCTTGGCAAACAACAAGGGAGGCTACCTGCTGTTCGGGGTCACGGACGGGACGTTCCAGGCCCAGGGGCTCTCGGATGACGTCTTTGCGACGTCGGACATCTCGCTCCTAAACAGGGTCCTGGTGGGAGCCCTTGATCCCGTCCCTCACGTGACGAAGGGGCTCATCGAGCTCGGCGGCAAGCAGGTCGGCGTGCTATACGTGGAGAAGCACGACCTCGGCCCCGTCATCGCCATCAAGAACGTCGGTCAGGACGTCAAGGAAGGGGGCGTTTACTTCCGCTACGTCGGGGAGACCCGCTTGATCAAGCCAGGCGAGCTGAGGCAGATCATCGCCGCGCGCGAGCAGCGGGCCGTCGCCGAGTTCAGCGCTCGCATGAATAGGGTCGCGATAGGCAAAGAAGCAACGATTGATCTGGACTCCGGCGAGGTCGCGGGCACCAGCGGCAAATTCCTCATCGATAAATCACTGCTTCCTAGCATCCAGTTCGTTCGCGAAGGCGAGTTCGACGAGAAGAAGGGCGCTCCGGCGCTCAGGCTGATCGGGGATGTCGAGCCGGTCTCAGAGGTCGAGAGGGAGCGAACGAAAGTCATCCGCGAGAACGTCACGCCCGACGCGGTCGTCCGCAACTTCCTACGGAACGAGAAGGTCGCCGAGCCTATGCAGTACATCCACTTCCAGGCTCACTCGCAACGAAAGTGGTTTCCGGTTTGGTTCTACATCGACCAAACCCGATCGACGGCCGCCGAGATGGCGGAGGGTCTTCGCAAGCAGGTCGCCACCTATCCGTCATCGCGCAACGCGCTGGTCGATCGGCTCTCGGGGAAGGAGTCGGCCTTCCGTCAGTCAACCGGGAAGGCCGAAGCCCTGCGCGTGAAACTAGCGCGGGGCGAGATCAAGGCGCCGGCCGACACCGATGAGGACGTCCTTTTCGCGGGAGCGGTCCAGGCTCTCCCGACTACAGTGAAGCTGAAGGACCTCGAGAGCATCCGGAAGATGCTTTTGGTCAGCCTGGATCGAGCTCAGGACTCGGACCCGCGAAGCAGCATTCGCCGCGGAGCCATCTACCGGGCCGCATGCCGGCTAGATGAATTGCTCTACTTGAAGAAGATGTAGCGCGGATCAGGCTAACTTTCGTCGTGACCTTTCAGCCGGCTTATTTGCGGTGGCTCCTTTCGCCGGCTTCTTGCCGGCGATCGGCATCAGCATCTCCGCTTGGCCGGCAGTCGCCTTGCGCGGCTTCTTGGCTCTTTTCTTAAAGAGCCTTGGCCTCGGCCGCTACGGAGCCGTCGCTGTGCGCCACGCGTCCATCAGATCGACGACGTTCTCGCAACGCCAACGCTCCTTCGGAGTATATGGCGGCGTGCTTTTGGCTGATGAGGCCGACCAAGGCCGTTTGGTACCAATCTTCGCACTTGTCGGGCTCGAAGTTGCCGGCCTTCTGCTCCACGATATGTTTGGCAATATCCGGCATATCCTTGATTTTCCCGTGATGGATCCCGTCGAAAATATTTGGCCGGATCTCGGGTTGATGCGAACGGTATGCCTTTGCGCCGCCGTTAGCCTTCTCTTGCACTATCCACTATCTATCCAACTTCCGAGGGCGGTCAGTACCGTGAATTACTGCAGTCGTGGTCGCGTGATCGGGAGTGCAGCAGCTATGGACGGTCGAAAATACCTGACGCCGGAGGAAGTCTCGGATCGCTACCGTGGCGCAATCAGCGTCGGTACCCTTCGCAACTGGCGAGCGATGCGCGTTGGCCCCACCTTCGTCAAAATCGGGAAAGCGGTCCTATATCCAATTGGTGAACTCGATGCATGGGACAAGAGAAACATGGTGTCCTGCCGTGCGCCAGGACGATCACCGGTGACCGGGCCTGATCAGGCGTGATGATCACGATTTGGCGTGCACTACCGTCCCCACTCTCCGTCCCCCGCTTGATGGTCGGCCTGCAAAATCCTTTATTCTTCAGTTAGATCGCTGCAGGGCTACGCTCATGCACAACAACCCCTCCGGCGACCCTCGCCGTCGCAAACGGATGTGCAAGACGAACAAGGCGTTCGTCTACACCGCCAACCACTCGGCATTCCCGTGACACCATGACGGCCAAGAGCAGCATCCCGACAAAGCTTCAATGCAGGACGGGACAGTTTTCGGCGAGCGTCGGCGGCAATGTCGTGAGAACGAAAGCGAAAGAATAGTAGAACATGCGTGCACAGGATTTGCACACGCCCTCCTCTTAACTATTTGATTTCAAAAAGCTCTCTGTCCAATCCATCATGGGGGCGACGGAGAAACGCCAAGCGTTTGATTTTGCAATTTTATTTGAGATATCAGTCATTCAGAAGTCGCGCCGGAAGCATCCCATCAGCGTCCATTTACTCCGATTTCCGCTGATTTCGACCCATTTTTGGTCTCCCGGTAAAACAATGTTGTACCGGAGATCGATCAGGCAGCCGTCGATTGGTGCCGCTGCGGGAGATCCATTGCCGCCCAGCAGAGCGTGGATCTCGCCGGAACGAATCCGCAGGTTGGCGCCGCGCAGGACGTGGGTGCACCGAAGCTCTTTTCGATGTCCCGGGCCTCGAGCTCGCGACTGGCATCTCGGTCCTCACGTTTTCAGCCGACCCGGGGGGTCAGAGAAAGCCGATCGACAGCCACGGCACGAAGGCAAGCAGCAGCAGGCCGAGCACGAGCGCGCCGAGATAGGGCCAGATGCGGGTCAGTCCGGCGTTGGGATGGATCTGTCCGATCGAGCACGCCGCGTAGTACCCAAGGCCGAAGGGCGGCGCGAACAGGCCGATGCCCATCGCGAGGATGATCACCATCGCGTAGTGCACCTCGTGCACGCCGAGCAGCTTGGCCGCCGGAAACAGCAGCGGGCCGAACAGCACCATGGCCGGCAGGCCTTCGAGGATGCTGCCGAGCAGGATGAACACGGCGATCGAGATCAGCAGGAAGCCGTATTTGCCACCGGGCACCGAAACCATCATCGCCGCGAGCGCATGCGAGAAGTTCGACTGCGTCAGCGCCCAGGCCATCGCGGTGGCCGCACCGATGATGAACAGGATCGCCCCCGACAAAGCGGCAGTATGCACCAGCGCCGGATAGAGCCTGCGCCAGTCGAAGCGGCGATAGACGAGCAGTCCGACCAGGATCGTGTAGGCGATGCCGACGGTCGAGACTTCGGTCGCGGTGGCGACGCCCTCGGTGACCGCGGTGCGGATCAGCACCGGCAGCAGCAGTGCCGGCAGCGCCGTGATGAGCGCCGAGCGAATGGTGGCCCAGGTCGGCCGCGGTCGGATCACGCCCTCCGGCTCGACCATGCGGCGCTTGGCGACCACCGCCAGCGCGGCGGCCAGCACCAGGCCGGGCAGGATGCCGCCGGTGAACAAGGCCGAAATCGAGACGCCGGCGACGGAGCCGATAATGATCAGCACGATCGAGGGCGGAATGGTCTCGGCCATCGCGCCCGAGGCTGCGAGCAGCGACACCAGCTCACCGTCATGAATGCCGCGGCGCTTCATGTCCGGAAACAGCACCGGCGCGACCGCCGCCATGTCGGCCGTCTTGGCGCCGGAAATGCCCGAGACCAGCAGGATCGCGCCGAGCAGCACGTAGGACAGGCCGCCTCTGACATGGCCAACCAGCGACACCAGGAAGCCGACCATCGCTGCCGCCATGCCGGTCATGACGATGAGATGGCCGAGCAGAATGAACAAGGGAATCGCGAGCAAAACGAGGGATGAGACGCCCTCGTCAATGCGGCTGGTGACGACTTCGAGCGGCGCCGAGGTGACCGTGAGGAGATAAGCCACCGTGGCGAGCCCGAAGCAGAATGCGATCGGGACGCCGGCGAGCACGGCCGCGCCGAGCAGGATCGCGAAGAAGACGATCAGATTCCAGTTGCCGAGCGCCTTGAGCGCCGGCGCCGCGCCCCACAACACGAGCGCCGTGGCCGCCAGGATCACCAGCGTGATCGCGATGTCGCGCGAGCCGTGGCGCGCCATGCGCAGCAGGGCGGTGGCCAGCATGAGGCCGATGCCGACCGGCACCGCGCCGGCCCGCACGCTGTCGGGCAGGCCGAGCGCCGGCGTCTCCGCGAACGCCTGTCCGCTCGCATAGTCGATCGCAGGATGCAGCAGGATCGCCAGGAACAGCGCCGGCGCCATCAGCGCCGCGCTCTCCAGCACCGCGCGGGTGCGCGGTGCGACGCGGTCGATCAGCGCGGTCATCCGCATGTGCTCGCCGCGGCTGAGCGCGAGCACGGCGCCCAGCATCGCGAGCCAGAGAAAGGTGATCGACGCGAGCTCGTCAGCCCAGGTCAGCGGCCGGTTGAAGGCGAAGCGCGCCGTCACACCGGTGAAGAGGATTCCGACTTCCGCGACCAGCGCGACGATCGCGGGAATCTCGATCAGCTTCGTCAGCGCCCGCTCGAGGCTTTCGACGACGCCGTGCTTCGTGGAGGCTGCCAGAGACGCGTCGACCGAGTTCATCCGAGCTCTCCCACATTCGACTGCAGGATCTTCCAGGCCTCCTCGCCGAACTTGCCGCGCCAGTCCTTGTAGAAGCTGCTCTTGCCGAGCGCGCCACGGAATGCCTCCTTGTCGACATCCACGAAGGTGAAGCCCTTGGCGGCGAGATCGGCGCGCAGGCTCTGGCTGAGCGCGGCAATGTCGGATCGCTCGTCATCCGCCGACTTGTTGAATTCCTTCGTGACCAGCGTCTGCAGGTCGGACGGCAGTTTGCCGAAGGCAGCGCGGTTGCCAAGAATCCAGTAGGCATCCCAGACGTGGCTGGTCAGCGAGCAGTATTTCTGGACCTCATAGAGCTTGGCGGTGGCGATGATCGGCAGCGGGTTCTCCTGGCCCTCGACCACCTTGGTCTGCAGCGACGTATAGACCTCATTGAAGTTGATCGGTGTCGGACCGGCACCGAGCGCCTGAAACAGGCTGGTCAGGATCGGCGCCGCCGGCACGCGGATCTTGAAGCTCTTGAGATCGTCCGGCGTCTTGATCTCGCGGGTCGAGGACGTGACCTGGCGAAATCCGTTGTCCCAGGGCTTGGAGAGCGCGATGGCGCCGGTCTTCTCGATGTCCTTGCGGATGTGATCACCAAGGCTGCCGTCCATCGCCTTCCAGACCTGGTCGTAGGACGTGAAGGCGAAGCCGGTGTTGACGATGCCGGCGAGCGGCACGCGGGTGGCAAGCACGGAGCTCGCGATGTTGATCGCATCGACGGCGCCGACGCGGACCTGCGAGATCAGATCGGTGTCGGAGCCGAGCTGGTTGGCCGGGTAGAGATTGATATCGAGCCGGCCGCCGCTCGCCTCCTTGATGCGATCGGCCGCCTGCTGCGCCCGCTTGTTGACCGGATGCGACGGATCCTGTCCGGTCGCGAGCTTCATCGTGAACTCCGCTGCCTTGGCGAATCGCCCGGTGAACGGCAGCACCGCAGCCCCCACCATTGCTCCTGCCATGAATCGCCGACGCGTCATTGCCTTGCGCATTCCCGTCCCTCCAGTATGAAATTGTTGTTATGGTCCGGCGCGTCCGCGCGCCGGCGGGTCATGTCAGCGGCTGGTCCGCTATTTGAGCCAGCCCTTGACCTGCTTGACGACTTCCGACAACGAGATGCCGTAGCGATCGTGCAAGGTCGGCAGCGCGCCGGCGTCGAGGAATTCGTCGGGCAAGCCGATCTGCCGGAACGGTACGTGCACGCCTGCGCGCATCAGCACCCCGGCGACCGCCTCCCCCAGTCCGCCGATCACCGTATGGTTCTCGGCGACGACGACGAGACGGCCGGAGCGGCCGGATTCGCGCACGATGGTCTCGGCATCGAGCGGCTTGATCGTCGGCACGTGCAGCACGCCGACGTCGACGCGATCATCGGACAGCGCCTTGGCGGCCTCGAGCGCGCGCATCGTCATCAGCCCGGACGAGATCATCAGCACGTCCCGGCCGTCGCGCAGCAGCTTGGCCTTGCCGAGCTCGAATGTGTAGTCGTACTCGTCGAGCACCAGCGGCACCTGACCGCGCAGCAGCCGCATGTAGACCGGGCCTTGATGGGCGGCCATCGCCGGCACGACCTGCTCGATCTCATGCGCATCGCAGGGGTCGATCACCGTCATGTTCGGCATCGCGCGCATCAGCGCGAGATCCTCGGCCGCCTGGTGGCTCGGGCCGTAGCCGGAGGTCAGGCCGGGCAGCGCGCAGGCGATCTTCACGTCGCGATCTTCCTCGGCGATGGTCTGGTGGATGAAGTCGTAGGCGCGGCGCGAGGCGAACACGGCATAGGTCGTGGTGAACGGCATGAAGCCTTCGGCCGCCATGCCGGATGCGGCGCCGAATAGCAGCTGCTCGGCCATGCCCATCTGGTAGGTGCGCTCGGGGAATTCCTTCGCGAAGATGTGCAGGTCGGTATACTTGCCGAGATCGGCGGTCATGCCGACCACCTCCGGCCGGCTGCGCGCCAGCGCGACCAGCGCGTGGCCGAACGGCGCCGGCCTGGTGCGCTGGCCCTCGGAAGCGATCGAGGCGATCATCGCCGAGGTCGTCAGGCGCGGCTTGCTCAGATCCGGTGCGGGTCTCGTCGATTTCATCACGGCCTCCCGGCGTCGAGTGCGGCAATCGCGAGCTGCCACTCGTGCGGCTCGACGCGAATGAAGTGGTTCTTCTCGCGCTGTTCGAGGAAGGGCACGCCCTTGCCCATCAGCGTGTCCGCCACGATCATACGCGGCTTCGGCGCCGCGTGGGTCTTGGCGGCATCGAAGGCGGCGACCACGGCGTCGAGGTCGTTGCCGTCGACGCGCTGCACGAACCAGCCGAACGCTTCCAGCCGATCCACCAAAGGCTCGAAGCCCATGACCTGGGTCGAAGGGCCATCGGCCTGCTGATTGTTGACGTCGACGATGCCGATGAGGTTGTCGAGCTTGTGGTGGCTGGCGGACGAGATCGCCTCCCACACCGAGCCCTCGTCGAGCTCGCCGTCGGAGAACAGCGTGTAGACGCGAGAGCTCGACGTCTTGCGCTTCAGTCCGAGGCCCATGCCGACGGCGATGCTGAGGCCGAGGCCGAGCGAGCCGCCCGACATCTCCATGCCCGGCGTGTAGGACGCCATGCCGGACATCGGCAACCGGCTGTCGTCGCTGCCATAGGTTTCCAGCTCGGCCTCGGGAACGATGCCGGCCTCGATCAGCGCGGCGTACAGGGCGATCGCATAGTGTCCGTTCGACAGCAGGAAACGGTCGCGCTCCTCCCAGTTGGGATCCTCGGGCCGGTAGCGCATGGCGTGGAAGTAGGCGACTGCCAGCACGTCGGAGATGTCGAGAGCCTGGGCGATGTAGCCCTGCCCTTGCACCTCGCCCATGCGAAGCGCGTTGCGCCGGATGTCGTAGGCGCGCTGCGCCAATGTCGGCGCGTTGGCGAGCCGGCTGGTTGCGGTGTCCATCTCTTGAGACCTTGGTTAGTGGATCAGCATGCCGCCATTGACGTCGATGACCGCGCCCGTGACATAGGCGGAGAGGTCCGACGCCAGAAAGGTGTAGATGCCGGCGACGTCGTCGGCGGTGCCGAGCCGGTTGAGCGGAATGCCCTCGAGGATCTTGGCCTTCATCTCGTCGGTCAGCTTGCCGGCCGTGATGTCGGTGCCGATCAAGCCCGGCGTGACGCAGTTGACGCGAATGCCGTCGATGCCGAATTCGCGCGCCATCGCCTTGGCGAGACCGAGAACGCCGGCCTTGGCCGCGGAATAATGCGGCCCGCCGAAGATGCCGCCGCCGCGCTGCGCCGAAACCGACGACATGCAGGCGATAGAGCCCTGCTTGCGCGCGCGCATGTGGGGGATCACCGCTTGCGACAGGAACAGCACGCCCTTGAGATTGACGTCCTGGATGCGATCCCAGTCGTTGGGCGTGATGTCGAGCAGCTTGACCGGCTGGGTGATGCCGGCGTTGTTGATGAGGATGTCGATGACGCCGAATGTGGCGATGACTTGCGCGACGGCGTCGTTGCAGGAGTTGTTGTCGGCGACGTTGCAGCCGATCCCGAGATGCTGGTGGCCGAGCGTGGCCGCCGCGTCGGCGGCCGCCGCCGCATCGAGGTCGAGGATGGCGACACGCGCCCCTTCGGCGGCGAACCGTCGCGCAGTGGCCAGCCCAATACCGCGCCTGGAAGCTGCGCCCGAGATGATCGCCGTCTTGCCGCTGAGCAGCATCCTTGGTCCTCCCAAAGTGTCGTTGTGTTGGGCTTGACCATGGCGGGCCTGACCGGCGGGGACAAACGCGCAGTTGTCACGGATAGATGAATCTGGTTCACTCATCCGATGCTATCCAACGTCCCAATTTCGTCAATCAAAGCGTTTGAGGCCGCTGCACGGACTGGCTCGTTTCGCGATGCAGCGAATGAGCTTCACCTGACCCCGAGCGCAGTCAGCCACGCCATCCGCAAGCTGGAGACGACCCTGCGCACGGTGCTGTTCGAGCGCACCGCCCGCTCGGTGCGGCTGACACCTGCCGGCGAGAACCTGATGCGCCATGCCGGCGCCGCCTTCGACCAGTTGCGCCGCGGCCTGGAGGAGGTCGCCGCGCGCGGTCCCCAATTGGTCCGCGTCCATTCGGCGCCGAGCTTCGCTGCGCAGTGGCTGACGCCGCGATTGGCGCGATTTCTCGCCGCCCACCCCAAGCTCGAGGTGCGGCTTGCGGCGAACACCGACTATGCGCGATTCAAGAACGACGATTTCGACATCGATATCGTCTATGGCCAGCCGCATGCGGAAGGTGTCGAAATCGTTCCGCTGGCCGAGGAAACGGTGACGCCGCTCTGCTCGCCGGCACTGGCGGCCACGATCAAGCGGCCTGCCGACCTGCTGGAACGAACGCTGATCCGCTCCGATGTCAAGCAGATCCAGTGGCATCAATGGTTCGCCGCCAACGGTCTCGAGCCTCCCGCTCTTCATGGCATGCGCTTCGACCGCAGCTTCCTGGCGCTTGCGACCGCGACCGAAGGTCTCGGCGTTGCCCTTGAATCCACCCTGCTGGCCGAGCGTGAGCTGGCATCCGGCCGGCTGGTGGCGCCGCTAGCCGGCCGCGCGACCGACGTCCGCTACGTCGGCCATCGCCTGGTATTTCCCCGCAATGCTCACCAACGCACGGCTGTCCGCGCCTTTGCCGACTGGATCACATCCGAGCTCAGTCCGGAACGCGGAGGGCGACGATCGTTCGATTGATCTCGCGCCGTCCCTGCTTTCTTTCGACCGAGCTCGCTGATTGGGGCTCTCGGAACGCATTGCGTCCCGAGGCTGAAACGCTCACCTTGAGGCAGGCCAAGCAGCCCAGGTTGACCTTTCAGATCATTACTCGGCCGTCGTTTGATCAACTGTTCGGGCAGCGTGTCCTGCGCGGCCAATGGGGGGATACGTCTTTACCGCGGACATCGCGTCGGAGGCAGAGATCAAGGTCTCTTCGCCCGAGGTGGACCTTCCCTCCCCCGCCCCGACCACCGTGCTCGACGTCGCCGCCGCCTCCGCCGCTGAGGCGACGACCGGGCCGGCGAGATCGTCATGGTTGTCGGCCCTCGGCGGACGCATGGCGATCACGGCCGCCGCAGCGCTTTGCGCCATCGTCGGGCTTGCGGCGGCTGCGCCGCTGTTGAGATCGAACCTGATCTTCAAGCGTTCGCCCCCTGTGGTCGCGGTGATGGCGATGGCCGACGCGAGCGGTGATCCGCTTGGCGCGGTGATGGTAACGGAGATCGCGGGACGCCTGACCGACGGGCTCGCCAGGATCAACACCATCAGCGTGATCGCGCCGCGATCGACGGCACCGCAGCCGGAGCAGGCTGCGTCGCTGGCTGCGCCGCCGGATTTCGATATCCGCGGTGAGCTGCAGCGCAGCGGACCGTCATGGACATTGCGTGCCCGCTTGATCCAGACCACCTCCGGCAAGGTTGAAGCGGTCGCAGCCGTCTCCGTCGACGCCGATGAGCGCGATCCGCTGCTGCAACAGACGCGTCTCGCCGCGGGCGTGGGCGACGTGCTGGCACGCCGTCTCAACGAGCTCATCGAAACCGGAACGTCTTCCGCGGACGGCGGCGTCACGGCCGGCGGCGCCCGCGCCGCCATCGAGCAGGCGACCGCGTCGATCAACAGCGTGACGCAAGAGCGCTTCAGCATGGCGCAGACGATGTTGCAGAATGCGCTCGCCGACCAGCCCGACAATGTCGACGCGGCGGTTGCGCTTGAGGCGCTGCAGATGCGCGGCATCCAGATGGTCTGGTACAGTCCGGATGCCGCCGCGGCGGCCGAGGCTCAGGCGGCCGCGAACCTGGAGCGCGCCCTGCGCGCCAAGCCGAACTCGATCGCGGTGCTCGAGACCTATTGCCGCTTCCTCAGCGCAACCAATCATTTCGTCGAAAGCCTGGTCATCTGCGCCAGAACGCTGAGTCTCGATCCATGGGACGGCCTCGCGCTGAATCTGGTCGGCCTCGGGCAGCTCCATCTCGGCCGCTTCGAGGATACGCTGGCGACCTTCCAGCAGGCCGACCGCTATGACACGCCGGCGGTCTCACGCTGGACATGGCTCCTGGGCGTCGGGTGGGCGCACATGATGATGGATCGCGCGGAGGAAGCCCTGCCGTGGCTGCAGCGCTCGATCGCCATCACGGCCGCGTCCGGGCGTCCCTATATGCTGCTGGCAGCCGCCTATCAGAGGGCCGGGCAGATCGATGAAGCGAGAGCCGCGATCCAGAAGGGACTGAAGCTGCGGCCCGGCACGACCGCGCTCAACGTGCGCCGCCGATGAAGAACACCAGTCCGGTGTATCGCGAGGCCGCTGCCAGGATCGTTCAGCTCATGGTCGACGCGGGCCTGCCGGCCCGGTAGAGCGACCAGCCCGATCCACGATCCGCACGCGTGGCAGTCTCACCAAAAATCATTGCCCCTGGAATCGTTCAGACGACGCTAGTGCTCCCGCGGCCTCTGTCAAACCACCGTCACGAAACACGAACACAAGGAAACGATCTCGACCTTGGCGGCCCGTGCCGCCGAGCTTGATCCAGCGCTCGGACCAGTACTCCGCACGGCGCGCTGCATCCGAAGACCGATCACGGGAATTGCAGGTACCAAACCTTGACCGAGGCACGCCACGCAGACCCGCGCGACAATGATCTGGTCGCGGAGAAGCAAAGTGCCAGGTCTTCCGGCGTCGATCTCGTCGCCCGCCAGAGCACGGCCCGGCTGGGGGCGCTGAAGCTGCTGATTGCGGCATCCGGCCTCGCCGGGCTCGGCTATGAGATCGTCTGGACGCGCCAGCTCGCCCTCGCCCTGGGCACGGAGATGATGGCCGTGCTCGGCGCCATCGCCGGATTTTTTGCTGGGCTCGCGGTGGGCGCCTTCGTCCTCGATGGCCGGATCCGCCGCGTCGCCAATCCGCACCGGCTCTATGCCGTCCTCGAAGCGGTCATCGGCCTGTGGGGGCTATGTGCGGTCTGGTTGCTTCCGGCGAGCGCGCGCGCCCTGGCGCCGCTGCTCGGCACGGCTCCCTCCCCCCTCCTGTTGTGGAGCGCGAGCTTCCTGCTGCCGACGCTGGTGCTGTTGCCGGCCACGGTGGCAATGGGCGGCACGCTGACCGCGCTGGAACGCATGACGTCCGCAGCGCACGGCACGCGGTCCGTCAGCGCCGGCGTCTATGGCGCGAACACCGCCGGCGCCGTCGCCGGCACGCTGCTGTCCACCTTCGTGCTGATCCCCGCGCTTGGATTGTCGACGACGCTGCTTTGCCTGGCAGCCGTCAACGCGGCCTGCGCGCTCGCAGCGCTTCGCCTCGGCCGAGCCGTGCAGGCCGACGCTCGCGCGCGTGACGATAGCAGGCATGCTGTCACCGGCCTCCGCCTTACGGCAACTCTGTTCGTCACCGGCCTGCTCGGCATCGCGTTCGAAGTGCTGGTCGTGCGCCTGGCCGCGCAGATGATGCAGGACACGGTCTATAGCTTCGCCTGTCTGCTGGCGGCCTATCTGCTGGGCACCGCGATCGGCGGCATGATCTGGCAGCGTTTGGGGCCCACGGTTGCACGCGGCAGAACCGTTCTGATCAGCCTCACCGCACTCGTTGGCCTCGGCACGGCGATCATGACGCCCTTGCTTGGCGGCTTCGCCGATAGCGCGGCGAGCCTCGGCGTCGCCGGCGAGCTCGGCATCGCGCTGGCGCTGCTGCTACTGCCCGCGATGGCGATGGGCGCCTTGTTCGGCCAGCTCATGCAGGAGGTCCGTGACGGCCGGGGATCGGTCGGCTGGGCCGTCGGCATCAACAGCGTCGGCGCAGCCATTGCACCGCTGGCCGCAGCACAGCTGCTGATTCCCGCTTTCGGTATCTGGAGGGCATTGATCCTCGTTGCCGTCGGATATCTGCTGTTGCTGCAGCCGCAACGCGTCGTGCTGCGGTGGGCCGCGGCGCCCGCTCTGCTTGCGCTCGCGCTGTTGTGCCTTCCCGCCCCCCTGCTCATCAAGGTCCCGCCGGGCGGCAAGCTTCTCGCCGTGCGCGAGGGACCGATGGCGACGGCAAGCGTCGTCGACGACGCCTCGGGGGCACGCTATCTCGAAGTGAACGGCCACTTCCGCATGGGCGGTACCAGCTCTGTGCGGTCCGATTTCCGCCAGGCCATGCTGCCGCTGCTCTTGCATCCGGCGCCGCGCAGCGCGCTCTTCCTCGGTGTCGGCACCGGCGCGACCGTGCTCGGCGCAGCGCAGATGCCGGATCTCGACGTGCGCGCGGTCGAACTCTCCTCCGAGGTCGTCGCGCTGCTGTCCTGGTTCGACAACCCCGCGGCCGAGAAGGAAAGACCGCCGATCGCCGTTGCCGACGCCCGGCGCTTCATCGTCGCCGACGACGGACGCTACGACGTGATCGTGGCCGACCTGTTCCACCCGGCGCTGGATGGCAGCGGCGCGCTGTACACGGTCGAACATTTCGCGGCCGTCAAGCGGAGGCTGGCGGCCGAGGGCGTGTTCTGCCAGTGGCTGCCGCTCTATCAGCTCGATGCACCGTCGCTGCGGGCGATCATCAGAAGCTTTCTCGCGGCCTTCCCACACGGGTCAGCCTGGCTGAACCATTACAGCGTGCGCACGCCGATGCTGGCCCTGATCGGATCAGCGGCCCCGGACCCGATCGATCCCGAGCTCCTCGCCGCACGGTTTTCCGACCGGAAGCTTCACCCGATCATTCAACCGCTCGGCTTCGATCAGCCGATCGACCTTCTCGGGCAGTATGTCGCCGGCGAGAAAGCACTCGCGAGTTTCGCCGGTCCGGGACCGCGCAACACCGACGATTTCCCGTTCGTCACGTTCGACGCGCGCAGCAACGTCAACGCTCTCTCGGCGGCGCCCTGGCAATTGCTGCTGACGGTCCTCAACCAGACAAAGACAGATGCAGGTGAGCTGCTCGACGGGTCGAAACGCGGAACGTGGGAGCAGCGGCTCGACGCCTATTGGCGGGCACGCAATCGCTTCATTCAAGCCGGCGCGGCGCTGACCGGCGAGCCGCGCGGGTCGGCGCTGATTGCAGCCGCCGCACCCGGCCTCCTCGACTCCATTCGCGCCAGCACCGAGTTCGAGCCGGCCTATGCGCCGCTGTTGAGCATGGCGAAGGCGCTGCTCGCATCGGACCGCGCGGCGGCTGAACGCCTGCTTCACGCGATCGACGCCGCCGCGCCGTCGCGACGAGACGCCCGCGACCTGCTGTCGCGCGAATTCGAGCGATAGCGCGTCAGGACGCGAAGCTGACGCGGTAGCCCCAGCAATCCAGATGATCGGGAATCGCGTTGAAGGCGATGGTGATGCGCTGGTCGCCCTGATTGCGCGGCACCTCGTGATAGAGATAGCTCGGGAACAGCACGAGATCGCCCGGCTCAGCCTCTGGCAGCACGTACTTGCCGGCATTGAACGGACCGACCGCGGCGCTGCGCGTATGATGGCGGAACGAGAAGTCGCTGCCGCCCGGCGGCCGCACGAAAACGGTGCGGCTGCCGGAGTGCGACGGCGTCAGATAGAAGATGCCGGAGATGAAGCTGTTGGCATGGGCGTGCAGGGTCTGGTTGCCGCCGGTCTCCAGCATGTTCGTCCACATCTCCTTGACCGTCCAGCGCAGCTTCTCGCCGAACAGCAGCTCGCCGAAATCGACCAGCTTGGGCACGGCGAGCTCGGCGATGGTCTGAAACAGGTTGTTGGCGCGGGGATCGGCGACCTCGGTGTGAAACAACTGTCCGGACCGCAGATTGTTCTCGATCTTCGAATTGCGTATCGCTGCTACCGCCGCGTCCTTGAGCTCGGCGCTCAAGAGCCCAGGCGAACGCAACAACGGTATTGGAAAAAGAGCTTCGATCTGGTCCATGTCTCAAGGCCTAGCACACGCCGCAACAGGACCGACAATTTGCCGACTTGCATGACAGCCGGATGACAAAATTGGAAACGCAGCGCGTTACCCCTTAGCGCGCCGGCATTTCGTCGGCCCGAAGGATGTTGAGCCGCTCGCCGGGCTTCAGGCTGTGGGGCCGGTCGCGTACTTCCAGCACGGCCCGCTCGGCCTTCTCGACGCAGTCATCGAACTCGCCATTGCCGGCCTCGACCAGCGCCTGCTGAATGTCCCGCTCGGCGAAATAGCGCGACACGTCGTCCGCCGGCAAGGTCGCCGCCTGCGCGCGCGCCTCGGCCACTGCGGCGTCGCAGACCTCCTGCGTCGGCTCCTCGTCATGCGCCGACGCGACCGCGTTCGCGAGGGCAAGGACGGCAAAACTCACGGCGGACAAGCGAGACATCATCTCGACGAACCCCAGGTCAAACAGGCTTCAAAGACGAAGCGCCGGTTCGCAAACCGGCGCTCGGAGTGAGCAGGATCCGACGGGACGATATCGTCCCGCCGGATTGGTGCCGATCGATCAGTCGCGGTTGAACGCCCAGCGACCCCAGTGGCCCCAGTGCCCCCAGTGGTCCCAGTCGTGCCAGTGGTGATGCTCGTGAGCCAGCTTGCGGGCCAGTTCCTGATTCTTTTCGACCAGCAGCTTGGGCGTGCCGTAGGTTCGGACGAAGATCGGGTTGCCATAGAACCAGACGTTCGACCAGGCCTGCACGTCGTTCGTGACCTTCTTGACGCCATTGACCGTTCCGAGGTGCGACGGGCACGCCGCATCGGTGCAGCTGACGTTGGCGTTGTTGAGATCGAGCAGCGGGTTACCGGCACTGTCGGAGACGTTCGGAGTCGCCGGCGGGATGTTGGTGCCGCGGGCGCGGATGTAGAACGGCGTCTGGCCGGCGATGAAGGTGGTCGTGAAGCTGAGGCGGGTCGAACCGTCGCGCAGCTTGCGGCTCCGCATCTTGGTCGCCTGGATCTGCTTCGCGATCTTGGCCGACGGGTTGTAGACGATGGCCGCACCATCGACACCCTTGGCATTGGCTACCGCATAGCCCGGGGCACCCGGCGCGATCGGACCGGTGATGTCGCCGGTGATCAGATCGACGTGGTCGAGCGAGGGCTTGTTCAACGGCTGCTTGATGCCGACCGGCAGCAGCAGCGGATTGTTGAAGCTGTACGGGCTGTTGTTGGACGCCGGAACGGTCATCTCCATCTCGAGCGTGACCTTCTCGCCGGGACGCACGACCAGCGTCTCGCCCATCGTCTTCCAGTCGTAGTCCCATTCACCCTTCGCACGAAACTCCATGTCGGAGTCGATGATGTCGGCGTTGACCGAATAGGAGTTGCCCGAGCGCATGCCGTCGATGATGGACTGCTGGGAGAAGCGCCGCTCGTTCGGCACGTACAGCCTGGTGTACTCGCCGGGGATGAAGTCCGCCGTCGTACCCGGATCGCGCGCGCCATAGACGCCGCGGCTGTGCCAGTCCGAACTCTGGAACAGGAAGAAGTTGCGGCCTTCGCCGAGCAGACCGTCCCAGAGCCCGCCAACCTTGGCGGTGTAGACGCCCTGCATGCCGTAGGTGCCGCCGCCGACCGCGCCCGAGCCATAGGAGCCCGAGCCGCCGTTCACGCCGCCCTCGGCCATGTGACCCGGGGCTTCGATACCGAACGCGACCGTCGGGCCGGCATTGTTGAAGTCACGGAAGTGCTCGATGTTGTAGCCGGCCGAGCCGTTCGGGTTGAACGGTCCCTGCCGCTCGGTATGGGTCGGCACCGCGTAGGATTGCAGCGGATGGTTCGCCTGCAGCCAGGCGATGCCGGCAACGGCCTTCTGGTGACCGGCCGTGCCGGAATTGTTGACATTGTCCTTGCCGGCCCAGACCGGGTTGTTGCTGGCATCGACCGGACCGATCGCGTCAGTGTCCCCGCGGTCGAAACGATATTCGAACTCGGCCATCTTGTCGGCATTGCCGTAGCCACGCGGGTTCTGGCCGGCGATCACGGCGACGTCGCCATGCTCGTGACCGGGCAGGATCCACTCGAGGCCTTCGACCAGCACCTTGTTGTAGGTCGCGGTGCGATTGACGATGGTCGGATACTCGACTTCCTTGATCGACTGCCAGCGCCACATCTTGGCGTTGGTGTCGGTGCCGTTCGGCGTGCCCTTCAGGCTGGTGATCGTGATGCCGTCGATGGTCTTGCCGAGCGTCTGGCTCCAATACGTCGTGGTGTTGTCGCCCGGGATGTTGGCGCTCGCATCGCTGAAGCGGCAATCGCGGTTGCCCGAACCGCCGTGGTTTCCCAGGGTGAACCAGTCGAGGTCGAAATTATTGCCGCCAGCAGCCGCGGTGCCCTTGCCGACCGAGCGATCGATCGCATAGCCGGCTGCGACCGAGCCGTCGGTGCAGGTGTTGTGGTTGTGCATGTCGCCCGCGACATACGGATTGTTCTTGCTCGTTTCCCCCCAACGCTCCCCGGCGTCGGCGCTTTGTGACAGAGCCAGCGAGACCGAGGCCGCTGTCAGCAGGATTTTCTTGGTAGATGGAACCATTATCGTCGCCCCTAAAGAATTCGATCGATCTCCAAACCGAGATGACAACGCGACCGATGCGCCGTCGTCATTCGCGGCGCGACCAAACCAAAACTCGGAGACAGTTTGTTGAAGGATTTATTTTTGCTGGTGCCATCTCCACGGCCATCGCGATCCGCAATCGTTGCGAAATTTTTGTGACACTGACGTTTGCCCGGTGACAACGGCAACTGTGCCGTTGCATATACGCGCCGCGCAACGAGCGCAGCCCGAGTTGTAAAGAACGTATGTCAGCCCCTGCCATGTCGAATGCGGCGCAGACCTTCGAGAGCGCCTCTGCACGCTCCAATCAGCAAGATGGCAACAGCTCTTCCCCAGCGCGAATATCATTCGTGACCGCCCTGCGTGGGCTCGGCAGGGAGCCGCTCCTGCACTTCCTTGTTCTGGGCGGACTGATCTTCGCGGCCGACGCCATCATCCATCCGCCAGCGAAGGACGAGAAGGTCATCACCGTGACCAAGGCGCTGCGCCAGTCCTTCATCGACACGTTCGACGAGGACAAGCAGCGCACCCCGAGCGAGGCCGAGCTGCAGAAGATGGTCGAGGCCTGGGTCGCCAGCGAAATCCTCTATCGGGAAGGCAAGACGCTCGGCGTCGACCGCGGTGACGAGATGATCCGCGACCGTGTCGCGTTCAAGCTGCAATATCTGATCTTCGATCAGGTGCGCGTGCCGCAGCCAAGCGACGAGCAGTTGCGCGCCTGGTTCGCCGACAATCATGCGCGGTTCGACGAGCCCGAGCGTGTCAGCTTCTTCATGACGCCACCCAGCGACGAACCGACGGCGCGGCGCTATCTGGACGACATTCGCGAGCAGCGCGAATCGGAGGAGCTGCGCGATCAGACGCGCGCGGTTCTCGACCGGCCGGTGCCGAGCCTGGCCGCCGGCTTCGGCGACGGCTTCAGCGAAGGCCTGCTCAAGGCGCCCCTCCAGGAATGGATCCTGCTGCAGTCGAAAGACGGGTGGCACGTGGTTCGTCTCGACGCCCGGACGCCGGGCGCGCCTGCGAAACTCGAGGACATCCGCGCCGAGGCAGCCAAGATCTGGCACACTGAAGAGACACGGAAACGGGCCTGGGAGGCGGTGAGCCGGCTCAAGGCCAACTACACGATCAGGTACGAGCCGTGACCGGCGCGCGCGCCCTGATCGCCATCGTGCTCGCGCTCGCAGCGCTGCTGCCTGGGCGGCCGGCGGCTGCGCATCAGGCGACGATCGCCGTGCTCGAATTTCGCGAGATGCGGCCCGGCGCGTATATCGGGCGATGGACGACCTTGCCGAAGGATGGCGTCAACCGCATCGAGCTCAAGATGCCGCCGCATTGCTACCTGCGCCTGCCGGAACTCAATTGCGGCGACAAGGGCCTCGTCGGACAGATGACGATCGGCAATCTCGGCGAGGACATGTCGGCTGCCATCATCCGCGTGACGTCGCTCGCTGGAGAGACGCGCAGCTACACGATCTCAGCGGCCAATCCGGTCGTGACGGTGCTGGGCACCGATGCGCCGACGCTCGAGACCTGGCTCGAGCTTGCCAAGACCTACGTCAACCTCGGCATCGACCACATCCTGCTCGGCGCCGATCACCTGCTGTTCGTGCTCGGGCTGATCTGGATCGTCCAGGGCGGCTGGCGCCTGCTCAAGACGATCACGGCCTTCACGATCGGCCACAGCGCCTCGCTGGCTGCAACGGCGTTCGGCTTGATCGGCGTTCCCGAAGGCCCGCTCAACGCCTGCATCGCGCTCAGCATCGTGTTCGTCGGCGTCGAGATCATCAAGCAGCAGCGCGGCGAGATCGGGCTGACCGCCCGCTACCCCTGGGCCGTCGCCTTCAGCTTCGGTCTCGTCCACGGCATCGGCTTCGCCAGCGCGCTCGCGAGCCTCGGCCTGGAGCGGCGAATCCTGCCCGCGGCGCTGCTCTTCTTCAATGTCGGCGTCGAAGTCGGGCAGATCCTGTTCGTGCTGCTGGTGCTGGCACTGATCTGGGCGCATCGCCGGCTCGGCGCGGCGCTGCCGCGCTGGGGCGCCGAGCTGCCGGCCTATGCGATCGGCTCGGTCTCGATGTTCTGGTTCCTGGGCCGCCTGGTGCGGGTTCTGGCGGCCGCATGATGATGAATGGGACGAACATGATCGCGCGCAAACTCCTGCACGCCGTGTTGGGTGCGGCTTTGCTCTCGCTGCTGACTGCGAATCCTGGCTTTGCCCATGAGCAGACCGGCGTCGGCGGCGGCCTCGCCAGTGGTCTGCTGCATCCCTTGACCGGGCTGGATCATCTGGTCGCAATGGTCGCAGTCGGCATCTGGGGCGCGCAGCTCGGCGGCGCGGCGATCTGGATCCTGCCGGTCGTCTTCCCGTTGGTGATGGCGTTCGGAGCCGTCCTGGGAATCCTCAAGATCGGTCTGCCCGTCCCGGAGCTCATCATCGCGCTGTCAGCGCTGGTCCTTGGCCTCGCTGTCGCCCTGCGCGTCCGTGTCCCGTTCGCGATTGCGGCTATCATTGTTGCGATCTTCGCCATCTTTCATGGCCACGCGCACGGCATCGAGCTCCCGACGGCGGCGAATCCCCTGGCCTATGGCTGCGGCTTCGTGGTCGCGACCGGTCTTCTCCACGCCTGCGGCATCACCATCGGCGCGCTCGCGCGCTGGCCCGGCGGCGAGCGTATCATCCAGGGCGTCGGCGCAGCCATCGCCGCGCTCGGCGGCTACTTCCTGATCGCGAGCCTCGGAGTCGCGGCATGAGGACGTACCACCGGACCGCCCTGCTCGCATCCGTGCTGCTGCTGGCGCAAGCGCAGCTCGCCGATGCGCATATCGTATCGGCCCGGCTCGGTGACTTCTACGCCGGCGCCCTGCATCCGCTGCTCACCCTGCAAGACGTCGTGGTCTGGGCCGCGCTGGGATTGCTGGCCGGCTCGCTCGGTGCGGCGAGCGGACGCTGGCTGGTCGTGGTGTTTCCGCTCGGCCTGTGCGCGGGGCTGGCGCTCGCCGCCGGGTCGGGGCTCGCCCCGGCTTCCCCGCTCGTCGACGCCGCGACCATTCTCATTCTCGGGCTGCTGCTGGCCGCGGCCTTGCGCATTCCCGTGACATTGCTGAGCGCGATCGCATTCATGCTCGGGCTGATGCGCGGCGCAGCGAATGCCGGCGAGCTCGTGCCGCAGACCGACCGTCTCCTGTACGCCGCCGGGCTCGCCAGTGCAGGCTATGTCGCCATCACCCTCGTGATGGCGCTCGCGCTCACCTTCCGGCGTCCCGAAACCGAGCCGGTATCGAGCTGGCGCGGAATCGCCGTGCGCGCGGTCGGTGGCTGGGTCGCCGCGATCGGCCTGATGATGGCGGGACTATCGCTCGCGTCCTGAGCAGGCCTATGCTCGGGTGATCCGACACCGCCAATCCCCACCTCGCGTGACCGACGCCATCAATATCGCAGCCATTGCCGTGCTGCTCCTGACCTGCGCCGGCCTGATCTGGACGGATCTGCGCAGCGGGCTGCTGCCCGACTGGATGAATGCGCTGGTCGCCGCCAGCGGCTTCGCAAGACTGGCGACGCTCGTCGACCTGCCCGAGGCGCTGTGGAATTGCGCCGCAGCCCTCGCGATCGGCTTGGCGCTGCTGCTGCTGCGGCTGCTCTACGCAATGGCCCGCGGCCGCCAGGGACTGGGCCTCGGCGACGTCAAGTTTCTGATGGCTGCAACGCTTTGGGCCGGCCTGCCAAATCTGCCGATCCTGCTGCTCATCGCCACGACGACGGCACTCGCTGCGGCGCTCGCTCTCTTCGTCATGGGACGACGGCTGACGGGCCAGACGGCGCTGCCGTTCGGCCCGTTCCTCGTCCTCGGCCTGCTGGCCGTACTCGCCCTGCAGGCCACCGGCCGCGAATTGCTCGTGACCTTCTGATTGCCGTAAGCCACTGACCTCAGCGCGCCCGCCGCGCCATCCGCTCGCGTCCGGCCTGCGGCGCCGGCGGGGTCATCGGTCCCGCCTGCACGTCGCCGCTGCCGGCTGTGCCGAGCTGCGGCATTTGCAGAGTGACGGTCTCCGGCGCCTTCAGCAGCGAGGCTTCACGCGGTCGCAGCGACTGCAGCACCCATCCCTCATGCGAAGCGCCGACCCGCAAGCGCAGCGATGCCTGCGACGCCGCGTCGACGAAGATGCCGAAGCTCTCCTCGTCGCCGATCACCGTGCCGACGAGCTGCAGGTTTGGCCGTTCCGGATCCCTCGGCGGCGCAGGCGGCGGCGCCCGCATCACCGTGACGGGTGCGGCAACCGGCGGCGGCCGCCGCGACGCCGAGAAGATCGGACGATCACGTGTCGCCGAAAGGGTACTGATCGGAACATCCCACAGCGGGTTGGCACTCCTGCCCCCCGGAGCTTCTGCGCTGGGAGCTTCTGACATGGCGGCCGGCGGTTCGGAGGCGCCGGGCGCGGGCGCGGCCTGGACGGGCGTGGCCGGCTCGAGACCATCCGCCGTCTCGCTCCAGGCACGGCTGAGCGAAGCTGCAAGCACGCACACGGTGGCAAAGGTGACGAGGCCCGAGCCTACGAACGATCGCATCACGATTTTCCTTGCCATTGACCCGACACGGTGACCAGCACGGTCAATCGTCCCACGCCGCCGGCTGCGGCGGCCAGCGGCTGCTGCACATGCAGTTGATCGACGAAGAGAAACGGCAATCCGGCCTCGAGATCATAGAGCAGCTGCTGCAACGCCGGCTGTTCGAGCTCGCAGCTTGCCACCACGCTGATCAGGTTGGTGTTGGCGCGTGCCGCCGGCAGCTCGACCTGGGTCGACAGCACGCTGCCGCCGACCTTGCTGATCGCCTCCGTGAGGCGCTGGACCAGCGCCGCGCCCGCGATGGTGACCGTTCGTCCCTCCACGAACACCGATCCACCCGGAGCCGTCGCGCTGCCTGCGGCGGAATTGCCGGCTGGCCGTTTGCGTCCGGAAAACTGCGCCAGTTGCGCGTTGGTGTCGTTGAGCTGGTCGCGCCTGGCGACGAGATCGACGACCCCAGCGGCACCAAGCCAGAGCAGTGCGACAATGGTCGCCGCATAGAGGATCGCAGAAACGGCCGGTGAGTTCACGAACATGCGGCGCAGCGATGTCGACCAGTTCATGCCCGGTCTCCGAAATAGGCGTTGATGCGCGCCTCGATGTGGAAGCGCTCGCCCGCTTCGCCGGCGGTGCGCGTCGTCGGCGCGTAGAAGGTGGCGCGGCTGAACTGCGGCGACTGCTCGATCAGCCGGATCAGCGCGGGTGCATCCTGGGTCAGGCCGGATATCTGCAGCCGATCGTTCTCGACATGCATCTCGACGACATACGTCCCGTCGGGGAGGATCTTCGACAACGTGTCGAGCACGATCACGCTGGCGGGGCTGGTCTGCTTGCGCTTGGCGAGCAGCCCGTCGGCGGCGGTGGCGCCCATCGCGGGCCGCAGCGCCGCACGCAGCCGCGTGACCTGCGCCTGTGCGTCCTCGATCTCGCCATCGAGATATCCACCGATCAGCGTCGTCGCGATCAGCAGCACCGCCGTGGTCGCAGCGACCGACAGCCAGCTGAGCTTGAGCACGCGCCCGAGATCACGGCCGCCGGCAAGCGACGAACGCAGCGACGTCTTGAAGATCTGGATCGGACCGCCATCGGTTGGGCCGACGTCGGCGGTGATGACGAGCTTGGCAATGCCGACCTGATCGGCAAAGGCGAGCAAGGGCTGGACCAGAGCGCGCGGCGTTGCCGCGAGCGTCAACGCGATCCGATCACTGGCTGCGCGCGGGGCGCTGTAGCCGTAGAGGACCTGTCCGAGATTCCACGGCGTCAACCTGCCGATCTGGGTCCGGATCATGCCGTCCAGAAAAGGCTCCGCCTGCTTGGGAAAGTCGAGAGGCCGGATCAGAACGTTCTCGGTGGCCAGATGGATGTCCAGCACAGCACCGCGCAAGGTTCGCAGCCACTCCGGCGAGAGCCCGACCTGCGCCGCTCCCAAAGCCGGATTCAGCCGTGCCGCCGCCAGCATCGGTCTCGCCTTCGGCGGCGTCTGTACCGTCATGACGATCGCTTCTGGCTGATCGTAGCGGATCACGACTCGCGGGCGTCTGAGCTGCCGATCGGCGACGGCCTCGATCGCTGTAGCGACGCTTTCCGTCCACACCGTCAGTCCGCGCTCGATCGCTTCGGTCAGCTTCATGGCATCCTCCGCGCCTGAAGCGCTCCCCTCGGCTGCGGTCCCTCGTCCTGGCGCGCCAGCAGCCGATAGGGCTCCTCGCCTTCGCCGGGAACGATCACCGCCGTCGCAGTGTGACGAAGCCCGCCCGCCGGACCGACGACGATGCGCAGCCGATAAGCCTTGCTTTTGCCCTTGGCGGCGTCCTTCGCAGCAGGCCCCAACATCTTGGCGAGCGTATCGGCATCCTGTGACAACGACGCCCGTGCGTTGAGGAAATCCTTCAGGATCAGCGGCGTAATTCCCGGCAATGCGGCAACGACCTCCGGCGCCGCGATCGTCGGATCGATTCCCGGAGAACCGTTGAAGACGGTGACCAGCGGAAGCACCCGATCAACCAGCGATGCGGGAAGGCCGAGGACGAGCGACAGCTCGCCGACATGCGCGAATGGCGCCAGGCGCGGCACCCGCTTGAGACCGGCCGCCGCATAGCGCGCCTCCTCCGCCTGCGCCTTGGCTGCATCGGACGGCTTGGAGCGCCACGCAACGATCCGCTCGGCATGATCCTTGGCAGCATCGCGCTCGACGCCCAGCGTGACGAAGAGATTTTCGAGCATGTCCTTGGACGCGGTATTGAGATCGATCCGCGCCGCTTCGTTGACGAACGAGACCGCAATGTCGTTGCCTGCAAGCGCCAGGCGGAAACCGCCCTGCCTCGGCCGCTCCTCGTCCTTGGACAGCAGCAGACGATACGCCGACAGTTCGATGGCCGCCGAGACCAGCGCATCGGCCTCGACCGCCTCGTCCTCGAGCCGCAGCAACCGCGCCGAGCTGCCGAGTTGCTGCGAGACGACAACGACCAGGGCCGCCAACGCCGCAAGCATCCACAGCGCCGCGATCAGGATGAAGCCATCCTGCGCGCCGCGCCTCTGGGCAGAACCTCTGGTAAAGGAGCGAACCAGCATTAGTCGATCGGCTCGCTCTTGTTCAGCTGCGGCGGCTCGCCCGCACCCGCCGACGGATTCGCGGTGCCTGCCGCTCCGGGATCCGCAAAGCCGCCGCCCGGCGCATCGACGTGAATACGGACTGCGCTGACGAGAACGGCGGCACCGCCACGGCTGTCGTCATAAACCGTCATGCGCACGGCGGATGGTAGCTTGGTCGCATCGCGCCACTCCGACGTCCACGCCATCGTCCCGTCGGCATAGGCGAACGACATCCGGAACGGCGCCGACAGCAGCACCACGGGATCGCGGAACCGGAAATGCTCGGTCACGGGCTGGCCGACCGGCACGGGCTCGAACATGGCACGCGATCGCCGCAGAGCGCGTTCGCCCCTGCTCCCTTCCTCGCCGATGCGCACGATGTCGAGACCATGTCCGGCATTGGGGCCGAGTTCGGCGCGCACGAACATCGCCGAGACCTCGTCGCCCACGAACAACGGTCCCTTCTGCTCGCGATTGGCCGAGACGAACTGCACGGCAGCGAGATCATCGCCGACCCGCCGCAGCGCAGCGGCCACCATCTCGGCGCGCTGGACGCGATCCAATCCGCGCTTCCACGCCGGCAGCCATTGCGACGTCACCGCGGCAAGCGCCGACAACACGATGCCGGCGATCGCGAGCGCGCCGAGTGCCTCGATCAGTGCGAAGCCCTGCTCTCGGGATCGATCGGATCGGGCGGTCATCATCGCGCTCCTCGCGCCAGGCGAACCGTCTGCACATCGGCGACCGCGCCCGAGCCGGTCTTGACGCGCAAGGTCACCGCCTCCGGGATCCAGCCGGTCTGTCCCGCCGGCTCATTCCAATCGCCGCCGAGCGGCCTGACCTGCAGCACCACCGACCCGGAGCCGGAGCGCTGATCGATGCTGCCCGGCTGCAGCCGGCCGCGATCGGCCAGCATCGTTGCCAACGCCAGCCTCATGTCGGTGACCAGAGTGACATGCTGTTCGAGCTTGCGAACGATGGCCGCGTTGCGCGACACCACGGCGCCGATGGCGATGATCGACACGCTCACGATGGCAAGCGCGACGAGCACCTCGATCAGCGAAAATCCGGCTTCACTCCGGCGGTCGATCTCAACCATTGGCGAGCACGCGCGAGACAATGTCGATCCTCCCCGTCAGCCAGTTCACCCTGATCTCCAGGCTCAGATCGGCGCGCGACAAGGTGATGGCGCCGCCGCAGGACAGCCCGTCAGGAAAGAAGGTGATGGTCGCCAGCACCGGCCGATGCTGGCAACTGCGCGGCAACGTCGCCAGGAATGCGACGTCGTCGGGCAGCTTCAGCGCAGCCGCGCTGCTGCCGGAGCGGATCAAGCGGCGCGACGTGTCGATCTCCGTTTCGACGCGCGCGCCGATCCGCATCGATGAGGCACGGTCCGACTTCAGCAGTGTCGCCGCCTGCAACGCGTAGGCCTGCAGCCGCGGCCGCGACGTCTGCCGCGGCAGATAAGGCAGCGCGACGGACGCCAGCAGCGCGACGATCGCGAGCACGCAGACCATCTCGAGCAGCGTAAAGCCGCGCTGGCCGCCGTCATTCACTGCGCGCGCTCGTCTGCGTCGGCGTTCCCAGCACGATGTCCGCCGCCGTCCCGCTGCCGCCTTCCTGGCCATCGGCACCGTAGGACAGGATGTCGTACGGGCCGTGATCGCCCGGTGCGCGGTAGACATAGGCCGTATTCCACGGATCCTTCGGCACTGCCCCGCCCTTGAGATAGGGACCGTTCCAGGCGCTCAACCCGGCCGGCCGTTGCGCCAGCGCCCCGAGGCCTTCCGAGGTCGAGGGGTAGCGGCCGGCATCGAGATAGAACAGATCCAGCGCCGCCGAGAAGCTCTGCAACTGGATCCGCGCCGCCTTGGTCTTGGACTCGCTGAGATAGTTCAACACGCGCGGGCCGATGAGACCCATGATCAGCCCGATGATCGTGATCACGACCAGCATCTCGACCAGCGTGAAGCCGCGCTCGTGTTCACGGTCGGCACTCTTGGCCGGCTTGCTCTGCGTGTCCGATCTCATGTCATTCTCCTTGGTAGCCATCAGCCGACCAGTTGCGTCACAGAAAGCAAAGCCGTCATGATCGAGACGATCAGGCCGCCGACAACCACGCTGATGAGCAGAATGGCGGCGGGGCCGACGATGCCGACGACGCGATCCAGGCCGCGCTGCAGCTTGGCTTCGTAGAACTCAGCGATCCGTGTCGACAGCGTCGGCAACTGGCCGGTCTCCTCGCCGAGCCGCAGCATGCGCAGCGCCATCGGCGGCAGCACGTTGTCGGCCGACAATGCCTGGGACAGCTTGCCGCCGTGACGGACGCGATCCGCGGCTGCCGACCAAGGCGCACGCGACGACGTCACGGCCATCACATCGACGAGAATGCGAAGGGCCGCGCTCAGATTGACGCCGCAGCCGAGCAGCAGGCCGAGATTGCGGCAGAACAGGCTGGTCCGATAGAACAGCAGCAGGCTGCCGATGCCGGGCATGACGGCCACGACGCTGGCCAGGCCGGCGCGAACCGCGGGCTGACGCAACAGCCACCAGCCTGCCGCGAGCAGCGCCGCACAGCCGAGTGCAATCGCGGCTGCATTGGCGCGCAGCAGATCCGACAGCGTCATGAAGAAGCCGAGCGCCGTATCGGTACGGCCACCGAAGTCACGCAGCACGGCCGAGAAATTCGGCAGCACGGCCACGAGAAAGAACAGCATCACGCCGATCGCCGCGAGGAACACGAAGGCAGGATATTGCATCGCGTCGGTCAATTTGCGGCGCGTCGCCTCCGACCGCTCGCGTTCGCCGGCCAGCGCGGTCAGCACGTGATCGAGTGTTCCCGACGATTCGCCGACGCGCATCAGCGCGACATACATCGGCGAGAACAACTGCGGCTGGGCGGCCGCCGCATCGGCGAAGCTTTCACCGGCCATGATCGCCGCACGCAGCCGCGCCACCACGGGACGGAGGCGGCCGATATCGGAATCGCCGGACAACAGATCGAGCGCGTCGTCGAGCCGCGCGCCGGCCTTGAGAAGCAGGGCCAGGTCGCGCGTGAACGTGGTCACTTCAGTCGCGGACGGAGCGCCGAACGAGAGCCCGGACGCAGCGCCGGTCCGCTCCTTTTTCTCCTCCACGGTTTCGATCGGCAGAAGTTGCAGATACGAGATGCGCCGTTCGACCTCGCTGCGCGACGGCGCGACGAGAGATCCGACGACGATTTCACCGGACTGCGTCAGAGCGCGATAGCGGTAGCTCGGCACGATCCACCTCACCGCGCCACGAGGACACGAAGCAGCTCGGAGGCCGAGGTGACGCCGGCGCGGCACTTGGCGACGCCGTCGTCGAGCATCGTCGTCATGCCTTCCCGGATCGCCAGCCGATCGATCGCGAGGCCGTCGGCACTATCCGCGATCAGCTCGCGCAGGCCGGTGGTCAGCTCGAGCAGCTCGAACACGCCGACCCGGCCGCGATATCCGCTCTGGCCGCATCGCTCGCATCCCCTCGGGTGCCAGGTGATGTCGCCGGGGACGAGGCCGAGATGACCAAGACGTGGATCCTGGCGGCATGTCTCTTCATCGAGCGCCTCCGGCGCCTTGCAATGATCGCAGAGCTGACGCACCAGCCGCTGCGCGATCACCGCGCGCAAGGTGGAGCGCAACAAGAAGCCTTCGACACCAAGATCGAGCAGGCGCGGCACCGCCGCGGCCGCGGTTTCGGTGTGCAGCGTGGTCAACACGAGATGGCCGGTCAGCGCGGCATGGACCGCGACATGCGCCGTCTCGCTGTCTCTGATCTCGCCGACCATGATGACGTCGGGGTCCTGACGCACGAAGGAACGCAGCGCGCTCGCGAAAGTCAGCCCGATCGCCGGCTTGATCTGCGACTGGTTGATGCCGGGAATCTCGTACTCCACCGGATCCTCGACGGTGAGGATCTTGCGCTCCGGCGTGTTGAGCAGCGACAGGATCGTCGCCAGGGTCGTGGTCTTGCCGCTGCCGGTCGGCCCCGTGATCACGATCATGCCGTGGGGCAGCGTGATCAGGCGCCGGAGTGCGGCGTCGTCGCGGGTGGCGAGACCGAGACGGCTCGCGACAAGCTGCGAGCGATCCTTCGGCAGGATGCGTAGCACCGCCGATTCCCCGTGCTGGGTCGGCATGACCGCGACGCGGACGTCGATCTCGGCCCGGCCGGCGCGAATGCGGGCCGCGCCGTCCTGCGGCAGCCGCCGCTCGGCGATGTTCAGGCCGGCGACGATCTTGATGCGCGAGATCACCGCCTGCGGCAACACGCCCGCGGGCGCCGCGATCGGACGCAACAGGCCGTCGACGCGCAGCCTGACCACGAGCCCGGTCGAGAACGGCTCGATGTGGATGTCGCTGGCGCGCATCTCAACGGCCTTCTCGATCAGATCGTTCACCGCGCGGACGACCGGCGCGCCGCTGGCGAGATCGCGGAGACTCTCGATGTCGTCGTCGCGCAGCTCCTGCGCCGGCGAGATGTCGGGCTCGCCGGAATCCTCTAACCGCTGGTCCAGGACAACGGCGATATCCTCATGCGAGGCGACCTTGAAGAGAGTCTGCGGGCCGAGCACCAGCTCCGCGGCCCGGCGCACGGCCTGATCGGTCGGATCGGCCATCGCGAACACGGCGGCGCCGTCAGAATCCTTGTAGGGATAGCCGAGCACCTCGCGGAGGAAGCGGTCGGAGAACTCGCTCACCGCGGGCAGTGCCGCCAGCAGTTCGCGCAGTGCGACGCGCTCCAATCCGGTGAAGCCGGCGACCTCCTCCGCGAAAACGTCGGCGGTCAGGCCGAACCTGTCCCAGAGCGCGATCTGCGTTTCGGCCGCAGCTCCGCCTTCGCCCGCCGCCTGGGGATGGCGCTCGCGAAGATAGGCATGGAATTGGGTCGACAGTGTACCGCTCATGGCGTGATCCGGGTGGCGCCCGTGCCGGCCCATCGTCTCGGCACGCCGCTACTGGTGACCCACGTTATTGATCGCGAACATGACGGCCGTACGAATGCCGGAGGCGCCGACATTTCCGACACACACGCGGCGCAAAGGTCGGACGGCAGCCGCCAATTATACATAAGTGTCATATTGGACCGTTATGCAGGCTGCGCGGTCAAACCGAGGCGCTGCCCCGTTTCGGCCGGTCAACACGAGTAGATCGGTAAGTCCATGTTTGGTATCGGCAATCGAAGCCAGTCCGCTGCGGTTGTCAGACATGCCTCGTTGCTGGCGATCGCGGTGCTGCTCGCCTCCTGCAACATGGCAACGCTCAATTCCCAGGCCAGCGCGCCTGCCGATGTCGATGTCATCGACAAGGTGCGCTCGCTCGACATCCTGCCGCGCGACAATGCACCGGTCGCATCGATCCAGGGACGCCCCGAGGTCGAGCGCGCGAGCGCGCGGACCTATCAAGGGACCACGGTTCAGGAGGTCGCCGAGGTCAGACCGCTGCCGGCGGCGGACGGCAAGGGCTATGATCTCAATTTCGAGAACACGCCGATCGCAGTGGTCGCGAAGGTCGTGATCGGCGACATCCTCGGCGCGGGCTACGCGATCGATCCCCGCGTGCAGGGCAGCGTCAGCTTGGTGTCGGCGCGGCCGGTGCCGAAATCAGACATCCTGTTCGTGCTGGAGAGCGCGCTGCGCCTGTCCGGCGTCGTGCTGGTCCGCGAAGGCGGTGGCTACAAGCTGACCCCGCTCGGCGACGCCATCGGAGCCGGACGCGTCGACGGCGAAGCCGGCCGCGCCGAGCCCGGCTACGGCGTCTCCGTCGTGCCGCTGCAATATGTCGGTGCGCAGACGATCCTCAAGCTGATGGACAGCTTCGCGACCCGCGCCGGCAGCGTGCGCGCCGACACCACCCGGAACCTGCTTCTGATCCAGGGCACAGGAGCCGAGCGACGCTCCGCGATCGAAACCGTGATGAGCTTCGACGTCGACTGGATGCGCGGCCAGTCCGTCGGCATCTTCCCGGTCAGCAATTCGGCGCCAGAGCCGTTGATGGCGGAGCTGGAAAAGATCATGGACTCTGGTGAGAACGGATTGAGCCAGAATCTCGTCAAGCTGCAGGTCGTCAATCGCCTGAACGCGATCATGGTCGTGACGCGCAAGCCGGCGCTGCTGCAGAGCGCGGCGACCTGGATCCGCCGGCTCGATCAGGCCGACTCCGGGCGCACCAGCGTCCACGTCTACCGGGTCCGCTACGGCGACGCGCGCCAGCTCGCCAAGGTGCTCACCGACATGTTCGGCGGCGCCGGCTCGTCCTCCACCGACAGCGCCGACGGCCAGGCCGCGCCGGGCTCCGACGGCACCACGACCTCCGTTGCCGACCGGCTGTCCTTCAACGCCAATGCGACGGGATCCTCGAGCGCCAGTGCCAATCCGTCGAGCCGGACCCAGGGCGCAGGCGGCCTGTCCGGCATGCAGGCGTCGAGCACGTCATCATCCAGCAGCACGCCGACTTCGACCGGACTGGAACCCCGCGCTGGCGGCAGTGGCGGGCAGTCCCTGATGCCGAACGTGCGCATCACGCCGGACACGGTGAACAACTCGCTGCTGATCTACGCCGACCGCGAGAGCTACCGCATCATCTCCGGCACGCTGCAGCAGCTCGATCAGCCGGTGTTGCAGGTCGGCATCGACGCGACCATCGCCGAGGTGACGCTCACCAACGAACTCTCCTACGGCGTGCAATCATATCTTTCGAGCAAATTCCTCGGGCTCGGCACCGATCGGGGCTCCATCAGCAACACGCAGGCGACTTCGGTCGCGACGGCCACGGCCTCAGCCGCGACGACGGCGCTGATCAACCGCGCTTTGCCCGGATTCAACTTCCTGATCGGCAATGAAGCGTCGCCCAACATGATCCTCGATGCGCTTCACACCGTGACGAGCGTGAAGGTGCTCTCGAATCCCTCGCTGGTCGTGATCAACAACCAAAGCGCCACCTTGCAGGTCGGCGACGTCGTGCCGGTCTCGACTGGCAGCGCCACCGTGCTGTCGTCGAGCAACACGGTGGTCAACACCATCGACTATCGCAACACCGGCATCATCCTGCGCGTCGTGCCGCGGATCGCCGCCAACGGCAACGTCCGGCTCGAGATCGAGCAGGAGATCAGCAACGTCGCCGCGCAGACGGCAGCGAGCCTGACGCCGACGGTGTCGCAGCGCAAGGTCAAGAGCGCGATCTCCGTCGCCAACGGCCAGACCGTGCTGCTGGCCGGCCTGATCAGCGAACAGCAGAACGGCAATCGCAACGGCATTCCGGGTTTCGACGAGATCCCGGTGCTTGGCGACGCGTTCTCGCATCAGGACAAGAAGGGCACGCGCACAGAGCTGATCATCTTCATCCGGCCGCAGATCATTCGCGACGGCAGCGATGCCCATCAGGTGGCCGAAGAACTCCGCTCCAAGCTCCGCGGATCGGTTGGAGCCAGCATCACGGATGATTTGCGTGTCCGCACCACCCGCTGATCCCCGCCAAATGACCCGGCCGACGATGCGGTGCCTCGCCGTCGTCTGCACCGCAGCCGGCCTGCTGCTCGGCGCAATCACATCGCCCGCGCACGCCGATTCGGTTAGTGCCGCACGCAGTGCCTATGCGCGCGGCGACTTCGTCCGCGCCGTGCGCGTGCTGACGCCGCTGGCGCTGCGCGGCGATCCGCGCGCGCAGGCCATGCTCGGCTTCATGTATGAGAACGGCTTTGGGACCCCGCAGGCCTATGAGGTCGCCAGCGATCTCTATTGCCAGGCCGCCGCCGCCGGCAATCCATTCGGCCAAGCGATGCTTGGCCTGATGTATGACAAGGGACATGGCGTTCCACAGGACGTCGTGCTCGCCTACAAATGGCTCAACCTCGCCGCCGGGCACGCCAAGTCGACACAGCGCAGCTACTTCCTGCGGCTTCGCAACGCCGTGGCCTCGAAGATGTCGGCCAGCCAGATCGCCCAGGGCCAGGCCCTCGCGCTGGACTGGGTCCCGGGCCAGCTCTGACCGGCATTGCCGGTTCATGGCTCGGCGAAGGCGGGCTCCCTGCAGCAATGGAGTGAAGACGGCGCGGCACGCGATGGCTGGCGCGGTGGGGCGCATTTGTCTCCTGCATCCGCACTACTCGGCGCATTTCACAAAACCGAAGCAAGACCGACACCACGTTGCAATTTGTTGCCGCGATAGATCGTCGCAGGCAAGCGTCCATCAGCATGCGCGCGCCACCACCCTCCTCCGTCTGGAGATCTCATGACCAGAACAGTCACACGATCCAAGGCGCTCGCCCTTGCGACCACCGCCGTATTCACCGCGACCAGCGTCGCGCCAGCCTTCGCCGGAGCGGCGACGAGCACACCGATCGAGCACGTCATCATCATCGTCGGCGAGAACCACACGTTCGACAATCTGTTCGGCACGTACAAGCCAATGCCGGGGCAGACGATCGACAATCTGCTCAGCAAGGGAATCGTCAACGAAGACGGCACGCCGGGCCGGCATTTCAAGAAGGCGGAGCAGCGGATCGGCCGCGACGAGGTTCGCTACACGGCCGAGACCGCGTCCACGGGCGCCTATGCGACGCTGCCGCAACCCTACACCACCTATGGAATCGGCCTGCCGCAGAACGTCCTCGACACCCGCTTCCCGGCCAATCTTCCCAATGGGCCGTACCAGATTTCGAAATATGTCTCATACGCCTCTTATACTGGAGATCCGGTACACCGCTTCTTCCAGATGTGGCAGGACATCGACGGCGGCAGGCACGACAAGTTCGTGTGGGTCGAGCAGACCATCGGCACCGGGTCGAACGGGCAGCCTTATCCGTCCGGCGGGTTCAACCCGATGGAAGGCGCCATCTCGATGGGCTTCTACAACATGAACCCGTTCACCGACGCCTCCGGCAAGGCCCAGCCGGGTGACGCGCCGTTCTTCAAGCAGCTCGCCGACGAGTACGCAATCAGCGACAACTATCACCAAGCGATCATGGGCGGCACCGGGGCCAACTTCCAGGCCCTCGTCACCGGCCACGCTGCGTTCTTCACCAATCCCGAGACGCTGAACGGCACCCCCGCCGTGCCCTACGCCAACCAGATCGAGAATCCAGATCCCGTCCCCGGCACCAACAACTACTACAAGCAGGACGGCTACAGCGGCGGATCCTACGTCAACTGCTCCGACCCAAGCGCGCCCGGCGTTGCCGCCGTCAACGAGCAGCTGTTCAAGAACGGCGTCACCAGCAACAACTGCGCGCCGAACCACTATTACCTTGTCAACAACTATAGCATGTTCTGGAACCAGACCAGCGCCAAGCCGAACGCGCTCGGCTCGGACAAGTTCGTGCTGCCGCCGCAGAGCGCGCCGACCATCGCCGACGTGATGACGGCGAAAGGCGTCTCTTGGAAGTACTACAGCGCCGACCGCGGTGACGACACCACCACCTTCGCCAGCAGCGTCGACGGCGTGCCGCTGCTGTTCCACTCCTATTGCGGCATCTGCGACCCGCTCACCGGCTTCAACAAGATCATGAAGACCCCGGCGGAGGAAGCCAAGCTGCAGAACTACGGCGCCTTCGTGAAGGACGTGCAGAACAACACGCTGCCGGCGGTGTCGTTCGTGCGTCCGTTCGAGGCGCTCGCCGGTCATCCCGCCGATTCGACCACGGATCTCTACGAGAAATTCCTCGAGGCGCTGATCAATCGGGTCAAGGCCAATCCTCAGCTCTGGGCCAAGACTGCGATCTTCATCACGACCGACGAAGGCGGCGGCTACTACGACTCCGGCTATGTCCAGCCGGTCGACTTTCTCGGCGACGGCACCCGGATCCCCTTCATCCTGGTCTCGCCGCTGGCCAAGAAGGGCCATGTCGACCACACCTATTACGATCACGTGTCGCTGCTGAAATTCATCGAGCGCAACTGGCGGCTGCCCACGATCTCCGCCGTCAGCCGCGACCGGCTGCCCAACCCGATCCATGACCGGGATGACCACCGCTATGTGCCGAAGAACCGTCCGGCGATCGGCGACCTGATGAACCTGTTCGCCTTCAGCGACGACGATGGTGACCACGATCATGACGGCGGCTGGCACCACCACGACCACGACGGACACTCCGGCGACGATCGCTGATCGACCGAGCGTCCACGGCTGACATCATTGCCGTGAAAAACAGCCCGCCGCAGACGATGCGGCGGGCCTTTTTGCGTCGCCAGCTGCGACAATCTCTCAGTGACGCACCGATCCGCAACATCGTGAATCCGTCAGCGGATTGTAAGCTGATCGTCACGCCCCCGTTATCGACCCTCCGCATCGTCCCGCCGCCGCTTGAGTGAAGCGGCGCGATACAACCGAGGTCTTGGGGGATCTTGCAGAATGTCATTCCGATCATCATTCAAATCTGCCTTTCATGAATTGCTCACATTGTCCGTCACGGTGTCGTTGCTCGCGTTCGCCGCTGCCGCGCCAAGCCTCGCGCACGACCACGGCTTCGACGACGATGACGACAGCTACGCCATCGGTCTGTGGGGCGATCTGCCCTACTCCACCTTGCAGGCGACCGTCGGCGTCCCGAACCTGATCGCGGACATGAACGCCCACCGGCTGAAGTTCACGGCGCATGACGGCGACCTGAAGCAGGGCTCCAATTCCGCCTGCGATGCCGGCCTCTACGCCCAGGCGCTCGCCTTCTTCAACAGCCTGGAGGCACCGGCCATGTTCACGCCGGGCGACAACGACTGGGTCGATTGCGATCGCCCGTCGAACGGCGGCTTCAACTCGCGCGACCGGCTCGACTACGAGCGCAAGATATTCTTCTCGACACCGTTCTCGCTCGGCCAGCGCAAGCTGCGCCAGGAGGTGCAGACCGATCCGCTGTGCCTCAGCGCCAATGGCACCAAGGTCGGTTGCGTCGAGAATCGCCGCTGGACCCTCGGCCGCGTGACCTATGCGACGCTCAACATCCAGGGATCCTGCAACAATCTCTGCGACACCAACCCCGATCCGGACGAATACAATGCGCGCAATACGGCCGTGATTCTGTGGATGCAGCAGACCTTCGCTGAAGCCAAGAGGCGCAATTCCGCTGCGGTGATGTTCATCACCCAGGGCAACCCGGGCTGGGACCAAGCCGACCCGACGCGTGCGCCGCTGCGCGATCCCAAGACGCTCGCCGAAACCGACGGGCAGCCCGATGGCTTCGTCAGCTTCCTGACTGCGCTGCGTACCGAGGTCGAGGCGTTCCGCAAGCCGGTCGCCTACGTCCACGGCGATTCCCACTATTTCCGGATCGACCAGCCGTTCCTCAACGCTGCCGGCCAGCGGCTTGAGAACTTCGTTCGCGTCGAAACGTTCGGCGACAATCAGGGCAATGGCAACAACGACGTGCGCTGGCTCAAGGTGACCGTCGATCCGCGCAGTCGCGACGTGTTCTCCTTCCAGCCCGTCACGGTGCCGGCGAACCGCACCGCCGTGCCGGCGCCGACCCGCAACTGAGCCTCATGATGACCGGGTCGTCCAGCCTGGCTGGGCGACCCTTGTCTTTCGCCGAGCAGCGCTGCAGTCGGACTCAACCGAGCGACCGCAGCCAGGCCAGCCGCGCGATCGCCTGCGACGCCAGCCGCTGCATGAGACCGAGCCGGTCCGATTCGGTCGCTCGCTCCGCATGCTCCAGATACGCGTCCGCGAGCGCTTCCGCCAGCACGGCTGCATCGGCTTGCGCGAGCCCAGCCGGCAGGCGCAACAGGCCCGCAACGTCCGATGCCATTGCCGCGGCTTCGCGCGCAAGCTCGCCCACGCGATCTGCCGGGCGGCCTGCGGCGCGCGCCGCCATCGCGTCGAGCAGCTCGGCGAGTCGACGCTCCAGCCGGCCGGCGTCGATCGTGCAGGCGTCCGACGCCACTGACGCCGCGCGCCTGGCGTCGGTCTCAAGATGATAGGCACGGCGCCGCTCCTTGCGCAGCGTCGCGACATGACCGAGCTCCTCCCGCGCCATGGCCTCGGACGCCCTCTTGACCTCGGGAACATCGTTAAATGCGGCGAGATAGGACCAGAACGCAAAGGCCCGTTCCTCGTTGCGCACCGCCATCGATAGCGCGCGGTAAGGAGTCATCAACCGCGAATCCTGAATTTCGCGCGCCGCGCCGGGCTCAAAGGTCTCCGGCGGCTGCCAGCGCACCAGCGACGCATCGGGGGCGCGCCCCGTACGCGCTTGCGACCATTGCGCGACACTGTCGACATGCTCGCGCTCGGCCGCGGCCAGCCTCGCGAAGACGTCGGCCAGATCGAGCCGGCCTTGACGCTGCATCTCTCCGGACAGCTCGTCGTAGCGATCGGCCGCCTCCTGCTCCATCGCATTCGCGAGCGCGAACAGCTCGTCGATCGAATGCAGGTTCCCGGCCGGTTCCGACTTGAGCGAGAGCGTGCGTGACAACAACATATAATAGTCCGCCTGATTGTCCGGGCCTGTTTGATCCAGCGCAACGTCCGTCGGATTGCGACCCACTAGACAACCGGCACGATAAGGAGTCAATTTAGCCTGACTCTATCTCAGGGATTGTCAATGGCGACGATCCTTCCTTCCCGAAACAGTCCTGACTGGAATACGGCTCCTTCGTGGGCCGGCCGTTCCGCTTGAGGTGATCATGGTTGCGAGTGATGTCGCCACCAATCGGTGGCGCATGCCTGCTATCTTGGTAGCAATCCTCATCGGGCTCTGCGCCATCGCGGCCCCGCGCGCAGCACATGCGGCCGGCGATCTCGCAACCTACCTCTCGAAGATCACGCCGGGCGATCTCTTCCCCAATGCGGACCGTTTCGGCGTGCCGCAAGGCGAGCCGCCGATCATACCGGTGTATCGCGGCGATCAGCTCAAGGGTTACGTCTATCTCAACTCCGATTTCGCCAATTCCGTCGGCTATTCGGGCAAGCCGATCCACATCCTCGTCGGCATCGATCCCAAGGGCGTCATCACCGGGCTGAAGCTGGTCGATCACAAGGAGCCGATCGTGCTGATCGGCATTCCCGAGCCACGCATCGTTGCCGCACTCAACGGCCTGCTCGGCAAGGACATGATGCCGATTGCGCAAGGCGCAGAACACGCGCCGCAGGCCGACATCGTCTCAGGTGCAACGGTCACCGTGCTGGTGATGCACGACAGCATCGTGCGCGCGGCCACGCGCCTGATCCGCAGCGGCCGCATCGGTGCCGGCGCTGCGGCGAGCGCCGCCGCGGCACAGCCGGGCGTGACCAGGACGGTCGATCCCGACAAGAGCGAGATCCGCGACTGGAGCAGCCTGCTCGGCGACGGCTCGGTGCGGCGCCTGCACCTCAGCATCGGCGACGTCAACGATGCGTTCGCCAAGTCGGGCAATGCGGCGGCCGCGCAAAGTCCGGAGCCCGGCGATGCCGGCGACACCTTCGTTGATCTGTATGTGGCCATGGTCAGCGTGCCCACCATCGGCCGCAGCCTGCTCGGCGACGAGGGCTATCAGCGACTCAAGCAGCGATTGCAGCCCGGACAGCAGGCGATCGTCGTCGCCGGCGACGGCATCTACTCGTTCAAGGGCTCCGCTTATGTCCGAGGCGGCATCTTCGACCGCATCGAGGTGCTGCAGGAGGGCGGAAGCACACGGTTCCGCGACAAGAACCACATGCGCCTCGGTGCGCTGGCCGCGGCCGGCGCCCCTGCCCTGCGCGAGATCGGACTGTTCGTCACGCCGCCCGAATTCACGCTCGACCCGACCGAGCCATGGCAGCTCCAGCTCCTGGTGCAACGAAGCACAGGCAGCCACGACAAGGCGTTCCTGACTTTCGATATCGACTACACGGTGCCCGACGCCTACTTGAAGCAGCAGACGCGCCCCGCTGTGCCGGCAGCGAAGGCGACGACCGCACGTCCCGCCCCGGCCACGGCGCAACCGGTCGCCGACGACACCGAAGAGCCGTTATGGATGCGCATCTGGCGCTCGCAGATGGTCGCCATCGGCATCACCGCGCTGGCGCTGGCCGTGCTCACGGGGATATTCTTCTTCCAGAACGTTCTGGTGCGCCGTCCCCGGCTCTACACCTGGGTCCGCCGCGCCTATCTCCTGTTCGTGCTGGTCTGGCTCGGCTGGTACGCCAACGCCCAGCTCTCGGTCGTCAACGTCGTCACCTTCGTCAACGCGCTGCTGACCGGCTTCCATTGGGAGTTCTTCCTCGCGGCGCCCTTGATCTTCATCCTGTGGGCGGCAACGGCGGCTGGACTGCTGTTCTGGGGCCGCGGGCCGTTCTGCGGCTGGCTCTGTCCGTTCGGCGCGCTGCAGGAGCTCACCAACACAGTGGCAAAATGGCTCAAGGTGCCGCAGATCACGGTACCCTGGGGTCTGCATGAGCGTCTCTGGCCGATCAAATACATCATCTTCCTCGGCCTGTTCGGTTTGTCGCTTTATTCGGTCGCGCTCGCCGAACAGGTCGCGGAGGTCGAGCCGTTCAAGACCGCGATCATCCTGAAATTCTCGCGCAGCTGGCCGTTCGTGCTGTATGCCGCGGCGCTGCTCGGCATCGGCCTGTTCATCGAACGCTTCTTCTGCCGCTATCTCTGCCCGCTGGGCGCGGCACTGGCGATTCCCGGACGCATCCGCACCTTCGAATGGCTGCGTCGCTGGAAGGAGTGCGGCTCGCCCTGCCAGCGCTGCGCCAAGGAATGCCCGGTGCAGTCGATCCATCCCGAGGGACACATCAACGTCAATGAATGCATCTACTGCATGCATTGCCAGGAGCTCTACTACGACGATCAGCGCTGCCCGCACATGATCCAGGTCCGGCTCAAGCGCGAGAAATTCGAGGCGATGTCATCGCCGTCGATGCGCGCCGCGAAATCCGGTCCGAAGACCGTGATCACCCATGCCGGCCAGCCGATGGCGGCGACGGCCCCCTCCAACGATCTCACCCATCCATCATAAGGAGACGACGATGGCGCAAGACGACGACCAGACAAAAATCAGCCGCCGGCAGATCGTCGGCACCGCCGCACTGGGCGCGGCCGGCGTAGCCGGCAGCATTGGACTTGGCAAGAGCGTCGAGACCGCGCCGGCCGCCGCGCAACCACGTTCGGCCCAGGGCGCCGGCAAGGCGGAGGTCGCCCCCGGCGAGCTCGACGAATACTACGTGTTCTTCTCCAGCGGCCAGACCGGCGAGCTGCGGATCATCGGCATGCCGTCGATGCGCGAGCTGATGCGCATCCCCGTCTTCAACCGGTGCAGCGCCACCGGCTGGGGCCAGACCAACGAGAGCCGCAAGATCATGACCGAGGGGCTGCTGCCGGAGACGCGCGAGCGGCTCAAGGACAGGCTCGGCATCTGGATGAACGGCGACTGCCACCATCCGCACATGTCGTTCACCAATGGCACATATGACGGCCGCTACATCTTTATCAACGACAAGGCCAACACCCGCCTCGCCCGCATTCGCACCGACGTGATGAAATGCGACAAGATCATCGAGCTGCCGAACCAGTACACCATCCACGGCATGCGGCCGCAGAAGTTCCCGCGCACCGGCTACGTGTTCTGCAACGGCGAATATGAGGTGCCGCTACCGAATGACGGCAAGGTGCTCGACGACAAGTCGAAATACTGGTCGATGTTCTCGGCCGTCGACGGCGATACCATGAAGGTTGCCTGGCAGGTGATCGTCGACGGCAATCTCGACAACACCGATTGCGACTACCAGGGCAAATATGCCTTCTCCACCTGCTACAACTCGGAAAAGGGCGTTACCTTGGCCGAGATGACGGCAAGCGAGCAGGACTGGGTGACGATCTTCAACATCAAGCGCATCGAGGAAGCCGTCAAGAAGGGCGACTTCAAGGAGATGAACGGCGTTCCCGTCATCGACGGCCGCAAGGGCTCGCCCTACACGCGCTACGTTCCGGTCTCGAACAGCCCGCACGGCCTCAACACCGCCCCCGACGGCATCCATGTCGTCGCCAATGGCAAGCTGGCGCCGACGGTCACGGTGATCGACGTCCGCCTGATCGACAACCTGTTCGACGACAAGATCAAGCCGCGCGACGTCGTCGTGGCCGAGCCGGAGCTCGGCCTCGGGCCGCTGCACACCGCCTTCGACGGCCGGGGCAATGCCTACACTACGCTGTTCCTCGACAGCCAGGTCTGCAAATGGAGCATCGATCTCGCCAAGCGAGCCTTCAAGGGCGAGAAGGTCAACCCCATCATCCAGAAGCTCGACGTCCACTATCAGCCGGGCCACAACCACGCCTCGATGGGCGAGACCAAGGAAGCCGACGGCAAATGGCTGCTGTCCTTGAACAAGTTCTCCAAGGACCGCTTCCTGAATGTCGGGCCGCTGAAGCCGGAAAACGACCAGCTGATCGACATCACCGGCGACAAGATGGAGCTGGTGCACGACGGCCCGAGCTTCGCCGAGCCGCACGACGCCGTCATCGTGCACCGCTCCAAGCTCGAGGGCCGCGTGACCTCGATCTGGAAGCGCGACGACCCGTTCTTCGCCGACGCCCGCAAGCAGGCCGCAGCCGACGGCGTCACACTGGAGAGCGACGCCAAGGTGATCCGCGACGGCAACAAGGTGCGCGTCTATATGTGGTCCAGCGCGCCCGCCTATGCGCTCGAGAAGTTCGAGGTCAAGCAGGGTGACGAGGTGACCGTCTATGTCACCAACATCGACGACGTCGAGGATCTGGTGCACGGCTTCTGCATCGTGAACTACGGCGTCAACATGGAGATCGATCCGCAGCAGACCTCGTCGGTGACGTTCATCGCCGACAAGCCCGGCGTGTACTGGTATTTCTGCACATGGTTCTGTCACGCCATGCACATGGAAATGCGCGGGCGCATGCTGGTCTCGCCGCAGAACGCGTGAGCGATGCGGCGCATGCGCCATATCATGACTCTGGGGCTGGCGGCGCTCGTCGTCGCCGGCCTGCCCTTCCGCGCAACGGCGGCGACACGACAGGTCGCGGCCGATATTGCCGACTTGCAGGACGTCCTCGATCGCGCGGCCGACGGCGATGAGATCGTGCTGGCCGCAGGCACCTATCGCGGGCCGCTGCGGATCACCCATCGCCTGACACTGACAGGCGCGCATGGCGCGGTGATCACCGGCGATGGGCATGGGAGCGTCATTACCGTCACGGCACCGGGTACCGTCATTCGAGGCTTCGTCCTCAAAGGATCCGGCCGCTCGCTCGAGGAGATGGACTCCGGCATCTTCGTCGACCAGGGCGCGCACGACACGCTGATCGAGAACAACCGGATCGAAGGCAATCTGTTCGGCGTCTATCTGCACGGATCAGCCAATGCCATGGTCCGCCACAACAGCGTCATCGGCCTGCGCGCGACGCAGCCCGGCGGCACCGGCAATGGCGTTTCGGTCTGGAACGCGCCGGGCGCCAAGGTGATCGACAACGACATCCGCTATGGCCGCGATGGCGTGTTCGCCATTACCAGCCGCAACAACACGTTCAGCCACAACCGCTTCAGCGAGCTGCGCTTTGCCGTCCACTACATGTACGCCAATGACGGCGAGATCACCGGCAACGTCTCGGTCGGCAACATCATCGGCTATGCGATGATGTTCTCGAAGAACCTGGTCGTGAAGGACAACGTCTCAGACCACGACCGCGATCGCGGCATGCTGTTCAACGCGACCAACGGCTCGCAAATCTCCGGCAACAGCGTGATCGGCGGCTTGCAGCCGGCGGAGCGCTGGGCGACCGCCGAGAACCGCGGCACCGACGAAGGCGTGCCGCTGACCGACAAGAGCGTGTTCACGCCGAGCGGCGGCGTCCGTCCCGGCCCCGAGAAATGCGTGTTCATCTACAACACGAACAATAATCGTATCACCAATAACTGGTTCGAGGGCTGCGAGATCGGCGTGCACTTCACCGCCGGCTCCGAAGGCAACGACATCCGGGGCAATGCCTTCGTCAACAACGCCAGCCAGATCAAATATGTCGGCACCCGCCATCTCGACTGGTCGAAGAACGGCCGCGGCAATTACTGGAGCGACAATCCCGGCTTCGACCTCAACGGCGACGGCGTTGCCGACACCGCCTACCGGCCGAACGATCTGATCGACCGCGTGCTGTGGACGGCGCCGGCCGCCAAAGTCCTGATCAACAGCCCGGCCGTGCAGGTCATCCGCTGGGCGCAGGCGCAGTTTCCGGCGATCCTGCCCGGCGGGGTGGTCGATAGCCATCCGCTGATGTCGCCACCGCCGGCGCGCCGCACTGCCGCCGGGAGCAGCGCCCGATGAGCGCGACCGTCCATATCGCCGACGTGATCAAGCATTACGGCAAGGTCGAAGCCGTCAAGGGCGTGTCGTTCGATCTCGCGGCCGGAGAGATGGTGGCCCTGATCGGCCACAACGGAGCCGGCAAGACCACGCTGATGAAGATGATGCTCGGCCTGATCCGGCCGACCAAGGGCACGATCGCGCTGCTCGGCGAAAACCCGGCCGCCGGCGAGTTCTCCTCGCGGCGTCGGCTCGGCTATCTGCCGGAGAACGTCGCCTTCGATGCCGCGCTCACCGGCCGCGAGACGCAAACCTTCTACGCCCGCCTCAAACGCGAGCCGGTGAGCGGCGCACTGGCGCTGCTCGATGTCGTCGGGCTGGGCGACGCTGCCGGGCGCCGCGTCAATACCTACTCGAAGGGCATGCGCCAGCGGCTTGGCCTGGCGCAGGCGCTGATCGGCCGGCCACGCGTGCTGCTGCTGGACGAGCCGACCACCGGTCTCGATCCCGAACTGCGCCAGACGTTCTACGAGGTGATCCAGAAGCTCGCCGCCGAGGGCACGACGGTGCTGCTGTCATCGCATGCGCTGACCGAGCTGGAGGAGAGGGCCGGCCGTGTCATCATCATGAACAAGGGACTCAAGGTCGCCGACGGCACGCTCGACGAACTGCGCCGCCTCGCGCGACTGCCGACTCGGATCCGGGTCAAGGTCGCTGACCTGCCGCTATCCGGCCGGCCCTCGTGGCTGCCGGAGGCGACCTCCTATCGTCGGATCAACGGCCACATCGTCGAGATCGACGCGGCGCCGGACGAGAAGATCGCTCTGCTGCGCCGTGCGACGGCCGAGGGCACCGCCGTGCAGGATCTCGAGCTCATCCCGCCCAATCTCGACGAGCTCTACGCGCATTTCCTGCGCCACGCGGAGCGTTCGCAATGAATGCCGTGATCACCATCGCCGCGAAGGAAATCCAGCAGGCGATCCGCAACCGCTGGGTGCTGGCGTCGACCCTGCTGCTGGCAGGGCTCGCGCTGTCGCTGACCTTTCTCGGCAGCGCACCGACTGGCACCGTGGGCGCGCGCGCACTCGACGTCGTCATCGTCAGCCTGTCGAGCCTGACTATCTTCCTGATCCCGTTGATCGCGCTTTTGATCTCGCATGACGCCATCGTCGGCGACATGGAGCGCGGCACCATGCTGCTGCTGCTCAGCTATCCCGTGGCGCGCTGGCAGGTGCTGCTCGGCAAGTTCCTCGGACATCTTGCCGTGCTCGCCTTCGCGACCTGCCTCGGCTATAGCGCAGCCGCGGTGGCGCTGCTGATCGCCGGCAGCCACTTCGACAGCGACGGGCTCACGGCCTTCGCCGCGATGATCGGCTCCTCCGTTCTGCTTGGCGCGGTGTTCGTCGCGATCGGCTATCTGGTCAGCGCAGTCGTGCGCGACCGCGGCACCGCAGCGGGTGTCTGCATTGGCCTGTGGCTCGCGCTCGTCCTGATCTACGACATGGCGCTGCTCGGCCTTCTGGTCATCGACCAGGGCCGCAACGTCTCCGGCGGCCTGCTCAGCGCGCTGCTGCTGCTCAACCCGACCGACGCCTACCGGCTGTTCAACCTGACCGGCTTCGCCAATGTCAGCCTGTTCTCCGGCATGGCCGGGCTCGCCGGCAGCAGTACGCTGTCGGTTGAGGTGCTGCTCACCGCGTTGGTGCTGTGGACGTTGGTGCCGCTCGCAGGCGCCGCGCTGGCCTTCTCCCGGAGAGAGCTATGAAACGCCTCGCTTACGCCGGCGCGCTCATCGCCGCCTTTGCGCTCGCCGCCTGCAACGACAAGCAGGCCGCCGCGCCGCCGCCGCCGGTCAAGCTGACGGCGGAGGCGATCGGGCATTATTGCGGAATGAACCTGCTCGAGCATTCCGGCCCCAAGGGACAGATCTTCGCCGCCAGCCTGATCGAGCCGGTGTGGTTCTCCTCCGCGCGCGACGCCATCGCCTTCACGATGCTGCCCGACGAGCCCAAGGACATCCAGGCGATCTACGTCTCCGACATGGGCAAAGCCGCGAGCTGGGACAATCCGGGCGCCGACAATTGGGTCGAGGCGCGCAAGGCGGTGTTCGTGATCGGCAGCCGGGTCAGGAGCGGCATGGGCAGCGACGAGGCGGTGCCGTTCTCGGATCGGAGCGCGGCCGAGCGATTCGCTGCCGAGCACGGCGGCCGCATCGTCGGCTTCACCGAGGTGCCGCGCGACTATGTGCTGAGCTCGCCCGACGACAACGCCGGCGCGATCGAGCCGGGCCACAAGGACACGCCTGAGGTGCAACGATGACAAATCAGCTCTCGCGTCGGCGCTTCATCCGCATCAGCGCCGCATTGGCGGGCCTCGCGGTCGCTCCTTCCAGGGCGCATGCGGCCGACAGCACAAGCGGACTGGTCGAATGGCGCGGCACGCTGCTCGGCGCCGTCGCCACGATCAAGCTTCATCACCGCGACCGGCAAGAAGCCGAACGGCTGATCACGGTCTCGATCGGCGAAGCCCGGCGGCTCGAGCGCCTGTTCAGCCTGTATCTGGAGCAATCGGCGCTGGTGACGCTGAACCGCACCGGCGTGCTGGTGGACCCCGCGCCCGAGCTGGTCGACATCCTCACACGCTCGCAGCGCTACGCCGCGATGACCGACGGCCGCTTCGACCCGACCGTGCAGCCGCTGTGGACGCTCTACGCCGATCATTTTTCGCGCCCGGATGCCAATCCCGACGGCCCGCCGCAGGCGGCCGTGCAAGAGGCGCTGACGCGGGTCGGCCATCAGCGGCTGAGCGTCAGTCGCGATCACATCGTCATGCCGCGCGGCATGGCGCTCACCCTCAATGGCATCGCGCAGGGCTATGTCACGGACAGGATCGTCGAGCTGCTGCGCGGCGAGGGTGTACAGCACAGCCTGGTCGACATGGGCGAAGCCCGCGCCATCGGCGCACGGCCGGACGCGCGGCCCTGGGAGGTCGGGATCGCCGACCCTGACAATCCCGATCGGATCGCCGCGATGCTACCGATCATCGATCGGGCCGTATCGACGTCAGGCGCCTATGGCCTCCGCTTCGATCCACAAGGCCGCTTCAATCATCTGTTCGATCCGCACAGCGGCGGCTGCGCGCAGCGCTATCGCAGCGTGACCACGGTCGCCGGCAATGCAACGGCGGCGGACGCGCTCTCGACCGCGTTCAGCCTGATGTCGGAGCCCGAGATCCGTGCACTGCTGCCCCGCACCGAGATCGAACGTGTTCACCTGATCGACGCGGCTGGAGCCGCAGTCGACCTCGTCGGCTGAGTCCGTCTCGTCTGCCGTCGGATCGCAATCGGGAACGTCGCATCAGCTAGAATCGTGCGGCCATCTCGGCGAGCCGCCTGTGCGCCCGCTCACGTGCGGCGGCGGTGTGCGTGGCCGGTCCGCTGGTCGGCCCGATCGCCACGAAGTGGAGGTCGCGAAGACCCATGAAGCGCAGCGCCTCGCGCAAATAGGGCGTCGCGAGGTCGGTCCGCCCCCGGCTGATGCCGGTGGTGAAGTCGCCGCCGCTGGCGAGGATCACCAGCGTCGGACGATCCTTCAGGAGCGGCAGGTAGCCACGCGACGGATCGAAGTGAAAGGTGAGGCCCGGCTGATTGATGATGTCGAGCCAGTGCTTGAGTTTGTAGGGAATGCCGAAATTCCACATCGGCGTCGAGATCACGACGCGCTCGGCCAGATCGAGCCGCACCGCCATGCGTTCGGCCGCCGCGAACGCCCCGCGCTGGCCGTCGGTGAAGGCGCGGCCGCCCATGCGGGCATACTTCGCCTGCAAAATCTCACCGTCGAACTCCGGCAGATTCTCGCGCCACAGATTCATCTCGTCGACGTCCCATCCCGGCCGCGCCTGCCTGAAGCGGTCCAGGAAGGCGCGCGCGCCGGCGCTGGATTCCGAATCCGCCCGCGGCGAGGCGACGAGATGCAACAGCTTTGGCATGCCTCACCCAAGTGCCCTGATCACCGCGTCGGCCGTGGTCACGACAGCAACATTCTGCATGGCGAAGTTGATCGACGCATTGTGCCAGTCCGCGTTCATGGTCGAGCAGCAATCCTCCGGCACCACCATGAAGTAGCCCTTGTCCGCCCCGGTCCGCGCGGTGTGCTCGACCGACATGTTGGTCCAGGCGCCGGTGTTGATGATGACGTCGCGCCCGGTGGCCTTGAGAATGGTCTCGAGCCGCGTGCCCTCCCAGGCGCTCATCCGCATCTTCTCGACGACGAAGTCCCCGCTCCGCGGCTCCAGCCCCGCGACCGGCGCGGCCCCCCAGCTGCCGCGCACCATCGCCCTGCTGTCGACCAAACCCTCGAACAACGGCGCGTTCAGGGTCACGCCGGGGGCGCCGGGCTCGACCACGAACCAGACGTGAATGATGACGACGCCGCGCGCGCGGGCGGCCTCAGCGAGCCGCCGGACATTGTCGATAACACGCTGCTGCCTGGCGTGCCCCGGCGCTCCGGACTCGGCAAAGGCGCCGCCGTCCATGATGACGTCGTTCTGCAGGTCCTGGATGATCATGGCGCAGCGGCGCGGGTCGAGCTGCATGTCGCCAGCAGCGAGCTGCGGGGCCGAAGACGCGGTGGCCGGCGCGGCGTTGCTGCCAGTCCGCCCGCTCATATACGTCTCGTGGCGCGGACCGATCTTGGTTGCGATCGCGTAGACCGAATGCGTCGCGGTCAGATAGAGCGTGCGGAAATCAGCCCCGCCCCAGGCGAGGTTGGCGACGAGCTCCGGCACGCGGACCTTGCCGAGCAGCTCGCCGCCGGGCGCGTAGACCCAGACGCCGCCGGGAGCGGTGACCCAGACATTGCCGCGCTGATCGCATTTCATACCGTCGGGCACGCCGGGCTCGAGCTCGGAACGGATGCCGCTTGCAAAGATGCGTCCGTTCGACAGCGCACCATCGCCGCCGACGTCGAACACGCGGATCACCGCCTGCACCGTGTCGTTGACGTAAAGCAGTTTCTCGTCCGGCGAAAAGCACAGCCCGTTGGGCTGGTCGAACAGATGGCGGTCAACGAGCAGCCGCGGTGGCCCGCCGCCCGGCGCCACCCGGTACACGCCCTGGAAGCCGAGCTGGCGCGGCCGTTCCACGCCATAGACCGGCATGCGGCCATACCACGGATCGGAGAAGTAGATCGCCCCGCTCGAGTGGACGCACACGTCGTTGGGGCTGTTGAGTTCCTGGTTCTCGAAATGCGACGCCAGGATCTCGCGGCGGCCGTCGGGACGCTCGCGCACCAGCGACGACGTCGCGTGTTCGCAGACGATCAGGTTGAGCTCGGCATCATAGGTCATGCCGTTGCACTTGTTCGAGGGCCGCCGCATCTCGACCACGCCGCGCTTCGCATCCCAGCGGCGGCGGACATCAGCCGGCATGTCGGAGAACAGCAGGAACTGCTCGACGGGATGCCAGATCGGCCCCTCCGTGAACTCGAAGCCGGTCGCCACCTGCGCCACCGGCGCGTAGGGGTCGACCAGGGTCTCGAACTCAGGGCGCAAGGTCACGTGTGTCATCGTTGTGCCTCGTGCGGATCACGCCGGGAACCAGTGCCGCTGCGGCAGCGACTGCACGATCGGGCCCGGCACCTGGTCGTGCAGCCGCCCCGTTACGACGCCGCCTTCGATCTTGGCGGGACGATCATGCACCGGCAGCAGATAGCGCGAGCTCGACAACAGCTTCTTGATCGCCGCCTTCTCGGCACGCTTGGTGGTGCCGTGATTGCCGGTGGTGCGCGGCTCGCCATCCTGGATCTCGTTGAACGGCGTCACGATCTGGTCGTTGAAATCGTAGATGACGTCGCCGCAGATGGTGGCGATGCCGTCGGCGGTGTGGACGTGGATGTTCATCGAGCCCTCGGTATGGGCGTTCGCAGCATCGCAATAGACGCCCGGCATCAGCTCGACCGGCCCGGTGAGCTCGAGGTCGAGGAAGCGCAGCGCGCTCTTGGTGTGCAGCCGGTCGATGAGATGCTTGATGTCCGGCGCCGGATATTGCGGATGCATCAGGCCGGAGACGGAGTATTCGAGCTCGCGGCGGTTGAGCACGACCGTCGTGTTCATCGGGAACAGGTCGTCCTTGCCGGCATGATCGATGTGCAGATGGGTGTGGCAGACATAGCGGACGTCGCCCATGCGGACGCCGTGGCGCGCCAATTGGTTCTCGATCATGTTCTCATGGTACTGCAGCCCGCGCATGCCCAGCGTCTCCATGATCTGGTTGGAGCGGTAGCCGGTATCGACCACGACCGGATACGGGCCGCCCAGGATCAGGAAGCCGAGCGTCAGCACCCGGCGGGTGCGGCCGCAATCACGACCGAGCACGAGGAAGCTCGATTCGAGCTCGATGTCACCATAGTCGAGAATCTTGATTTCCAGCGCCATGAGCGTTCCCTGTTGCTTTTGTTGTCGTTGCAGGCGGTATCATCCCAGCCGATAGACGCGCTGCGCCGTCCCTCCCATGACCTGCGCGCGTGCATGCTCGTCGAGGTCTTGGATGGCAGCCTCATAGGCTCCCACCAGTGCGCGATAGTCGGTCCAGAGCTTCTCGATCGGAAAATTCGAACCGAACAGGCAGCGCTCGGGCCCGAACATTCCGATCGTCTCCCGCACCACCTCGACAACATGCGCCGGATCGTTGCGGCGAATGAAGGTGCCGAGGCCCGAGAGCTTGCTGACGACGTTGCTGCAGTTCGCCAGCCGCTGCATTCCGGCTCGCCATTGATCGCGACCATGTGCGGACAGGTCCTCCGGCATGCCGGCGTGCTGAAGGATGAAAGTCACGGACGGACAGCTCTCGGCAAGCGCCGCGGCGCCAGCCATCTGCGGCGCGAAAACCTGCAGGTCGAAGGACCAGCCGTAGTCGGCGAGCCGCGCGATGTTGGAGCGGATATGGTTATCGCTGCAAAGGTCTGGTGACGAAGCGAAACGATAGAGCGGGTTCTCATGCCAGTGGAGCTGCATCCGGACCCCGCGCAGCAGCGGGTAGCGCGCCAACCGGTCGAACTGCGGCCGCGCATCGTCGACGCTCAGATCGGCATAGGCGACGATCGCATGCGGAAAGCCATGCTGCTCAGAAGTTCGCTGCACCCAGGCGGCCTCGTCCTCGAAGCCGTCCTTCGCCCAGTTGGTCTGCACATAGACCGACTTCCTGACGCCGCTGCCGGCGATGTCGTTGAGATATTCCCCGATCGCGTAGTCGCGCCGGATCGGCTCGTAGGGGCCAAAAATCCGCGGCTGCATCGGCCCGACCAGCCAGGGCAGATCGGCCTGCCGCCAGATGTGATGATGTGCATCGACGTATCCGGTCATGCCGCCCTCCTCTGTGCCAGCGACAGCACATGCGCGACGATGGCCTCGTCCGACCCGCCGGCTGCGATGTCGTCGACGAATGGCGCAATCGCCTGCAACGCCTCGGTTTGAGGCTTGAATCCGGGCCCCGTCGCGAGCGGCGTCAGCCAGCTCAGGCGCCAGGCGCGCAGCGACAGCTTCCACACGGCGTCACGGAGCACGTGATGGTCACCACGCTCGAGCCCATCCGAGATGACCAGCACGGCGGCGCCCCGCGCGTAGGTCGAGAACCGCGGCACCGCGAGGAAGGCCTGCAGCGCCTCGCCGATACGCGTGCCGCCGTCCCAGTCGCTGACGAGATGAGAGGCAGCGAGCAGCGCCTGCTCGCGCCGCTTGAGCCGCAAGGGCCGCGTCACACGTGTCAGCCGTGTCCCAAGCGTGAACACCTCGGCCTGGGGTACGGCCTGCACCAGCACGTGGGCGAGCCGCATGTTGTCCTCGGTCCGCGCCTTCATCGAGCCGGAGACATCGATCAGCAGCAGCAATCGTCGCAATCGAGGCCGTCGCTTCAGCCGCCGCAGCGACAGCACCTCACCGTCGCGCCTTACGCTCTCACGCAGGGTCCGTCGCAGGTCGACGAAACTGCCGCGCCGCGCGCGCATGCGCCGATGGCCGCGCCGCTTCGGCAGCTTGGCACGCGCCTGGCGCGCGAGACGCTGCAGGACGTTGCCGCCTGTGGTCGCAGCCAAGCGGCGCGCGACCAGCGCCTCGGCACGCGTGGCCGCCAGACCGGACTCGTTCTGCTCCTCGGCGATATCGGGATCGACAGCGCCGCTCCCTTCCTCCTGGAGACGCACGACATCATCCTGCCTGTCGCTCTCGCCGAAGGCCGTCGCCTCGGCAACGCCGAAATGGATGTCGAACAGCAGATTGTAGGTCGCAAGCCGCTCGGGCGGCGGCGCTAGGGTCGCCGTCCCGGCCCGCCGGATATCGTCGAGGCTGGTCGGCCCCAGCAGTTCGATCGCAGCGAGAAAGGCGGTGGTCTGCTCGGGTGCGATCGCGAAGCCGTTCCGCCGCAGCAGCGCAGCGAACGTCACGAAGATCTCAGTCACCTGCGGCAGGCGGGGCTCGCTCATGTCATCGCCTCCGCGAGCATCGCATCGAGCCGCGGCGCGATGAAGGACAGATCCTCCTCATCCTTCAGCGCGACGCCAATCGCGCGCTTGAACGCATCGGGCCAGCGTGCGCCGGTCTGGTTGAGCAGCGTCGCCGCCTCCGCCCAATCAACCGCCTCGGCAATCCCGGGCGCCTTGCTCAGCGGCTCGCGCCGCAGCTTCGCCACTGCAGCCACCACGGCCCGCGCGGTCGCTTCGGCAACACTGGAGGCCCGCATCATCACGATCCGCGCCTCGCGCTCCGCATCGGGATAGTCGATCCAATGATAGACACAGCGGCGGCGCAGCGCTTCGTGCAGGTCACGAGTCCGATTCGAGGTCAGCACCACGATCGGCCGCTCGGCGGCACGGATCGTGCCGCGCTCTGGAATCGAGATCTGGAAGTCGGAGAGGAATTCGAGCAGGAACGCCTCGAACTCCTGGTCGGCGCGATCGATCTCATCGATCAGCAGCACCGTCGAGTCGGGCGCACGCAGGCAGGCCAGCATCGGCCGCTCGATCAGGAACGTCTCACCATAGATGTCGATGCTCTCCTCGCCGGCCTGGCGGATCGCGAGCATCTGGCGCGGATAGTTCCACTCGTAGAGCGCCGCCGCGGCGTCGATGCCTTCGTAGCATTGCAGCCGGATCAGCTTGCGGCCGAGCACTGCAGCGATCGCCTTCGCCGCCTCGGTTTTTCCGACGCCGGGTGCGCCTTCCAAGAGCAGCGGCTTGCCCAGCGCGAGGGCGAGATAGGCCGCGGTCGAGAGCCCGTCATCGGCGAGATAGTAGGCCGCCCGCAGTGCCTTTTCCAGCGCCTGCGGCGAGTCGATGCCGACGATGTTGCTGCGGACCACCATGCTGCGTCACCGCCGCGTCTGTGGCCGGGCGCCACCCTGGGCCCTGATCGCGCGCAGCACCTTCTCCGGCGTGATCGGCAGCTCGTCGATGCGCACGCCGACGGCGTTGAAGATCGCATTCGCGATGGCAGGGAGCACCGGATTGGCGCACATTTCGCCAGGGCCCTTGCCGCCGAACGGCCCGTCGGGCGCCGGCCGCTCCAGCACGGCGATGTCGTGCGGACAGATGTCGCCAGGTCCCGGCATCAGGTATTCGACGAAGTCGCGCGGTCCTTGCTTCGGGTCCGGGTAATACGGCTCCGTCGTCTCGTAGAGCGCGTGGCTCATGCCCATCCAGGCGCCGCCGACCAGCTGCTGCTCGACGAGGCGGGGATTGAGCGCGCGTCCCAGCTCATAGGCACTGTCCATCCTGACCACACCGACCTCGCCGGTCTCGTCATCGACCTCGACCTCGGCAACGAGACACGCATGCGCGTAGCAGGTCGCCGGGGACATTTCGCCGGTCTCAGGATCCACCTCCGACAGCGGCACCAGGAAGATGCCGCGGCCGGAGATCGTCTTGCCCTGACGGAACTGCGCGGCGATGGCGACGTCCTTCACCGAGATCGAGCGATGCGGCGCGCCCTTGACGTGAATGTTGCCGCGGCCATCGGTCTCGAGATCGCTGGCGTTGACCTCGAGCTCCTCGGCCGCCGCCTCCATCATGACGCCGCGCGCCTCCTTGGCGGCAGCCATCACGGCATTGCCGACGCGATGCGTGCCGCGCGAGGCGAACGAGCCCATGCAATGCGGGCCGGTGTCGGAATCGGCGGTGTCGACATAGACGTCCTCGACCGGCACGCCGAGCGTCTCGGCGCAGATCTGCCGCGTCACCGACTTCATGCCCTGTCCGAGATCGATCGAAGACAGCGCCACGGTGAACTTGCCGCTGGGATTGGAGTGCACCAGCGCCTGGCTCGGATCGCCGCCGAGATTCATGCCGATGGGATAGTTGATCGCCGCCATGCCGCGGCCGCGGTGCCTGGTCATGTCAGCGCCTCCTCGTGCCGAATACCGACGAGAACCGCGTCGCGCCGTGTGCGGGAGCCGGTGCCGGGCTCTGTGGGGGTGGTGACGGCGGCTCAGGAGGTGGAGAAACCGGGAGCCCCCGGTCATAGCTCGTGCGCTGCTGCGCCGGCGCAGGCCGCGCGCTCACCGGCTCACGCGGCGTGGAGGGAACGGCCGCCCGCGCTCCGCCGCCATCCTTGCGCGAGGACATGCGCCGGAACTCCTCCCGGATCGGCCACTTGGCCTTCTCGGCCGCGACCTGGACGCATTCGATCAGCGCGGTGTTCTTGGCCTCGCGGCGATGCGCCTTCATGTCGCCGTCGCGATAGGCGTTGAGGATGCGGAACTCCATCGGATCCATGCCGATCAGATGCGCGAGCTTGTCCATCTGGCATTCGAGCGCGAAGTCCATGCCGGTGATGCCGAAGCCGCGCATCGCGGTGGCCGGCGTGCGGTTGGTGAAGATACAGTAGATGTCGCCATGGACGTTCGGGATCGTGTAGGGCCCCGGCAGGTGCGCGGCACATTTGACCACCGCGTAGCTCGACAGCCGCGTATAGGCGCCAGAGTCGAAATAGCCGCGGATCTGGCGCGCCACGATGCGGCCGTCGCGCATGACCCCGTCCTTGATGTAGATGCGCTCGGCGCCGCGGGGCGGCCCGAACTGCATCTCCTCCTCTCGCCCGAGCACGTAGCACACCGGGCGCCCCGTCAACATCGCAGCGAGAATGGCGAGCGGCTCGGTCAGCGTGTCGACCTTGCCACCAAAGCCGCCACCGACCGTGCCGCCGATGAAGTGGAATGTGTTCGACGGCAGATCGAGGATCTTGGCGCAGGTGTCGAGCGAGAAGAACAGCGCCTGGGTCGAGGTATAGACCACGTAGCGGCCGTTGGTGTCGGGCGCGGCGATCGAGCCGTTGGTCTCGACCGGCGCATGCTCGATCGGAGACATCTGGTAGCGCTGTTCCAAGACATGATCGGCGCCGGAGAAGCCACGCTCGACGTCGCCGAAGCGCAGCTTCTGATGATCGTAGCGCTCGTGATAGGTGAATGTGTTCTTCGGATAGGTCTCGTTGACGACGGGCGCCCCCGGCTTTAGCGCCTCCTCGACGTCGAACACCGCCGGCAAGGTCTCATAGTCGACGCGTACCCTGGCCGCCGCCTCGGCCGCCGCGCGCGGCGTCTCGGCGACCACGGCGACGATCGGCTCGCCGCGGTACCGCACCCTGTCGACGGCGAGCGTCGGTTCGTCGTCCTTGCCGAAATTGATCAGGCTGAGCAGCGTATTCAGATTGCGCGGCACGTCGGCGCCGCGGATGATCCGCCGCACGCCCTCGCTCCGCTCGGCCTCGCTGGTGTCGATGCGGCGCAGCCGCGCATGCGGCTGCGTGGATCTGACGACCTTCAGATGCAGCATGCCCTGCAGCTTGTGATCGTTGAAATAGGTCGAGGTTCCCGTGACATGGCCCAGCATGTCCTGGCGCTGGGTGCCCTTGCCGACCTCGTTGAGATTGTCGTCGCGCTCGTCGGCGAAGATGTCCTTGCGCAATTCCAGCATGGCGATCTCTCCTCACGCGCTCGCGCGCAGCGACGCGGCCGCCGCCAACACCGCATTGATGATCGGCTCGTATCCGGTGCAGCGGCAGATATTGCCGGAGATGGCCTCAACGACCTGCTCGCGGCTCGGCTGCGGGGTCTTGTCGAGCAGGGCCTTGGCCGCCATGATCATGCCTGGCGTGCAATAGCCGCATTGCGCGGCGAAGCCGTCGGCGAACGCCCGCTGCAGTGGATGCAGGTTCGGCCCGGCCTTGATGCCGTCGAGCGTTTCGACCGCACGGCCCTCGACGGACTCCGCCAGGGTCAGGCACGCGAGATGAGCATCGCCATCGATCAGCACCGTGCAGGCACCGCAGCCGCCCTGGCCGCAGCCGAATTTCGGCGTGACGTCGCCGATCATCTCGCGTAGCACGACCAGGAGGTTGGTGCCACCTTCGACGAACAGCGCGACGTCGCGGCCGTTGTGCCGGAATTGAAGGGGAGTCTTTGTCATGGCCTAGCTCTCCTGCCCCGACAACAGCCGCCGCAGATGCACGCCCGCGACCTCGCGGCGGTACCACGCGCTGGCCAGCGAATTGTCCGTGGGAGCCGTCCCCTCGCCCGCCGCCGCAGCCGCCGCGCTGATCGCGGTCGCATCGAGCGGCCGGCCTTCGAGCGCGCGCTCGGCCGCCTTGGCGCGGATGGCGGTCGGGGCCATCGATCCCAGCGCGATCCGGGCCCCCGTCACGCGACCGCCGCCGAGGGGAACATGCGCCGCGATCGTGATCACAGATCCGCCCTTCGGCTTGATGCGGGCGATCTTGCGATACCGGAACGCATCCACCGATGCCGGCCGAATGCAGGAGACCGCGACGACCAGCGCACCAGCCTGGCGATCGCGCGACTGCAGAAACTCTTCCAGCGGCATGTCCCTGACGCCGAAGCCGCCCTGCACCGAGACCGTGCCGTCCAGCGCCAGCAGCGCCACGGTGAAATCGCCGAATGGCGCAGGTGCGAACAAATTGCCGCCGACGGTGCCCATGTTGCGGACCGCCGGCCCGCCAATCGAGCGCGCCGCCGGATGCAGGAACGCAAGCTCGCGCTCGGCCAGCACGCGGGCAAAAGTGACCGCGGCGCCGATGCGGATGCGCGCGCCCGCCGCATCGATGCTCTGCAGCGCGCGGTCGGTCGCGCGGACCACGGTCGCAATCGAGACGTCGCCTTCGTTCAGATCGCGCATCACCAGCGTGCCGCCGCCGAGATAGCGGGCTGCGCGATCGGACGACAGCGCCGACGCCGCGTCGCTCGCGGCCTGAAACGTCTTCACCGTGACCGGCATCGGTTCACCTCTTGCTCATGCCGCCTGCTTCAGATGCGATCGGATCGCCTCGAAGCCGGCCTGGTAGATGTCTTCCGCCACCATGCGCGTCAGAGCCTCGGCCTGCTCGGGCCGCGTCGTGAAGCGGCTCTCCCAGTGCCAGAAGGTGCGATCACCATCGGTGACCGGCAGCAGCCGGACATGGGCGACGTAGTTGAACAGCTGGATCGGCGTGTCGAGCAGGCAGTAGCTGAAGCTCTGTTCGAGATCGGACAGCGCCAGCAGTTGCTCGCGCAACTCCGACCCGTCCTTGAGCCGGAAGCGCCTGACGCAGCCGATCTTGTCGGACGTCTGCGAGCGCTCGATCGCCGAGGTCGCCACCGCCGGGTGCCAGCGATCATGACCGTTGAAGTCGCGCAGCACCTCCCACACCCGGTCAGTCGGCGCGTCGATGATGGTGCTCTTGACGACGTGCGGCACGGCGTCAGCCTCCGAACGCCCGCTTGAGCGCATCGAAGCCGCCCTGGAACACGCCGCCGCCGATCGAGCCGGCCAGGTCGGCCTCGCGCTCCGGGGCGCAGTCGAATTCGGCGGTCCATTCCAGGAAGGTCTTGTCGCCGTCGGTAACCGGCGTCAGGCGCAAGGTCGCGACGTAGTTCGACACGCCCATCGGCGATTCCAAAATCGAATAGGTGCAGAACATGTCGTAGTCGGACAGGCCGAGCAGCTTCTCGCGGATGCGGTCGCCATTGCGCAGCCTGAAATCCCTGACACAGCCGATCTTGTCGGCGGGCTCGCCGCCCTCGATGCGGCTCTCGGCAATCGCCGGATGCCAGTTCGGCAGGCCGTTGAAATCGCGCACCCGCGCCCACACCCGGTCGTTGCGGGCATTGACGACGGTGGAGACGTAGACTCTCGCCATGGTGCCTCACCCCTTCTTGCGCGGACCGCGGTCGGCTGGCGGCTCCGATGGGCTGGCATCATTTGCTCCACCTCCGCCGCCTGCATCCTTGCGCGCGGACGTCTCTTTCCGGATGCCCTGCATGTCCCTGGCTTCGCGGATCAGGCCGGGCATCTTGGCGAGGCTGCCGCCCTCGACTCCGATGTCGGAGAGGATGGAGTCGATCAGCGGCGCCTGCACGCGGTAGCGCAGCGCGGAGTCGATCACCTCGTCGGTCGCGCTGCGGCCGCCATTGCCGTTGCCGCCATTGCCGTTCAAGCCGTCGACCTGCAGGATGCGGATGCCCTCGATCTTCTCCATCGGCTTGACGCTCTCGCGCACGATGCCCTCGATGCGGTCGAGCAGCTTGCGCCGGAACAGCGAGTAGCGCGCCTGATCGGTCAGGACGTTCTCGGCCTCGTTGAGCAGCTTCTGCGCTTCGGCTTCGACCGCGGCACGAACCCGCTCGGCCTCGGCCGCGATCCGCGTCTCTTCGGCCTGCTTCTCGGCGAGCAGCACCTCGACGGTCTTACGGCGGCGGGCGATCTCGCTCTCGCGCGCGGTGACCACTTTCTCTGCCGCTTCCGTTGCGCGCGTGCGCGCCTCCTCGGCCGCGACCTTGGCCGCGGATTCCTCCAGCGACTTCTGATACAGCGCGATCGCCTTCTCCATCAGCGCAGTCTCGACGTCCTTCTCGCGATTGACTTCGAGCTTGCGCAGCTCGCGCTCGCGGCCGATGCGGGCCTCGTCGAGACCGCGATCGGAGGCGATGCGGGCGCGTTCGACCTCCTCACGGGCCGCGATCTCGGCCTCCTGCAGCGACTGGACGCGCGCGACCTCGAGCTGCTCGATCGCCCGGCGACGCTCCAGCCGGACAGCCTCCAGCGCCTGCTCGCGCGAGACATCGGCGGTCTCGACCTGCTTGCGCGCGACGATCTCGGCTTCCTTGACCTGGCGATCCGCATCGATGCGCTCGGCGCGCTTGGCAGCGAGCTCGATCACGCGGGTTTCGTCGGCGAGCTCGATCGCCTTCTTCTGGTCGATGTTGAGCACCTCGCGCGTCCGCGACGAGGCGATGCGCTCGGCCTCCAGCGCCAGCTCGACCTCGATGCGACGCCGCTCGACCGCCTCCCGACGCTTCAGATCGGCGGCCTCGACGGCCTCCGTGCGCTCGATCTCCAGGCTGCGCGTCTCCTTCTCCGACTGGATCCGCTTGGCTGTTACAGCCAGCTCCTGGGCGATGCGGGCCGCTTCGATCGCCTCGCGCGAGGCGATGTCCGCCTCCTCGATGGTCCGGATGCGCGCGATCTCCAGCGCACGCACCCGCTCCTCCTGCGCGATGCGGCTGGCTTCCGTCGCCTCGCGCGCGGCGATGCCGGCGATCTCGACGCCCTGGTTGCGCTCGATCTCCAGCTTGCGCGTGGCGTGCTCGGCAGCGATCCGTTCTGCCGACAATGCCTGCTCGCGCGCGATCCGGGCGGCCTCGACCGCCTTCTGCGCCTCGATCTCGGCCTCCTGGATGTTGCGCACCTGGGCAATCTCGGTGGCGCGGGTGCGCTCGTCGGAGCTGATGCGCTCCAGATTGACGATCATGGTCTGCGCGATGCGCGCCTTCTCGGTCGCCTCGCGCGCGGCGATCTCCGCCTGCTCGACCGCGCGGGTGCGTTCGATCTCGCGGCGGCGTGTCTCCTCGTCATTGGCGATGCGCGCATCGGAGACGACGCGATCCTGCTGGATCCGCGCCTTCTCGACCGCCTCGCGCGCCGCGATCTCTGCTTCCTCGATGGTGCGGGTCCGCTCGATATCGCGTTGGCGCACCTCGCGCTCGGATTCGATCCGCGCGGCATCGATGGCCCGCTGATTGGCGATACGAGCCTTCTCGATATCCTCGCGCGCCAGCAGCTCCCTCTCTTCGACGGCACGCGTCCGCTCGATCTCGCGCTGCCGCGTGTCGCGCTCGGCCGCGATTCGGGCCTCGGCAATCGTCAGCTCGTTCGCGATCCGCGCCTTCTCGATCGCCTCGCGCGCCATGATCTGTGCCTGCTCGGCCTCGGTCTCGCGCAGCGCCCGCTCGCGCGCCACTTCCGTCCGCTGCAGGGCGCGGCGCATCTCGATGTCGCGCTCCTGCTCCAGCCGCGCCGTCTCGCTCTCGCGCTCGATATCGAGCGCCTCGCGCTCGGCTTCGAGGTTGCGGGTGCGAATCTTGATCATCGAGTCCTGCTCGATGTCGTTGCGCAGCTTGCGCTTGCTCTCGATGTCCTCCATCAGCCGCGTCAGGCCCTCGGCATCGAACCGGTTCGAGGGGTTGAAGAATTCGAGGTCGGTCTGGTCGAGATCGGTGATCGCGACCGATTCCAGCTCCAGGCCATTCTGCGCCAGCGCCTCGGAGGCGGCCGCCTTCACACGGGACACGTAGTCGCCGCGCTGCTCATGCATCTGCTCCATCGTCATCTCGGCCGCGACCGCGCGCAGGGCGGAGATGAACTTGCCGGAGAGCAACGCGTGCAGTTTTTCCGGTTCGAGCGTGCGCCGGCCGAGCGTCGCGGCCGCAATCGACACCGCTTCCCTGGTCGGCTGCACACGCACGTAGAAGTCGGCTTCGACGTCGACCCGCATGCGGTCACGCGTGATCACGGCGTCCTGCTTCGCGCGCGTGATTCCCATCGGCAGCACGTTCATGTTGACCGGCGTATAGTCGTGGATGAACGGCATCACGAAGGCGCCGCCATTGATGACGACGCGCTCACCCATAAAACCGGTTCGGACGAAGGAGACCTCCTTCGACGAACGATGATACAGCCAGTTGACGATGTAGACTGCGACCACGATGACGATGATCGCGATGATCAGCCAAAGGATCAGCTCACCGATCAGAACCCCGGACATCTCATTCCTCCCTCAGTCTCCGTCCGGCGAGCGTGGCGCCAGGCGCCAGGGCTGCCGGATATCGTGTTGTCACCTCAGACGCGGCGTGGCCGCGCGCTGATTGCCTTGAAATGTCGTACCTGCTCCGTCAGCGCCCGCTCCACCGGCAGCCGCTCCATTGAGGAGGCGCCGTAGAAGCCGTGGCAGTTCTTGGTGTGCTTCATGATGAAGTCGGCGTCGGACGGCTCCGCGATCGGGCCGCCATGGGCCAGAACCAGAATCTCCGGGTTGACGCTGAGCGCGGCCGAGGCCCAGCTGTCGATCAGGCCGGGGCAGTCTTCGAGCTTGGGCGCGGTCTGCGCGCCGATCGAGCCGCCGGTTGTCAGACCGAGATGGCAGACGATGATGTCCGCGCCCGCGATCGCCATGCCCGCGGCCTGGGCTTCATTGAAGACGTAAGGCGTCGTCAGCAGGTCCTTGTCGTGCGCGCGCCCGATCATGTCGATCTCCAGCGCGTAGGAAATGCCCGTCTCCTCGAGGTTGGCGCGGAAAGTGCCGTCGATCAGGCCGACGGTTGGGAAGTTCTGCACACCGGAGAAGCCGAGCGACTTCAGCTCGTCGAGGAACACATCCATGTCGCGGAACGGGTCGGTGCCGTTGACGCCCGCGAGCACCGGGGTCGACTTCACCACCGGCAGCACCTCGCTGGCCATCTCGACCACGATGGCATTGGCGTCGCCATAGGCCATCAGGCCGGCGAGCGAACCGCGGCCGGCCATGCGATAGCGGCCGGAATTGTAGATCACGATCAGGTCGATGCCGCCGGCCTCCTCGCATTTGGCAGATAGGCCGGTGCCGGCGCCGCCGCCGATGATCGGCACGCCACGGCGCACCATGTCGCGAAACTTCTTCAGCAGCGGTGCGCGCTCATATCTCGGCATCACCATCACCTCGCCTGTCTGCGCCGCGCCGGCAGCCGCCCGAGCATCGGCCTGACGGCACCGACGATCGCTGCTGCGAACTCATTGTCGTTGATGTGATGCGGCACGCGGATCAGGCGCCGGTTCGAGGTCTGCCGCACCGTCTGTTCGAGGCTGCGAAACAGCGCCTCGTCCGCCTCGCGATCGAAGAACGGCTGTCCCTGTGCATCGAGGGCCGACACGCCCTTCTCGGGCAGGAAGAACCGGACCGGCCCGTCCATGCGGTTGAGCCGCTCGCCGATCCAGCGCCCCATCTGCGCGTTCTCCGCCGCCGTCGTCCGCATCAGCGTGACCTGCGGGTTGTGGACATGAAACTTGCGGTCGCGATAGCGCTCCGGAATGGTCTCGGGCGCACCGAAATTGACCATGTCGAGCGCGCCGACCGAGCCGACATAGGGGACGCGGGTGCGGATGATCGCGCCGAAGCGATCCTCGGTTGCCGGAAACACGCCGCCCATCAGCAGGTCGCAGACCTCGGTCGTGGTGAGATCGATGACGCCGGCGAGCATGCCGGAATCGACCAGCTTCTCCATCGAGCGGCCGCCGACGCCGGTGGCGTGGAAGACGAGGCACTCGTAGTCGTCGCGCAGCTCGGCGGTGAGCTTCTGCACCGCCGGCGTGGTCACGCCGAACATGGTGATGCCGATCGCGGGACGTTGCGGTCGGGTGCGATCAGCGACAGCGGACCGTTGCTCGCGCGCCATCACCATGCCGGCAAGCGCATGCGCGCCATTGCTCAGCACCATCAGCGAAATCGAATTGAGTCCTTGGACGTCGGTGACCGAGTACATCATCGCGATGTCGGCCGGCCCGACATAGGCGCCGACGTCTCCCGAGGCGACCGAGGAGATGATCAGCTTGGGCACGCCGACGGGGAGCTCGCGCATGCCAGGTGCGACCAGCGACGTTCCACCGGAGCCGCCCGCCGAGATGATACCTGCGACATTGTCCTGCCGACGCAGCCAGCGCGCGAACGCGTCGGCCATCGCGGTGACGGATGCACCGCGATCGGTGCCGAACACGGCGGAGCCGCCGCGCGGATGATTGAGCGCGACCTCCTGGGCCGAGACGTCGCAGCTCGTATGGCGTCCGCTGGTGGAGACGTCGACCAGCCGGGTGCGCAGCCCGTGGCTCGCGACGAGATCGCGAATGAAGCGCAGTTCGTCACCCTTGGTGTCGAGCGTGCCGGCGACGATCACCGCGGGCGGACCTGACGCGATCGGCACGGCGCGCTCACGGCCCTGGCGCGCGGCCTCGTCAAGCCGGCTGACGCTGGTGGAGAGCGTGCGCGCCTTGGCCTCGATCTGCGCGATCGGCACCGGCTGCGACCAGCGCGTCGGCAGCACGGGATTGGAGACGTAAACCTTGACGGGCGCAGCTTTCGGCGTCGTTGGCGCCGCCGCACGTGCGGCGGGCGCGTCGCCGTCCTGCCCCGTGCCGAGATCCGTCTCGTCGCCGGCATGCTGGCCGACGCCGAGCAGGCGCTGCTGCAGCTCGCGGTCGGCGGCGAGCCGGGCCGAGTCGATGATGCGGTTGATGCGGCCATTGACCATGATCGCGACGCGGGCCGAGATTGCGGTTGCAACGCCGATGTTCTGCTCGATCACGAGCACCGCCATGTCGCCGTCCTGGCCGAGCCGGATCAGCATCTCCTCGACCTGGGCGACGATCACCGGCGCCAAGCCCTCCGTCGGCTCATCCATGATCAGCAGCTGCGGATTGGTCAGCAGCGCGCGCGAAATCGCCAGCATCTGCTGCTCGCCGCCGGACAACTGCCCGCCGCCATTGTTGCGGCGCTCGGCGAGCCGCGGAAACGTCTCGTAGACGCGCTCGACAGTCCAGGCGCCGCGGCGCTGGCCGGCCGCGAGCCGCAGATGCTCGTCGACGCTGAGCGAGCGCCACAGACGCCGCCCCTGCGGCACGTAGCCTACGCCGAGCCGCGCGATGCGCGCGGGATTGAGGCCCGTGATATCCTCTCCCCGCAGCCGCACCGTCCCTCCGGACGGCCGCAGCAGGCCCATGATGGCCTTGCACAGCGTCGTCTTGCCCATGCCGTTGCGGCCGACCAGCGAGAACACTCCGCTGTCGAGCCGGAGGTCGACGCCCTGCAGCGCATGCGAATGGCCGTAGTAGACGTCGAGGCCGCGGACCTCGAGCGCAGGCGCGGAGCGGCGGATATCATTCATGGCCTCCTCCGAGATAGAGCTCCTGCACCTCCGGATCGGATTCGATCTCCTGCGGTGCGCCCTCCTTGAAGATGCGGCCGTTGTGCATCATCGTCACGCTCTCGACGACGCGCAGCGCCACGTCCATGTCGTGCTCGATGATGATGTAACCGATGTGCGGCGGCAGCGACGTCAGAATCTCGACCAGCTCGCGCCGTTCGGTCGGCGACAGACCCGCCGCCGGCTCGTCGAACAGGATGAATCGGGGCGCACCGGCCAGCGCCAGCGCGATCTCGAGCTGCCGCTGCTGGCCATGGGCGAGCTCCGAAACCAGTTGATCGCGCACGGACGTCAGATGCACGGCCTCGATCAGGCGCTCGGCCGCCTGCATCAGGGCGTCATTGGCGCTGGGACGCAGCATCGAGAAGCGCGCGCGCGAGACGCCACGGCATGCCAGATAGACATTGTCGCGAACCGACAGACCGAGGAACAGTGCCGAGATCTGGTAGGTGCGGCGCAGCCCGCGGCGGATCCGCTCGTAGGGCGGAAAGGCGGTGATGTCCTCGCCGAAGAAGCGGATCGTGCCTGACGTCGGCAGGAAGTCGCCGGTCACGCAGTTGAACAAGGTGGTCTTGCCGGCGCCGTTCGAGCCGAGCACCGCGCGCCGCTCGCCAGGCCGCACCGTGATCGTGATGTCGGTCAGCGCGGCGAGCGCACCGAACATCCGCGTCACGCCGCGCAATTCGAGGGCTGCGGTCGAGCCGAGCGCTGAGAGCCGGTCCGCGACCCTATCCATGGCCGTGACCTCCCGGACGGGGCCGCTCCTCCGTGCGCTGGCCGCGTTTGCGCCACCGCTCATAGAGGCCGATGACGCCGTCGGAGGACCAGAACACGATGGCGAGGAAGCCGAGCCCGATCAGCAGCCGGAACCGGTTGCCGTCGAGCCCGACCTTGACCAGGAAGTCGAGCGCGAAGGTGCGCAGGATGACGAAGATGAACGCGCCGATATACGGCCCGACCGGCCGGGTGATTCCGCCGACGACGGCGACGATGAGAATGTCGATGCAGCGCTCGACCGCGACCGATCCGGGCGAGATCTGCCGATAGTTCCAGACCTGCAGCACGCCCCCCATGCCGGCGATCAGGGCCGCGAACGCATAGGCGGCGATGCGATGCGCATTGACGTTGAAGCCGAGCGCGGCCATGCGCCTGGGATTGTCGCGCACGCCCTGCAGCGCCAGGCCGAACGGCGCGCGCGATAGATAGAGCACAGCGAAATAGCAAAGCGCGGCCACCGCAAGCGTCAGGTAATAGAACGCGATATCCGTGCGCCAATCGACGCCGAGAACATGCGGCGTGGCGATCGTGTTGATGCCGGTGTGGCCGTTGAAGATCGCCCAGTTCTGGTTGGTGAAATAATAGAACGCCGCGCCGATCGCGAGCGTGATCATGATGGTGTAGATGCCCTCGGTGCGCACCGCCAGCGCACCACCCAGCGTGCCGAACAGCACCGCGAGCACCAGCGCCACCGGCGTCGCCAACCACCACGGCCAGCCGAGGCTGATATTGGCGTTGCCGCTGACGCCGAACACGGCAACCATGTAGCCGGCAAAGCCCGCGATCGTCAGCTGCATCAGACTGACCATGCCGCCATAACCGGCGAGGAACATCAGGCTCAGCGCGATGGTGCCGAGGATCAGGGTCGTGCCGAAGATCTCGATCAGGAAGAAGCCGTTGGCGATCAGCGGCATGATCAGCAGCAGCGCGGCGACCGCCCAGGCCCAGGGCTGCTCGGTGGCCGACCATGCGACCGGCTGCCGTGCGGCGCCGCCTGCCAGCATGCTCTCCCGCGCGCGTGCCTCCTGGATCAGCGACATCTCATCGCCTCGCCAGCAGGCCCTGGGGCCGCAGCGCGAGCACCAGCACCATGATCAGGAAGGTCACGACGATCGCATAGGTTGGGATGTAGACCGAGCCGAGCTGCTCGGCGAGCCCAATGATCAGCGCGCCGAGCGCGGCTCCCGGGATCGATCCCATGCCGCCGACGATGACGACGACCAGCGAGGCCAGCAGAAAGCGCGTGTCCTCGCCGGGTGAGATGGACTGGAAGGTTCCGCCGACCACGCCGGCAATGCCGGCCAGCCCCGCGCCCAGTGCGAACACCAGCACGAAGACGAGCTGGATCTGCACGCCGGTCGCCGCCAGAATCTCGCGATCATCCACGCCGGCCCGCACGATCATGCCGACGCGGGTGCGGTTGAGCGCGAGCCACATCGCAATGCCGATCACGACCGAGCCGCAGAAGATCACCAGCCGCACCAGCGGATATTGCAGGAACACCGCCTCGCCCGACGATTTCATCGCCGTCATCAGCGGCAGCTGCACCGGCCCGATCAGCCAGGCCGGCGTCTGGATCTGATAGAAGTCGCCGCCGAACGCCCACAGCATCAGATCGGCGAACACAATCGAGAGGCCGATCGTCACCATGGTCTGGCGCAGGTCCTGCCCCTCCATGCGGCGGAAGACGAGCAGTTGCAGGAGAACACCGATGGCCGCCACGGCGATGAAGGCGGCGGCGAAGGCAAGGATCCATGACCCGGTCGCGGCGGACACGCCGTAGCCCACATAGCCGCCGAGCAGATAGAGTGAGCCGTGCGCCAGATTGACGTTGCGCATCAGGCCGAAGATCAACGTGAAGCCGCTCGCGACCAGGAAATACAGTCCGCCCAGCGTGATGCCGTTGAACACGGCACTCAGGAACACCTTCTTGCGGCCGATCGCCTCCTCGAGCCCCGGCGGCCACACGGCGAAGATCAGCCACGCCAGCAGCGCCAAGGCGAGGAGAATGATGAGGGACCAGATCGGGTGACGCTCGATGAAGCGGCTCATCACCCCTCCCTCAGGATACGAGGGACGGATCCGTCGTCACAGCGGAAAGGCGCATTCAGCCGAAGATCGCCGGGTCTGCCGGCCATCGCTCGTCCTCCCTCGTCGGATCCTTTTGCGGATCACGTTGCCCAGAGTGTAGCGGCAGACGAGAGTGCGCACTTGATCGACAGTCTCTTTTCGCGCAACGCGCAGCAGCAGGTCAGGCGCGCAGCACTTTTGCAGCGCGGCGATAGTCGGTCGGCGCCATGCCGACATTGCCGGCGAAGAACCGCGTGAAGCCGCTTTGCGAGGTGAATCCGAGATCGAAGCCGATATCGGCGATCGGCGCTTCCGTTGCCACGACGGCATCGAGCGCTCGCTCCATCAGCAGCGTATTCAGATAGAGATTGGGCGTCACACCGGTCTGGCTGCGGAACAGCCGATAGAAATGAGGCCGTGACAGTCCCGATTCGCGGGCGATGTGATCGAGCTCGATCTCGGCGCACGGACTGTCCGACATCAGCTTGATGCACTTGCGAACACGAAAGTCCGTCACTTCCGCGCATGGCCGTTCGGGCATCTGCTCCGAGATGCGCCAGCTTTCCTCGTAGCAACTGTCGATGAGCTGCCTCAGCTCGCCGTCGAGACAGCCGAGCGATGGCGCGCCACATACCAACGCTGCGGTGCGGCGAATACAGCGATCGAGCGCGGCAGTCCGCCGGAAGCAGGTACGGCCAAACCGCAGGCCCTGCTCGCGCGCAGCCGAGGGCGTGAACCACTCCGCATTGACGTAGAGCACAAAAAAGATGGCGCCGTTGTCGATGTCGTTCGGCAGGAAATTGTGCGGTTCCCACGGATTGACCGCGACGATCCAGTCCTCGCCGATCTGATAGTGCTGGTCGCAGACGTCGATGTCGGCCGGCGTCCCACCAACGTGAAAGATCAGATGTCCCTCGCGATGGGCATGCACATTGAATGGCCGATTGAGCTGATAAACCGTCGCACGGCCGAAGCGAGCATGAAAGACGGCGAGCGCCCTACTCATCACTTCCTCACCGAAATGGCTTTTATTATTCGTCAGCGTCGATCATTGCATGTCAGAAAGCAAGGGACGCGACGACGCGGCCCGAGCCCGCTCGAGCCGCGCCGCTCCCTGTCGAAAGGTCAGTACTTCTTACATTCAGGCACGGTGCGGCTCGGCAGGCCGATCTTGGCGAAGGTCGCGGCGTCGTATCCCAGCGTCTGGTTGACGTCGGGGATCACCTTCACGACCTTGCTGAACAGCGCGCCCTTGCCGTCGTCGACCACCTCGGTGACGAAGTTGGTGCCGATGGCCTGGCGGTTGGCGTCGAGCTTGATCTTGCCGTTGGGGGCATCGATCTCGATCTTCGCCAGCGCCGCCTTGAGCTTGGCCTGGTTGTTCGACAGATCGCCATTGACCTCGCGCAGCGCCAGGATCAACGCCATGGTCGAGCCATAATAGTTGGTCGCCAGCAGCGACGGACTCGGGAAGCGCTTCTCCGGCGGGAACGAGTCCTGATAGGCCTTCACGAACTTCTGCCAGCGCGGATCCTCCCAGGTATCGGCCTGACCCGATGCAGCAATCGTACCGATCAGGGCGTTTTTGGCATTTCCCTTGGACGACAGGATGGTCTGGTCGATCATGATCGAGCCGCCCATCAGGTGCGCCTTGCCGCCGGCCTGTTGATACTGGTTGAGGAAGTTGACGGCATCGGCGCCGCCGAGGCCGAGATAGATCGCATCGACATCATCGGGCAGCGCCGCGATCACCGACGCGAAATCCTTGGTGCCGAGCGGGACCCATTGCCGGCTGGTGATCTTGCCGCCCAGGCCGCAGAACTCCAGCGCCAGGCCGAACACCTGGGTGTAGATGAAGGAATAGTCCTCGCCGACGGTCGCGATCTTGCGGTAGCCCTTGGTCTCATAGGCGTATTTGCCGAGGCCGACCTGCCATTGAGCGCCATCCATGTTGAAGCGGAAGAAGTTCGGCGCAGGATCGACATAGGTGGTCTCCTGCGCACCGGACGCGGCGTTGACGAAGGTCAGCTCGGGGTGCGTCTTGGCGAAGTTCTTGACGGCGATGCCCTCGTCGCCCGACAGCGGCGACAGCAGGATCTGCACCTTGTCCTGCTCGATCAGCTTGCGCACGGCACGGACGGCCGAGTCCGGCGTGGCGTCGGTCGACGCGACGACGAATTCCAGCTCCTTGTCGCCGACCTTCTTACCCAACACGTTCAGCGCGGTGACATGTCCGCGCATTCCGTCCTCGCCGAGCACGGTATAGGTGCCCTCCAGCGTCGCGGTGACGCCGACCTTGATCTTCTCCTGCGCGAACGCTGTGCTGGACAGCAAAAGCGCCGTGAACACGGCGATACCTACACTTCGCATGTGCATCGAACTCCTCCCTTGTCGCCCATTGCTGGGGCACACGAGCGTGTGCCGGCCACTGTTTTCTTGGCCATGTTGGCAGTGGACCTTCCCGTCGCCTCGCGTCATCTCTGACGAGCGACGGTGAGCCCCCATCGACCGCGGAGGCTAGCGGATGAGCCGAGCCCCCGCGCAACCCGCCCGGCCTCGACCTTGACGACGAGTCTCATTTTCCATGATGCGACGCGATAGGGCCCGCGGTGCATTCCGTGTGCATCGCGGTCCCGTCAGTGCCTCGATGGGAGCCTCCGGTGGGCTCGCCGCTCAGGCAGAGCCCGAGCCGTTCAGCCGCCTCGGCCTGGCTCCCTGGGGAGCGTCCTGCCGTTCAATCGTCGCGTTCGTACCGCCACCCGGGAGCGCCGGACACGCCGCTTCCGAAACTCCAATCCGCACATGACGATATCGATGCTTTCATTCGGACGCCGCAAACGGCGCCCATGGAACGCGAGCCATTTCTCGACCTGCCGCACGACCACGCGGCCGAGGTCCAGCCGCCGCACCAACTCGTCGCGCGTATGCAGCGAGGCGATGTCGACGATGTAGTCGAGCCGTTCCGACATGGTCCGCCCGACGAGCCGCGCGTATTCACTCGACACCAGCAAGGTTACGGCCCGCTCAGGCAGATGCGGCTCACCCATTTCCATTCCTGCACTCCACCGCGCCCGCCGGCCGACCCGAGATGTCGGCAATCCAGCAATTGCAGGCACGGCGCCCCCCGATGACAATTCGACCGCGACACGCCAGGGACGGCCCGATCGTTTCGTCTCATTTCATGACGCCGCGCGCGGCGCGCTCCTCGCGGCTTGCATTCGGCCGTCCATCACGAATACACGCGCTCAGCCTGGTCGTGAGACGGCGCTGCGTCCTGTTCTCTCGCTGTTGCCGACACCAGCGACTGTGTGATCTCCTGTGCCCGCATCGGCAGCACCGACAAGAGTGTGTCGCTGAGGCCGTGCGAGGTTTCGGCGCAGCCCTGCACGTAGACCCGCGGACGAAACGCCGGGCTCGTCTGCAGACGATAGTCGCGGTCGAGCGACGCCGATTCGATGTAGCGGCTGATCGGACCAAGACACGCCGGGATCGGAGATCGCTCGTAGCCGGTGGCGAGCACGACAGCATCGTACGCGGCCCGGCGGCGAACCTCTTCGTCCTTGTTGACGATCTCGAGCACCATCCCCTCAGGGGAGGCATAGGCTGCGACGATCTCGCTGCGCGGATGGAGAGCCAGTTTCCGAGCGCCGGCAACCCGCTGCTGGTACGTCATCCGGTACAGCTGATCGAGCAGATCGGGGTCGACCACCGCATAATTGGTATTGCGGAAGCTGCGGACGATCGTCTCGCGCTGCCGATCGGACCGCGAATGAAAATAATCGGTGTAGTCCGGATTGAAGATCTCGTTCACGAACGGGCTGCTGTCCGCCGGCTTGAGCGCGTGCCCACGGAAGACCAGATCAATCTGGGCGTCCGGAAGCCGCTCGCTCAGATCGAGCGTGACCTCAGCCGCACTTTGCCCGCCGCCGATGACCGCCACCCGCGGCGACCGGCCATCCGATCCTGCCGCAAGCGAGGAACTCAGATAGCCGCTGGTGTGCACGACCCGCGGATCCCTCGCGATCGGTTGAAATATGGAAGGGATGTGCGGCACGCCGCCGACGGCCGCCACGAGGTGACGCGTGACGCGTGATCGCTCTTTTCCGTCAGCCATGCGCGTGAGCACACGAAGCGCGGTGACGGATTGACCGCTATGCACGGGATCGACAGACTCGACCGTTTCTCCGTAGGCAACCGTGGTGCTGAACTGGCCTGCGACCCATCGGAGGTAGTCGTTGAACTCGATCCGGCTCGGATAGAACGTCTTGCAATTCGTGAAGTCGAGCAGCCGGCCGGATTTGTGCAAGTAGTTGACGAAGGTGAACGGACTGGTCGGATCGCGCAGCGATACCAGGTCCTTGAGGAAGGAGATCTGCATGTTGCTGCCGGGCAGCAGCATTCCGCCGTGCCATTTGAAGTCCTGCTGCTTTTCCAGGAACAGGGACCGGCATTTCAAGCGCCGCTGTCTGACGCAATCGCCGAGTGCGATCGCCAGCGCAAGGTTCGATGGCCCGAAGCCGACGCCGACGACATCATAGTCAGGGGCAGGATGATACGACATGGTGATGCTCCGTCCGCGCTAGGCTTCTGTGGGTGCTTCCTTGGCCGCCGGCTGCCACAGCCGATCGCCGAAGAAGCGTTCTCGCAGCAACATGACCAGGGTTGCCCGCTTGTGGGGGAAATCGAAATTCTTGATCCGGGCAAACCCCGCCAGATCCAGGTTGCGGAGCTGCTGGGAATGTGCCGCCGCCGGCTCGCCGACGATGCGCTCGGTACGGCAGTCGTCGAGGAACATGTAGTGCATGAGTGAGGGAAGCCAGGCCGTGATGAAGCGGCGGCCCCGGAAGCCGTCCTCGCCGACGATCACGTGCCATCCACGATCATAGTCCGCCGCGTCGTAGAACGGTGCGATACGATTTTCCTTCGCCCAGTAGAGCTCGAAATAGCCGAACGGCTGATCTCCGAAGCAGCCGATCAGCGGCACCATGTGCGGGTCCGACATGATCCGTGACAGATATTGCCGGTGCTTGTCGATGTCCCCCGCTTCGTTCCAGAACGAGTCCACCCGCGGATCGTTGAGCCAGCGGTGGACCAACGGGAGATCGTGAGCGATGTCGATGACGCGAAAGCTGACGACGTCGGACAGCCAGGGAATGAAACGGGCGTAGACGGTGCCGACCGGCTTGGGCGGCCGCCGCGGATGGCGCCTGCCGTCGGTCATCGCGTAGGACTGTGGAAACGCCGGGCGCGCGGCGTCCGTCAGCCAGTTCTCGCGAAACTGCATCACCATGTCCGGATACAGCGCCAGCCTGCCGTCGGTCACCACCGCGAGGCCATCGTTCGCAAGGGCCGATGCTGCTGCCGGGTTGTCGTCGAGTGCAAGGTCGAGCCTCTGCAGCGACGGCGTCCAGGCAAAGACCGCTTCGGCCATTGCCGCGGCTCCGCGCGACAGCCGGCGCCAATCATCGACCCCGTCGTGCACGATCAGACGCGTCAGTTCGCCATCCGGCCGAAGCGCCAGCAGTGGCGCGCCGTCCGCGATCACCCGAAGCCCGTCATCGTCGCGAACGACCGACATTGTCGCGTCGGTTGCGACAGGGAATGTCCGGATACTGCCCGTAACGCTCGCGGTCGCGCTCATGCGAACTCCCTCCCTCTCATTGATCTGCACGGGCGTCATCTCTGTCCACTCCCGCTCAGGATGTAGATCGGCCGGCACGACGAAGACAACAAAGTCCGTAGCGCTGTTTTTAGATTAACTACAAAGATGCGGCTCACGGCTTCGATGCTCCAAGCGATGCAGCGGGTTCATGCAGAACAGTCGTAAGCGTGCGCTGCCTTTGTGCCGGCTCGCGGCGTTCCGCGGCGTCGCTGGCGTCAATCCGACCGTCGCGCAGACGCACGATCCGATCGGCGCAGTGGAAGTAGCGATCGTCGTGCGAGATCACAATGATCGTCTTGCCGAGACGTTTGAGGTCGGCGAGCAGCTCGGTGTAGAAGATTTGGCGGAACGCTGGATCCTGATCGGCCGCCCATTCGTCGAACACCAGCACCGGCCGTCCCTCGATCCAGGCATTGATCAAGGCGAGCCGCTTGCGCTGGCCCGTCGACAGGTCGGTGGTGGAGAACGCGCCGCCATCGATCGAGACCTTGTGAGCGAGCTCGAGTCGGTCGAGATAGCGATGTGCGAGGTCAGGCGGCTGGTTGCTCTGCTGCGCCAGGGTGTCGAACAGGAAATAGTCCGAGAATATCGTGGTGAAGAGCTGCCGATAGTCATCGCGGGTCTCGCTGACGACGGGATTGCCGTCGCGCAGCAGCACGCCGCGGTCCGGCACATAGAGTCCAAGCAGCAGCTTGATCAGCGTCGTCTTGCCGCTGCCGTTCTCACCGACGATGAAGACGATCTCGCCGCGGCGAATGCGAAGGTCGATCGGTCCGATGACAAAAGGGCGTTCGGATGACGACGCAGGGAATGCATAGGAGACGCCGCGCAGCTCGATGGATTCGATCTGCTCAGCGGTCCGATCCTGGGGATCATCGAGCAGTTCAGCCTCTGCGGCGGTGAAACGCTCCGACAACTCGGCGATCCGGCGCATCGCAACCTGGGCGCGGCCGAGCGACGGCAGCATGCCGATCAACTGGTCGATCGGTCCGCGCATGAACAGCAGCACCAGCACGAAGCCGCTGGACACCGAGGCCGGGCTGTCGGGCCACAGCAGTGGACGCAGCACCAGCGCGGTCCCGATCACCAGAAACAGCAGAACCGTCCCGAGCGCACGCGCCGTCACCAGCAGATTGATCGCCTTGATCTGCACGTCACCGATCCGGTCGACCGTCCGTCCGATCAGATCGACATGGACATGGCGCCGGCGCTGGCGATGAAGACGGAGTTCCTTGGCACCGTCGGAGATCGCGCGGTAGTGCTTCTGCAGATCGTCTTCGTATTGGCGCGCGAGATTGAAGCCCGTCATTCCGCGCTTACGGGCGAGGTAATGGACGAACGACCCGAGCGCGATCAAGGCTGCCGTGACCAGGAACAACGGCCACGACAGCACCGCGAGGTAGATCAGGCAGCCGGCGACGATGACGCCGGACACCAGGAAGGCGGGAAAGAAGAAGGCGAAATCGCTGATGGCATCGACGTCCTTGGTCAGGACCGGGATGAGGCGGTGCGACCGATAGGATTCGAGCTGGTCGATCGGCGCCATCAGGATCTTGGCGGCCAGCGACTTGCGCAACGAGGCTACGATCCGCTGCCCGACAATATTGGCGCTGATGTCAGAGCCAACCGACCCGATCACGATCAGGATGCAGAGACCCGCGAACGAGGCCATCAGGCTGCCGACGTCGCCTGCGCCTGCGTAGAGGCCGCGGTTCACCACGGCGAGCAGACCCGCAACGCTGGCGCCGCCGAGCAGGCCAAGCAGGATGGCTGCCGCCAGCAGCAGCCAATACGGCCGCAGCAGGCTTCCGACGTTGGCAGCGCCTGGATTGGATGACGTCATCATCGGTCGGCGGCTCCCATTCGCGTGGCGAAGACGGTGGCGAGCTTGGCGCCGATCCCGGCGCGGGCCTGCAAGGCGTCCGGAACGACGTTGCCCATGCGCAGGAACTCGTGGACCATGCCGGGATAGACCTTCAGATCCACGGCGACGCCGGCCTCGCGCAAGCGAGCGGCATAGGCCCGCCCCTCGTCGACCAGCGGATCGAACTCGGGCAGCACGATCAGCGCGGGCGCGACGCGCGTGAGGTCGGACGCGGCCAGCGGCGCAAATCGCCAGTCGTGGCGATCGGTGCCTTCGGGCAGATAATGATCGAAGAACCAGTCCACGGTCGCGCGCTCCAGCAGATAGCCTGAGCCGTATTTCTCGTAGGAGTCAGATATCTGCCGCGGGCTGAGCCCGGGATAAGCGAGGACCTGAAGGACAGGCTGCGGCAAGGCCCGGTCGTCGCGCGCGGCGATTGCCAGCGCCGCGGCCAGCGTGCCGCCCGCACTGTCGCCGCCGATCGCGACCCGCCGCGGGTCGAGACCAAGTGCTGGCCCCTCACGCCCGATCCAGGCGAGCGCATCGACGCAATCCTCGAACGCCGTCGGAAACCGATGCTCGGGGGCCAGCCGGTAGCCAATCGACAGCACCGCCGCGCCGCTGTCACTCGCGAGGCCGCGGCACAGCGGCTGATGCGAGTCGAGGCTGCCGACGACGAAGCCGCCGCCATGCATGTAGAGCAGCACGGGCATCGGATCGGCGACATCCAACGGCCGCCCTGCATAGAGCCGCGCGGCAATCTCCGTCCCGTCGCGCATCGGCAGCGCAAGCCGCCTCTCGAACGCCAGCGGCGGCGGATCGACATCCAGCAGCGGCGACGACGCGTCGAAATCGGCGCGCGCCTGCGCCGGCGTGAGTTGCGGAAACGGGATGCGCGCGCCGGCTTCCGTTCCGAGCTGGATCATCTCGAGCAACGCCGCGATATCAGGATGAAGGCCCATGATCACCTCATTCAGCCGGTTCGGGCTGCAGACCCGGCGATGTCTGCGCCGCCTGGTCCGGCTCCAGCCACGCGCCGAGCGCCGTCAGGAAGGATTCGTTGCTCAGGATCGAGAAGTGATCGTCGCCGATCACGCCGAGGTCTGCCGCCTGCGGCAGCCGCGCCGCGAGCCGATCGCGCTGTCGAAGCCGGCCCGAGGTCCACCAGCAGCCGGGCGCGACAGCGAGATCAGTCGGCCATTCGGCCGTTTGCGCCAGTTGCGCGAGATGGCGTCCGACCCTGAAAGCCGCGACGATGTCGTCGATGCCGAGAAGGCCGTCGCGCGGCTGTAGCGGCGCCGTGCCGATCGCATCGGCGACGAGGCCCCGGATCACCTCGTCCGTCGCGGGCGCATCGGCGGAACGGATCGCCGCCACCTGCGACGTGATCGTTGACAACTGCACGCCCGGCGCCGTGACCGAGAGCAGCGCGAGCAAGTCGTCAGTCCAATGCAGCGTCGGCTGCTGGCCGCCATGCGGAACGAAGCTGTCGATCAGCGCCAGGCGCTCGACCCGCGCGCCGCGCCGTTCCAATTCGACGGCGACCAGGCCCGCGAGCAGCCCGCCGAGCGACCAGCCGATCAGATGATAGGGCCCCTCGCTCTGCGTCTGTACGATCTCATCGGCATAGTCCACGGCCATCGCCGACAGCGAGCGATCGATGAAGGACGGCTCGATCAGCGTCCGGCACTGCAGTCCGATCAGTTGCCGTTCTCCCTCCAGACGGCGCGCCAGCGGCGCATAGTCGAACACGGTGCCGAAGCCGCCGTGAAGGCAGAACACCGGCGCCGCGCCATCGACCGGCGAACTCAGGGGCAGCAGCGCCGACGGCCGCGTGGATGATGCTGCGGGCGAGCCGAGCAAGGCGCGAATGGTCGGCTTCTGCAAGAGATCCCGCAGCTTGATCTCGCCATCGAGGACCGGGTCGCGGCGAAGCCGCGCGATCACCTTGAGGCTGAGAATCGAGTTGCCGCCGAGCTCGAAGAAGTTGTCGGTGACGCCGACTTGCGCGACGCCGAGAACCTCCGCCCACAGCTTTGCCATCGCGGCCTCGGCCGGATTTCCCGGCGCGATGAACGCGCGTCCGGCTGCAATACCGGGCGCGGGCAACGCCTTGCGATCGACCTTGCCGCTAGACAGCGCGGGCAGACGCTCGAGCACGATGATGCGGGCCGGAACCATGTAGGCCGGCAAAGTCCGGCGCAGTGCGGCAATCAGCGTTGCAGACAGCCGCTCGGCCGGAGCAGCGGCGGCGTCACCCGGCGCCCGTGGCGCCACATAGGCCACGAGCTGATTTCCTCCCGCACCCGCCACCACGAGCACGGTAGCCTGTGCGACTGCGGGGTCGCTCAGCAGGGTCGATTGGATTTCGCCAAGCTCGATCCGGAAGCCGCTGACCTTGACCTGATCGTCGCTGCGCCCGAGATACTCGATCGTGCCGCTCGCATCCCAGCGCGCAAGGTCGCCGGTGCGGTAGAGACGTGCGCCCTCCTCCGTCGAAAATGGATCCGGCACGAAGCGTTCCGCCGTCATGCCTGGCTTGGCGAGGTAGCCGCGCGCCAGCCCGAAACCGCCGACATAGAGCTCGCCGGCTGCGCCTGCCGGAACGAGATTCAGCGCGCCATCGAGGATGTAGGCGGTGCGGCGCCCGACAGGAATGCCGATCGGCGCATAGGCCTTGTCGCATGCCGTGTTGCCATCGACCTTCCACACCAGCGGTGTTACGACGGTCTCGGTCGGACCATAGCCGTTGATCAGGATCCGCGGCTTCAGCGCCCGCCTCACCTTGTCGAAGCCGGTCTTCGGCATGGCCTCGCCACCGAACGAATACAACCGCACCGGCGGCGGATTTCCGGTCTGCTCCACCCATTCGGCGACCTGCTGCAGGTAGGCCGGCGGCAGGCCGATATGCGTCACGCGCTGCGCATGAAGCTCGGCGACCGTCTGCTCCGGCGTCCACAGCTCCGCATCGCGCATGACCAGCCGTGCGCCCTGCGACAGCACCGTGAGCCACCGTTCATGCGCGCCGTCGAAGGCCAGCGACAGGAAATGCAGCTCGGTTGCGTGCTCGTCGAGCTCGTAGAGCGCAGCGGTCGCCCGGCAATGCATCGCCAGCGGTCCATGCGCGACCGCGACGCCTTTCGGCCGCCCGGTCGAGCCGGACGTGTAGATCACATAAGCCAGATTCTCCGGATGCAGGCCCGGATCCGGCGCATGGTGCGGACCGCTGTCGAAATCGAACGAGGCCAGATCGACGGCCTGGAGGCCTTCGGTGGCGGCGATCTCATGCGCGCCGGACAGCAGCATGCTCATCCCGGAATCGCGCATCAGATGGGCGATGCGGTTCGGCGGCAGCTCGGGATCGAGCGGCACATAGGCTCCGCCGGCCTTCAGCACGGCGAGCAGCGCGGCCATCGTCACTTCGTTGCGCGCGACGACGACGCCGACGCGCTGGTCTGGCTGGAGCCCGGCGCCGACGAGGCGGAGCGCGAGCCGGTTGGCACGACGATCGAGCTCACCGTAGGACACGTTCCTGCCGCCGATCGTGAGGGCGACACGTTCCGGGTCACGCTGGGCATGACCGCTGATCATCTCGTGCACGAGCGGACGCGTCGCGGAAGACGCCGCCCGGCCATTGCAGGCGTCAGCGCGCTGGACATCCAGAGCGGTAGCCGCATCGATTGCGCCGAGCGCGGCTTCCGGACTTCGCATGATAGCCGCGAGCAGATGTTCGAATTGCGCCCTCACCTGCTCCGCCTGATCCGGCGTGAAGTGGCTCGGCATATAGGTGAACTCGACCTGCAGCGTATCCTCGACCATGATGGACAGGTCCATCGGATAGTTGGTGACGTCGACATTGCGCAGCTCGCCGAATTGAAGCGAGCCGTCGCCCTGCAGCAGGCCCCGGTCGACGGGATAGTTCTCGAACACGATGATACTGTCGAACATGCTCTCGCCAGCACGGCCGGCCCAGCTCTGGATGTCGTAGAGCGGCGTCTGCTCGAAATTGCGCATCGCCGCGTTACGGTCCTGCATGGCACGCAGCCAGTCGCCGATCGTGGTGGCCGGCGACGGCGTCTCGATCACCGGCAGCGTATTGATGAACAGGCCGATCATCTGCTCGGCCCCGTCGAGACCAGCCGGACGGCCGGCGACGGTGACACCGAAGGTGACGGTCTGCTGGCCGGTGTAGCGTTGCAGCAGCAGCGCCCAGACGCCCTGGATGAGCGTGTTCAGGGTGATGCGCTCGCGCCGAGCAAACGCCTTCAAGGCCGCGGTCGCGTCTTCGTCGAGCCGCGTGTAGCAGCGCTGGTGCCCGTGCGCATCGTGGCGCCGTGCTCCGAAGGCATCGGCCAGTTGCGTCGGCTGATCGAAGGCCGTGAGTTGCCCCCGCCAGAAGCGCTCGGCGGCCTGCGCGTCCTGGGCCAGCAGCCAGGCGACATAGTCGCGATAATGCGCTGAACGAGCCGCGAGCGGCCGCCCGGCATAGCGCTGCAGGATTTCGCCGATGAAGCGGGACGAACTCCAGCCATCCATCAGGATGTGATGGTAGGTCCAGATCAGGCGATGGCGCTCGTGGTCGAGCTGCAGCAGCCGGACACGCTGCAGCGGCGGCACCGCGAGATCGAACTCGACGTTACGCTCCGCGGCCAGGGCCGACGACAGCCGCGCTTCATCGACGACCTGCCCGCGCCAGTCCTCCATCACGAACGGCGCGTTCGCGGCACGATGGACGGCCTGCAGCGGTGCACCGGACAGCTCGCGCCAGAGAAAACCCGTGCGCAGCATCGGATGAGAGTCAGAGACCTCTTGCCACGCGCTGCGCAGCCGCTCGACGTCCAGCCCGCGGATCTCGACGCTGATCTGGTTGACGTAGACACCGCTGCCGGCATCGCGCAGGCTGTGGAACAGCATGCCCTGCTGCATCGGCGAGAGCGGGTAGACGTCCTCGATGCGGTCCCAGTCGACCCCGAGCCGAGCGAGCTCGTCGCTCGTCAGCCCAGACAATGCGCCGCGCGCGAGCGCAATCGCGGGCTGATCTTTCCGCGCCACTCGGCAGGCCGGCGCGAGCAGCTCGATCGTCTGCAGCCGGAAAACGTCTCTCGGGTCCAGTTCGAGACCGACGCGGCGTGCGCGACCGACCATCTGCAGCGAGATGATCGAGTCGCCGCCGAGCTCGAAGAAATTGTCGGTGACGCCGACGTCCGGCTGGTGGAGCAGTTCGGCCCAGATCGCGGCGAGCGTGGCCTCGGCGGGACTACGTGGCGAGATGCGCTGTCCCTGTGCGGGCCGGGTGTCGGGCAATGGCAAGGCCTTGCGATCGATCTTGCCGTTCGGCGTCAGCGGCAGAAGCGGCAGCACCATGACGCGCGACGGCACCATGTAGTCCGGCAGCGCCGACGCGAGCGTCGCGCGCAGCTCAGCTCCGTCGAGCCCATCGTCGCCGCTGACATAGCCGACGAGCTGCCGCCCGCCGCCGAGCTCTTGCGCCACCACGACGCTGTCGCGGACGCCGGGCTGCGTGCGCAACCGCGCCTCGATCTCGCCGAGCTCGATGCGGTGGCCGCGAATCTTCACCTGATGGTCGGCACGGCCGACATAGTCGAGCAGTCCATCGGCGCGCCACCGCGCCAGATCGCCGGTCCGGTACAGCCGCGCACCGCGATCGCCGAATGGATCGGGAACGAAGCGCTCGGCGCTGAGCGCCGCCCGGCGCCAATAGCCGCGGGCCAGGCCTTCGCCGCCGATGAAGAGCTCGCCTGTCACGCCGACAGGGGCGCGGTTGAGATCGCCGTCGAGCACGTGCAGCGTGGTGCTGCCGATCGGGCCGCCGAGGACGGGTGCGGGATCGCGCACATCGAGCCGATGACGCGCCGACCACACTGTGGTTTCAGTCGGCCCGAACAGGTTCCAGACCTCGCCGCCGAGCGCGAGCAGCCGGAGCGCCAGATCGGGCGCCAGCGCCTCGCCGCCGCTCAGCAGGCGGCAGCCTTGAGGCAGCCATCCACGCGCGCCGTCGTCATGGTCGAGCAGCATGCGCCAGCTCGACGGCGTGGCCTGGATCATGGTCGCGCCATGACGGCCCACGATCGCTTTCAACGCCGCCGGATCATGGGCCGAGGCGCGGTCCGCCAGCACGATCTGCGCGCCATGAGTCAGCGGCAACCAGAGTTCGAGCATCGCGATGTCGAACGACAGCGAGGTCAAACCGAGCACGCGGTCATCGCGCGCAATGCCCGGCTGCTCAGCCATGGTCGCCAGGAAATTCGTCACCGCGCCATGGCGCACCATCACCCCCTTGGGCAGGCCGGTCGAGCCCGAGGTGTAGATGACGTAAGCCAGGTTTTCAGGATGGACGGCGACATCGAGATTGCCGACGTCGGCAACTTCCTCTCCAGGCGCCTCGTCCAGCAGCCAGACCTCGGCGTGGCCGTCCGCCAGCACCGGCGCGAGCCGGTCGTGGAGCGCCGCCTGCGTCAGCAGCAGCTTGGCGCCGCTGTCGGCCAGCATGTGCGCGAGACGCTCAGCCGGGTAGTCCGGATCGAGCGGCAGATAGGCCCCGCCCGCCTTGAGCACCGCGAGCAGCGCCACCATCATCGTGACACCGCGCTCCAGCGCCAGCCCTACCACGACATCGGGACCGACGCCGCCCTCCCTGAGCCTTTGGCCCAGCCGGTTCGAGCGCGCGTTCAGCGCGGCGTAGCTGAGCGTCTCCTCATTGTGCACGAGCGCGATCGCATCGGGCGCGCGCCCCGCCTGCGCCTCGAATTGAGCGACGACTCCGGGCGATATCACGGCGGCCGCTGTCGCGTTCACCCGTGCCAGCAGCGCGATATCCGCGGGATCATCGGCCGCAATGCAGCCGACCGCCTGCTCCGCATCGCGAGCGATGGCCGCGAGCAGTTGCACGAACGCCATCTGCAGCCGACGGATCTGGACGTCGTCGAAATGTTGCTGCTGGAAATTGAACACCAGCCGTAGCTCGCTTTCGAGACCGACACTCACGAACAGCGGGTAGTTGCTGGTTTCGAGGATCCTCGTCCGGCTGACGCTCAGACGGCCATCTCGGGTCTTCAAGGCCGCGTCCACCGGATAGTTCTCGAACACGAGGATGCTGTCGAACAGCGGACGCCCGCTCCTGCCCGCGATCCGCTGGATGTCGGCCAGCGGCATCCAGCCGTGATCCCGCAGGCCGAGATTGCGATCCTGCAAGTCCCGCAGCCACGCGCCGACGCGCTGCTCCGGATCCTTGGTATCGACCACCGGCAAGGTGTTGATGAAGAGGCCGACCATCTCTTCGGCGCCGGCGAGCTCGGCGGGCCGGTCCGATACCGTCACGCCGAAGCAGACTGTAGGCTGGCCGGTGAACCGACGGAGCAAATGCGCCCATGCCGCCTGCACCACCGTGTTCAGCGTGACCCGTTCGCGGGTCGCGAAGCGTTGCAGCCGCTCGCTGAGATCGGCGTCCACCATCATGGCGAGCGAGCCATGGCCGACGCGAGCGCCGGCCGCAGGCTGCGACAGCAGGCTCGGCTCGTCGAGCCCGGCCAACGCCGCTCGCCAGAACTCGGCCGCCGCACCGTGGTCCTGCGCCTGCAGCCATCCGATGTAGTCGCGGAAGCGCGGCGGCGGTCCTTGCAGCGCCCCCTGCCCCTCTTGCTGCATCACCTCGGCAATGAAGCGGGCCGAGCTCCAGCCGTCTATCAGAATGTGATGATGGGTCCAGATCAACCAGTGCCGGTCATCGGCGATCCGGACCAGCCGCACGCGCTGCAGCGGCGGCCGCGAGAGATCGAAGCCGTCGGCGCGCTCGCGATCTGCAACTGCCATGAGCTCAACCTCCAGCGCCGACGGAGTAAGTCCCGCCGCACGTTCCCGCCAATCCTCCGCGACGAAGGCAACGTCGGCATTGCGATAAACGATTTGCTGCGGCGGTCCGGACAATTCACGCCACAGGAAACCGGTGCGAAGCACGGCATGGCGATGGCTGACCGCCTGCCAAGCGGCTTGCAGCTTGCCGGCGTCGAGGCCGCGGATCTCGGCTGCAACCTGGTTGACGTAGACCCCGGCGCCGTCGTCGTGCAGCGCATGAAACAACATGCCCTGCTGCATCGGCGACAGCGGATAGATGTCCTCGATCTCGTGCCAATCCAGCGCCAGCGCATCGAGCTCGGCCTGGCTCAGCTTCGACAGCGGCACATCGGACGGCGTCACGCCATGGACGCCGCTCGTGCAATGATCGACCAGCTCACGAAGCGCTTCCTCGAAACAACCGGCGACGCGGGTCACGGTCTCGCGTCGATAGCGCTTCCTGCTGAAGCCGAACGACAACTGCAGACGGCCGTCGAGCACCCTCGCATTGATCGCGATATGGTGGCGCAGCGGGCTCGATGCTGCACGTGAAGGTCCTGCGCTCTCGGGCGCGATCGAGAACAGCGCCGTCTCGTCCGCGCTGCCATCGACCTGACCGAGATAGTTGAACCCGATGCGCGGCTGCACGCCCGTCCTCAGCGCCGCACGCTGGGCATCAGACCCCAGGTAGCACAGCACGCCGTAGTCAAGCCCCCGGTTGGGGACGGACCGCAGCATCTCCTTGGTCGCCTTGATCAGCTCGGCGGGCGGCCGCGATCCAGCCGTCAATTGCACCGGAAACGCGGTCGTGAACCAGCCGATGGTTCGCGACAGATCGAGCCCGCCGCCGAGATCCTCGCGGCCGTGGCCTTCGAGCTCGATCGCCATGATCTCACGGCCCGACCACTGCCACAACGCACGCGCCAGCGCCGACAGCAGCAGATCATTGACCTGGGTTCGGTACGCGCCGTGCGCCGCGCCCAGCAGGCGCGCGGTCAGCTCCGCGTCGATCGCGAGCAGCACGTCGTCAGCGTCGGCGCTCGTATCCCGATCCGCATGATCGACATCGCACGGCAGGTCATCCGTCTGCCGGAGACCGGACCAATGATCGAGCTCGTCCGACAGCACATCCGAGGCCGCATGCGCGTGCAGTGCTGCGCCCCATTGGGCATAGGCGTGCGTCTTGGGCGGCAGCGTCGCCTCCTGCCCACGCATGAGCTGCGCATAGGCCGCCGCGAGATCCTCCAGCAGCACACGCCACGACACGCCGTCGATCACGAGGTGATGGATTACGATCAGGAGGCGCTGCCCGCCGTCCGGCAGATCGATGCCGACCATCTGCACCAGACGACCCTGCGCGAGCGAGAGGCTCGCCTGGACCTCAGCGGCCAGCGCGGTGACCGCCTCGCCGTCGGCCAGCTCGCACGATCGGAACAGACCGGAGGCGGCCGGCGCCGACGCGTGCTCGGCGCGCCAGGTGCCGTCGATGCGTTGGAAGCGCAGCCTCAGCGCATCATGATGGGTGACGACGGCCACCGCCGCGCGCCGCAGCACGTCCCAGTCGAGCCGCTGCTGCGGCCGCAGCAGCAAGGCCTGGTTCCAGTGATCGGGCGCGTCCAGCTCCTGCTCGAAGAAGCGGAGCTGAATCGGCAACAACGGCAGTGGCCCGGAGACGAGGCCCTGCTCCGCCGTCGTCTCCAGCCGAGCGATCTGCCGCGCGTCGCGCGCCAGGGCTTCCAGTGTCTGATGCTTGAAGACGTCGCGCGGCTCGATCAGAAGGCCGGCTCGCCGCGCGCGACTGACCATCTGCAGCGAGATGATGGAATCGCCGCCGAGCTCGAAGAAATTGTCGGTCATGCCGACATCGGGCTGATGCAGTAACTCGGCCCAGATGGCCGCCAGCGCAGCCTCGGCCGCCGTCCGCGGCGCAATCCGCGTGACTGATGCGGGCGCCTCCGGCGCTGGCAGCGCATTGCGATCGACCTTGCCATTCACCATCAGCGGCAGACGATCGAGCACCACGATCCACGCCGGCACCATGTAGTCCGGCAGCGTCGCGGACAAGGCGTCGCGCAGCACCGCAGCATCGAGCGTGCCGTCACCGCAGACATAGCCGATCAGTTGGCGGCCTGCCCCGAATTCCCTGGCGATGACGACGGCCGCAGTGACCGATGGCTGCTGCCGAAGCCGCGCCTCGATCTCGCCGAGCTCGATGCGGAAGCCGCGAACCTTCACCTGATGATCGGTGCGGCCGACATAGTCGATGGCGCCGTCGCTGCGCCAGCGCGCCAGATCGCCGCTCCGGTACAGCCGCGCGCCGGGAGGTCCGAACGGATCGGGAATGAAGCGCTCGGCCGTCAGCGCCGCGCGACCGAGATAGCCGCGCGCCAGCCCGTCGCCGCCGATATGGAGCTCGCCCGTCGTACCCTCGGCCACCGGATTGAGGTCGGCATCGAGAATGCGCAGGATCGTGCCCGGGATCGGCACGCCGATCGGCACGCGTGGCCCGCTCGCCTCGCGGCAGCTCCAGAAGCTGGCATTGATGAGCGCTTCGGTCGGTCCATAGCGGTTGTCGAACCGGATCGCTGGAAATACCGCGTAGACTTGGTCCCTCAGCTGGACCGGCAGAGCCTCGCCGCCAGAGAACAGGCGTTTCAGGCTCACGCATCGGCGCGCCTCGGGCTCGGCCACGAATTGCGCGAGCATCTGGGGCACGAAATGCAGCGTCGTGACGCCGTGCGCGGTGACCGCATCGATCAGCCGCTTCGGCTCGCGATGGGCGCCCGGCGCCGCGATCGCAAGCCGTGCACCGACGGTCAGCGGCCACAGAATTTCCCACACCGCGACGTCGAAGCTGAACGGCGTCTTCTGCAACAGCGTTTCGCCGGGATCGAGCCCATACTCCCGCTGCATCCAGGCCAGCCGTGCCGCCAGCGCGCCACGCGTGCAGGCCACGCCCTTCGGCATGCCGGTCGAGCCGGACGTGTAGATCACGTAAGCGAGGCTCTCGGCGTGGATCGGACTGCGGAGATCCGAACTGCCGGCATCGATCCCGTGCGAAGCGCGGCTGTCGTCGACGGCCATCAGCTCGGCGCCCGCCCCTGCCATGATCTCCATCAGCCGATCGCGCAACTGCGGCTGCGTCAGCACCAGTCGCGCGCCGCTGTCGCCCAGCATCGCGGCGAGCCGCCCGCTCGGATAATCCGGATCGAGCGGCAGGTAGCCGGCCCCCGCCTTCAGCACCGCCAGCACGGCCACGACCAGATCGGCGCTACGCTCGAATGCGAGGGCGACGGGAGCATCAAGAGCGACGCCGGCCTGCCTGATCTGTCGCGCCAGTCGGTTGGCCCGCGCGTTCAGTTCGGCGTAGCTGATCCCCTCCTGATCAGAGATCAGGGCGACGGCCGCGGGCGACCGTGCGACCTGCTGTTCGATCTGCGTCATGACGTCGACGAAGCCGTCTTTCGCCGTCGGCGCGGCGCGTCCCGAGCTCCAGCGGAGCACCCGTTGCAAAGCGTCGGCGTCGAGGCCATGCAGCTCCGCGACCGGGCGGCTGCTGTCGTCGGCGATGCGCGCGAGCAGACAGGCGAACGCCGCCTGCATCCGCTCGATCTGCGGCCGGTCGAACCGGCTGCGATCGTAACGGAATCCGAGCCGGATGCCGGCGTCGGTCGCGAACACCGCGACCGTCAGCGCATAGTTGGTGATCGAGATCTGCTCGGCGCGGCTGGCGCGCGGCCCCTCGCCGGCCTGATCGCGTAGCGCCGCGTCGACCGGATAGTTCTCGAACACGAAGATGGAGTCGAACAGCGGCCGGCTGGCCCGGCCGGCAAGACGCTGGATCTCGTGCAACGGCATCCAGCCGTGCTCGCGCAGGTCGACGTTGCGGTCCTGCAGGCTGCGCAGCCAGTCGCCCACCAGCGTTTGCGGTCGCGCGTCCTCGAGCACAGGCACGGTGTTGATGAACAGGCCGACCGTCTCCTCCACGCCCGCGATCTCGGGCGGCCGGCCGGAAATCGTGGCGCCGAAGCAGACGACATCCTGCCCGGTCAAGCGCCGCAGCAGCTGGCCCCAGGCCCCCTGCAGCAGCGTGTTCAAGGTCACCCGCTCGCGCCGTGCCACGAGCTGCAGCCGCTCGGTTTTCGCTGCATCGATGACGAGGTCGATCGAAGCATGGCCTTCGGCTGGTGCGGCCGGCCCGCCAAGCGCATCGGCCAGCAGGCTCGGCTCGCCGAGCGTCGAGAGCGAGCGCGACCAGAACGCAATCGACGCCTCGCGATCCTGTCGTTCCAGCCAGGCAATGTAATCGCGATAGCGGCCGCGCGGTGCGCCCAGCGACGCGCCGCCGACATGCTGCATGATCTCCCCGATCAGCCTCGCCGCGCTCCAGCCGTCGAGCAGGATGTGATGATGGGTCCAGATCAGGCGGCAAACGCCGCCGCCGAGATCGATGAGACGGACCCGCTGCAGCGGCGGCCGTGACAGGTCGAAGCCGGCGCGCCATTCGGCCGCCGCCACCTCGGCCAGCGCCGCGTCACGCGTGGCTCGATCCATCGAGTCCGCACGGTCGCGCCAATCCTCCTCGACGAAGGGAACAGGAACCTGCCGATGGACGACCTGCTGCGGCGCGCTCGATAATTCCCTCCACACGAACGCGGTCCGCAGCACCGCGTGTCGTGCCGTCACCGCCTGCCACGCCGCGCGCAGGCGCGCCGCGTCCGCGCCTTCGACGTCGACGGCGATCTGGCTGACATAGTTGCCGCTGTCGCCGTCGCGCAGCGTGTGGAACAGCATGCCCTGCTGCATCGGCGACAGCGGATAGATATCCTCGACATCGCGCCAATCACACGTCGCGCCGAGCAAATCGAGCTCCGGCTGGCCGAGGCGCGACAGCGGAACGTCGGACGGCGTGAGGCCGTGTACGCCGCTGGTGCAATGCGCGACCAGCTCGCGCAACGCCTTGGAATAGCACGCGGCCAGCCGCTCGATCGTCGCGCGGCGATAACGGCGGCGACCGAAGCTGACTGTCAGCTTCAGCCGGCCATCGAGCACCTGACCGTTGATGCTGAGCCAGCGGCCGAGCGGCGCGCTGGCGCTGCGCGACGGCCCCGCGCCTTCCGGCGCGAGCGCGAAGGCAAGGTCGGAGCCGGCGCCGAACTGGCCGAGATAGTTGAAGACGATCCGCGGTTCGGCTCCATCCGCCAGGGCGGCGCGCTGCTCGGGGCTGCCGCAATAGCGCAGCACGCCGTAGCCGAGCCCGCGCGCCGGGATGGCCCGCAACTCCTCCTTGATCGACTTGATGAGGGTGGCGTCGTCGCTCGCGCCGGCGGAGAGCCGAACCGGAAATGCTGTCGTGAACCAGCCGACCGTGCGCGACAGGTCGATGCCTCCGAACAGATCCTCGCGGCCGTGGCCCTCCAGCTCGACCAGGCATTCACCGAGTCCGCACCAGCGGCTGACCGCGCGGGCCAGCGCCGCCAGCAGCAGATCATTGACCTGGGTCCTGTAGGCGGCGGGTGCCTGCTTGAGCAGTTGCCCCGTCATGTCGGCATCGAAGGACACGACGACGTCTTCACCATCGGCAACGCGATCAGTCTCCCCGTGATCGTCGTCGCACGGCAGGTCGTCGGCGGCGCAGCGCTGTCTCCAATAATCGAGCTGATCGGCCAGCTCCTCGCTCGCCGCGTAGTCTTCGAGCCTCCTGCCCCACGACGCCACGGACAGGCTTTTGGGCGGCAAAACAATCGCGGCCGCGCCCTGCTCCGCCTGTCGAGACGCCGAGGCGATGTCCTCGAGCAGGACGCGCCAGGACACGCCGTCGACGACGAGATGATGCACGATGATCAGAAGCCGCTGGCTGCCGTCCGCGACGTCCATGCCGACAAAGCGCAGCAACGGCCCCTGCAGGGACAGGCTCGCCTGCGCGGCCGCGGCAACCGAGGTGATCTCCGCCGCGTCCTGAACAGTACGGATCCAGAGCAGATCGGCGCTCGCCGGCGTCGCGCCGTATCTCGCGTGCCACGTGCCGTCGCTTTGCTCGAATTGCAGCCGCAGGACATCGTGATGCGCCATCACGGCATCGATCGCGCGCGCCATCACGCGCCAGTCGAGCCGCGCCGAGGGTACGAGCATCACGGCCTGGTTCCAGTGATGGCGTTCGCCGGCGTCCTCGGCAAAGAAGCGGCGCTGGATCGGCAACAGCGGCACCGGATCGCCATCGCGCGCAAGCGGCTCCTCAGATGCAACGACCGCCTGATCGCGGCGCGCGACCCGCGCCAGCTCCTGCAGCGTCTGATGCCGGAACAGGTCACGCGGCTCGATCGACAGGCCGCGCTGCCGCGCCCGCCCGACCACCTGCAATGAGATGATGGAATCGCCGCCGAGCTCGAAGAAGTTGTCGGTGAGCCCGACCCGCGCATGGCCGAGCAGCTCGGCCCAGATCGCCGCGAGCTCCAGCTCCACGGCCGATTGCGGCGCGACATAGTCTGTCTCGACAGACGATGGCTCGGGCACCGGCAGAGCGTCGCGATCGACCTTGCCATGCGCCGTGAGCGGCATCCGCGGCATCGGCACGATGCGGGCGGGAACCATGTAGTCCGGCAGTTCCTCCGACAACGCCGTGCGCAGCGCGGTCTCGTCGAGGCCATCCTCGCCGCAGACATAGCCGACGAGCTGCTGGCGTCCGCCGATCTCGCGTGCCGTCACCACCGCCGACTGAACACCAGCCTGCCGCGTGAGCCTTGCCTCGATTTCACCCGGCTCGATACGGAAGCCGCGGATCTTGAGCTGGTGGTCTGACCGGCCGACATAGTCGATGACGCCATCGGTACGCCAGCGCGCCAGATCGCCGGTGCGATACAGCCGCGCGCCCGGTACGCCGAACGGATCGGGGATGAAGCGCTCCGCCGTCAGCGCCGGCCGATTCCAATAGCCGGCCGCGAGCCCCTCGCCGCCGACATGAAGCTCGCCGGTGACGCCGACCGGAACGATGTTGAGATCGCCGTCGAGAACATAGGCCGAGCGCCGGCCGACCGGACGACCGATCGGCGCATAGGCGCCGTCGATCTCGGCATCGGCGTCGACCTTCCAGACCAGTGGCGTGACGACCGTCTCCGTCGGACCGTAGCCGTTGATCAGCTTGCGCGGCCGCAGCGCCCGCCTGACCTTGTCGAAGCCCGATTTCGGCATCGCCTCGCCGCCGAACGAATACAGCGACACGGGCGGCGGATCGCCGCGCCACGCCGCGAAGTCGGCGAGCTGCTGCAGGTAGGCCGGCGGAAAGCCGGCATTGGTCACGCGCTCCGCGCGCATCACGTCGAGCGTCTTCTCCGCCGACCAGAGATCGGCGTCGCGCATCACCAAGGCCGCGCCGCAGCTCAGCGCGGTCCACAACCGCTCGTGCGCGCCGTCGAAGGTGAAGGAGAGGAAGTGCAGCTCGCGCGACTGCCGGTCCATCTCGTAGAGACCGGCGGTGGCGTCGCAATGCATCGCGAACGGTCCATGCGCGACCGCGACGCCTTTCGGTACGCCGGTGGAGCCGGACGTATAGATCACGTAGGCAAGGCTCGCGGGATGGACATCGACCGCCGGATCAATCCCCGTCGTCGCCACCGGGATCGCGCCGAGATCGACAATCGCGATGTCCGGCATCGGCGGCCATTGCGATCGTCCCGCCACATCGACCAGCACGACGCGCGCGCCGGCATCCCGAACGGTTGCAGCGAGCCGCGCCGGCGGATGATCGGGGTCGAGCGGCAGATAAGCGGCGCCGGCCTTGAGGACGGCAACGAAGCCGGCGACGAGATCGGGCGAGCGCTGCATCGAGAGCCCGACGAGATCGCCGGGTCGCACGCCGAGCGCCAGCAGATGCTGCGCGATGGCATTGGCGCGGCGATCGAGCGCCTGATAGCTGATCGTCTCGGCCCCAAACACCAGGGCTGTCGCGCCCGGCGTGTCCTTCGCATGCCGCGCGAACATCCGATGCACCGGCTGGAAGATCGCGCGCGCGGGCGCGCACGCATTCCAGCGCCTGATGTCGTCGCGCTGCCGGTCCGACAACAGCTCCAGCGCCGCGATCCGGCGCGTGGGATCCGCGACCATTTCCTGCAGGATCGTCAGCCAATGCCCGGCGAGCCGAGCGATGGTCGACCGGTCGAACAGCGCCGTGGCAAAGGAAAACAGCGCCGAGACGTCCCCCGACGGCAATTCCTCGCTGTCGAGCGCGAGGTCGAATTTCACCGTCTCGATCTCGGCCGCGATCGTCTCGATCTGCAATTCGGACCCAGCCGGCGCATGCGCCGGCCCGCGCCGATGCTGATGGTTGTAGAGCACCTGGAATAGCGGGGTCTGGCTCAGGCTGCGCTGCGGCTGCAACACGTCGAGCAGCCGCTCGAACGGAAGGTCCTGGTGATCCCTGGCCTCGAGCGAAGCCGCGCGCAGCGTTTCGATGACGTCGGCGAACGTCCCCAGGCTGTCGATCCGCGTCCGCAGCACCTGGGTGTTGACCAGGAGCCCGATCAGCCGGCGCGTTTCCGGCCGATCGCGATTGGCGAGGGGAACGCCGATGCTGATGTCGCGGTGCCCGCTGTAGCGATAGAGCACCAGTTTCAGTGCCGCGAGCAGCGCGACGAACAGCGTCGTGTGATGCTGCCGCGCCAGCTCGCGCAGACGATCGGAAAGCTCGGTGCCGAGCGACAGACGGATGGCACCGCCGGATTGATCGGTCTGGGCCGAACGCGGGCGATCGAACGGCAGTTGCAGCATCGCCGTGTCCTGCAGCCGGCCGGTCCAGTAGCGGAGCTGCCGCTCCTCCTCCACGGCGCCGAGCCACAGCCGCTGCCAGGCGGCAAAGTCGGCATAGTCGATCTCGAGCGCCGGCAGCGAGGCGGTCTCGCCGCGGACGGCTGCGCGATAGAGCTGCCAGAACTCGTCGGTGAGGACCTGCATCGACCAGCCATCGGCGACGATGTGGTGCAGCGTCACCGAGAGAACATGGTCGTGCTCGTCGAGCCTCAGCAGCGCCGCGCGCAGCAGCGGTCCGGATTCGAGATCGAACGGCAGCGCCGCTTCCTCACGCAGCAGCCGGCGCGCCTGCTGCTCGCAATCATCGCCGGCAATCTCGATGCGGCGAAGCGCGACCGGCGCCGGCGGTCCCACGATCTGCTCCGGCTCGCCGCCGTCCTGCCGGAACGTGGTGCGGAGCGCGGCATGGCGCATGACCAGCTCGTCGAGCGCCCGTTGAAGCGCGGCGGCATCGAGACGGCCCCGCAGCCGGATCGCGACCGGCATGTTGTAGGCGGAGCCGTCCGGATCCATCCGCCACAGGAACCAGAGGCGGGCCTGCGCGAACGACAACAGCGCGCGCTGCAGCTGCTGCCGGGCGATCGGCAGAATCGAAAGATCGATGCCCTTGGCCGCCAACTGCGTCAGGAAGGCGCGCTGCTTTGGCGCGTCGAGACGCACCAACCGGCGCGCGATCTCGCTGAGCTGCTGGGCCTGACGTCCGGACTGATCATTCATTGGCGAACTCGACTTCTTCAAGCAGATCGAACATGGCGGCGATGTCGTCGCTGCGCCTCGGCGGCGGGTCCGCGGCGAGCGCGGACGCCATGGTCTCGACCGTGGTCAGTTCGAACAACCGCTTCAGCGGCAGCTCCCGCGCGAGATCACGCTTGATGCGGCCGACGAGCTGGACGGCCACCAGCGAGTCGCCGCCGAGCTCGAAGAAATCATCGGTGACGCCGACGTCCGGCCTGTGCAGCAGCTCGGCCCAGATCGCCGCGAGCGCCGCCTCGGTCGGATTGCGCGGGCCGACGCGCCGCGCCCCCGGCGGCGTCGCATCCGGCCGCGGCAGCGCCTTGCGGTCGATCTTGCCGTTCGGGGTCAGCGGCAGCTCCGGCAGCACGATCACGCGCGAAGGCACCATGTAGTCCGGCAGCGCGTTTGCGAGCGCGGCGCGAAGACCACTGCCGTCGAGCGAGGCCTCGCCGCTGACATAGCCGACCAACTGACGGCCGCTGCCGAGTTCCTGCGCGACGACGACGCTGTCGCGCGCGCCCGGCTGCTCCCGCAGCCGCGCCTCGATCTCGCCCAGCTCGATCCGATGCCCGCGGATCTTCACCTGATGATCGGCGCGGCCGACATAGTCGAGCTCGCCATCGGCCCGCCAGCGCACGAGGTCACCCGTCCGGTACAGTCGCGCGCCGTCGTCGCCGAACGGATCCGGAATGAAACGCTCGGCACTCAGCGCCGCGCGTTTCCAATAGCCGCGCGCGAGTCCGTCACCGCCGATGAAGAGCTCGCCGGTGACGCCGACCGGCGCGAGGTTGAGCTCGCCGTCGAGCACGTACAGCGCGGTGTTGCCGATCGGGCAGCCGAGCAGCGGCACCGGATTCGCGCCATCGAGGCGGTGGCGCGCCGACCACACCGTGGTCTCGGTCGGCCCATACAGATTCCAGACCTCGCTGCTCTCTGCGTTCAGCCGCCGCGCCAGGTCCGAGGCCAACGCCTCCCCGCCGCTCAGCACGCGGCAGCCTTTCGGCAGCCATGGATCAGGGTTGGCCGCGTCGTGATCGAGCAGCATGCGCCAGCTCGATGGGGTCGCCTGGATCATGGTCACGCCGTGCCGTGCGACCATCGCCTTGAGGGCCTCGGGATCATGGGCCGCGGCACGGTCGGCGAGCACGACCTGGGCGCCATGGGTGAGTGGCAACCACAGCTCCAGAACGGCGATGTCGAAGGACAACGAGGTCAGCGCGAGCACGCGGTCGCCGACCGCGATGCCCGGCTGTTCGGCCATCGTCGCCAGGAAGTTCGTCAGCGCGGCGTGGCGCACCATCACGCCCTTGGGCAGCCCGGTCGAGCCGGAGGTGTAGATGACGTAAGCAAGGCTCTCCGCATGCACGTCGACGGAAAGATTGTCGGTCTGGCCAAGGCCATCGCCAGCCGCGACCTCGAGCAGCCATGCCTCGGCCTCGCTCCGGGCCAGCACCGGCGCGAACCGGTCGTAAAGCGTGGCCTCTGTCAGCAGCAGCTTGGCACCGCTATCGTTCAGCATGTGCGCGAGCCGCTCGGCCGGATAGTCCGGATCGAGCGGCAGATAGGCCGCGCCCGCCTTGAGCACCGCGAGCAGCGCCACCATCATCGTGACGCCGCGTTCCAGCGCCAGCCCGACCACCATATCCGGCCCGACGCCACGATCCCGCAGCCGCCGCGCCAGCCGGTTCGCCCGCGCATTCAGCGCACCATAGCTGATCGTCTCCTGTCCATGCACCAGCGCGACCGCATCGGGTGTTCGCGCCGCATGCGCCTCGAACTGCCGATACACGCAGGGCTTATTCGCAGCGTTGGTCGCCGTCGCATTCCAGGCCTGCAGCAGCCGCGCGCGATCATCATCCGGAATGACGTCGATCCGGCGCACCGGCGTGTGCGGCGCCGTCTCCAGTGCCAGCGCCAGCTGGTCGAGCGACTGCTGCATCATCGCGCCGACGCGCTCGGGCGCAATCGGCGCCACGGCCTGGACCGTCAGGTGGAGCCCGTGGCCGTCGTCGTCCACCGCCAGCATCAGCGGATAGTTGGTGCGCTCCTCGCCCCCGAGCCATTCGACCCCATCCAAGAGCCGCGCGTTTGTCCGCGCATCCTGCCGCCGGCCGTGCCGATAGTTCAGGATCGCGGAGAACAGCGGCGTCGGCGGCGCGACGCCGCTGCAGCGCTGCGCCATCGCCAGCGAGGCATGCTCATGCACCATCAGCTGCGCCAGCCGCGCATGCGCCGCGCCGACGCTGTCTTCCACCGACGTGCCGTCGAGATCGAGCCGCAACGGCAGCGTGTTGATGAACAGGCCCAGGCTGCGGCCGGTATCGTGACCGGCCTGCATGCGGCCGAGCAGCACGGTGCCGAACACGACCTGCTCGCGCCCGCTGCTGCGCGCCAGCACCTGCCCCCAGGCGACATGACAGAGGCTGGCGAGGCTCGCGCCAAGGCGCCGCGCCTGTGCACGCAGCCGCGCGTCGAGCGCGGCCGGCAGGGGCAGCCTTGCCTCGCGCACGCCGTCGCCGTCGCTGCGCACCTCCATCAATCCGAACGGTGCCGTGGGCGCATCGATGTCGGCGAGCATGCCGCGGAAGAAACGCTGCTGCGCATCCTGCCCGGCGGGCTTGCGCGTTTCGGCGACAAGATTGCGGAATGGAATCGGCGGAGGCAGATCAGCGCGGCGCCCCGACAGAATCAGCTGCACCTCCTCATGCAACGCCTGCAGCGTGGTATGGTCGCCGACCATGTGATGCAGCAGGACCAGCAGCAGCAGGCGATCATTTTCCTCGTCACGGGCGACGATCAGACGCAGCAACGGCGCCTGAATCAGATCGAGCCGACAGGATCTCGGATCGAAGCGGCGGGCCAGCTCGACCTGAGCCGGCGCGTGACCTTCGAGCGCGACTTCGGTGACGCTCAGCGGTGCGTGGCGCCAGACCACCTGCGCCGGAACCGACAACCCATCCCAGAGGAACGACGTCCGCAGCACGTCGTGCCGGTCGATCACGTCCTGAACCGCGGCGAGATAACGATCCAGCAGATCGCGGCCCGCGAATGCCATCTGTGCGACCAGCACGTAAGGATCGCCCTCGGTCGCCAGCAGATGATGGAACAGGATGCCTTCCTGCAACGGCGACAGCGCGTAGATGTCCTGGACGTTGGCGACGCCGCCCGGCACCTGGGCGACCACGCGGTCGATCTCGGGCTGGCTCAGCGCGATCAGCGGCAGCATGTCCGGCGTGATGGCCGCGCTCTCCGGCGTGATCAGGTTGGCGGGGATCGCAATCTCCTCGCCGGGCCGCAGGCTGGCCGCGAGATCGCGCAGCACCGGCCTGGCGAACACCATGTGCGCATCGACCGTCAGTGCATGGCGCTTCAGCCGGTCCAGCATGCGGACGACGAGCAGCGAATGGCCGCCGAGCTCGAAGAAATGATCGTTGCGGCCGACGCGCTCGATGCCCAGCAGCTCGCGCCAGATGGCCGCGAGGGCCTGTTCGATTTCGCCCCGAGGTGGATCATAGGCGCCGCGGCCGAACGCTTCGTCGTCCGGCGCCGGCAGCGCCTGCCGATCGACCTTGCCGTTGGGTGTCAGCGGAAACGCATCGAGGCGGACGATCGCCGAGGGAACCATGTAATCCGGCAGGCACGCCTGCAATTGCCCGCGCAGCTGCGCGGCCCATGCGGCGGCGTCATCGGTGTCGTCTGCCGGCACCACATAGGCGACGAGCCTGAGATCGCCCTGCGCATCGCGCCGCGCCAGCACCGCCGAGTCCCGCACGGCGGCTTGCGCATTCAGCCGATGCTCGATCTCACCGAGCTCGATACGGAAGCCGCGGATCTTCACCTGATGGTCGTTGCGGCCAAGAAATTCGATATTGCCGTCGGCCAGATGGCGGCCGAGGTCACCGGTTCGATACATCCGCGCGTCGGCCGACAGCCCGAAGGGATCGGCAGCAAAGCGCTGCGCCGACAGATCCGGACGGTTGAGATAGCCGCGCGCAACCCCTGCCCCGCCGATCCAGATCTCACCCACGGCACCGCGCGGCACCGGCATGCCCTGGGCGTCGAGCAGATAGATGCGCGCATTGGCGATCGGGCGCCCGATCGGGACGATACCGCCGGCAAAGCCGGCTGGACGACGCCACGCGGTGGCGCAGACGGTCGCTTCCGTCGGGCCGTAGGCGTTGAAGACCGCAATCTCCGACGGCAAAACCTCGAACAGCTCCGACTTCGGCAACTCGCCGGCAAGAACCAGCACCTCGAGCCCGGAGAGCCGCGCGAGGTCCGAGCGGCCCTGCAGCATCGCGGGCGGCAGGGTGGCGTGGGTGATGCGATGGTCGGCGAGATAGTTCAACAGCTCGGCTGCGTCGCGATGCTCGCGGCTTCCGAGCAGATGCAGCTCGGCGCCGGCGCAGAGCGCCATGACGATGTCCCACACGCTTGCGTCGAAACTGAAGGAGGCGAACTGCGCGACCCGGCTGTCCGGACCGGTGTCGAACAGCCCGATCTGGGCCTGCGCGAGATTGACCAGGCCATGGTGCTCGATCATCACCCCCTTCGGCCGCCCGGTGGAGCCCGAGGTGTAGATGACATAAGCGAGATTGCGCGGCGTCACGCCGCGGGCATCAACATCCGGCGCGCTGTCCGGCAGCCCGCTCCAGGCCGGTGCATCGCTTTCCACATCGACCACGGGGCATGCCACGTCGCCGAGCGCACCGGCGCTCTCGCGGTCACGGAGCAGCAGCATCGGCTGGGCATCGGCCACGATCTCGCGCAGCCGTTGCGGCGGATAGGTCGGATCCAGCGGCAGATAGGCGGCGCCGGCTTTGAGGACCGCGAGCACGCTGACGATCGTATCGACGCCGCGCTGCTGGCAGATCGCGATCAGCCGGTCCGGACCGGCGCCCAGCGCGACGAGGTGATGCGCGAGGCGATTGGCGCGCAGCTCGAGCTCCCGATAGGTCAGTCTGACCTCGTCATGGACCAGCGCCACCGCTGACGGCCGGCGGCGTGCCTGCTCGGCAATGAGATCCTGGATGCAGCAGTCGGCCGGCGTGAACGATCGGGTGCAATTCCAGCTGTCCAGCAGCAGCGCACGTTCCTCGGCCGGTAGCAGCTCGATGCGGTCGACCGGCTGGCTGGTGTCAGCGACCATGGCGCGCAGCGTAGCCAGCAGATAGCCGCGATAGCGCCGCACGGTCTCGGCGTCGAACAGCGCCGTCGCGTAGTTGATCTTGCCGGAGATGCGGCCACGGCTCTCACTGAGATCGAGCTCGAGATCGAACTTGACCTTGTGCTGCTCGGTCGCAAGGCGCTCGACCGCCAGGCCGGGCAGCGCCAATGAGCCGATATCATGGCTCTGCCATGCGAACACCACCTGGAACACGGGCGTGTATTCCGGATGCCGCGGCGGCTGGAGCGCCTCGACAAGATGCTCGAATGGCAGGTCCTGATGATCCTGCGCCGCAAGAACGGCCGTCTTCACTCGCTCGATCAGCTCGACCACAGCAGGATCATCCGAGAGGTCGAGCCGCAGCGCCAGCATGTTGACGAAGAAGCCGGCCAGGCCTTCGAGCTCCGAACGCATCCGATTGGCCGTCGGCGTGCCGATGACGAGATCCTGCTGGCCGGCCAGCCGCGACAGCACGATCGCCCAGGCCGCCAGCACGATGACGAACGGGGTGGCGCCGAGCGCGACGCTCAATTGCCTGATATCGGCCGAAAGACCGTCGTCGATCTCGACAGGCACCGCTGCGCCAGCGTCGGATCGCGGCGTGGGACGCGGACGGTCCGTCGGCAATGCCAGCACGGATGGCGCGCCCTGCAGCACGGCGGTCCAATGATCGAGCTGCCGCTGCAACCGATCTGCCGTGAGCGCATGGCGCTGCCATGCTGCATAGTCCGGATACTGAATCGCCAGCGGCGGCAACGGATCGTCGCCGCCTGCGGCGAAGGCGCCATACAGCGCCGAGAGCTCGCGAACGATGACGCCCATCGACCATCCGTCGGAGATGATGTGGTGCTGGCTGAGCAGAAAGACGTGATCATCATCGCCGAGACTGATCAGGTGGCCGCGGATCAACGGACCCCGAGCGAGATCGAACGGCGCGCGCGTCCACGCATTCAGCAGGTCGGCCAGCCGCGTCTCGCGGTCCGGCCGGCTGCGAAGATCGTGCATCTCCAGCGGCAGGCCGGTATCCGGCGGCAACAGCATGGCTCGCGGCTCGCCCTGCTCGGCAACGAAGACCGTCCGCAGCGCCTCGTGGCGGGAGAACAGCCGATCGAGGCTGCGGCGCCATGCGCCGATGTCGAGCCGGCCCCGCAGCCGCAGCGCGACGTCGATGTGATAGTTCGTGCCTCCGCCCTCGAGCTGTGCCAGCAGCCAGAGCTGCTGCTGCGCGAAGGAGAGCGGTAGCCGACCCCCGCGATCGATGCTTGGGATGGTGTTGACGTCGCGTCTGCCGGCGTTGCGGCCGCGCTGCCGTGCGCGCGAAGCCAGCTGGCGCAATGCGTCCGGATCGAGGTCGCGCAGTCGAGGCTGTCCTGATTGTCCGCTCATGATAGCTCCGCCGTCATCAGGTCCTCGAGCTCACCTTCGGCGAACTCCTGCTCGATCAGCCTGATCGAGAGGACGCGCGCGAGCTCCGCCAATTCGGGATGAGCGAACAGCTCGGACAATGGCATCGACGTGCCGAACTCCTGCGCGACGCGGCTGAGCAGCCGTACCGCCAGCAGAGAGTGGCCGCCGAGCTTGAAGAAGTGATCCGCCCGCCCGACACGGTCGAGACCGAGCAGCTCCGCCCAGATGCCGGCCAGCGTGCTCTCGATCTCGCCGACCGGAGCCTGATGGTCGTCCCGCGCCTCGCCTTGCGACATCGTCGGCAGCGCCTTGCGGTCGATCTTGCCGTTCGGCGTCAGCGGCAGCCGCGGCAGCACGACGACGCGCAACGGCACCATGTAGTCCGGCAGCACGGCCGCGAGCGCCGCGCGAAGCTCGCCGCCATCCAGCATGCTCTCGCTGCTGACATAGCCGACCAGGGTCCTGCCGCCGCCGAACTCCTGCGCGACCACGACGCTGTCGCGGACGCCGGGCAGCGCGCGCAGCCGCGCCTCGATCTCGCCGAGCTCGATGCGATGTCCGCGTATCTTCACCTGGTGATCGGCGCGGCCGACATAGTCGAGCGCGCCATCGGCACGCCAGCGCGCCAGATCGCCGGTCCGGTACAGCCGCGCACCGGGGCGGCCGAACGGATCCGGAATGAAGCGCTCCGCGCTGAGCCCGGCGCGCCTCCAATAACCGCGGGCCAATCCCTCGCCGCCGATGAACAGCTCGCCGGCCACCCCGGGCGGCAGCAGATTGAGATTGGCGTCCAGCACGTAAAGCGTGGTGTTGCCGATCGGACCGCCGAGCACCGGCGTTGGATCATCGGAGTCCAGCCGGTGACGCGCGGACCACACCGTGGTCTCGGTCGGCCCATACAGGTTCCACACCTCGCCGCTCAGCGCGACGAGCCGCCGCGCCAGATCGGGAGCCAGCGCCTCGCCGCCGCTGAGCGCGCGACAGCCAGGCGGCAGCCTCGCGGCCCCGTCATGATCGAGCAGCATGCGCCAGCTCGACGGCGTCGCCTGGATCAAGGTCACGCCGTGCCTGGCCACGATCGCCTTCAGCGCCGCCGGATCCTGCGCCGACGCCCGGTCGGCCAGCACGATGCGTGCGCCCCGTGTCAGCGGCAGCCACAGCTCCAGCACCGCGATGTCGAACGACAACGAGGTCAGGGCCAGCACGCGGTCGTCGGACGTGATCCCCGGCTGCTCGGCCATGGTCGCCAGGAAGTTCGTCAATGCGCCGTGGCGTACCATCACGCCCTTGGGCAAGCCCGTCGAGCCCGAGGTATAGATGACGTAGGCAAGGCTCTCAGGATGAATGGAAAGGTCGAGATTGTCGGTGTCGCCGCCCTCGTCGGCACGATCCAGCAGCCAGGCCTCCACTCCGCCGTCGGCCAGCGCGCGCGTGAACCGATCCTGTAGCGGGGCCTGCGTCAGCAGCAAGTTCGCGCCGCTATCACGGAGCATGTGGGCGAGGCGCTCGGCGGGATAGTCCGGATCGAGCGGCAGGTAGGCGGCGCCGGCCTTCAGCACGGCGAGCAGCGCCACGATCATCTCGGCGTCGCGCTCCAGCGCCAGTCCGACCAGGACATCGGCGCCGATCCCGCGCGCGCGCAGTCGCCGCGCCAGCCGGTTGGCGCGTGCGTTCAACTCGCCGTAGCTGATCCGGCGGTCGCCGCTGACGATCGCAACCGCGTCCGGGATGGCCTTCGCGCGCGTCTCGATCTGCGCCACAAGGCCGGGCACCAAATCGCTGAACGGCGGCCGGCATGAGGTCTCGCCGACCGCTGCTCCGCTCCAGCGCAGGACGCACGCCAGTGTCTCACCGTCGACCATTCGAAGGCTGCCGACCGGACGGGTGGCATCCGCCGATATCTGCGTCAGCCAGTCCCGCAACGACGCGCTCACCTGGCGGACCGCATGGTCGTCCAATTGCGCGCGATCGTAGTTGAAGTCGAGGCGCAGCCCCTCCGGTCCGTCGAACACGATGACCGCGATCGGATAGCTGGTCGGCGTCACGTGGTCGACCCGCCCGATCTGCGGCCCGGCCCGGTCGCGCGCGGTGAGCGTCCGATCGATCGGATAGTTCTCGAACACCATCAGGCTGTCGAACAGTGGCTGCCCGGCCCTGTCGGCCAGGCGCTGGATCTCGTGCAGCGGCAGCCACTCATAGTCGCGCGCCGCGACGCTCTGCGCCTGCAGCGCGCGCAGCCAGTCGCCAGTCGCGGTGTGCGGATGCGCGCGGTCGATCAGCGGCAGCGTGTTGATGAAGAGGCCGACCATGTGCTCGGCGCCGGCCAGCTCGGCCGGACGGCCCGAGACCGTGACGCCAAAGCAGACCGCGCTTTGCCCGGTATACTGCCGCAGCGATCGCGCCCAGGTCCCCTGCAGCAGCGTGTTCATCGTGATGCGCTGCTGTGTCGCGAACCGCCGCAGGCGAGCCGCGAGATCGCCGTCCACGCGCAAAGTCAGCCGGCCATGGCCGCTCGCAGCGTCGATCGCGCGGCTGGCGCGCAAGGCATCGGCCAGCGGCATGGGCTGATCGAAGCCGCGCAAGGTCTCGCGCCAGAAATCAGCGGCTGCCGCCTGGTCGCGCGTCTGCAGCCAGGCGATGTAGTCGCGATAGCTGTTGTGTGCCGCCGAAGCGGCGTCGCCACCGATCTGCTGAAGGACGTCGGCAAGCAGCCGCGCCGAGCTCCAGCCGTCAAGCACAATGTGATGATGCGTCCAGATCAGCCGCAGCCTGTCATCACCGAGCCGGACCAGCCGCAGCCGCTGCAGCGGCGGCCGCGTGATGTCGAAGCCAGGCTCGCGCTCGTGCACCGCCGCCTCCGCGAGCGCCGCATCGATCTCCGCCGCGGCGGCGCCATCAGCGATACGGCCACGCCAATCCTCCTCGACGACGGGAACGTCGAGCTGGCGGTACACGATCTGCTGGGCCGCGCCGGACAATTGCTGCCAGACAAACCCCGTCCGCAGCGCCGCATGCCGCGCGCTCGCCGCCTGCCATGCCGCACGCACCTGCGACGGCGTCACCCCGCGGAGCTCGATCGAGAGCTGGTTGACATAGACGTCATCAGCGCCATCGCGCAGCGCATGGAACAGCAAGCCCTGCTGCATCGGCGACAGCGGATAGATGTCCTCGACGGAGCGACTGTCGATCGTCGCGCAGAGCCTGTCCAACGCCGCCTGATCGAGCCCCGCGAGCGGAACGTCGGACGGGGTGAGACCGCCTGCAGCGCAGAGGCAGTGATCGACGAGACCTTGCAGCGCCGCGCGATAGAGCTCCGCGAGCCGTTCGACGGTGGCCCGCCGATAGCGCCGGCGGCCATAGCGGAAGCCGAGACGCAGCTGCCCGTCGCGCACCTCGCCATTGATGGTGAGCCAGGCCCGCAACGGCGTGTCTGCGGCCCGCATCGGTCCCGGATTCTCCGGCGCGATCCGGTACGGCGCCGACGCGCCGAGCTGCCCATCGAAGCGGCCGAGATAGTTGAAGACGATGCGCGGGCTTGGCGTCTGCGATAGCGCCTCACGCTGCTCCTTCGCGCCGAGATAGCGCAGGACGCCATAGCCGAGCCCGCGGTCGGGCACGGCGCGCAAGCTCTCCTTGACGCGGGCGATGAGCGCACGGTCGGTCTCGCTGCCGCCGTCGAGACAGACCGGAAATGCGGTGGTGAACCAGCCCACCGTCCGCGTGAGATCGACGTCCGCAAAGACATCCTCGCGGCCGTGGCCCTCGAGCTCGATCGCGACGCCATCGATCCCGCTCCAATTCCAGAGCGCGCGCGCCAGCGCGGCCAGCAGCAGGTCGTTGACCTGCGTGCGATAGGCCGCAGGCGCGGCATCGAGCAGCTGTTCGGTCAGCTCCGCCTCGACGTTGAGCACGACCTCCTCGGCCTCGGCCTCGACATCGGCGCCGCCATGATCGTCGTCACAGGGCAGCGCGCGGCCGCGCGAGGACGCCAGCCAGAAGGCCATCTCGCCAGCCAGCCGATCGGACGCCGCATGCGCGCGCAGCCGCTGCGCCCATGACGACGGTGCGGAGCTCGTGGACGGCAGGGTGACGGCGGCCGCCTGCCCTGCCAGCTGCTCATAGGCCATCGTGATGTCTTCGAGCAGGATCCGCCATGACACGCCGTCGACGGCGAGGTGATGAATCGCGATCAGCAGCCGCTGGCTGCCGTCGGCCATGTCGAACCCGACCGCGCGCAGCAGCGATCCCGCCGCCAATGACAGGCTCGCCTGCGCCGCCGCCGCGATCGCACCGATGTCGGCCGGCTCGACAGCCGTGCGGATCCAAAGCAGCTCAGCCTCGGCAGGCAGGTCGACCGGCGCCGCCTGCCATTCGCCCGCGACCTGACGATATGTCACGCGAAGCGCGTCGTGATGCCTCACGATGGCGGCGAGTGCCCGCTGCAACACGCTCCAGTCGATCCGGTCCCGCGGGATCAGAAGCGCCGCCTGGTTGAAGTTATCGCGGTTCGGAATGTCGTCGGCAAAGAAGCGCAACTGGATCGGCAGCAGCTCCGCAGCGCAGGCGTTCATTGCGTTGCGTGCTGCTGCCGGCGGCGTCATGGCCGGTGCGGAGGTGGTCGCAACCACACCGGCCAGCGCCGCTATCGTCTGCTGCGCGAACATCTGCTTCGGCGTCAGCCTGACGCCGCGCTTGCGCAGCCGCGCGATGATCTGGAGGCTCAGAATGGAGTCGCCGCCGAGCTCGAAGAAATTGTCATTGCGGCCGATCCGCTCGCGGCCGAGCACGTCCTGCCAGACCTCCGCGATCGCCTGCTCCACCGCGCCGACAGGGGCGGCATAGGACAGCACGACGTCCTCGTCCGGCTGCGGCAGCGCCGCGCGGTCGAGCTTGCCGTTGGCGGTCAGCGGCAGCCGCTCGAGCACGACGAAGCGCGAGGGCACCATGTAGTCCGGCAGCATCGCCGAGAGCTGGTGCCGCAGCGCCTCCGGCTGCAACACGACGTTTGTCGCGGCAACACAATAGGCCACGAGCTCCTGGCGTTCCCGCTCCGCGTCGACGGCGCGGACCACGACGGCGGCATCGGCGACGCCATTCAACGAGCAGACGGCGCGGCCGATCTCGGCGGGCTCGACGCGGTAGCCGCGCAGCTTCACCTGATCGTCGCGCCGGCCCACGAACACGACCCGACCCGCCTGATCACAGCGCACCAAATCGCCGGCGCGGTAGAGGCGTTCGCCTGAGACTCCGAACGGATCGGGGACGAAGCGCTCGGCCGTCTGTCCAGGCGCGCCGCGATAGCCGCGCGCCAGCCCGGCGCCACCGATGTAGAGCTCACCAGCGACCCCGGCCGGCACGATATTCAACGCATCGTCGAGAACGTAGGCGCGCAGGTTCGCAAGCGGCAATCCGACCGGCACCACACCTTCGGCGTCGGCGTCCGTCCACTCATGGGTTATCACGCCGACCGTCGTCTCGGTCGGGCCGTAGTGATTGACGATCCGGCAGTGCGGCCGCAGCCGACGGACCTCTGCAATCAGGCCGGGATCGCAGGCCTCGCCGCCGAGGATCAGCACGTCGCGTGGCAGGATGTCGGCCGAGCGCCGCGCCCGCAACAGGCCGCGCAGATGGCTCGGCACGATCTTGAGGACGCCGATCTCGCCATCGCGCATCGCTTGCGCAAACGCATCCGCATCGAACGCAGCATCGGCCGGCAGCAGGTTCAAGGTCACACCGCTCGCGAGCGCGCCGAACAGCACGGTGTGGCCGAGATCGGCGGCGACCGTCGAGACCATCGCCATGCCGCCGCCGGCAGGCGGCTGCAGCCGAGACAGCATCGCCTGCACGTAGTTGGCGAGCGCGCCGCGCGAGACGGCGACCCCCTTGGGCGTGCCGGTCGAGCCTGAGGTGTAGATGATGTAGGCGGTCTGCGCCGGATGCGGCCGCGGGGCCTCGAACGCAGACGCGTCGCCGCGCTCAGCGCCGTCGAGCGTACGACACGCCAGCGCCCTCGCCGCGGCCAGATGCTCGCCGGTCGCGATCAGCGTGCCGATGCCACCGTCGCGAAGGATGCGCGCGACGCGCGCCACCGGCCACGCCGGATCGAGCGGCACGACGGCGCCGCCCGCCTTGAGGATGCCGAGCAGCGCCGCGACGAAGGCCGGCGACCGCTCGATCCACAACGCCACCGGCGTCTCGCGCGTGACGCCGGCCGCGACGAGCGCGCCCGCGATGTGGTCCGACCAGCGCGCCAGTCCGGCTGCGCTGACAGTGTCCTGTCCCTGACGCAGCGCGACCCGGTCGTCGCGGCCCGCAAACGCAGTGCCGATCAGATCGAGGATATCCGTCGCGGGGAAGCTCTTCGCCTCCGCTGCGACGGTCTGCCTGACGTCCCGCGCGATCGCGAAGTCGCGCAGCGGCCGGTCGGGACCGGCCGCGATCTGCCGCAGAAAATCGACGAGCTGGCCGCCGATCCGCTCGACCGTGGCAGCATCGAACAGATCCGTCGCAAAATTCAGGCTCGCATCCATGCCCGCCGGGCCGTCGACGATATCGAGCGCGAGATCGAAATGCGAGCCGGCGAGATCGACGATGCGCGTCTCGGCGCGCAGGCCGTCGCCGAGCGCAAGTCCGGCCGGCGCGGCCATGTAGTTGAACTTGACCTGGAACAGCGGATTGTGGCCGCCGGAGCGGGCCGGCTTGAGCGCATCGACGAGACGGTCGAACGGCAGATCCTGATGCGCGAGCCCGGTGATGACCTCCTCTTTCGCCTGCGCCAGCAGTTCGGCGAAGCTCATGCCGTCGGCCACGTCGGCCCGCAACACCAGCGTATTGACGAAGCAGCCGATCAACGATGCCAGCTCGGCCTGCCGGCGTCCGGCGACGGGCACGCCGACGCGCAGGTCGGAGCGGCCGGAGTAGCGGAACAGCAGCAACTGATAGGCGGCGAGCAAAAGCATGAACATGCTGACGCGATGCTCCCTGGCGAGCGCGCGCAGCTTCAGCGCCAGATCGGGCGGGATCGCGAGGTGGATGGTGTCGCCGCGATAGCTCGGCACCGCCGGTCGCGGCCGGTCGAACGGCAAGGCGAGCGGCGTATCCGCATCGCCGAGCCGCCCGCGCCAATAGGCGAGCTGCTGCGCGGCCTCGGGGCCGGCGAGCCACTCCCGCTGCCAGGCGGCGTAGTCGGCATATTGGATGGCGGATGGCGGCGGCAGCGCGACTGCTCCGCGCCGGAGCCCGTCATAAAGCGTGGCGATCTCAGCCAGCAGCACGTCGAGCGAGAGGCCATCGGCGACGATGTGATGCGCCGACAAAAGCAGTTCGTGGCGATCGTCCGCGAGCTGCATCAGCACCGCGCGCAGCAGCGGGCCATCGACGAGATCGAACGGCCGCGCCAGCTCCTCGCGTGTCCGCGCCGCGGCCCGCGACGCGCGCTCCGCTGCCGGCCTGCGCCGTAGATCCTCGACCGCGACGGGAATCTCGGTTGCCGCATGGATCACCTGCACGACACGACCGTCCGGCGCGGCAAAGCTGGTGCGCAGCGTCTCGTGCCGCGCAATGATCTCGGTCAGCGCCTGCACCAGCAGCGCCTGATCGAGCGCGCCGTCGAAGCGGAGCGTGCAGGCGATGGTGTAGGCCGTGCTGGCCGGGTCCATGCTCCAGAGGAACCACAGCCGCTCCTGCGCGGGCGACAGCAGTTCGCGCACGCCCGCCGGGGCCGGCTGCAGCGGCGCCAGCGCTCTTGCATCGGTGCCGGCCGCATCGACCAGCGCCGCAAGCGCTGCGAGCGTCGGCGCATCGAAGAAGCTGCGCAGCGCGAGCTCGATTCCGAACTGCTCGCGCACCATCGCCGCGACCTGGGCGGCTGCGACCGAATTGCCGCCGAGCATGAAGAAGTCGTCGCCGCAGCCGACGGCCGTGACCCGGAGCACATCCCGCCAGATCAGCGCAAGACGGCGTTCGGTTTCCGTTGCAAGCTCCGAGGACGGCGACCGGTCCGCCGCCTCACGCCGCCGCTCGAACACCCTAAAACTGTCGAGCGTGCCGTGCGCCCACCCGGCGCGGCAGGCGGAGCGCTGCAGCTTGCCGCTGGTGGTCAACGGCATGCCCTGCGGGTTCAGCAGCACGACCACCGCCGGATAATCTTGCGTCTGCCGCATGACCGCATCGCCGATCGCCTTGATCAGCACATCGGCCGGCGTCCGCCGCAGCACCGCCCTGCTGAACTCGGCCGCCACGCCGATGCCTTCGGCGCCATCGATCTCGACCGGGAAGGCCGCGACGCGCCCCTTCCGGACCGAGGCCACGTCGGACTCGACAGCCTGCTCCAGGTCGAATGGATAGATGTTCTGGCCGCGAACGATCAGCAGATCCTTGAGCCTCCCGGTGACGACGAGCTCGCCGTCACGGACGAATCCGAGGTCGCCGGTCCGCAGCCAGCGCGCGCCGTCACGCGCGACGAAGGTCTGCCGCGTCGCCTCCGGATTGTTCCAATAGCCCTGCGCGACGCTCGGACCCGCGACCCAGATCTCTCCGACTTCGTTCGCCTCGGCCTGGGCGGACGCATCGGTTCTCATGATGCGGACGGCGTGACCGTCGGCCACGGTGCCGCAGACCATCAGGTCCGTCCCTGCGTCGGTATCGGCAACACGGCCGCCGGCGAGTGCTGCGGAATCGAGCGTATGACAAGCCGCCAGGCTCGCGCTGTCGCCTGCGGTCACCAGCAAGGTCGCCTCGGCAAGGCCGTAGCAAGGCGTCAGAACGCGAGGATCGAGGCCCGCAGGCCGGAAGCGCGCGGCAAAGCGATCCAGCGTCGCGCGCCGCACGAACTCCGAGCCGGAGAACGCGAAGCGCCAGCGGCTAAGGTCCAGGTGCGCGATCGCCGCATCCGAGATCCGGTCCGCGCAGAGCGCGAATGCGAAGTCCGGCCCGCCGCTGCAGGTGCCGCCGTGGCGATCGATGGCCTCGAGCCATCGCCGCGGCTGCTCGAGGAAATTGCGCGGCGTCATCAGCACCGCGGTGAAACCCGTGAACAGCGGATTGAGCAATCCGCCCATCAATCCCATGTCGTGATAGAGCGGCAGCCAGCTGACGAACACGTCATCCCGGGTGCCGCCGAGCACCGCCTCGATCGCAATCTCATTGGCGACGAGGTTTCGGTGGGTGACGCAGACGCCCTTCGGCTGCGATGTCGAACCCGACGTATATTGGAGGAACGCGATCGCATCGCCGTTCAGCTCCGTCTCGCGCCAGGAGACGGCCGCGCCGACCGGCACCTCGTCGACGGCAACGACATCGGCCCGGATCTGGCCCACACAGGCCGTGACGGCGTCGCGAAGCCGCGCCTGGGTAAGAATGAGCCGCGGCGCGGCGTCGCGCAGGACGCCGTCGAGACGGCTCGCGTAGCGCTCCCTGCCGGTCTCCGGCGGATAGGCCGGCACGGCGATGACCCCGGCATAGAGGCAGGCGTAGAACGCGACTGCATAGTCCGGCCCGTTCGGCAGCAGGATCACGGCCCGCTCGCCGGCTCGCGCGCGCTCCCGCAGATGCGCGGCAAGGGCACGGATGCGCCGGTCCAGCGCCGCGAATGACAGCTCGTCGACGACGTCGTCGCCTTCGATGAAGCGCAGCGCCGGATGATCGGCACGCGAGGCGGCATGCTCACGGAGTCGTTCGACGAGGGTCTGTGGCGGCATCTTGCGAAGGTCCGATCGCGGCTGGTGCTCGATTGCGCGGATTCAGTTCACGCGATGGGCTTGCGCCATCGCGACGATCACCCTGCGCGGCCCCTTGAACGGCTCGCGCGCGTGCGCCGTCAGCATGTTGTCGAGCATGACGACGTCGCCGGTCTGCCACGGGAAGACGATCTTGTGCCGGTCGAGCACGCGGCGGACCGTGGCCAGCGTCTCATCCTCGATCGGCGCACCATCGCCGTAGAACGCATTGCGCGGCAGCTCGAGCGGATCGCCGACGATGTCGAGAAGACTCTCCCGAACCTCGGGCGCGAGGCTGGAGACGTGGAACAGATGCGCCTGATTGAACCACACCATGTCCCCGGTGACGGGATGCACCGCGGTCCCCTGGCAGACCTGCCGTGTCCGCAATTCGTCGCCATCCTTCCATTCGCAGGCGATGGCATGCGCGGCGCAATAGGCCTCGACCTCGGCCTTCGACTCCGTGCCGAACACCTGCCGCCAGTCGACGTCGAGACCGCTGCCATAGTTGCGGACATACATGACGCCGCGCTCGGCGAAACGGTTGCGGATCGCGGCAGGCATGTCGCGGTGGATGAGCCGGCCGTCGGCGACCGGCGTTTCGCCACCCTGCTGCGCCGCCTGCTCGCAATAGAACCAGATCTTCATCGGCCAGTCGCGCGTATAGGCCTGCTCGTTGTGCAGCGGGATGCTCTGGTGCGGCGGATATTCGGTCGATGTGTAGACGCCGGCGCTGACCTTCGATCGCGGCGTCGAGCCGAATTCGTAGGACAGCAGCGGATGGCCGAAGCTCGCGGCAAAGCTCCTGAACGCCTCGGCGCCATCGAGATGGAAGCCACGGAAGAGAATTCCGCCGCAGGCGTAGAGCTGACGCTCGATCATGTCGCGGACGTCGCTGACGGCCTCTATCAGCGGCTGCTGCTCGCGGCTGGCCCGCAGAAGGAACGGCAACGAATCTTGCTCTACTTTAGATTGTGTTGCGAACATGACCTCTCCCCGTCTCCCGTCGATTTCAGCATCAAAGTCTCATCACCAGCCGGCTCGCCGGCTGGGCCACGCTTTCGGCACGCCGCTCAAGGCCCCGCGCGAGCAACGGCGAGCTCCGGCCGGGCCGCGCGTGCCAGCAATGCGGCAAGGAGATTCAGCAGATCCGCCTGCCGGCTATGGATGAAGAAATGGTCGCCCGGCAACGTGTCGCGGCCGAACGCGCCGGAGGTCTCGGCCCGCCACGCCTCCAGCGCCTCGGCGCGCGTCTCGTCGAGATCGCCGCCGAACACGTGCAGCGGACAGGGCAACGGCTGGCGCCGCTGATAGACGTAGGTCCCGCACATCAGGAAGTCGGCCCGCAGGATCGGCAGCGCGCTGCGCATGATCTCCATGCTTTCGAACGCCTCCGGCGGTGTGCCGTTCAGCCTGAGAAGCTCGTCGCGCAACGCGTCGTCGCCGAGCGGCTCGCGCCAGCGGCTGCCGTCGCGCACGGCCGGCGCTTCCGTTCCGGACACGAGCAACATCTGCGGCCGCGGCGCACCGCGCGCGAGCAGCCGGTGCGCGAGCTCGAAGGCGAGCAAGCCGCCAAGACTGTGCCCGAACAGAGCGTAGGGCTGCGCCAACGGCGCCCCGATCAGTTCGGACGCGAGCTGATCGGCCAGCACGGCCGCATCCGTCTGCAGCGGCTCGTCCATCCGCGCCCCGCGTCCTGGAAGCTCCAGCGGCAGGACCTCGATCCAGGACGGAAGACCTCTCCTCCAGCGCGCGTAGACCATGGCGCTGCCGCCGGCATGGGGCAAACAGATCAGCCGCATGGCAGCCATCCTCCCTCGCTTCAGGATTCGGCAGAGGCCTGCGTGTTCTCCTGCATGAATTTCCGCAGCGAGAGCGGCCGCATGTCGGTCCACACCTGTTCGATATGGTCCAGACATTCCTTCTTGTTCCCGGTGACGCCTTTGGCCGTCCACCCGTTCGGAATGTCCTTGAATGTCGGCCAGATCGAATATTGCTCTTCGTGATTCACGACGACGGTGAAGGTGACGTCGTCCCTGTCGAAGACCATCATGACCGGCTACTCCCTACTAACAAGCGACGTTGATGAACTACGAGTAATGCAGTTGATAATGACAGTCAAAAGGATACCGCCGATCGAAGTTTTTAATCTCTCCAAGGTGACACGCGGGTGACGACTCAACATCTGGATGCATCGGCTTTAAGTCGGTGATTCCGGCGGCTCTACAGCAATTGCCGTGTAGTTCAGTGTTGCATCACGCTCCATTCGCTTGCCCGCCTTGGCATGCGCGCCACGGACCGCACGCTCTCCGTCGAATGGACATGCAACTCTACGCGTCGCTCCAACTAACCAAGCCGCCGCACATCTGCCGTGCGGCGGCCTGGTCGCCCTCATGTACGTCGACGCTTCAGAAGTTGAACGTCGTGGAAACGAGGTAGGTGCGCGGCGCGCCCAGCGTGATCACGCCACTATAGGCGGACGCCCAATAGGTCTTGTCGAACACGTTCTCGACGCTGGCGCGAACGATGATCGGCTTGCCGTTCCACGGCGAGGTGAACTTGTAGCGCGCGCCCAGGTCCACCCGCGTCCAATCTGGCAACGAGAGCGTATTGGTTGCGTTGACATATTGCGCGGCCGTGTAGACGACCCGGCCCGTCAGGGTCAGGTCGCGTGCGAACGGCGTGTCCCATTCGGCGCCGAGGTTGACCGTCAGTTCGGGCACACCGATGGCGCGCTTGCCGTCCGTCGTGCCGCCTTGCGTCTTCTCCTGCACGCCGTGGGTGTAGGCCGCGCCTCCGAGCAGGCGCAGCTCCGGCGTGATCTCGCCGAACACGTTGAACTCAGCTCCGGTATTTCGCTGCAAGCCGTTGAGCACCTGGGCGGGCAATGCCACCCCTGCCGTTGCGACGCTGATGATGCTCGGGCGCGAGATGTCGAAGGCGCTGAGCGTCGTCGTGATGCGGCCGAAATCGACCTTGATTCCGGTCTCCACCTGCTTGGTCTGCCCGGGTGGAAACACCGTGCCGACATTGCTGAAGTTGCCGGTGACGACGGCCGGGGTCTGCAAACCCTCGATATAGTTGGCGTAGAGCGCGACCTGCTGGACCGGCTTGATGACGAGCGCATAGGCCGGCGTCCAAACCGAGGTGTCCGCGAACGGCCTGCTCGACCCCGGCGCGACGAAATTCGTTATCTCGGTCCCCGCGGTCTGGCGGCGCGCACCGACGGTCAGCTGGATCCTCTTGTCGAGAATGGACATCGTGTCGGAGACGCCGACGCTCCAGAGATTCGCGCCGACGATCTGATTGGCTGCCAGCGTCGACGAGAATCCCGGCAGCGCGATGTTCGAGGGATCACGATAGAGATTCCAAGGCGTCGCCGCCGACAGCGTCCCCGTGACCACACGCTGGGTATAGGTGCGATCGGTGACGGAGTAGCCGACATTGATGGCGTGGTTGACGGGCCCGGTGTCGGCGGTCAGCCGAAGGCCGGCTTCGCCCGCCAACGTCTCATAGGTCTCGCTCCCCGTAAGCGGGGTTCCGGTGAGAACGCCGTTATTGCCGAGAACCGGCGACGTATAGCGATAGTTGATGTTGCTGTCGTGATAGCCGAACCCTGCGTAGGCCGTGATGTGATCGCTGAGATCGACCTCGCCCTTGACCGTCGAGAAGAAATCGGTCGGCGCATAATAGGCCCACGGCATCTGGAAGTTGGTGCCGGACGGCGGCGGCGACGCGATGCTGGTCGTGGTCGGGCCGACCGTGAAGAAGCGAAGCGGCGGATTCAGCTTGTCCGCCTGATAGCCGATATCGGCATCGACGCGTACGTTCTCGCCGTGATAGTCGACCGCGAGGTGAGCATTTCCGAACTCGTCGGTCTGGCGGTCCCACGGCGTATTGCCGTTGGAATACTTGCTGTTGAGACGGACGCCCCACTCCTTGTGCTCGCCGTAGCGGCGGCTGACATCGACCTCCTCGCCGAATTGCGATCGCGACGCGAAGGTCGCCGTGAGTTGCGTGATGTCGGTGTCGGGCGCGTGCTTGGTGATGAGATTAACGCTGCCGCCGACCGCACCGCCGCTCGAGGCGCCGGTGCCGCCGACCGTCATGCCGTTGAGCAGAGCCGCCGGCCCCTTGAGCAGCTCGACCCGCTCGATGAAATTGGCGCCCGTCGAATAATACGGCGCAATGCCGGCGAGGCCGTTCAAGGCGTAGTCGCCGCTGTCATAGTAGAAGCCGCGGATGAACAGGCTGTCGGCGCCGCCGCCGGCCGCCTGGATCGTCCGCACCGAGGGATCGTTGATCAGCACGTCGCGAATCGTGCGGGCCTGCTGGTTCTGGATGAGCTGCGAGGTGAAGCTCGTCTGGTTGAAGGGCGTGTTCATGACGCCGCGATTGCCGAGGAGTCCGAGGCCGCCGCCGCTGGCGACCTGGCCGCCGGCATAGGGCGACGGCGGCGCGCCGACTGTTCCCGTCGACGGCGTCACGTAGGCCACCGGGGCGGTCGGCGGCAGGTTGCGCGGCGCGACGCGGCGCTGCTGAGCGGCTCGCGTCGCGGTCGCCTGCGGTCTCGAGGCGGTCTGCCGGACTTTCGGCTTCGGCGCGTCGACGGTCACGTCGGGGAGCTTGGTCTGCGCGAAGGCCGGTTGAACGCCTCCGACATTCAGCGTGAGCGCCAATGAGCTCACAAGTCCCAACGACATCGTCAATCCAACGTCTTTATCCAAAATGCGACAAACCATCCTGACACCCCGATCATTCCAAGTTCCAACTCGGCTCGTCGGTGGTCCTAACACACAGGTATTTGAGGATGGCGTCGCGCGACGTAGAACCCGTCTAACGAGCGACAGTCTCGCCGAATCGGTCAGCTCAACAGATTGCCGCTACTACGAGATTTTTTTCCCGCCGCTTCTTTGAAGCCTTCCAAAGAAGCGCATGTCGCGCGGAAGGCCGACGTGATCGTGTCGGCTGATACAACTCAGGACACCAATCGTCTCGAACTCATCGAAATCATTTCGATCAATCGTACGATGATAACTAATCACATTGCCACTTTTGAATCAATCTTTGCGTTCAAATGCGCCGCATCTCCGCCGCGCCGCGCGCAGATCGGAGAGAGCATCGTGACCGTGGTATCTGTTTGTTTCCGGGGCGGAGAGACGCCGCTCGCGGCGGCGCTCACTGCGCGAGACCGATCACGCGCCGCCGACGCAGCGTGCGGCCATCGCGATGACGCGGCGCGCGAGAGAAGACGCGTAAGAGAAGAGATGCGTGGGATCGTTGGCCGGCCGAGCGCGTAGTCCCGCGGCCCGGATCGAGGTCAATGATGCGGGGCGTCTTCCGCCGACCGGCGGCGGACGTCAGCGCTCAGAGCGGCCCATCCTGCGTTCCGGCCTTCGCGACGCGGCTCCTTTTCGTGCCGTAGGCGAGCGACAGCAGGATCGGAATCGACAGGCCGAGCCAGCACAGGCCATCCCACAGGCCGTCGCCGAACAGTCCGAAGGCGAGCCCGGCCGCGGCAACGAGGCCGATCAGCAGCGGCGCACGAAACACCTGCCAGGTCGAGAGTTGCGCGACGCGGGAGGAGGGCGTCGCCGAGGCAGCGGAGGAGCTCATGTCGACACCACTGCCGGCGCGGCCGATGCCACGACACCTGACGCCTTCCTGCGGAAGCCCCAGCGCTTGGCGGCCCACAGATAGAGTCCACTGCACAGCACGATGATCGTGATCACGTCGAGAACGGCCCAGATGATCTTCAGCGGCAAGCCGCCGTAGTCACCGAAGTGCAGCGGCCGCGATACCTGCAACGCGGTGAGGTACCAGGCGAGCTCGGGCACGACCATCTTGCTGCTGTCCTGGGCGTCGACCAGGACCGGCTTGAACATGCGCGCGGTGAACGGCGTGCGGCCCTTGGTCCAGATCATCAGGTGCTGCGGGCTGCCGAACCGCGTCGTCGTCGGCAGGGTGATGGACGTCACCAGCCGGTCCGGGAATGCGGTGCGGACGGCGCCGACGGCGGCCTCAATCGACTTTGCTTCCGCCAGCGGCTTGCCCTGATAGGGCGCGAGCAGCGCCGGCATGGTCTTTGCGCGCCAGAGGTCGAACAGCGGCACCGCCAGCGTGTTGATGGTGCCGGTCAGACCGACCGCGAGCGCCCAGCTCACCGTGACGATGCCGAGCAGATTGTGCAGGTCGAGCCATTTCAGCCGCGCCGAGCGATCCCGCACAGTGCCGAACTGCAGGCGCCGCATGAAGGGCCAGTAGACGACGACGCCCGAGACGATGGACGCCGCGAACACCAGTCCCATCAGTCCGAGAAAGAGCTCGCCCGGCAGGCCGGTGAACATGTCGCGGTGGATGCGCAGGATCACGTCCATGACGTCCTGATGCGGCGCCTCCTCGCCGAGCACGACGCCGGTGCGCGCATCAACGGTGAGCCGATGAAACTGCCCGGGCACCGGAATGGCGGTCGGCGACATCGCGACCACGATCAGCGGCTCCGCCTGCTTCAGGCTCACGAACAGCGCATGCTGCTGCGGCAACTGCTGCTTGGCCGCCGCGATCAGGCGGTCGAGCGGCAGCAGCGGCGTGTCGGCCGGCATCGCCGGCGCGGCGATCTCGTCCTCGAACAGATGATCGATTTCCTCATGGAAGATCAGCGGAAGCCCGGTCAGGCACAGCATCAGCAGGAAGATCATGCTGATCAGCGACGTCCACGTATGAACCTGAACCCACAGCCGCATGCGCTCGAACCCACCCTTCGTCATCGACGTTGCACGTGTTGAGCCGAACGTCCGGCAAGAGAAGGGCCGCAGCAAACTGAATCGATCTAAAGCCGTTGGAATTTCTTTAAAGTAGCGCGCCTGTCTGCCGCAACCAGCGGAGCTGCAACGTGAATTTCGATCGCACCTCGCACCATCGATGCCCGGCGGGGGCGCGTCTCACCGCCGCGACGTCGCGCGCCGACGTCGCTGCTGCCGATGTCTCGGACACAGTTCGAATCGTTTCCGCGCATGGCCGCGCGGAATGCAACCGGCTCCGGCTGCATCCGACGATGCGCCAGAGCCGGGCCACGGATGAGTTCCCGCCTCAGAATGGGTAGTGCCGCTCGCCGGTCTGCACCGTGATCCAGCGCAGCTCGGTGAACTCGTCGATCGCGGCCTTGCCGCCGAAGCGGCCATAGCCGGAGGCCTTGACGCCGCCGAACGGCATCTGCGGCTCGTCATGCACCGTCGGCGCGTTGACGTGGCAGATGCCGGATTCGATCCGCTTGGCGACAGCGATCGCGCGAGCGATGTCGCGGCCGAACACCGCCGACGACAGGCCATATTCGGTGTCGTTGGCGACGCGCACGGCCTCGTCGACGCCGCTGACGCGCACGACGGTGACGACGGGACCAAAACTCTCCTCGCCATAGATGCGCATCGCCGGCGTGACGTGATCGACGATGGTCGCGGGCATGATCGTGCCGCTGCCGCGGCCGCCGGCCGCCAGCACCGCGCCCTTGGCCACCGCGTCCTCGATCAGGCCGCCGACACGGTCGCAGGCGGCGGCGCTGACCAGCGAGCCCAGCACCACGTCGCCCTTGCGCGGATCTCCGTAAGGCAGGCTGTTGGCCTTGGCGGCGAACTTCGCGACGAATGCATCCGCCACCTTGTCGTCGACCACGATGCGCTCGGTCGACATGCAGATCTGGCCCTGGTTCATGAAGGCGCCGAACGCGGCAGCATTCACCGCGGCGTCGAGATCGGCGTCGTCGAGAATGACGAGCGGCGCCTTGCCGCCGAGCTCGAGCAGCGCGCGCTTCAATTGCCTGGCACAGGCCATGGCGATGAGACGGCCGACGCGGGTCGAGCCGGTGAAGTTGACACGGCGGATCGCGGGATGGGCGATCAGCGCCTCGACCACGGCCTGCGCATCCTCGGGCGCGTTGGTCACGACGTTGACGACGCCGTCGCCGAGACCGCCTTCGGCCAGGCACGCGCCGATCAGCCGATGCACGCCCGGGCTCATCTCCGAGGCCTTCAGCACCACGGTGTTGCCGCAGGCGAGCGGCATCGCCACCGAGCGGACACCGAGGATGACCGGCGCATTCCACGGCGCGATGCCGAGCACGACGCCGACCGGCTGGCGATGCGCCAGCGCGATGTTGTCGGGCACGTCGGTCGGAATCACCTCGCCCGCGATCTGCGTCGTCATCGCCGCGGCCTCGCGCAGCATGCCCTCGGCGAGATGCACGTTGAAGCCGGCCCAGCCCGCGGTGGCGCCGGTCTCGGCCATCATCAGCGCGACGAACTCCGGTGCATTGCGCGCCAGCGCATCGGCTGCCGCATTGAGCCGCTTGCGGCGTTCGCCAGGGCCGAGCCGGGACCACGCCGGAAACGCCGCCGCGGCGGCATCGGCGGCGCGCAGCGCGTCGTCGATCGACGCCGCCGCGACGATGGTTGCGATCTCGCCGCTGATCGGATTGAGGCGCTGGAAGGTGCGCTGATTGGTGGCGGACTGATCCTTGCCGCCAATCAGGAGATTGATCGCGTTCATGGAAGACTCCCGGATTCGCTGGAGGTTGCTGGAGATTTCGGCGCGCGCGACTGGCCGAGATAGGCGCGCTGGATGTCGGGATTGTTCTTCATCTCGGACGCCGCGCCTTCGCCGGCATTGCGCCCCTGCTCGATCAGGTAGACGCGGTCGGCGATGTCCAGGCTGGCGCGCGCGTTCTGCTCGACCATCAGGATGCCGACGCCGTCGCCGCGGATCGTCTTGAGCGCCCGGAACACCTCGCGGCTCAAGAGCGGCGACAGTCCGAGCGACGGCTCGTCGAGCAGCAGCAGCTCGGGCCGCGACATCAGCGCGCGGCCGATCGCGACCATCTGCTGCTCGCCGCCGCTCATGGTCCTGACGGCCTGGCTCATGCGCTCGGTAAGGCGCGGAAACAGTTGCAGCACGTGCGCGAGCCGCGCGGCCTCGCCGTCGCGGGCGCGCGCCGGATAGGCGCCGAGCTGGAGGTTCTCGGCGACGGTGAGATCGCCGAAGACGCCGCGGCCTTCCGGCACCAGCGCGATGCCGCGCTCGACGATCAGATGCGGCGCGAGCGAGGCGATGTCCGTCCCGCCGAGCCGGATCACGGCCCCGGGCGACGGCCGGATCAGTCCCGCGATCGCCTTCAGCAGGGTCGACTTGCCGGCGCCATTGGCGCCGAGGATGGCGACGATCTCGCCGCGCGCGACCTCGAGCGCGACGTCGGTGAGCGCCTGGTGCTTGCCATAGGCATGCGACAGCCGCGCGATCTCAAGCATCGGGCTCTCCGAGATAGGCCGTGATCACGGTGGGATCGGCGAGCACCTCGCCCGGCGTGCCGCGCGCGATCACGACGCCCGCGCTCATGACCACGCAGCGGCCGCACAGCGCGCGGATCGCATCCATCACATGCTCGACCATCACGATGGTGATGCCGCGGTCGCGCAGCGAGGCGATCAGTCCGATGCCGGTCTCCAGCTCGGTCGGATTGAGCCCGGCCAGCCATTCGTCGAGCAGCACAACACGCGGATGCAACGCCAGCGCGCGGGCGAGCTCCAGCCGCTTCTGGTCGATGTAAGTGAGATCGCCCGCCAGCATCTCCGCCATGCCATCGAGGCCGACCAGGGCGAGCAGCTCATGGATCGATTCCGCGGCCGCACCGGTCTGGCGCGTGCGGAACAACGCCGACGCCGCGACATTCTCGGCGACCGTCAGGTCCGGCATCACCCGCACCAACTGGAAGGTGCGGGCAAGCCCGAGCCGCGCGATCCGGTGGGCGGCCATGCCGTTGATGACGGTGCCGTCGAAGCGGATGGTGCCGTCCGACGGCACCAGCGCGCCAGAGAGCATGTTGAGCAGCGTCGTCTTGCCGGAGCCGTTGGGACCGATGACGCCGAGGATCTCGCCGGCGCGGACGTCGAGACTGACCTTGTCGACGGCGCGCAGGCCGCCGAAGGATTTGCCGACGGTCTCGGCGATGAGCAGCGTTCCGCCCTGCTCCGGCTTGGCGCCGGCGACCTTGGGCTCGCGCCGCCAGACCCGATCGACCACCCCGATCACGCCCTTCGGGAGCGCCATCACGATGCCGATGAAGATGAGGCCGAGCACGATGCTGAAATGGTTCGGCAGCGCGGCTGTCAGCACCTCGAACAGCAGCACCAGCGGGATGACGCCGAGCACCGGGCCGATCAGCGAGCCGGCGCCGCCGAGCAGCGCCATGATCACGACCTGGAACGAGATCATCGGATTGAACGCGATCGCCGGATCGATATAGGTCCAGCGCGGCGCCATGATCGCGCCGGTCACCGACATGAACATCGCGCTGAGGATGAAGACCCCGAGCTTCACCGCCGTCGCATCGATGCCGGAATGGCGCGCGGCGGTCTCGTCGGCGCCGATCGCGCGCAGCGCGAGGCCATAGCGCGAGCGCGTCAGCAGAAAGCCCGTGAGGAAGACCAGCGCCGTCAGCGCGCAGAGCTGCCAGTACAGCATCTCCTGGGTGATGTCGCTGAACAAATAGCGGCCGACCGATTTGTGGATGTTGACCTCGTACCAGATCACGAGCTGGCGGATCAGCTCGGCCAGGCCGAACGAGAAGATGATGAAGTAGATGCCGGACAGCCGCAGCGTCGACAGGCCGGTGATGGCCGCGACGACGGCGCCGACACCCGCAGCGGTCATCAGTTGCAGCGGCCAGCTCAGCGTCTCGCCCGTCGCCGCCGCCGTATAGGCGCCGATGCCGAAGAACGCAGCCGTCGCCAGCGAGACGTAGCGGGTCGGTCCGGAAAACATGGCCCAGGCGGTTGCCAGCACGGTGAAATAGAGAATGCTGATGCCGAGCGCGAGATAGTAGCCGTTGGCATAGAGCGGCAGCGTGACCGCTGCGGCAACGCCGACGAGCCCGATGCACCAGGCGAGAATCTTGCCAGGGCTGATCACGACGCCGCCTTTCCGAACAGTCCGGTCGGCCGGATCAGCAGCACGGCGAGAAACATCGCAAACGTCGCGGCCAAGGTCAGCCCGGGATCGACCAGCCGCGCCACCGCGGTCTCGACGACGCCGAGCAGCAGCCCTGCGGCCAGCGCGCCCATGACATTGCCGACGCCCCCCATGATCACGACCACCAGCGCCTTCATCGTGAAGACGACGCCCATCGAGGCGTTGAAGGTGAGGAACATGCTGACGAGCACCCCGCCGGCGGCGACCAGTCCACCACCGAACGCAAACGCCAGTCCTGCGAGCCAAGCGACATCGATGCCGACGAGCCGCGCGGCATTGGCATCGACCGCGACGGCACGCACGGCCGTACCGATCCTCGTCCGCGTCAGCGCGAGATAGACGCCGGTGCCGATCAGCGCGGCGAAACCGAGCGCCACCAGCCGGTTCACCGCGAGCGTCGAGCCGAGCACCGTCACGGGAATGGAGAGATAGCTGTAGCTGTAATACTGCCCGCCAAAAGCGACCAGCATGATGCCCTGGATCACGAACAGCACGCCGAAGGTGACGAGGATGCTGTCGACCTCCTGGGCACCGGCGTCCTTGCCGCGGCGGATCAGGCGCTGCAGCAACAGCCTGTAGAGCAGCCAGTTCAGCAGTCCCGCGGCGGGCATCGCCAGCAGCAGCGCCAGCAGCGGACTCAGTTGCAGGCCGGAATAGAGCGACAGCGTGCCGAACGCGGCCGCGACCAGCGACTCGCCATAGGACAGGTTCATGATGCGCGCCACGCCATATTGCAGCGTCAGGCCGAGCGCGATCAGGGCATACATGCCCCCCAGCACCAGACCGGGCAGCAGGATGTCGAACAGCAGCATGGGATGGTGCCTCTTGCGCGAGGCCCGCGGACGCGCGCATTGACGCGCGTCCGCAAGCTCACGACCTCGTTCCGGCTATTTCCACTCGGGCTTCGGCACGACCGCGGCGCGTGCGCCGGGCAGCGAGGCCGGCGCCAGGGCGTAGAACTCGCCGTTCTGCCACTGGCCGACGCTCCAGACCTCCTGCAGCAGGCCGTCCTTCAGCTTCACCTTGCCGATGATGGTGTCGAAAGAGCCCTCGCGGATCTCCTTGGCGACCGCGGTACGGTCGACCTTGCCGACCTTCTCGATCGCCTGCTGCAGCACCTGCAGGCTGGCATAGGTGATCGGGCTCGCCCAGCGATCCGGCTCCTGCCCGGTCGCCGCCTTGTGGCGGGCGAGATAGTCCTTGAGCGCGGGCGCGTCGGCGTTCCAGCCGCCGATGCCCATCACGCCGTCGCTGCCCGCGCCGAACTTGCCCTTGAACAGCGGGAACGCCGTGCCGACGCCGACATAGAAGACCTTCGGATTGTACTTGAGCAGTTGCGCCTGCTCGGTCAGCCCGATCGTATCCGGCGGATAGCTGAAGGCGACGAAGGCATCGGCGTTGCTCGCGATCGCATCCTTGAGCAGCGGCTGCAGGTCCTGCGAGCCCATCGGATAGGTCTTGTCGTAGGCGACGGTCAGTCCGGCCTTCTTGAAGGCCTCGCGCCCGGCGGCGGCCAGCTCGATGCCGAACTGATCGGCGACGCTGACCATCGCGACGGTGCCGCCGATCTTGCCCTCGCTCTTCAGCTTGCCGAGCAGCTCGGCGAGCCCGTTGGAGATCTGCGCCGACGTGCCGAGCCAGAAGGTGGCATTGGCCCAGCGCTTGGCGAGCTCTGGCGCCTTGTCGGTCACCGACGTCACCGCGAGATGCGGATAGCCGAGCCGGTTCAAGGTCGGACCGACCGCGAGGTTGAGACCGGTGCCCCAGGGCGGCAGGATGAAGTCGACCTTGTCCTGGTTGGCGAGGCGCTCGATTGCCTTCACCGCCTCTTCCGACGAGCTGCGGTCGTCATATTCGACGATCTCGACCGGCAGCCTATTGTCGCCGAGCTTGATGCCGCCGGCCGCGTTCACGTCCTTCACCCAGAGCTGATAGTTGGGCAGCGTGGTGATGCCGGCGCCGCCGGCATAGGGGCCGGTCTTCGAGATCGCATAGCCGATGCGGATCTTGTCCTGCGCCTGGGCCTGCGCGGCCGATACGGCAAAGCCGGCTGCGATCGCTGCCGCTCCCGCGATCCGCAGCACCTGACGACGGTTGGTCGAAGTCATCTCTCTGTCCTCCTCCCATGTTCACGCGCGCGGACCGCGCGGGTGAATCGGTGACGTTCCTCTGCCCCGGCGTCGTCCGCGGTTTTTTGTTTGCGGTCGTCGGGACTTGACGAGGGAAACACCGCAGGCTTGGGTGACGCAATGGACAGTTCCGGCAAAAGAGTGCACTTTTCTGGGGCGACGGCTGCGCGTAATGCCGCGCCCCGGACGCTGCCGCCGGTGGCTCGCGGCACCCCGACAGCGCTCGGCGCCGAAGCCATTCCCACGCATTTCGAGGCACGGCGCTGGGCCCTGCGCTCGGATGCCGCGCGGCCGTTCGTCCACCTGCTCTGCCTCTCCGCCGGGGCTGCCTCGGCGCGCTTCGCCGATGACGAAATCCAGACCTGGTCCGGTCCGGCGCTGGTCTGGCTGCCAGCGGGAGAGGCCGAGCATCTCGACGTCGCGGCCGGCTCGGCCGGCCATCTCCTGCGGCTGAGCTCCGGGCTCTGGCACCGCCACCTGCCCTCCTCCGCCGAGCCCGCCTATCTCGACCTCGCAGGCACCGAGGCCGTCCTGGCCTTCTCGGTCACGGCCGAGTTCGCCGCGGTCATCGCGCGCTCGATGGCGGCGATCGCAGCCGAGATCGAAAATCCGTCACGGCGCGGCGCGGCCTCGATCACGTCATCGGAGCTGACCCTGTGCGTGCTGCGCTTCTGGCGGCTGTTTGCCGACGACAGCGCCGGCGAGGCGCAGGGCTCCAGCGCCGAGATCCTGAGCCGCTTTCGCCGGCTCGTCGAGGAACGCTTTCATCAGCAACTGCGGGTCGCCGACTACGCTGCGCTGCTCGGCGTGACGCCGGATCGCCTGCACGCGCTGTGCACCCGGGTGCTGCAGCGGTCACCGAGCGCGCTGATTCAGCAACGCGTCATTCAGGAGGCGGCGACCCGGCTCGAAACCACCACCGCGACGATCAAGCAGATCGCCTTCGCGCTCGGCTTCAAGGACAGCGCCTATTTCAACCGCTTCTTCGTCAGGCACACCGGCCAATCACCGGGCGCGTGGCGCAAGGGCGTTTCGTCGCAGCGGACCAAAGGCCAGTCGCGGGCCATCCTCAACTTCGCCGACTGGCCGTGACGGAGCGGCGCAGCCAGGCGCCTCGGTCGTCCTCCTTGTCGGTCCAGGACGACGCGTCAGCGTCGGACCAGAAAATCCCGAGGTTCGGACGGGCGGCGCAATCGTTGGATGCTCGATGCGCCGAGAAACTGATTTCCGCTGCGCGATCAAGCTGGTTTGGCCTGTCCAGTCCCCGCGCCGAAAATATTCCTCTTTCGTTTTTCCGAAAATCATGGTTCTATTCCTACATCCCGTCTCGAGCTGAGGGGCGTATCGCGGTCGTCACGACATGCGAGGCGGGGAGCGGTGGGCGTGGTGGATTGCAGCGCGGGTTGCTCGCGCCGACGAACAATTCGCCACGCACGGTCAAGTCGCGCGGTCCTGATATCCCGATGCTGATATCAACTCACGTCGAGGCCCTGGCTTCGCGTGGGGATGGTGGCCAGAAAGCCCGGCGCACCAGGGAGAACGCGAAGCAGCCGTTCAACCATCGCGCAGGGAGGGCCGGGTTTCCGGCTGACCTGTGGTACCTGCCGCCTGCATTTTTTTCGCAGGCGGGCCACGGGCCTCAGTCGAGGTCCGGCCTTCCCTGCGCCCTCACGCTTTCCGAGGGCCTCACGACGCATCACCCGGACGGGCCATCCGCCGCGGGATCGCGCGATCATGCGCGCCTTTCCGCAAGCGAGGCGGCCTGATGCTTCCACATTGATGTCAAATCGTCGCAGGCTTGAACGGTCCCGCCGGCATCGAGGACACCCGAGGGAGCCGTCCGACATCGTTCCCCCCTCCCCGGAGCGACCGCGAGCAATCCGGCACCGTTGCTACTCTGCCACGAATGCGCTATGAGTTGAACATGATCAGCCGGTCCTGGTCGCACTCGAAATGCCAGTACCGCAAACCGATGCTTCGCGCTCGGCGCGCGACGTCGGTCGATACGGGCGCCGCGATCGCGCCCTCATCGCAAGCTCCGCGCTTCGCGCTCATTCGCATTCCGTAGTCGTGTCCGGGAGCCCGAACGCAGATGGATTGTGAAACCTGTGGTCGGCCCAATCCACCGGGCTCGGACGTCTGCGGCGGGTGTGGCGGGGCGTTGCGACAGCCGTCATCCGATACGACGACGAGCTCGCGCCTGCTCGGCATGCATCGCGCCGAGCGGCGGCAGGTCACGGCGCTGATCTGCGATCTCGTCGGCTCCGTCTCGCTCACGGTCAGGCTCGATCCGGAAGATATGACCAGCGTCATCGACGCCTTCCTGACGACCTGCGAAAACGTCATCGGCCACCATGGCGGCGCCATCACGCAATATGCCGGCGACGGCGTGCTCGCCTATTTCGGCTATCCGCGCGCGGGGGAAGACGATGCAGCCACCGCGATCCGCGCCGCCATCGCGCTGCGCGACGCCGTCGGCCGGCTCGAGGCCCCGCATGGACAGAAGCTGCGCCTGCGCATCGGCATCGCCACCGGCCTCGTCGTGGTCAGCGACCTCATGCCCCGCGCCGACGGCCGCCCGGTCGACATCGTCGGCGAGACGCCGAATCTGGCGGCGCGGCTGCAATCGATCGCCGCCCCCGACAGCATCGTCGTGGCCCGGACCACCGAGCGCATCGCGCGCGGCATGTTCGACTTCCGCGATCTCGGCACGTTCGCGCTGAAGGGATTCGCCGCACCGGTCGAGGCGTTCGAGGTGCTGGAGGAAGCCGCCGTCGCGAGCCGTTTCCACGCCCGCATTCGCGGCGAAAGCTCCCCCCTGGTCGGGCGCGACCAGGAGCTGGCGCGTCTGTTCGATTGCTGGGCGGCGGCGCGGTTCGGCAGCGGACAGGTGGTGCTGCTCCATGGCGAGCCGGGCATCGGCAAGTCGCGGCTGGTCGAGGAGCTGCGTCGGCGCGTGGCCGACGTCTCCCAGCTCCAGATGATCTGGCACTGCAGCCCTACCCGTTGTGACAGCGTGCTGTATCCGATCTCGGAGCAGCTCGCGCTCATCGCCGGCTTCGACCGCTCCGACGGCGCAGCGACGCGTCGCGACAAGCTCGATCGCTTCATGAACGCGCACGGCGTCGGCGACGCCACGGCGCGCGCCGTGCTCGCCGATATCCTGGGCGTCGCTCCCGAGCCGGACAGTCCGCTGCAGACGATGACCGTCGAGAAGCGCTCGGAAGTCACGCGGGAGACGCTGCTCCGGCTGATCGACATGATGGTGCCGACCGGGCCCGCGCTGCTGGTGCTGGAAGACGCGCATTGGAGCGACACGACCACGCTCGAGCTGCTCGATCGGGCGATCCGGCGCGCCGCACAACGCCGCTGGCTGATCGTGGTCACGGCCCGGCTCGAATATGAGCCGCCCTGGGCCGCGAGCCCGCAGGTCACGCGGCTCCCGCTTGGGCGATTGAGTCACGGCGACGCCGAGCGGATCTGCAGCCATGTGGCCGCCTCGGCCGCGCTGCCGGCAGCGACGCTGCGCCAGATCGTCAGCCGTGGCGAAGGCATTCCGCTATTCCTGGAAGAGCTGGCGAAGTACGTCGTCGAAGCCTCCGCGGCGCCCGCGCGGGACGGCCATGCGAGCGTGGCCATTCCCGCCTCGCTGCAGGACTCCCTGGTTGCGCGGCTCGACCGATTGGGGCCGGCGCGCCGGATTGCCAATCTCGGTGCCGCCATCGGCCGCCGCTTCAGCTACGATCTGTTGTCGGCCATCGTGGCGGAGCCCGAAGCCAGGCTCGGCGAGAGCCTGGATCAGCTCGTCAAGTCCGGCCTCGTGGAGAGCAGCGGCGCGCCGCCCGACGGCCTCTACACGTTCAAGCACGCGTTGATCCGCGACGCCGCCTACGAGTCCCTGCTCCGGCGCGAACGCCAGACATTGCATGGCAGGATCGCCGCGGTGCTGCGCGATCGCTTTCCCGAGACGCGGGACACCGAGCCGGAGTTGCTGGCCTACCATTTCACCGAGAGCGGCGCGATCGCCGAAGCCATCCCGCTATGGGCGGCCGCGGGCCGGCGCGCCGCCTCGCGCGCCGCGCATGTCGAAGCGGCGCGACATCTGCAAACGGCGCTCGACCTGCTGCGTCATCAATCCGCCGACGGCGAGCGCGCCGACTTGGAGCTCGAGCTCCTGATCGGGCTTGCCGTCAGCCTCGCCGCCTCGCGCGGCTACACCGTGGCCGAGGTCGGCAAGGCGCTGTCCGAGGCACGGGCGATCTGCGACGCACTCGGCAACACCGCCGGCCTGTTCGCCGTGCTGCGCGGCATCTGCAGTTTCCTGATCATCGCGGGCGATCTCGACGGTGCCGAGGAGATGGCGCATCTGTGCCTGGGAATCGGCGAGCAGACCGGCCTTCCCGAGCACCGCATCGAGAGCGGCGTTGCGTTGGGCTACATTCTCTTCGCCAGAGGCGACCTCCCCGCCGCGCGCCGGCTGCTGGCCGCCGCGGTGCAGCTCTATCAGGCGTCGGACGGCGCGCGGCTGCCGCAACTGTCCTCGCAGGATCCGCTGGTCGCCGCCCAGGCCTCGCTGCTGCAGGTGCTGCATGCGATGGGCGACGACGCTGGTGCGGCCGCGGTCGCCAGCGATCTCATCGCGCATGCGCGCCGGCTCGGACGTCCGTTCGACCTCGCCTGGGCGCTGTCGTGGCTCGCCTTCTATCAGCTCGCACGCGGCGACTACGAGGATGTCCTCCTCGCCACCGAGGAGGCCCTGAACATCTGCCGCGACCATGGCTATCCGCTCTATCAGCTGGTGGCGGGCAGCCTGCAGGCGCACGCCCGCGGCCATCTCGGCAGGAATCCAGACGAGGCGCTGGCGGCGGCGTGCGAGGCGTTGCCGGCGTTCCAGACGCTCGGCATGATGCATTTCTCCTGCTTCTATCTCGGCGAGGTCGCCGGCCTGCAACTGATCGTCGGCAACACGGCCGAGGCGATGCAGACGATCGATGCGGCGATCGACGCCGCGCGGCGCTATGGCGACGGCTATTTCCTGTCGCCGCTGCATCGGCGGCGCGCCGAGATCCTGGCCGCCGTTCCGGATCATGCGCCGGGCCAGGTGACGGCCGCGCTGCGCGAGGCCGTCACGGTGGCCGAGGCGCAGGGCGCGGCGGCGTTCCTGCGCCGGGCGGCGGCGCGGCTCGCCGCCGTCGATGATGACGCGCCGAGGCGACAATCGGCGTGACGACCTGTTCAGGCCATGGGGGTGGCCGTCGCGACGGTGAAGTCGATCTCGGCCCAGATGCGCGTGGTCGCGGTCAGGACGAGCTTGCCGTCGACGGGCGTGCCGAGCCCGAGGTCGCGAATGAACGGCAGGCTGTCGAGCGCGCTCATCTCGATCGTCCAGTTGCCCGATTGCAGTTGCCAGCTGCGCAGCGCCGTCAGGTCAAGCGCGCCGTTCAACAGCGTCTTGTAGCTCGCCGCGGTGAGACTGTCCGCCGACCGCGCCTGCTTGAGATAGAACACGGGAATCGGCAGGCCCCAGACGCCGCCCAGGAACGACGCCATGCCGGGCCCGGTCGTCACCTGCTTCAGCCGCTCGTCGTCGGCTCCGGCACAGAGCCGCCGGAACGCATCCGCCGGCGAGGCCACCGCGGTCGCGGTCGGGGGCGATCCGTCCGTGCCTTCGATTCGGATGACGCGCTGCTGGCAGGCATGGGCATCCGGCCCGTAGCAGGCAATCGCCAGCCCCGAGACGTCGAACGGGTCGTTCGATGGCGCGCTGGCCGGCTGGACGATGGTCGCGTGATATTTGGGAAAGCCCCAGACCTCCTGCCCCGCAACCACCGACCAGGCATTGTCGACGAACAGATAGGCAGGCACGAAGCCGATCGATTTCGGCAGCAGGGCACCCCGCTCATAGCTGCCGACCAGGAGCCACAGCCCGATATCGGTCTCGGACATCGTCCCCTGCTCCGCGAATGGCGGCGTCGCGGCCTGGCTCTTGCGCACCTGGATGACGTTGACGAACGCCATGTCCAGCATCACGCGGAACTGGTCGCGGCCCGCGACGCGGTTGAAGGAGCGGTCGAGGAATCGCTGGCAGGCACCGAGGTCGGCCGGCACGGCGAAGCCGTAGAAGGTCGAGTCGTTGCAGAGATAGGGCGCCGGCGGAAGCGTGATCCATCCGGCGTAGTTGACATAGGCGTTGGTGATGTAGGGTTCGGGACTCATCGAGACGATCGGAATGTAGACGCCCGACAGCGCCGACGCCGCGGCAAGGCCGGACATTGCCGCGACCTCCACGCATCCGGCGTTGATCTCAGGCACACGGGTCCAGTCGCCGGCGAGGAAGAGATTGTCGTAGCCGGACTTGCCGGGCTCCATCCGGTGCCGCAGCGTGCCCGGCAGGCTCAGCACATAGCGTTCGCTCGGATTGATGTTGGCGCGCCAGAACTGGAAATCGAGCCGCGCCGATCCGCTGATGTCGCTCGGCGCGTGCAGCAGATCCCAGCGGAACGTGCTGCCGCTGCCGATGTTCGTCCACAACGTATCGAGCCAGGACGTCATCCAGTCCTTCGATGCGTTTTTCACATAGTCCGCCGCCAGCTCCTCATTGTCCGGCGCGCTCTTGTCGCTCATGATGGCACAATAATAGGCGATCGAGCGCGGCCCCGGCGCCGGCCAGTCCTCGGCCGGCAGCAATTGCGACATGTCGGAATAGGTGTCCAGCGGCGGCTTGCAGGTGGTGACGATCGGCCCCATCGTCTCCAGCGACGGTCCAGGCGCCACATAGGGGCCGCCGAGATCCCCGACCGGGCAGTCGAGCCAGAGCTGCAGCGCCATGGTGCGCACGGTTGGGAGATTGCCGACCATGTCGGCCCAGGCCGGCTTCTGCTGCACCAAGGGCCGGCAGATCTCATCGAGCGCGCCGACCGCGATGCCCAGCACCACCTGGTCGAAATCCTGGCCGAGCTGCAGGCTGAGACGCGCCGCCGGAGGCGGCTGCGGCGGGTTGGGAGGACCATAGGCGTTCTCGAAATTATAGCCCTTCAGCGCGTAGTACTCGCCGTTCTCGATCTCTGTCCATTTGGGCTCGGACGGCCAGCACCAGTAGTTCTTCACCAGGACCAGCGGATCATATTTGCCATCGACGAACTCGACCTGCTTGTCGATATGGATGGTCGCGATGTTGCGGCCGTCCTCGGTCGGCTCGAGACTCGTGACCTTGTGGAAGAACTTGAAGTTCACGCCGCGCCGCGCCAGCAGCTGGTAGATCGGGGTGCAGATCGTATCCCCCATGCCGACGACGGACTTATAGAAGAACGCCCCCTTGTAGGTGAAGAACAGCCGCAGCAGTCCCTGAACGGCCGAGCAGGCCGACACCTGCTGCTCCGACGGCTCGCGGGAGCCGCTGCGAAAGGCGAAGATGTACTCATAGAGAGCGGTCACGATGGCGTTGTTGGCAGCCTCTTCATCCTGCTGCGCCAGAAAGCTGCGGAATTCGAACCTGTCGAGAACCTCCAGCCCATCCGTCAGGCAGTCGTTCTCGATGATGCCGAGCAGCATGCAGATGCCGAGATTGGCGAGGATCAACAGCCGGCGCAGGCCTTCCTCGAGGCCATCGATCTTCTGGTGCTCCTTGACGATGCCGCGGAACGCATGGAGAAGCGCCGCCATGTCGCCCTGGGCATCGCGGCGGATCGCTTCGACGTCACTGTGCAGCTTTTCGCCGACGCGGTGAGCCAGCAGCAGCAGCGGATGGCCCTTGCCATTGGACGGGACCGCCGCCAGCCGGGCCTGCCGCTCGGCGGGCATGGCGGCGATCGCCTTCGTCAGTTCGGCATTCAGGTCACCCGGCCAATCCTCGAGATAGTAGTTCAGGTTGAAGATGATGCTGGCGATGGTCCGCAGCAGCAGGGTCGAGAGCGGTGGCACGATGTTGTCGGCGGGCGCCCACAGGCTATCCCGGCCGGGATAGACCGATTCGTCGACATCCGGCTGAAACCAGAATGGCCAGGGCAGCCATTGGCCGTCGGTATACTCGGCGTAGAAGATCTCGTTCTGCCGCTTGAAGGCATCATCGATCGTCCTGATCGGGTCGCTCGGCGGTGCATCCAGTGCCTTCAGCGCGGCACGCAGGATGGTGAAGGCGTTCTCGTAGAAGCCGGCCCAGATATGCAGCCCATGCTCCTCGATGCGCTGTCCCTGCTTGGCGTTGCGTCCGCTGGCGGTCTTGCCTCCGAGACGCCAGCCGAGCTGATACAAGGTGATCTCGTAGAGCTCGCCGCGCGGATCGATCTCGCTCAAGGCAAAGGCCGCACTCAACGCGCCGATGCCGCCGCCCAATATCGCCACGCGGGTCTTTCTTGCTGCCATGTCGATGATCCTGCCCTGACCTCGGACGTTCTCGCCCGGGCGAGCCGGAACGACGTCGTCCATCGGCGCACGAGTCCGCGGTCCGCGCGGCCCGTGCGGTTGAATGACATTCGGTACGATGGGTTTACAAAATCGGCGCCGCGCCCAGTTCAATCCGCGTGGCGATGCAATGAGGATGCATCGAATACCTATCACAATCTCCACGCGATCATCAAGCGGCGCAAGATGCATCGGCGACATCGCGTGGTGCGGCGACGACGGAGACCATCGCATCCATCCCAGCCCGTCACTTCGCCATCTCAACTTTTGCGAGAAATTCGGCTTATCGCCACCACCCACAAGGACCAGGCCCGGATCACGAGCCGCCGTCGATCAGGCCAGATCCGAATGCAGATCGCCGGGCCCGTCGAGAAACAGCGGCAGCCGCACGACGATGCGGGCGCCGCGCGGCGCGTCAGTGATCTCGATGCTGCCACGATGCGCCTCCACCAGCGTCCGCACCACCGCCAGTCCGAGCCCGGCTCCTCCGGTGCCACGATTGCGCGACGTGTCCAGGCGCGTGAACGGCTCAAGCATGGCCTTGCGCTGGTCGCCGGGAATCCCGGGCCCTTCGTCATCGACCGTCAGCACGGCGTGCTCCGGCTGGCGTTGCAGCGAGACATGCGCAGCCTCGCCATATTTGAGCGCGTTGTCGATGATGTTGGCGACGATCCGGCGCAGCGCGACGCGGTCACCGAGCATCAGCAGCTCGCGTCCATCGCCCGCATGGTCGAGACGCACCCGCGCCCGGTGCGCACGGCGATCATCGACCTCGGCCCGCACCAGCTCGTCGAAGGCGATGAGCTCCTGCGGCAGCTCGCCGGCCCCCGCCCGGCTCGCGAGCAGCGCGTCGTCGAGCAGACGGATCATGTCGGAGATATCGACCACGGCGCGCTGCCGCTCGGCGTCGTCCGGGATCTGGTCGATACGCAGCCGCAGCCGCGTGGCGAAGGTGCGGACGTCGTGAGCAATGCCGCCGACCAGCGCCATGCGCGCCTGCATCAGATCGGCGAGCCGGTCCTGCAGCCGCCCGAACGCCGTGACCACGGCGCGCACCTCGGGCGCGTTGCGGCGGACGTCGGGCAGTGGCACCGCCGCTCCGCCGAGGTCAACCCGGTCGACGGCGGCGGCAAGACGTGCCAGCGGCCGCGTCTCGCGCTGCATGATGAGAAGCGCGAACAGCGCGACCACCGTTCCGAACAGGCCCGCGCCGAGTCCGATCGGCAACCCCTGCTGGGTCAACACCAGCGACGAGCGCGAATCCACGACGAGCACGTCGCCGCCGTTCAGGCCGATGCGGAACTCCAGGGCATTCTGCGGCGCCCGCGAGAGCCGCGGAAACCACCGCCCCTCCGGCTCCGGCACGGAGGTGATGGCCAGCGGGCGCGCACCGAGCGCCTCGGCATAGGCCTCGCGCAATCCGGACCGGACCGGCGCGGGCTCCGTCCGCGGAAGCCGGACCGCCGCGTCGGCCCCGACCAGCCGGACCTCGAAGCGGTCGGAGGACACGGCATCGACGACCCGGCCCCGCTCCGTCCGGGGCGTTCGCTCGATCAGCTCGGCGAGCGCGGCCAGCCGCATCGGCAGCGGCGTCGCGCCTTCGAGCTCCGCGGTACGGGCGCGGTAGAACCGCGCCAGGGTGACGATCCAGATCGCCAACAGGCCGATGATGACGATGAGGCCGATACGCATCGCAAGCGTCAGCCGCATCATCACGCCACCGGCCTCACCGTCGCCGTGAACAGGTATCCGCCGTTGCGGACGGTGGTGATCAGGTTCGTTCCCGGGCTTGCGGCCTCGAGCTTGCGCCGCAACCGCGAGATCAGCATGTCGACGGTGCGGTCGAAAGGCTCGGCGGAGCGGCCGCGCGTCCAATCCAGGATCTGGTCTCGGCTCAGCACCCGCCGCGGCCGCTGCACGAAGCAGGCGAGCAGGTCGAACTCCGCCGAGGTCAGCTGGATCGGCGCGCCCTGCGCATCCGGGATCTCGATGCTGCGGGCATCAACGTCGAGCACGAAGCGGTCGAAACCGAAACGCCGGCTCGCGTCTCGCGGCGGGCTCGCCTGGGCGCGCCGCAACAGCGCGCGCACGCGGGCCAGAAGCTCCCGGGGCCCGAACGGCTTGACCATGTAGTCATCGGCGCCGAGCTCGAGCCCGACCACGCGATCGATCTCGTCGCTTTTGGCCGACAGTATCAGGATGGGAATGTCGTCGCTCTGCCGCAGCCGGCGGCAGATCGAAAGCCCGTCCTCCCCCGGCAGCATCAGGTCGAGAATGATGAGATCGGGCCGCAGCCGCCGCAGCACGGCATCCATCGCCGCCGCCGTGGCGGCGACCTCGATCTCGAACCCTTCCCGGCGCATGAAATCGCTGACGAGCCGGCTGATCTCCGGGTCGTCCTCCACCATCAAAAGCGTGGCCGCAGGCATGCTCATCGCCAGGACTGATGCCCAAAACCCGCGGCTTGGCAATGGTCCGGCGACGGCTGTTACACACCGTTACGCCACGGCCAAAGACCGAGACGCAGGCGAGCGGGACGCCGGTATCCGGCGGGAGAAGCCCTCGCGGCGCAAGGGCGCGCTCCACACCGGCGATATTTAATTCGAAAGGCCACTTGCTGAGCAAAACCTTATTTAATATAAATTAAATCGCGCGGCGGTCCCAGATCATTTAATGGTTCCGAATATATAAATTCTCGTTCTCGCAGGCAATCGGACGGCTCCGACGTCCGAAACGCAACTGATGAAGCTTCAAAACATGCTGCACAATCCCAACGCGAGCACGGCTGCCTACCCCCCTCAGCAGGAGCAGGGTTGGGACCGGAACGGACCCGGGCCGTTTGACATGGCGCTGGGATTCCTGCGCCGGCACTATCTGGTGATTGCGATCACCACGGTGCTTTCGCTACTGGCAAGCTTCGCCCTGCTGAAAATCCTCCCGCCGACCTACTCGGCGGACGTCAAGATCATGCTGGGCACCTCCAAGGCCGCGGTCGTGCAGCCGCAACCTGCGGTTCAGGACGAGCCCCCGCTCGACATGGAGTCGCAGATCGAGATCCTGAAATCCAAGTCGATCGCGACCAGCGTCATCAACCAGTTGAACCTGGCCGACGACCCCGACTTCAACGGTAAAGGCAGCCCGCTGCACGGTGCGGTCAACGCGGTCCGCAGGCTCGTCGGTTTGGCGCCGGAGCCAAACGCGCCGTCCATGGACGATCTCCTCGACGAATTCCAGCGCCGGATGAACGCCTTCAGGATCGGCACCAGCTCGGTCGTCGAGGTCGATTTCAGCGCCAGCGATCCCCATCGGGCGGCGATGATCGCCAATGCCATCGCCAAGGAGTATTTCGATCAGCAGCTGAAGGCGGAGGCCAACGAGCAGCGCACCATCACGGCCTGGCTCCACGACCGCCTGCAGGACCTCGGCAACGACGCGACGACGGCCGAGCGCGCCGTCAACGAGCTGAAGAGCCGGTACAATATCGTTTCGGCAGACGGCAAGCTCATCGACCAGCAGCAGGTCACAGAACTCACCAACCGTCTGGTGGCGGCGCGCACCCATACCGCCTCGCTGATGACCCGGCTCAATCGGTTCGACGACATGCTCGCGACGAGCAATGCCGATATGCCGGTCGACCGCATTGCCGCCGTCTCCGACTTCTCCCCGGCGGAACTCAGCGGCAATCTCAATCCGCCGGACGGCCTCTCCTTGAGCAATTCCAACAGCACGACGATCATCAACAGCCTGCGTCAGCAATATCTCGATAACGCCAAGCGCGAGTACGAATATGCTGCGAAATATGGCAACGATCACGTCGCCGTCGTCAATATCCGTGCGACGATGAAGAGCATCCGTCAGGCCATGCTCGACGAGGTGCGGCGCCTTGCCGACGTCGCCAAGCATGACTATGCGGAGGCCAAGCAGCAGCAGCAGGAGATCGAGAGGCAGCTGGCGCAAGCCGTTGGCAAGTCGCAGGACACCAGGGCCGCGGAGGTCAGCATCCGCGAGCTGGAGACGAGCGCCAAGAGCTATCGTGCCCTCTACGACACCTTCCTTCAGCGCTACATGGGCTCGGTCCAGCAGGGCTCCTTCCCGATCGCCAAGGCGCGTGTGATCTCCGCCGCCACACCACCGAAGAAGAAGATCAAGCCGAAGTCCATCGTGCTGATGGCGATCGGCCTGTTCGGCGGCCTGGCGCTCGGGGGCGGCCTTGGCCTGCTCGCAGAGGCCAAGGACCGCAGCTTTCGAACGACCGACCAGGTCGAGGATCGCCTGCGCCTGCCCTGCCTCTCGGTCGTCCCTCTGCTCAAACGAGGAGAAGTCGACAAGTTTACCAAGAAAGCGACGGCCAACGCCGTTGCCAAGGTCGAACCGGACGGCAGCCAGCGAATGGTCTCGAGAGGCCCCGGGACCTGCTGGGCCGCATCCGCGATGCCCACTTCGCGCTTCGCCGAATCCATCCGCTCGTTGAAAGTCGCCATCGACCAGGACCCGAACCGGACGTCGCGGAAGGTCTTCGGACTGACGTCGGCCCTGCCGAACGAGGGCAAGTCGATCATCGCCGCGTCGCTGGCGCAGTTGATTGCCAATTCAGGCAAGCGGGTGATCGTGGTCGACTGCGACCTCAGGAATCCGTCGCTCTCCGCGATGCTCGCCCCCGATGCCGGGACCGGGATCGCCGACATCGTCTCGGGAGGGCGTCAGCTAGCGGACGCCGTCTGGACCGACCCGGTGACGCGCCTGGATTTTCTGCCCGGAATGGGCGCCGCACAGCGCGACACCAGCGATATCCTCGGCAACGAGCAGATGCGCAAGCTGTTCGAGCAGCTCCGCGAAGCCTATGACTACGTCATCGTCGATCTTCCGCCGCTCGCCCCCGTCGTCGATGCGCGGGCCATCTCGGCGCTGCTCGACAGCTTCGTCCTTGTCGTGGAATGGGGACGGACGCCCGCCGAGGTGGTCGAGCATGCGCTGAACACAGCGCCCAACGTCTACGATGCCCTGTTCGGCGTCGTGCTCAACAAGACCGACATGAAGGCGCTGAAGCGCTACGCCAATCACTTCGGCGACTACTACAACCATAAATACTATGCTCGTTACGGGAGCGTGATGGCCGAGTAGGTCCATCGGCGCGCGCCGGCCGGTGCGCGCCATGGACGGCAACCGATGACGGAGATCGATCGGCCGTCAGCGCTGGTGCTCGGCGCGAATGGATGGCTGGGCGATGCCGGCACGCTCCAGAGCGCTGCGAACGTAGATCCCTGAGAGATAGCCGACCTGGACTGCAACCAGACCGGCGCCGGCATAGAGCGCGGCCGGCAGCCCGCTGATGATCGACGCGGCGATGCACTCCATGAAGACGATCGCGGCAAGCGCCAGCAGCGTGCGCACCGTGAACATCGTCCCGGCAACCACTCCGGCTGCAAAATGAAGCGCTATCACCCACATCAGTTCATGCCTCCTCGGGCGTCTCGAGAGGCTAGCGGCCAATGGTTAGCGATGAGCTAAGCCGCCCGGGAGGATTCGAACAAGCGCATCGGAGCAACACTTTCAGGCGAAAGATGCGCCTACGGCCCGCTGAGCGGGTGCAGCATTGTCTGGCGGTTCTGCCAGTGCGCCCGGTAGAGCCAAAGCACCGCGGTCACCAGGACGACATCGAACAGACCCATCACGGTCTGGCCGTAAACCTGCGGGTGGACGCCGCCCAGGAGGAGCGCGAGTTTTACCGATTGCCGCACCACCTCCGACCCGAGGAACGCGATCAGCGAGTTCTGGCCGACGTTGAGGATGAGCGCGACTGCCGGCGATCGCCGGGTGCGCGCGTACACCGCCCACAGCAGCGCCAACAGCAGCGGCAATGTCCAAAGCAGGTTGAGGAGCTTGTCGAACCGATAGGGGTATTTTTCGCCGTTGCTGGGAAAGCCGAGGCTGTAATCGAGCAGCAGCCCGAAGATGAAGATCCCCGCCAGCGCCGTGTAGAACGCGGGTCCGATCAGACGGTTGGACCGATGGAGATCTCCGAGCCAGATACCGACCACGAAGAACATCTGCGCCTGGAGCGAGAACAGCAGCAGAATGACGGCCGGATTCTCGAGCTCGGCGGCCGTGCTCGTGTTGCTGAACCAGGTGCACGCCACGAAGATCGCAGCCGACAACGCGAGCACCTGGAGCCTGCCGCGCTTGAACACCGGCAGGATCACCGGCAGCAGCAGGAACATCAGCCCGTAGAACTTGAGGATCGTGATGGCGGTCGGCTCGGACTGAAACGTCAGCACGTCGAGAATCGCCTGCCCCACCGGCTCTCGCTTCTTCCCCAGAACAGCCATGCCGACCGCGACCGGCACCGAGATGACGAAATAGGCGGCGAGCACCTTCAAGCCGCGGGCGACGAGCTCTCCGTGTCTCTCCTTGTGCAGATAGACGTACCCGACCATGAACCCCGAGATCACGACGAACAGCTCGGCGAAGGGATTGAATTTCGTGAACAGATCGACGGAGTCCGGAAAGACGTTGGCCGTGTGATGATAGAACACGAACAGCATCGCGCAGCTTCGATAGAAGTCGATCAGAAGCTCGCGCCTCTTCTGGCCTGCTGCGCTCACCGCTCAATCCCCGAACACACGTCGCTCGATGGGCGACAGTCAGCCGACGGGCGCCGGTCGGACTGACGGCCCGGGCAATCCTTCGCAACGCGGGCAAGCGTCGCGGCGGCGATCATCGAACCACCGACTGCTGAAGCCGTGATGCCACCGATGACAGGCCTCCCCCTCTCATTGCCGGTCCAGACCGCCGAAGCGGAAGATGCGGGCCATCAGCGGCGAAACGCCCACGAAGGTTGCGGTACAGCCCTGGGCTTCCAACTGCTTCCTCAGCATCAGCAGCAATCCAAGGAAGCGCGCATCGATGGCGCAGACGTTGGAGAAATCGACCGCGACGGGCTTACGGGACGCCGTCGCGGCGCGGAAAACCGGAATGGCCCGGTCGACGTGGCGCGAGTCGGCGGGCCCCGACAGGCTGAGCGTGACCGCGCGTGTCCCATAGTCCTGCGTGATGGTCAGCGCCTCACCCCGCTCATGCGTGCGGCGCATCCACCAGGTCCACACCACGAACGGCAACACGTGGGTGAGCATGAGGCCGAGCATCGCCGTGCCGTCGTTCCAGTAGCGGCGCCAGAGATAGGGCTCCTCCTTGATGCGCCACAGCCACTCGAAGCCTGATCGGCGCAGGAACGCCGGTGCTCGCTTCACGGTGCCGGCCTGGAAGTTGAGCGCGGCGCCGAGGTGGGCGCGAACTGGAATCTCGAGGCGCTCATGGTTGCGCTGCAGCCATGATTGTCCCTTCACGCTGCTGAGCGAGGCAACCAGGAAGTCCGCCCCGCTGGAATTGATCTCGTCGATGATGTGATCCCGGCTCAGCTCCTCGGCCGACAAATAACCGGGGTTCGACCAGCCCACGCACTGCAATCCCGCCGACTGACCGTTCAGCGTCCGGGCGGCCCGTTCGGCGGCCCCCTCCGGGCCACCGAAAAGAAAGAGCTTCAGCGCGCTTGCCGGCGCGGCCTCCGACTTCAGCGCGTCGAAGATGTCCGCGCCGGCCGTCCGGCTCTTGATCGGAATCCCGAGCAGCCTGGCGATCCAGACCACCGGCATGCCGTCCACCGTGCAGAGATCGCTCAGGATCAGCGACTCCCTGAAACTCCTGTTCGACTGGCTGGCGACAAGGAAGTTGAGATTGGGGGTCGAAATGAGAAGCCGCGTTCTTTGTTGAGCAGCATCGCGGATGCGGCGCAGCACGCCGCGCATGTTGATGGCATCGACCGGTATTCCGAGGACGCAATAGACGTCGCGCGCGAGGTCGTCGGGAATTGCGGCGTCGGCCGGGGCGACAGCATCGACCTCCGGCCGATCGCGACCCGCCCCGGAGCGCCCCACGCGATAAAGGGAGGATCCCGGCTCCTGCAATTCATGCGTGGTCAGCATCAACCGCTCTCCCTCAATCTGCCCCGCCGCACGAGGATGCCGGGCCGCGGACCCTTGCCGCACCTCCCCGACCGAAAAACGTGCGACCTAAAAGCCACTATTTAATTTTAAATCACATGATTTATTTAATACGATTTATTTGTGAATGCCAGAGCAGATTTGCGGCGCGTCCGCAGCGATACCTTCCGAGCACGCGTCGAAGGTTCTTTTATTTAATTTCATCTCTGGATAATATCATGGACGGTATTCCCGGCGGCTGCCGGGGGCCGTCCCGTTCGAATATCCGAGTGAGATTGATGCCGAGAATTGCAGCGAGCACGTCGATGTCGGCCGGGCCGCAGGCCTCCGCGGGGACGTTCGACGTCTGCGCGCTGATTCCGGTCCTCGCCTTCGCCTACTCGTCGCTCATTCAGCCGCTGATCTATTTCAGCTTCCCGCCATCGCCCGGACTCCAGGGCTTGCTCGAGAGCAGGGTCGAGAACCGGGTCTTCTGGCCTGTTCTCGCGGCCGTCGCCATCATCGTTACGATGCAACGCCTCGCCCGCGGCGAGCGGTTTGCCGTTCCGCCCAACATCATCAGTCTCTGCGCCTATTTTGGATTGGCTGGCGCCAGCATTGCGTGGGCATTCAAACCCGAATTCGCCTTCGTCCGTTTCGTCCAGGAAGCGATGGTCCTCACCGCCATCGTGCTGCCCGCCCTGCTATCGAGGCCGAGCGCCGACATCCTGCGCGGCATGTTCCTCTGCTTTGCAGCGGGGGCGATCCTCAATGTTCTGCTGATCCCCGGCGGCTACGCGACCTACGCGCAGTACGGCAACGCGCTGGTCGACATCGGTTATCAGGGCTACTTCTCGGGCAAGAACCTGCTGGGCGAGTTTGCTGCCATCGCCTTCCTGCTGTCGGTTCACGAGCTGCTCTATCCCGGCACGCGCCGCGCGCTTGGGATCGTCGTCGCCGCCGCTGCCGTCGTCCTGATCTTCTTGTCCAGTTCGAAGACCGCGCTCGGCCTCGCTCTGGTCGCCCCGATCCTGGCCGTCCTGACGCTGGCGCTTGCGAGAACGCTGCGGGTTGCACCGCTTCTGATCCTGATGGCGATCATCCTCGGCTACTTCGTGGTCGGCGAGCTCGCGGGCTTCACGACCGGCCGCATCGCCTATCTGCTGACGGGTGATTCCAGCTTCACCGGCCGGACGACCATATGGGCCTTCTCGAATCTGGAGATCGCGAAGCGGCCGCTCCTGGGATGGGGCTATCAGAGCTTCTGGCTGGTCGGCGCCGACGCACCAAGCATCACCGATGCGCCCGGCTGGGTGAAGGCCATGCCGAACTCCCACAACGGCTACTACGATGCGATGCTGGAGCTGGGCTATGTGGGCTTTGCCTTTCTCCTCGTCTTTCTGGCGGCCACCGTTCACGTCATCGGCCGCGTGATGAAGCACGACTACAAGCGGGCGTGGATCCTGCTGTCCGTCGCGCTGTTCGTCATGCTCTACAACCTGCTCGAAACCCTGTGGCTGCGCGCGTTCGACGTGACCTGGGTGGTGTTCGTGCTCGTCACGGTCGAGGCCGCGCGATACTGGCGGAGGTCACAACAGAGCATGCCCGCCGCTCAGCCGGCGAACAGGCGGCCGGCTCGTTGGAGCCGTACACGGCCGGCTTGGCGCCCGCGGCTCGGCGTCCGCACCTGACGGAAACCCGTTGGACGTCTCACGCCGGCTCTATTGCGTTGATCCCGGCGCGGCCGCGAATGGCGCGCCCGCCTCGAATCTCGCCTTGGCCGGCAACGTATGCAGCTTGGTATCGCTGGTCGGGTCCACCCAGGGCCACGGATGATCGCCGAAAAAGCCGGGTTTGGCTCTGAGATACAGCGACGCCGGCAGCGGCTGCGCCGCGAGAGCGTCGGTCCAGACCACCTTGCCGGTGAGATAGTCGAAATTGCCGCCGCGGATCACCGTGGCCAGCGTCTTCGGATCGGGCGCCATGGTCCATCGCTCCGGGTCGTAGCCAAGCATCCAGACGTTGCCGACACCGCCCTGCCCCCAGGCGGCCGTGCCGGCCCGCATCGATGGATCGTCGTACACCCAACCGCTCATGCGTCCCGGCTGGCCCAGCACATTGCCGGCGAACGAATCCCACCACGAGCCGTAGGCGAGACCCACGGCCCGGATGCCCGAGCGATCGACGAAGCGCTGGCGCTGGCCGGTGAGATGGTTGCGGAAAAAAGTGAGATAGATCGCGTTGCCGTGCGTGTAGTCGCTGTCGGCATTGTGGGACAGATTGCCTTCGAACAGGACGTGATGCGCGCCGGCCATGTGCGAGGCGTTGATGCCGACCTCGACCCAGCCGGGATTGTCGAAATCGAACGAGTCGTCGGCATAATTATAGCCGACGACGCTGCCGGCGCCCGACGACCGAAACACCATGTTCTTGCAGACATCGACCAGGATGTTGTTCTCGATCAGGACCTCCGAGGAGCCCGCCGCCAGGCTGATCGCGTAGCCCGCCCCGCCCGGCTGCGGCCACGAGCCGGCGTGAATGTAGGAGTCGCGGAGCTCGATCCGGAACGAATTGTTGATCGCCACGCCCTCGCCGAGCCATTGTGTCACCTCGACGGATCTGGCCCAGGAATAAGCGGCGGCTTCGAACCGCAACGCGCCGTCCGCCCCGCCGATGATGCTCAGATCTTCGACACCCACCCTGGCAACGTGGATGTCGCGATTATTGGCGGCGTGGCGACCGCTGTTCGGGTCGGTGCTGTAGGGCGTGAGCTGCGCCTGGTGATCCCTGCGATAGCTGATCGTGAGCGGCGAGGTGAATGTCACCGTGCTGCCGGTGACCGAGGCGATCTCCTTGATCTCGGCGGTCGCCCGGTCGGTCCGGGCGAACCACGACATCGACTTCGGCAGCACACCGGGGGTCTGGTCATATGGACCTCCGGCATTCGCGCCGGCATTGTCGTCCCCCGGCTGAACCGGATCGTGCATGTTCCAGGCGACCCGATCACCTTGCCAGACCTTCGCTCCCGCCGGAAAGCCGGCCGGTGTCGCCTGCCACGATGCGCCTGAGACCTCGTCGAGCAGAACGAAATCCCCCGGCTTCAGGTTCGTGGTGTTGGCGAGGGTCACGGTCGACGTTCCCTGAACGCCGTCGGCCAGCAGGTCCTGCGACGCGCTGCTGTCGGGGCCATTGTTCCAGCGCGAAGGTCCGACGATGATGATCGGCTTGGGATCATAGCTGTACGTGCTCGGATCGACCGGCGTCAGGATTCCCTTGGTGCCGGCAATCACGGCCGACGTTCGTGCCCGTGCACCGTTGCTTTTCACCAGCCTGGTCACACCCGCGCCCGCGCCGCGCAGCGTCACCGGCCGGCTGATCAGGAGCGGCTCGTTGACGATAAACGTCCCGGAGCCGAGCATCACCACCTGGCCGGCGGGCGCGGCGGTCAGGGCGGCCTGGATCGCGCCGCTGTCGTCTCTCCCGCTCGGAGACAGCGCGCGATAAATGATGGTGCGGTTCGGAATACCGCCGGCTGACATCAGCCCGGGATTCCAGGCTGCGAGACGCTCCACCGGCAGCAGATTGCCGGCCAGTGACGGCCCGGCGGACGCGGTCGGCTCGGCGGCTGCGGCAATGCCGCGGACAGACAGCAGGGCAAGCGCCGCCGTGAGCAGCGCCCGGATGCAGGCGGCGTCGATCCGGCGCGTCCCACGCGCGACCGGCCGGGCCGAAGCCTGGGTGCAGCCGGGGATCACGGGGCCGATGCCATCCATGTTAACCTCTCGCAGGACCGGTCACAGCGAACGAGGGCGCCGATTTAAAAACACCATGACTTTGACACGCGCCCTGACATAATATTAATTCACGATTTAATTTATTGAAAGGCGGCCGGCGACGCCCCTGCTCGGCAGAGATTCGTCGCAATCTTCCGCCTTCGGCAAGGGATTTGATACGTGACGCCATCGCGCCGCTACCTGCTCATCTCGCCCTGCCGGGACGAGGCCCAATACCTCCGCCGGACTCTCGACAGCGTCGCTGCGCAATCGGTGCCGCCGGCGCTGTGGATCGTGGTGGACGACGGATCGACCGATGACACCCCGGCCATTCTCGACGAGTACGCCCAGCGCCTGCCCTATCTGCGCGTGATCCGCCGCGCCGATCGTGGCGGACGCAAGGTCGGGCCCGGCGTGATCGAGGCGTTCTATGCCGGGCTGGAGAGCGTGCGGCTGGAGGATTTCGACTATCTCTGCAAGCTCGACATGGACCTCGATCTGCCCGCGCGCTACTTCGAGCTGCTGATGGAGCGGATGGAAAGCGATCCGCGGGTCGGGACCACCTCGGGCAAGCCGTGGTTCGTCCATCCCCAGACCGGCGCGCTCGAGCCGGAGGTCTGCGGCGACGAGATGTCGGTCGGGATGACCAAGTTCTACCGCGTCGCCTGCTTCCAGGAGATCGGCGGTTTCGTGCGCCAGGTGATGTGGGACGGCATCGACTGCCACCGCTGCCGCATGCTCGGCTGGATCGCCGAGAGCATCGACAGCGAAGCGCTGCGCTTCATCCATCTGCGGCCGCAGGGCGCCAGTCACAAGGGCATCTGGACCGGGCGGCTGCGCAAGGGTTTTGGCCAGTACTTCATGGGAACGTCGCCGCTGTATCAGTTCGCGGTGGCGGTCTATCACCTGCCGGCCTATCCCGCCCTGATCGGCAGCACCGCGATGCTGTGGGGCTATTTCCGGAGCTGGCTGACGGGCCTGCCGCGCTACGACGATCTCGAATTCCGCCGCTTCCTCCGCGCCTACCAGCACGCCTGCCTGCGCCTCGGCAAGCGCGCCGCCACGGCCCGGATCAACGCGGAGCGGGCCCAGCTCTGGCGGGCCAGCCACGCCGCGGCCGACACGCGATGACGCTCGGCGGCCGATCGCCGCGGCACTGACACGACGATTACGAAGCTACGTGTTTCTCCGACTCCGTCTGGACAGCATGGCCAAGATTCTCGAGCTCAGCCGCCTTCGTGCCGCGTCCGCTCTACCGCCGATGACGGCGCCCGGCGACGGGACGACCGCGCCAGCGGCATCACGCGGAACGAACATCAAGGGCAGTGCATCCACGCTTATTCCATCACTCGACGGCATCCGCGCGCTCTCGGTGCTGATCGTGGTGCTGGGCCATTCCGGACTTCAGGCCATCGTCCCCGGCGGCTTCGGCGTCACCATCTTCTTCTTCCTCAGCGGCTTCCTGATCTCCACGCTTATGCTGGCCGAGCATGAGCGAACCGGGGGGCTCGACGTTCCCAGTTTCTATGCGCGGCGCGTGTTCCGGCTGATGCCGCCTCTGCTGCTGTCCCTGGCGATCGCCTACGGCCTGACCGCCGCCGGCCTGCTGGACGGCGGAATGACCGTCAAGGGCCTGGCCGCCCAGGTGTTGTATTTCGCCAACTATTACGGCCTGTTCTTCGATCCCGGCAACACGGTGCCCGACGGCACCGGCATTCTCTGGTCGCTCGCGGTCGAAGAGCATTTCTACATCGTTTATCCCTTGCTGATGACGCTGCTGCTCGGATCGGCGCTGCGGCCGCGCACCATCGGCGCGCTGCTCGGGCTCGTCTGTCTCGGCGTCCTCGCCTGGCGCTTCCATCTCGTGCATGCGCCTGGGTTCTTCTCCGACCGCACCTATTACGCCTCGGACACCCGCATCGACTCGATCGCCTATGGCTGCATTCTGGCGCTGGTCATGAACCCGGTGCGGCAGCGCTCTGCCTCGGGGCGGATGTCGGCGGCCCAATGGGCGCTGCTGGCCGGCGCCGTCGCGGCGCTGCTGGTCTCGCTGGTCTACCGTGATCCGGTGTTCCGGGAGACCGCGCGCTACAGCCTTCAGGGCCTGGCGCTGATGCCGTTGTTCTATTTCGCGGTGCGTTTCGCCGACGCGCCGCTGTTTCGTGATCTCAACCGCTCCTGGGTGATGACGCTCGGCACCTATTCCTATGCGATCTATCTGATCCACAACGTCGTGATCCGAACGATCGACAAGAACCTGCCCGCGATCGCCGCCAAGCCGTACCTCCTGTTTCCGCTCGCGCTCCTGATCTCCGTCATCTACGCGGCGGCGATCGAGCGCTTCATCGAGCCGTATTTCAGGCAGCTCCGGCACAAGTTCAGGCCTGCGCCTGCTGCCGGAGCGGTGCATGACGCGTCCGGCGCAGACTGGCCGCTCGGCAACCGTCTCGCCGAGAGTCCGACGCCGCGCGCATCCTGAGCGGATCGGCCCACGTCACCGCTCGATCGGCTGCGGCACAAATGCGTCAAATTGTGCAATTTAAATAATTAGTCCCGCATTTAATACTGCGACCCGGGCGAATGAATACTTTCGGGGACGGGTGGATGCGGATCGCGCGCGCGGTTGCACGACGAATTCGGCGAAACACGCTCGGTCCCCTGCCGGACGATCCGGCGCTGCGCCCGTTGAAGTCCCCGCTCCAGATCAATCTCTCGGGTAAGGTCGCGCTGGTCACCGGAGCGGCCGGAGAGCTCGGCCGGCCGATCGCCCGGACGCTCGCGGCCTGTGGTGCGAAGGTCGCGATCCATTATCTGACGGCGCGGGCTGCCGCCGAAAGACTGTGCGAGGAGCTGAACGAGCTTCAGCCGCAACATGCCTGCACGATCTCGGGCGACGTCGCCGAGCTCGAGGACGTGCAGGCCATGCGCCGCGCCACCGAGCGCGCGCTCGGTCCTGTCGATATCGTCGTGAACAATGCGGTGACATGGTACGACGAACGTCCCGTGGTCGAGCAGACACCCGACCAGTTCGACAAGGTGTTCCGCTCTTCGGTCCTGCAGGCCTGGGCGACCGCGCGGGTGTTTTCCGGACCGATGATCGAGCGGAAATGGGGACGCCTCATCTCTCTCGGCACGGAGATGACGAGCCTGGCCCTGCACAACCGCGCGCCATACACGGCGGCCAAATGCGCCATGGACGGCATGCTCCGATCGCTGGCGCGGGAGCTCGGAGGGCATGGCATCACGGTGAATCAGGTCGCCCCGGGCTGGGTCATCTCCGACAGGGACCGCCGCGACCGCGACGAGGTGCAGCCGCTCTACGAGCGGTCAGTGCCGCTCGGGCGGCGTGGCTACGATCAGGACGTCGCCAACATGATCGCGTTTCTGGCCTCGGACCTCGCCGGCTTCGTGACCGGCGTTCGCGTGCCGGTGTGCGGCGGAATCGTCATGCCGGAAGCCTGACCACGCGCGCTTCGATGCAGCCAGCTCACCTGATGTCGATCGCGCCTCAGCGGAAGACGCGATGACGGTGGCACCAACGCACGAACACGTAGATCGACCAGACGCGCGACCAATAGATCCCCGGCGCGCCATCGAGGAAGGCGCGCCAGAGGCGCTCCACGGCCGCAGGCTCAAGCCCCACCGGCGCAATCGCCTGCGGGTCGCGCAGGGTCCGGTCCATCGCATCCTGCAGGCCGCGCCGTATCCAGCGATCGAGCGGCAACACGAAGCCGCTCTTCGGCCGGTCGAACAACGACGGATCGAGGCCACGCAGGCCGATCCGCCTGAGCATCGCCTTGCTTCGCAGCGGCGCGTAGCGCGTCGCATCGGGCAGCCGGTCGACGCTTTCGAACAGCACCTGATCGACCAGCGGCACCCGCTGCTCCAGCGAGGCCGCCATGCTCGCCACGTCATTGTCGCGCAGCAGGCGCTCGCCGAGAAACAGGCGCTGCTCCATGACGCTGATCGCCGACAGCGGGGTGCGCGCGCGGGTCTCCGCGGTGATCTTCGCTCTCATCGCGGCGGGCAGCCCATCGTTCAGCGTGTCGACGAGATCAGGCGCGAGCAGCTCGCGCTGAAAGCCGGGGAGGAACAGCGCATAGGCCATTTGGTACAGCGCCAGGAGATCGTCGCCGCACCGGACCATCTCCGGCAGCTTGGCCCAGCGCGTCTGCGGCGCCACCGTCCCGCGCGACGGCGACAGCATCTGCGCGGCCAGCTTCGCCGCAGCGGCTTTGACGCCGGCCGGCACCCAGGCGGTGCGCTCCGACCATCGCTGCAGGATGGGCAGGTCGCGAAATGACGTGTAGCCGCCGAACAGCTCGTCGCCGCCGGTCCCCGACAGCGCCACCGTGAAGCCTGCGCCGCGGATGGCGTGCGACATGAAGTAGGAGTTCAGGCCGTCGAAGGTCGGCTGGTCGAGGCTGTCGAGCGCGGCATCGAGGTTGTCGACGAAGTGCTGCTCCGTCAGCACCACCTCATGATGCTCGGTGCCGATGGCGGCAGCGATCTGTCGCGCGATCGGCCCCTCGTTCAGCTCCTGCTCCTCGAACGCCAGCGTGAAGGTGTGGATCGGGCTCCTGGCCGCACGCTGCGCCAGATTGGCCATGACCGAGGAATCGATGCCGCCCGAGAGAAACACCGCCAGCGGCACGTCGCTGGCGAGGTGCAGCCTCAGCCCCTCCTCGAGGATCTCGGCAAGCTGGTCCTCATCCATCGTCGGATCCGGAGCCCGCTCCGGGATCGACCAGAAATCCTCATCGCGGACGGTGTTGCCGACGCCGTCGAATGCGGTGAGATGGCCGGGAGGCAGCAGCTCGACGCCCTTCACCGCGGTACCGGGGCCGACCACGAAACCGTTCCAGACGCCGCTGGCGACGGCCTGCGGATCGAGCTGGGCGCTGCCCAGAAGGCCCGACGCCAGGAGAGCACGCAGCTCGGATGCGAAGGCGACCGACCACCCCGCGTCTGGGTTCGAGGCGCGGGCGACGTACAGCGGCTTGATGCCGAGCGGATCGCGCGCCAGCAGCAGCCGGCGCTGCTTCGGATCCCAGCAGGCGAACGCGAACATGCCGCGCAGCCACGCCACCGCCTCCGGCCCATGCAGGCCGAGCGCGCGCAGCATCACCGCGGTATCGCCCGTGGAGCTGAAATGCTGGCCGTCGGCGACCAGACGCTGCCGCAGGTCGGCGAAATTGTAGATCTCGCCGTTGAAGACGATGACGTGCCCGGTGACCGGGTCGATCATGGGCTGCACACCGGCCGGCGACAAATCGAGGATCGCGAGCCGGCGGTGCGCCAGCAGCGCGCCCCAGCCACGCTCGTCCGCGGGCGAGGTCCAAATTCCGCCGGCATCCGGACCGCGATGGAGCATGGCGTCGTTCATCCGCTGCAGCGCGGCGCGGTTGTCGTCGTCCACCCGTCCGATGATCCCAGCGATGCCACACATCAGAACAATCCGTTTGAGACGCGCGACGTCAAAATGACGGACGGCACGGAATGGCCTCGCCCGCGAGATCGCGGACTAACAGGGCACGGGCATCGCTGGACCATTGTCGGCCCTCAAATGGAAGCAGCCGTTCCGGACGACCAGGACGCCGGCGCTGGTGCCGACGCCGGCAGCGGACCGTAGGTTCGCGCCAGGCATTGTTCGTAGTCGAGCGGCGGCGTCCAGCCGAGCGTCTCCCTCAGCTTGCGATTGTCGAAGCGCAGCGGCTTGAGCATCGCATCGAATTTCTTGGGCGTCAGGATCGCCGGCACTTTCGTGGCCCGCCTGAACACGGTCGCAAACGCCAGCCGCACGACGCTGCTGGCCAGCCAATGAGGGATGGGCAACCGCAAGCCGCGCGCGCCGGTGCCGCGCATGTAGTCCGACAGATAGGACCAGACCCGCTCGCCGGAACCATCCACGACGTTCAGCGTCTGGCCGATCGCCCGCGAATCCCTGGCCGCCAGCGCGAAGACGTCGGCGCAGTTCTCGACATGGGTCATCGGGATGCGGGTCAGCGGCCCGATCACGACGTGGTGGCGTCCGATCTGCTGGCCGAGCGCGGCGAGATAGCCGTGGCCGCGACCCCAGATGAACCCGGGACGCAGCACGGTGAGATCCCAGCCATGCGTCTCGACGTAGCGGCGCGTCACCCGCTCCTGCCACCATTTGGCGACGGTGTATCCGCCACGGGTGTAGACGTCAGGTGTCTGCTGCAGCGGCGCGCGTTCGTCGAGGACATCGCGCGTCGCCGTGTAGTCGTAGACCGAGAAGCTGCTGCACAGCACGAGCCGGCGGCAGGCACTGCCCGCCATCGCCTCGAGCAGCCGCTCGGTTCCGCCCACGGTGCCGGCGAATTGCGCGTCCTCGCCGCCGGAGACCACGGCCGCCAGATGGATCAGCACGTCCACATTCTCGAACGCGCCGACAAGGTCGCGCGAGGTGCGCAGGTCCGCCCTGACGACGTCGACCGACGACGGCCAGCCGAGCGCATCGACGCGCGTCGCCGGGCGGACCATGGCACGAACCTCGATACCGCGGGCGAGCAGCGCATCGACGACATGCCGGCCGAGAAAACCGTTGGCGCCCGTGACCAGGGCTCTCATATCGCCAGCTCCCTCATGTCCGCCTGCTCGGTCGGCTTCATTGCCTCGACCATCCGATTGACCGCGAGGACGTCCTCGATCGTGATCGGCAGGGCCGTTCCCGCGCCGAGCGCCTGATAGGTGCGCGCCAGACACTCCCACAGCCCCTCATAGGCGCCCGGGCCCTTGAACTTGCGCAGCAGGGTCGAGAGCGCCGCGCGGCGGATGTCGCGGCCCTCCTCCAATCCGCTGAAGAACGGGCGCAGCGGCTTCGGCACGTTGCGCGGGCCATCGAAGGTCAACCGCGTTTCGAACAGATTGGCGGTCGCCTGCATCCGCTCGCCATAGACCCGCAGCCAGAACGCGTCGGGCTGAGCGCTGGCGCTGAAGCCGAGCGTCGCCGTGCCGCGCTCGGCTTCGACCACACAGCGAAACTCGTCGTACGGCAGCGGCGACGGCTTGCGCTTGCTCCAGACCGTCTCCGCCTTGCGGTGCGGGCCGACGAACGCATGTGACAGCGAGGCGAGATGCGGCAGGAAGTCGGCGATCGCGCCACCCGCCAATTTGAGCGCCGGATGCGGCGAGTTCGGATCGGCAAAGCCGTCGGGGCCGAAGATGTCGAGGCAGATCAGCACGTCGACATGGGTCACGGCGCCGAACTCGCCGGTCTCGATCCGGCGCAGGATGTCCTGCGGCGCCCGGTTGAAGACGTAGTTGTAGTCCTCGACGACGTGGCGGCCGGTCTGCTTGGCGCGCAACGTCAGCGTCTGCAGCTCGTCGAAGGTCGAGGTCGCGGGCTTCTCGACGATCACATGCGCGCCGGCCTCCAGCGCGTCCATCGCGAGCCGGAAATGCGAGGTCGGCGGCGTCGTCACATGCACCACATCGGGCCGCACGGTCTGCAGCATCGCGCGATGATCGGTGAACCAGGACGGGATCGCGTAGCGCTCGGCCGCGGCCTCCGCGGTCGCCGGCGACAGGTCGCAGATGCCGGCCAGTTGAACGCCCGGCAAGGTGTTGAGGCAGGCAAGATGCTGGCGGGCGATCTGCCCTGCCCCGATGAGCACGGCCTTCATCACGAACTTGCCTCCAGGATCTCGCAATAAAAGTCTTCCAGCGCCTGCGCCGCCGCGCTCCAGGCATACTTCTCGACCGCGACCTGCCGCGCCGAGCCGCCGATCCGCGCCGCGAGATCGGGCTCGGCGAGCAGCCCGCTGACCGCATCTGCAAAGGCATCCGGCTCGTCTGCGATGAGGATGTCACGCCCGGGCATGGCCTCGATGCCCTCGGCACCCAGGCTGGTCGAGACGATCGCCTTGCCCATCGCCATGGCCTCGACGATCTTGAGCCGCGTTCCGCCACCGAGACGGAGCGGGACGATCACCGCCGCCGCGGCGGCGAGGTGCGGCCGCAGGTCCGGCACGAAACCGGTCAGCTCGATCCGCGGCCCGGCCAGTGCCGTCAACGCCTGCGGCGGCCGGCCGCCGATGATCTTGCAGCGCGCATCCGGGTGCCGCGCGGCGATGCGGGGCCAGATGTCCTGCACGAAATGCGTGACCGCATCGATGTTGGGCACCGTCGACAGCAGGCCGAAATAGACCAGCGTACGGCCGTCGGGCGCGGGATCTGTACCGCGCGGCTGATAGAAGTCGACATCGGCGGCATTGGGGATGACCGCCGTGCGGGCGTTCGGAATGTCGTCATGCAGACGCTTCTCATCGTCCGTGCTGCAGAGATAGACGCCGTCAGCTTGGCGATAGGCTGCGATCTCCTCGCGGCGCAGCTTGCGCCAGTTCGCGCCGGCATAGAGCCGGCGGCCCAGGCTCGCCCCCGTGGCCGCGAACTGCCGCGCCAGATCGTAGGCGATCTCATGCGAGTCCACGATCAGCCGCGGCGGCGTTGCGCCTGCCGGCGCCTGACGGAACAGGCAGTGACCGAGATAGGGAAATTCGAGATTGACGATGTCGAACCGCGTGGACCGCAGCACCCGATCCAGCACCCGCTGCAATTCCGGCAGGGCCACGCGCAACCGGTCGAAGCTCCGCACCGAGACCAGCGAGCGCAGCTGCAGCAGCCGCTTCGCGAGACCGTCACGGCCGTAGGGGTTCGGCACCAGCACCACGTCGCGGCAATAGGACTGCATGGCCAGCCGGCACTCGTCGATGTCGAAGGCGTCATCGACCAGCATCACCGCCGTGAGGTCGTGGCGGCGCGCGAGCTGGGTCATCAGCCCGTGCATGCGCGCCTGTGCCCCGAACCGCGGCGGGCTCGCCGGCATATGCGAGACGCAGAGGATGCTGAGCCGCCGTCGGTCGGCGAAACCGGCCACCGACCATTCGGGATCGCGCTGCGCCGGCGGCGCAGGCTCGACCTCCATCACATCCAAGCCTTGGTGGTTGTCGCGGGCCATGACCATTTAAAGCATTTAAATCACGGGATATTTTATATGTGGCATTTAACGATTGCGATAGTTAATCGCGACGTGCGGTGCTGTCCGAGGCCCCTTCGTTCCATCTCAGCGCCTGCCGGCGAAATCATGGATGATCGTACCTGCGATCCTGAGCGGCTCGCGGACCCGGAACATTCCGACCACGATCGCGAGATAGAGACAGCCGCAGAAGCAGCCGGACAGAACCATGCGCACGAGCGCGGGATAGGCTCCGAGAAGCGTCGCTTGCATCCACCAGCCCGCAGCCGCAGTCGCAACGGCGCCGACGGTCTGCGGACCGACGGCCCCGATCACCAGTTCCGCACCGATCCCGATCGGACGTCCGGCATACATCACCGACGGCAACGCGATCAGCGAGTATCCGGCCACGACGCCCCAGGCGACGCCGACCGGCCCAAAGGGCAGCCCGGCCAGCACCGCAACGACCTGCGCAAAGAGAGAGATGATGCCCCAGGTCTGCCAGCGGTCCGCCCTCCCGAGCGACAGATGCAGCCAGCCCTGCGAGCCCTCGACGACGTGCGAAATGCCGCGCAGCGCAATGATGCTGAGCAGCCCTCCCGCAGCCTGCCACTTCTGCCCCAACAGCACGACGGTGAGGTCCTCCGCGGTGACGGAGAGGATCGCCGCCGCCGGCATCAGGAAGAACGCCAGCATCGAGAGTGCCACCTCGTACTTCTGCCGAAGCGCAGCCGGATTCGCCTGCAGCTTGCTCAGCGCCGAGCTTCCCACCGCATGCGTCTGATTGAGCGCCGCATAGATCGAGTTGTCGTACAGGTTCATCGCATTCTGGTAGTAGCCGACCTGATCGGGCCGGTAGAGCAGCCCGAGCGCGATCCGGTCCACCGCCCGCGACAAGGTATAGGCCACGGTGAAGCCGACCACGTGCAGCCCGAACCGGACCATCGACCTCACCTCAGCATCGAAAACGGGGACGCCGGGCCTCCAGCGACAGGCCGACCACGCGGCGACCACGACGCAAATCGATGTCACGACGGGACGAATGACCAGCGCCCAATAGCCGTAGCCCTCGAACGCCATGGCGACGGCGGCAACCGTCCCTGCCAGCGTGCCGAACAACTGGATCCGGCCGATGCGACCGAACTGCAGCGTGCGCCGGAGCAGCGCCATATGCTGGTTGGTCAGCCCGGACAGCACGAAGGTGATCGCGACGCAAAGCGCGATCGGCTCCAGTCGCGGATCACCGTAGACCCAGGCAATCAGCGGACTGGATGCCGCGACGACGATCGCCACCGCAACGCCGATGCCGGTGCTGACCCAGAACAGGCCGCTGACCTGGGCCGGCGTGATCCTGCTGCGCTGAGCGGTGGCATCGAGCAGGCCGAAGTCGATCAGCAGCGGCGCGAAGCTCGTCAGCACGGTGACGATGGCGACGAGCCCGAAATCCTCCGGCGCGAGCAGCCGGGCCAGGACGATGGCCGCTCCGATCTGGAGCACGGCATTGCCGTATTGGATGACGATGGAAATCAGGCCGCCGCGCAACGCACGGCGTCCGAGATCGCTCGATTCCCGATGTTCCTCGAAGTAAGCGGCGACGGCTTCCGACATCTCCGTTCAATCGCTTTCAATCATCGTAACCAACCTTTCGATTCCCAGTCACGGCCAAACAGATCCGTCCAGGGCAATGAAAATCCGATCGTCGAAAATGCAGCCGGTATAAAATAGCTCGCGGAGGCCGCTGGAGCGATGACGCCACTTTGTGGCGGAGAAAAGGATTGAAACGTCACTGCGCCAACAATACCGGCTTGCGATTTAATTCCTGCTCGCGAGCCATCCCCGAGCCAGCCGCCATCTCCGCCAGCCTCTTCAGCCGATCCTTGCGGGCAGCGAGGCCCGGCATCGGCTGCAGACCCGTGGCCTCCAGGATCGTCTCCCACCGATACACCCAGTCGTGCCGCATCAGGGTCTGGGCCATGCCGGTTCGCCGCATCCGGTCCTGGCGGACCGGATCGCCGTCCAGCTCCCTGATGACCCGGTCGATGTCGGGCGATGTGTGCGACACGTCGATCATCACCTCGGGCCAATCGAACAGCCGCGGAAACAGGTCATTGTCGGGACGCTCGCCGAGCATGATGGCGCCCGCCGCCGCGCCCTCGAAATACCGGTAGCCGAACTCGACTTGCCGCCCGGTCTCCTGCGGCTCGTCGAACTTGCCGGGATTGACCAGAAAATACCTGCTTCTCTTGGCGAGGTTTGCCATCTGCGTCCGGTGCTCCCGGAGGTCGATGGCCTGGCTGCCGCCGATCGTGTCGTGGAGATAGAACAGGCCGCTCTGCTGCGCCATCGCGAGCAGCGACTGGTGGGTGACACGGGAGCGACGCCCCATGCTGAAGACGTCGATGACCCTCTCGGGCGGATCGGGATAGGGACAAAAGCGGATCGCGTCGATGGCGAGCGGAAGATGCACGCAAGCCTTGCCGATCTCCTCGCCGAGCGGCTTCACCGTGCCGATCTGGAACGGCATCACGACATCGAACTTGGCGAGGATCTTCAGGAAATGCCGGTGCTTGGCGATCTCCTTGATCCAGAGCTCGTCCAGCAGACACACCGAGGTCCCGCACGCACCTCTCAGATCCTCGATCGCGTCGAACATGATCAGGTCCTGCGGGAACCCGCAGATCGCGAACAGAACGTCGTATTGCTGCTGCGGCTTGATCCGCGTGAGCCCGGGATTCAGCAGCACGGGCGCGTGGTAGCCCAGCCGGGTCGCGAAGCTCGCCCGTCGGCTCGACGGGTCGAGTTCGGGCGCGAACAGCTCGGCGGAATCGACCTCGCAGATGATGTCCTCGAACTCGACATGGGGACCGCGGTTGAGGGCTTTGCCGAAGATGTTTCGGAGTGAGAAGACGGCGATACGGGGCTTGCCCGGCTGCGAACTCATGACGCCTCACTCTGGTGTTGTTGGACCACTTGCACGGTGCTGTACGAAGGCGGCGACGTCACGATGATGAAACCGGTGTTCTGATGAGATCGGCGTCCAGCGCGATCCGCGCAGCGGCCTCGATGCGCGCGAACGGAACGTCGGCCCGGATTGCCATGTCGAGCAGGCTGTGCCTACCATCCGCGAGGTTGAGGACCCATAGCAGGTCCATCTGCGTCGCCCCGCCCGCCTCGCGCTGGCCGGCAATCGCGCGATACAAGCCGCGCCGTCCCAGTTGCGGCTCCCCTCGCCCATCGACGCGCTCATAGATGCGGTCGCGATCGAGCAGATCCAGCACCTCCTCGATGACCGCGTAGGACTGCTCGAGACAGTCCGGCTTGACGAAATCCAGATTGTCCGCCGAGGTGTGATATTCGGGAAACGTGCCGTGCACGCCGCGCATCAGGCACCCGACCGGCAGATCGAATCCCGGCGAGCAGAACTGCCGCTCGTCATATCCATAGGGGCTGAATGGCAGAATCTCATGAGGATGGCCTGAGTGCTTCAGGACATGCGCGACGGCGCGATCGATGCTCGCCCCGCTCCGGCTCTGCTTGTAGTGAAATCCACTGGAATCGCCGAGACAGGTGAGGACGAGGCCGTGTTCAACACGTCCGAGATTCCGCTCGTTGCGGTCGAGCCACGCGAGCGCGCCGATGGTCGCCGGCAGGAACAGAAATCGGTATCCGAGTCGGCGCGGCTGCTGCGCCTGCCGCATCGCCAGCGCCGTCATGACGGCAATCCCTGAGAGATTGTCGTTGGCGAGACTCGGGTGACAGATATGGCAGGTGATCAGGACTTCCTTGTCCGTCTGCCCGGTGACGAAGAATTCGCCGTAGGTCAACGCCCCCTGCGAGAGCTCGCTGTCGATCTCGACGCGGTAGCTGTCGTCCGTCATCCCCCGCCACAGACGATCTTGCAGGCAGAAGCCCCAATCGTCGGCATAGTAGCCGGTCCGGTAGGGAATGAGATCAGGCTGGTCCGGCAAGGTATGGACGTGCTTGGCAAGCTCGGCACGGCTGAGCACCGCCTGGACTGGCTTGCTGTAGCCCATCACGTGCAGATTGTTGTCGGCGAAGTCGACGAGAACGCGGCCCGACAGGGTCGAGATCGTCGCGCGACGAATGTTCCACTCTGCCGGCACGTGCCAGTCCAGGACCGGCGTGCCGGACGGCACCTCGTGAATCGCAAGCCCGACATTCCGCGCGACGATGCCGAGCGTCTGACGGACACCCGCCCCGGTGAGGCTGCGGTTGATCGGAAACAGTTCGGCGACCAGATCGTGGAGATCGATCGCCGGCGTTCTCGGACCAGCCGGGGATTTGAGGATGTCCAGCATGACGCGTCAGCCCTACTTCATCGGTCAGGCCGACGCCTGCGCGGCATCGGCCGCGAGATCGCCGGCCGGCAGCGGCACGATCGTCGGCTGGTAGACCAGATGCTCCGCCGGAGCTTCCACCTGATCGTATGGCGTGACGATCTCCTCGGGCAGCCGCGCGAGATCGGCCACCCGCAGGAAGTCGCGCAGGTTCGTGCCGGTCGATTCCGAGTCGATGTTGACGGCGCCGCGCCGGCTGCTGACATCGGCAAAATGCACGGTACGGAAATCGATGCTGAAGCGCGTCACGCCCGAGGTGTTCGGGACGGACGAATGCAGATGCGCTCCGGAGAAGATCGTGACGCCGCCGCTCGGCGCGATCACCCGGATCTGCGGATCCAGTGCAATCTCCTGCTCCGGCTTCGGCTGCACCCGTGTATCCGTCTTGATGTGCTGCGCCGCCGACGCACGCGAGGTCCTGTTCCACTCGTAGTAGTTATAGGTCCTGGAGCCGTTCTTGATCGCTTCATCGAAATAGCGCGGATGAAATGCAAGGCCGTTGTCCGGCGCGATGTCATACACCGGCAGCCACCAATTGAGCTGGCACGGCGGCGCCGAGTACCAGGTGTCGCGATGAGGGTGGAATGCGAACGCGATCCCGGTGGTGAGATAGTCGTTGCTGGTTGCCGACCGCAGCCGCGGCACGTCGAAATAGGTCAGCTCGGGATCGCAGCCGAACTCGCGGAGCGTGCCCTGCACCAGCTCCTTCGACCGGGCGTGATGGATGAAGAACGGCTTCAGCCTGGCGAGGATCTCGACGTAGCGCTCGACCGGGAGCTCGAATTGCGCCGTCCGGGGATCATAGGGATGAAACGCCTCCTCGATCAGCTCCCTGGCGAACGCGACCAGCGCATTGAGCGAGGGCGTCGGCGAATGTAGGAACAGCGCGCCCTGATACAGTTTCTGGCGCCGCTCGTCATCGGGCATCGTGGCATCAACGAAAATGTTCGTCATTCCGTGATCCTCCTCGACAAATCGTCAGAACGTTCGAGACGATCGGGCCGCTCCGTGGCCGCCAGATCCCTCCCCCAGGATACCGCGCTGTCGTCATGCTGCTTCACCAAAGACCCCGTTCGGCAAGCGAGGGCCAAGCGGCATCCTTGGCTGACAACACCGTCACCGGCTGCGGCCATCGGATGCCGATCATCGGATCGTCGTGCCGGAAGCCGTCCGAGAGCTGCTCGACATAGTCTTCGCCCATCAGATACTCGACCGTGACGTCGTCGGTCAGCGTCTGGAATCCATGGGCAAAACCGGCGGGAACGTAGAGCATCCGCGCCGTCGAGGGGCCGAGCTCGCAGGCATAGACCTCGCCGCGCGTCGGCGAGTTCGGCCTGATGTCGACGATGACGTCATGGATCAGCCCGGCGCTGCAGCGGACGATCTTGGCGTCAGGCTTCGGCGCACGCTGGAAATGCATGCCGCGGACGCTGCCGCGGAGACGCGTCACCGAGCTGTTGCCCTGCATCGGGACGAACGCGATGCCCTGCTCGGCAAAAGTCTTCGCGCACCAGGTCCGCGTGAAGCTGCCGCGCTCGTCGGAGCGAACGGTCAGCTCGATCAGCCGCGCATCCGACCGTCCAAGCGGGACAAACCTCATGGCTCAACACTCTTCGCGCATATGGTGCGGCAATGCCCTGCTCTACTCCTCGATCGTCGCCTTGGGGACCGGCACGATGAAGCGGCCGCCCCAGTCGCGGATCGCCGCCATCTGTGCCTTGATCTCGCTCTTGATGTTCCACGGCAGGATCAGGACGTAATCTGGCCTGGCTTCGAAGATCGCTTCCGGCGGCAGGATCGGAATGCGCACGCCCGGCATGTAGCGGCCCTGCTTGGACGGGGCGCGATCGACCGTGAAGTCGAGAAAATCGGTGCGGATGCCGCAATAATTCAGCAGCGTCACACCCTTCGCCGGGGCACCGTAGCCGACGATCTTCTTGTTATCGCGCTTGAGCGCCGTCAGCAATTCGAGCAGCGCACGCTTGGTCTCTTTGACCTGCTCGTTCCAGGCCATGTAGATGGCATCGTCATGCAGCCCATAGGCCCGCTCCCGCGCCAGGACATCGGCAACATTCGGGCTCTCCGCATGAGCGGCCTCCGCGTGGCAGACGAAGAACCTGATCGAGCCGCCATGCGTCTCCGGAAGCTCGACGTCGAACACCCGCAGGCCCGCTTGGGCGAAGATGCGCAGGCCCGCGATCAGCGACAGATACGAGAAATGCTCGTGATAGATGGTGTCGAACTGATGCCGCTGCATCAAGGTCAGCAGGTGCTGGACCTCGAAGGTCGCGACGCCCTCCGGCGCCAGGAGGATTTTGACGCCGCCGACGAAGTCGTTGATGTCGGGAACGTGCGCGAGCACGTTGTTGGCCGTGAGGAGATCGGCCGACCAGCCCTCCTCCCGGAGACGGGTCGCATAGTCGCGGCCGAAGAATTCGACCCGGGTCTCGATGCCCTTGGCGCGCGCGGCCAGCGCGACGCTTTCGCAGGGTTCGACGCCGAGACAGTTGATGCCCTTCTGGAGCGAGTATTGCAGCAGATAGCCGTCATTCGACGCGATCTCGACATGCCGCGAGGCCGGGCCGAGCTTGAAGCGATCGGCCATGGCTTCGACATAGCGGCGCGCGTGCTCGAGCCATGAGGTCGAGTGCGAGGAGAAATAGGCATAGTCGGCGCGGAAGATCTCGGACGCGGCCAGGAGGTCGCGCGTCTGCGCCAGACGGCACTCGCGGCAGACGAAGGTCTCCAGCGGATAGAACGGCTCCGCCCGCATGTAGTTGGCCGGATCGATGTAGTCGTTCGCGACCGGCGAGGCGCCGAGATCGATCAGCTTGAGGGTCAGGTCGTCGCCGCAGTGCCGGCACTTGGGCGCGACGCCGACGGCGGTGGGAAGGGTCAGTTCCATGGTGTCTCCGTCACTGTCCTTGCCGGCTGAGGCGAGCATCTGCCCGGCGCGGCCGGCGCGATCACGTCCATTGCAGCCTGTCGTTGATCCGGGCCGTCTCCATGTGGTCCTGCAGGACCTTGAGACGGATCAGATCGGACGAGCGAAACTCGGCATCCTTGAACTGCATCCTCTTGAGACCATCGACAAGGTTCTGGATCGACTGGTCCAGGGTGACCTGCGGCTGATGATCGGGGGCCAGCGAGCGGTACAGGCCGAAATCGACCTTGTAGGAGCGGCTGTCCACCGGCGCGGAGGTGTTGATCGACACGCTGGTCCCCGGCACGCGCGCGGCCACCGCGTTGGCGAGATCCTTGACCTGGTAGTTGCGGTCGTCCGAGCCGGCATTGATGGTGAGGAAGCGGCCGCCCGTCGCCGCCGGCCGGTCGATCGCCCAGTCGATCGCCCGCGCCATGTCGGCCACGTCGATCAGGGGGCGCCACGGCGTGCCGTCGGAGAGCACGCTGATCTGGCGGCGGGTGAGCGCGCAGGCCACGAAATCGTTGAGGACGAGGTCGAGCCGCAGCCGATCCGACATGCCGCAGGCGGTCGCAAAGCGCAGACAGGTGATGGTCATGCCGGTGTCGATCGCGGCGAGCTCCTGCTCCGATCCGATCTTCGACTTGGCATAGGCCGTGATGGGATTGAGAGGATCGCCCTCCTTGCGCGGCGGTCCGTCGGCGATGCCGTAGACGCTGCAGCTCGACGCGAACACGAAGTTCTTCACGCCGGCCGCCGCAGCCTTCCTGGCGAGCGACACGGTGGTGTTCTGGTTGATGTCGAGCGTCACGTCCTGGAAGCGATTGCCCATCGGATCGTTGGAGATCGCCGCCAGCTGAACCACGGCATCATAGCCGCGGAGGTCGAGCGACATGTCGCGGACGTCGCCATGGATCTGCTCGTCGAGATATCGCTCGGGAACGACAGGCGCTCCGGTCAGGCAGTGGGCGAAATAGGCATTGTCGAAGCCGTGCAGCGTCGCATCCGGGCGCTGCGCCCGCAGATGCCGCGCGACGACCGGACCCACATAGCCCATGTTTCCGGTGATCAGGACCTTCAAAATCTCACCCTCTACGATACCGACCAAAACAAAATTTAAATCACCTGCAATCGATTATAATTTAATATTCCAGCCGGCGTCCAGTGAATCCGTCGGCAGCGGCGGTGCCGCCCGCCTTCTCCGGCGGGATACGCAAAACTCGGTAAAAATCCCTTCTCCGCCATCTCGATCCGCCTGTTACCGTGCCCCATCCGGACGGCGCCGATCGATGCGGCATCAGGCAACCTCTCCCATTTAATTTATTCCACCAAATTAAATAATGCCACAATAGGAACAAATGTTGACCGCAAATCTCGGCAGCTTTAATTCGATCCATGGAAATGAGGACGTCCCGCGTGCGGGAACGCCCCGGCCTGACGACGCATTGATTGAAGCATTGAAAGACAGAGCATGACACTATCCGCCGGCGACTGGGTCGAAGTGCGCAGCAAGGAAGAGATCCTGGCGACGCTCGATGCCAACGGGCGCCTCGAAGGGTTGCCGTTCATGCCGCAGATGTTCAAATGGTGCGGCCAGCGCTTTCAGGTCTACAAGCGCGCCCACAAGACCTGCGACACGGTCACCGGATACAACACCGGCGAGTGGCTCGGACGGCGCCTTCCCAACGCGGTGCATCTCGAGCATCGCTGCGACGGCGAGGCCTATGGCGGCTGCCAGGCGGCCTGCCTGATCTTCTGGAAAGAGGCGTGGCTGACCCCGGTCGATCCGGCCAAGCCCGCCGCGGCCATCCCGGACCGCGCCGCTGCGCTTCAACCGTCCGGCGGATGCACCGTGCGCGCGGTGTGGGATGCGACCAAGTCGCCGGACCAGCAGCCCGGAAAAGGCCCGCGCTATGCCTGCCAGGCGACCGAGCTGCCGACCTACACCCAGCCGCTCAAATGGTGGGATGCCCGGCAGTACGCCGAGGACATCGCGTCCGGCAATGTCTCGCTCGCGAAGATGTTCAAGGGCCTCCTCTACTTCGCCTATGTCGGCGCCACCATGGCCCGCCGTCCGCGGCTCGGCCGGCCCGCGCGCTGGATCTACGACCGCATCCAGTCGCTGTGGGGCGGCGTACCGTTCCCGCGCAAGCGCGGTATCCTCCTGACGGACAAGGACGCGCCGATCGCCGATCTCGGGCTGCAGCCCGGCGATCTCGTCCGGGTGCGTCCGCACCAGGAGATCCTGGCCACCATCGACAAGCAGACCAACAACCGCGGCATGGGATTCGACGCCGAGATGGTGCCCTATTGCGGAAAGGTGTTCCGGGTACGGACGCGGGTCGAAAAGTTCATCGACGAGCGCACCGGCTACATCCGGCGGATGAAGACACCGGCCGTCATCCTCGACGGCGTCTATTGCCAGTCGCGCTACAGCGAGAACCGGTTGTTCTGCCCGCGCGGCATCTATGCATGGTGGCGCGAGGTCTGGCTGGAGAAGGTGCCGGCCACCGCGATCGAGCGTCCGCCGGCAGAGGAGATCGTCGAACTTCCGCGGCGGGCGGCCGGCTGACGGCAGGCCGCCGCCGGGCAAAGGGGCCGGGCGCCGCTCATCGCCTCGCCCATCGGGCATGGATAGACCGTGTGCGAGGGCCTCGCGGCGAGGCGGCTTCAGCCGCCGTTCACCCCAGTGACAGCTTGCGCGCGACGAAGGCCTCGGCGTAGCGCTCGGCGGCGCGGCATTCCATGCCCCGCAACCGCGCCAGGCCCATGAACGTTTCCGGATCGAACCATTGCTTGGAACGCTGGCTGCCGAAATGCGTCATCAGCAGCGCGACCTTCCGCTTCATGATCCGCTCGGAGAGGGGCATGTAGACGTTGGGCCGTCCGAGATCGCCGTCCCATTTCGGAATCTCGTATTCCAGAACGAGATGATCGCGGAATGTGTTCCAGACCAGGCGGTTGACCTGCCGATGGTCCTGATGGGCGTCGTCGCGGCGGTGCGCGAGAATGACGTCCGGATTGATCCGGCCCTTGAGCTGCTCGAACCAGGCCTTGATCTCCTCGCCCTGCTCGGGGAAGAAGCCGTCGCGGAACTGCATGATCTCGAGATTGCGGCTGGCGACCTCGGCGAGGAAATCATCGGCCGACGCCCGCGCCTCGACGCCGCGCTCGCCATTGCCGCTGAGCACGCACCAATGAACATCCAGGCGGATGCCCTGGTCGAGCCACGACAGCAGCGTGCCTCCGGCCCCGATCTCGATGTCGTCGGAATGCGCGCCGAGACACAGGACCGACAGCCGGTCGCCGCGACCGGCGAGCTGCAACGCCCTCATCCGTTCACCACCGCCGGAAGACTGGAGCCGAGATGCCAGGGCGTGTCGCCGCGCTCGATCATCTCCTCGAGCACCTGGCGGTCGCGGAGCGTGTCCATGGCCCGCCAGAACCCTTCGTAGCGGTAGGCCATCAACTCGCCGCGGTCGATCAGCCGCTTGAACGGCTGCACGACGAGCTCGTCCCCTTCCTCGATGTAGTCGAAGATCTCCTTGCGGAAGATGAAGTAGCCGCCGTTGATCCAGATATCGGAATCGTTGCTCGCGGCCATGCGGCCCACGGTGCCGTCGGCGTCGAATTCGGCGAGGTGAAAGCTGATCGGCGGATGGATGGCGATGAAGCAGCCGATCTTGCCGCTACGCTTGAAGCGATCGATCATCTCCGGCAGCGGCGCGTCCGTCAGGCCGTCGCTGTAGTTGGCGAGAAAGATCTCCTCGCCCTCGACCAGGTGCCGGACGGCCCGCAGTCGCTGGCCGATGTTGCGCCAGATGCCGGTGTCGACCAGCGACACCCGCCAGTCCGGCGGGCGGTCGCCCAATAGCTCGACCTTCTTGCCGAACTGCGAGATCGTGCAGTCGGTGGTCGCCGCCTGATTGTAGTTCAGGAAATAGTCCTTCACCACATTGGCCTTGTAGCCCAGGCACAGAACGAAATCCCGGTGCCCGTACTGGCTGTAATACTGCATGACGTGCCAGAGGATCGGCTGGTGGCCGATCGGAATCATCGGCTTCGGAATGCTCTCGGAATATTCCCGGATCCGCGTCCCGAGTCCTCCACAGAACAATACGACCTTCATGGCGCGACGTCCTTCGGGTTCTCAATCTCTGAAATGAGCAGCACTATCTTCAACCTCGCCGGCGGGCCTCGACGACAGCTCGCCGTGCCCTCGTGTCGCCCTTCCGTCCGCGCAGGGAAAAACTCCCTCCGCATCCGGTCGGCTACGGACGCCACCCGCGTCACGGGCGCCCGGCACCGGATTAATAATCCAATTATATCTCTTTTTAAATGCCATTCTTGGCGGCAAGCATCGAAATATCCGCCGCCTCAAATATTAATTTGACTACCTTAATTTTCCGGAGCCGCTTCCGTAGCGGGCACGGGCGGTATCTTTCGGCGCCTAAGCGCCACCGTCAGGCGTCACGCTGCCCGCGACGCAGGTATCGGGGGATAATCCGACCGCGCGAATAAATTCCAATGGCAATTTTTCATTGTTTAAATTAAATGCCAAAACATATAATAAATGGCTAATCGCTATTTAACCGAGTTTCGAACACCGACAACCCATGCATTACGTGGATCAGCCCGAGACTCTCGATCGAAACGGCATGCCGGCCGTCCTGGTGGAACGGCAGTTCCAGGGGCGCAAATGGCCCGTCCACTACGACTCGGTGGAGCCGTTCGCGATCGTGGCGGACATTGCGACGATCACCATGTCGAGCGTCCTGTCCGGGTTTCTGTATCACCTGCAGGATGCGGCGGGCGCCAACGACGTCAGCAAATCGCTCGGCCTGGCGATCCTCGTGTCGGCGCTGTTCGTCTCGCTGATGAAGATCCGCGGGATGTACCGGCCGGCCGAACTGCTGATCCTGCCGCGCCAGATCCGCGCGGCCTGCCTGACCTGGGTCACGGCGTTCCTCGTGCTGGCCGGCGCCCTGTTTGCGCTCAAGATCGGCAGCGAATTCTCGCGCGGCACGAGCATCGTCTTCGCGATGTTCGGGCTCGCGGCGCTGATCCTGCATCGCCGCACCACCGCATATCTGCTGGCAAAGGGCTTGGCGGAGAGACGGTTCTCGGGCCGAAACATCGTTCTGATCACCGATGAAGCAAGCAAGGACAACGCCGGGCTGACCCAGGTGCTCACCGACACCGGCTTTCGCGTCCAGCGGCACTTCATGCTTCCCGAACCCGGTGCGGATCCGGATCAGCGGCAGCGGATCGTGTCCAGCGTGATCGACTATGTGCGCGGCTCCGACATCGAAGAGATCGTCGTCGGCGCCAATCCCGAACCCTTGTCCGACCTGCGCACGCTCGGCGCCGAGCTGAGAGTCCTGCCGTTTCCAGTGAGCTTCGTGCCGGTCGGAGCGGCGTCGGACATCTTCAAGCGGCCCTGCCGCGAGCTCGGCAATGCCGTCTCCATCGAGCTGCAGCGCGGCCTGCTGAGCCCGCTCGAACACGCCACCAAGCGGCTCATGGATGTCATGCTGGCCGGCATCGCGCTGGCCTTGATGTCGCCGCTGCTGCTGCTGGTGGCGATCGCCATCAAGCTCGACTCGGCCGGACCGGTGCTGTTCCGGCAGCAGCGTTGCGGATTCAACGGCCGGGCGTTCCAGATCTACAAGTTTCGCACGATGTCCGTGCTCGAGGACGGGCCCTCCATCGTCCAGGCCCAGATCGGCGACAGCCGGTTCACCCGGCTCGGGACCTGGCTGCGCCGGACCAGCATTGATGAGCTGCCGCAGCTGCTCAACGTTCTGGACGGCAGCATGTCGCTGGTCGGCCCCCGCCCCCACGCCTTGGCGCACGACAACGAATTCGACAAGCTCGTGCGCAACTACGCATTCCGTCGCCGCGTCAAGCCCGGACTGACCGGCTGGGCGCAGGTGCATGGCTGCCGCGGCCCGACGCCCACGCGTGCGTCGATCGAACAGCGCGTCGAATTCGATCTCTGGTACATCGACAATTGGAGCCTGTCGCTCGACGTCGCGATCCTGCTGAGGACGCCGATCGAGCTGATCCGCGGCAACAATGCCTATTAGCGCATATTCGCAAGGGATTATGATCGCAAGCCTACCGGCGGAGCCGTGCGGGCGGATCGGACCGATCTCAGGCTCGAGACTGCGGATCGCGACGCGGGGGCGTCAGACCGCTCACATGTCGTTCGCTGATGTTGAGGGAGCGAATCAGGTGCAGAACCGACGCTGCGCGTCGCTCGGGCTATCGACGGGCTTGACTCAGTCGGCCCCGATTAGGCCCGCTGACGGCGACTTTTCGAACCGCCCGCCGCTCCATTGATCGCAAACTCCTCGATCCGATGCCCGGTCTTGATCGCCGCCACCAGCCAACGCGGCTGCTTGCCTCGGCCGGACCAGGTCTCGGAAGTCTGCGGGTTGCGATACTTCGGCAGAACCCGGGGATATTTGCGCCGCGCCTTGCCGCTGGTGGTGTAGGACTGCCCACCCTCACTGCCGGCACCTTCGATGGCGCCACGGCTGCGGTTGAGAACCGCCAGACGACGTTCGAGCTCGCGCTTCTCCGACGTGATCCTCACGGCGAGGATCTGACTGATCTGCTCGTGGAGAGACCAGAGGTCATCGAAAGACATCGCCTCGAAATCGATCTTCTTGGTGGACATACAGCGACCTTTGTCTGTGATCTCTATCCTGCCGGATTAACGTCATATAATTCGGTATTTCGTTCCGCAAGTGGCTCGCGGTCGGAAAAACTGAATATTTGAGTTATACCAACCCGGCCAAGCCATATGGTTGTAACTCAAATAAAACTCAACCCGCAACCCCATTTCCGAAACGATGTCGCGCCGCCTTCGAGATTGCGGCAGCATTCGTTTGCACGCCGGAAGAAGCCACCGAATCAACACGATCTGCAACGGATTCGTCGCATACTACGGCAAGACCGCGTCAAAGTGACGTAGTTTCGATGATCGAACTTGCGCGTATTTGATAGCTGACATTCTCACCACGACATGGTTTTCAAAGCTGCCGCGACGGACTTACAACCTTTTCGAGCGAGCACCCTGAAGACCCGGATCGAGATATTTTTGCATGCGCACAAAATGCCGCCACCGGGTTTAATTGAGCACGCCACCGTGAATATGCCGCAAAGCAGCCGACATCGTTCCGGCGAATCAAACGCCTTCCCTAAATATTGGATCCTTCAGGTGCGCTCACGCAGATCAGACTTGCGCACGTCGCGCCGACAGCGGGGCGCGCGGCGTCAGACAGGCACACACCGGCAGCGGAACTAACTGCCGCTGCGATCGGCCGTGAGGTTGAGGACGGCTGCGGACACCCGGCGGCCGATCCCGAAAACCCGTTGTCCAAAGTCATCGTCCGTGGAGGCGACATCAGCGGCCTGTGCGCCAGGTGAAGCGGCCGCATCGCATGGCTCGCCGCGATATGGTTTCGGGCCCGTCTTGGAGCGCCGTCCTTGCCCGACACGACGGCTGAAGGACGTCCAGATGACGTCCGGCCGTCGAGCGGCCGCCGACAGCAGCACGGGGCGACCTGACGCGTCATCAGGGTCAATGCCGAGCGGCTGTCGTCTCGCGCCGGCAAGCGGCGCGGCCATGACGGCCGGCCGCCGCAGCGATCAAATTCCGATGCGATTATTTCTGCTGCCTGGTTCGACCCGGCACCGCCGGCCGGGGCGGAATCACGTGCGCCGTCCCGCGGCCGTGCCGCGTGGCCATCGGGCGACGCCTGGGTGCCGCGGACTTCTTCGCGCGTTTGCCGAGGCTGGTGCTGATGGATTGGATCTCATCGAGCAGGACATCACAAAGCTCGATCTGCGACCGCAGCACGGATTGCTGCGAACGGCCCGACCTTGGCCGGCCGAAACGTAATTTGGCAAGGCGTATTTTATTCAGCGATTTCAGGACGGCATTCAAAGCGCGACCGCCGCCATCCATCTCAATATCCTCAATCAACGCGGCACCAAGCTCGTCACACAAGGACGGACCCCACTCGTTGGCGAGTTTTGAGGGCATCTTCCCCGAATGCCGAACCGTCATCGCGATGATGCACGGATTCGATTTTCGGCATTAAATTAACCACTCGCGACAAGTTAATTTACCATCTGACAGCAAGACATTAAATACTTCTGGCACTCGCTACGGTTTGCCGTAAAATGCTACCGCATTGCCAGAAAGACCTTTTTAAGCACCTTTCGTCCGGTACAATTGAAGCTTTAGTTTGTTCAGTCTACCCTTTTATGTCTCCGACCGTGCAGAATCGTCTCTACACAATTAATTTAATTCTAGATTACGTAAGAATACGGTGTGGAACTTGCCCATTTAATCGTCTGAGCGACGATCGACGTTGCCGAACGCGGCCGGACCGGCCGAGCACGGCCCTCATCAGTCCTCGCCGCCAAGCTTGACCATGACTCGGCCGAGCGGAGCGTCCAGCTCCTTCGGAGACGACGAGGAAGGGGTCGGGTTACCACACCATGGGCCGCTCCGGCGCCCCGCACACCACCGCGCGGCGGTACAATACGCCCTGGGGCGTCTCGACGGCGACACGCCGAATGCACCCGGGATGAATCGCAAGATTGTAATGAAACGGAGTGGCCTCGAATGTCCCGTGCAGCCGGCAGAGTCTGCTGAGATCTGGCCCGCACTCCGTCAGCGGATAGAGGCCGCGCGCCGACGCGGGATCGGATAGGCCCGTGAAGGCGATCGCGAAAGCGGCTGCGGCGATCCTGATCACGTTCGACAATTGCGTGCTCCGTTGCAAAAAGAGCCTCAAGGGCTGGCGCAGCAGCATAGACTTGATCGGCGGCCTTGGACAACCGGCCGCCCGCTTGCAGTCCCGACGCCCGCACGGCCTTCGAATCTCGCCAGCTACAGCCCGCCTTGGCGGCGCCGGTCCGCCTCCCTCGGCTGTCCGGCTGCCTCGGCTCACCGACGCGCTGCGCGGGCTGCGATGTCGTCGCCCCCTGCGCGAGCAAGCGACTCGGGCTAACCGTTGCGCAACGGCTTTGTGCTTAAAATTGTTCGGACCCTGTTAGGTCGAATGGATCATCCCTTCACCGTGGGACCTCCGGCAGCGCCGACAGCTTGGGGCGGTAATATGGTGATGTCAGACTGTGACCTAATTGGCACGGCCGGGCAAAAGCGGACCAATCCGAACGGCCGTACGCTTTCGTCCAGTATGGCCGCCGGGTAGGTTGAAACACGTGGGACGTTCTCCCTTCTTGGTGGAGGGAGCAGCGTGGGGAAATGTTTTTTTGCTGTATTCGGGGACGCGTTTGAAGGCCTTGATCAATCCGCCCGGGCCGACCGGCGGCGGGGGGTCTCCTGTGCGCAGCAGTACAGTGGACCCGCGCAGCTTTCATGGCCTTTGCCGCCGCTCGCGCGCGCTCCTCACCCTGGCGATCTTGGCGCTTCTGCCCGCCTGTTCCTTGCTCCCCGGGACAGGACCGACCAGCGACGCCGTGAACGACAATGCCACGGCCAGCGTGCGGTCGAACACGGCGCTTCCCTATGCGCTGGTCGACGTCAGCTCCGAAACGATCGGCTTCCTGTCGCAGCCCAATCTGATCACGTTCCAGGGCGTATTCCCGGACAAGCGGCCGAAGCCGGTGCAGGTCGCGGGCGTTGGTGACGTGCTGAACGTTTCCATCTTCGAAGCGGCGCCCGGCGGGCTGTTCACGCCGCCCACGGCCGCCGGCGCCCGCCCGGGCAACTTCGTGGATCTGCCGGCGCAGGCGGTGGACCAGCAAGGCAATATCCGCGTTCCCTATGCGGGCGAGATCACCGCCGCCGGCCGGACGCTGCCGCAGATCGAGCAGGAGATCGTCTTCCGGCTGCAGAAGCGCGCGCTCGAGCCGCAGGTCGTGGTCAGCCTGAACCAGCAGCATTCCAGCGTGGTCAGCGTGCTCGGCGACGTCAATACGCCGGGCGTGCTTGCCCTCAACAGCGTGGGCGAACGCCTGCTGGCCGTGATCGCACGTGCGGGCGGCCCGAAGCACGAGGCCATCGAAAGCTATGTGACCCTGCAGCGGGACGGCAAGCGCGTGCGCGTGCTGCTCAGCCGCGTCGTGCAGGATCCGCGCGAGAACATCTTCATCCGTCCGAACGACGTCGTCTACATCACGCGGGAATCCCCGACTTTCACGGCCCTCGGCGCCCTCAATCAGAACGTCTTCGGCTTCAATTCCGAGATTTCGTTCGATACCGAGACCCTCACGCTGGCCCAGGCGATCGGCAAGGCGGGCGGACTGAACGATCAGCAATCTGATCCGGCCGAGGTCTTCCTGTATCGCTACGAGGAGCGCCCGCTGCTGCAGAAGCTCGGCGTCGATACCAGCCGCTTCATCTACGACCGCATTCCGACCATCTATCATATCAACCTGCGCGATCCCTCCGGCATGCTGCTGGCTTCGGGCTTCCAGATGCGCAGCAAGGACGTGATGTACGTCGCCAATGCCAAGGTCGTCGACTACTACAAGCTTCTGACCCTGATCAACACCACGGCGACGACGACGTCCAACACGGCGACTTCGGTGATCAACGTCAACACGGCGACGAAGACCCGGTGGTGAAGCGCAACGGCGGGCCGGTAGCGGCCTGAACGGGCGCCGGAGCGTCGAGGGGCGGCGGACCGGAGTCCGCCCCGCGCGATGTCGTGGCATCGGACGGCCGTCGTGTGACAAGCCGTTACAATCCAGCCAATCACCGCGACCAAACGACACCGGCGGTGCATCAGGCCGCGACATCGAACGCGCAGTATCCCCTTGCAGGCGACGCGATCGCCCGCGCGAACGAATTGGGAGACTGACGTGAAGACATCCATCGCGACATTTCTGCTCGTGGCAGTGCTTTCGGCGGCAGCAGCGGTCGACGCGAATGCCTGGACCCGCAGCGGCTCGGTCACCGGACCGCGCGGCACCACCTCATTTGGCGGCTCAGGCAGCTGCTCCGGCGGCGCCTGCGCCTGGCAGGGTGGCGGCACCGGTCCCGCCGGCCGCAGCTGGTCGCGCTCCGGCTCCGCGAGCTGCAGCGACGGCAGCTGCACCCGGCAGGGCCAGGGCACGGGACCGCGCGGCAATTCCTACAGCTACAGCCGCACCGTCACGCGCTGAGCAGACGCCGCGGCGCCGCTGGCCGCGGCCCTCCGGAAGCATTGACATCGCCGGTCCGCCTGCTGTTCCGGAGCGGGCCGGCGCGCCGTCTCCATCCGATGACGCCGGACACGCGCCATGCCCATCCTCTCTTCCCTGCCCCCGTCGACGCGCATGATCGTGCTGCTGACGGCGATCGGCTTCATGACGCTGGAATATGGGCTCAGCCGGCTCGCCGGTCGCGAGACTCACGACCTGCGTGAGACCGCAGCCTCGTTCGCCGTCGCGGTCGGACAGCACCTGATCCGCGCAATGGTCGCGCTCGTCGCGGCCGTTCCCTTCATCATCGCCTATCGCCACAGGATCTTCGATTTCGATCCGAGCCGGCCGCTGGCCCTGCTCGCATTGTTTCTCGCCAGCGAGTTCGTCTATTACTGGCACCATCGCGCCTCGCATCGGGTTCGCTGGCTGTGGGCCACGCATGCCGTGCATCACTCTTCCACGCGTCTGAACCTGACCGCAGCGATTCGTCTCGGCTGGACGAGCGAGATCTCCGGTCATTTCCTGTTCTATCTGCCGCTGGCGCTGCTCGGCTTCCATCCGCTCGCCATCATCGCCATGCTCGGCGTCAATCTGCTCTACCAGTTCTTCATCCATACCGAGCTCGCGCCGCATCTCGGTCCGCTCGAATCTGTGCTGAACACGCCGCGGCATCACCGCGTCCACCACGCGGCCAACGCGTCCTGTCTCGATCGCAACTATGGCGGCGTACTCATCATTTTCGACCGGCTGTTCGGCAGTTTCGCCGAGGCCCCGGCCGGCGAGACGCTGCGCTATGGCCTCGTCGGCGTTGAACCGAGCTTCAATCCGTTGCGGATCGCATTTGGCGAATGGATTGCGATCGCCCGCGACCTTACGGCGGCGCGGAACTGGGCCACGCGGCTGCGCGTGCTGACCGCGGCCCCCGGAGACAAGCGCCACCGCCGGGAGTCATCCGACAACCGAGAAGGATGCTCATGACGTCACATCTCCGATCGTCCATGGCCGCCATGGCGGCCGTTCTGCTCGTCTCGACCACGGCCGTCGCCGCGGAGCGCGGCATCACCATCGACACAAGCGACGGTCCGCGCCATGCGCTGGTGATGACCGCGGGCAGGACGCCGCAGCCGACCGTGATCGTGCTCCATGGCGCGCTCGGCAGCGGCGCCGGCACCGCCCGCACGACGGGCTTTGCCGAAGCTGCGGCGGCCCATGGCTTCGCCGCGGTCTTTCCCGATGGCATCAACCGGCAATGGAATGACGGCCGCGACGGCCGCTCCGGCGGTCCCGATGATATCGGTTTCATCCGCGCCCTGGTGCGGCAGCTCGTCGCCGACGGCACAGCCGATTCCCGGCGCATCTATCTCGCCGGCATTTCGAATGGCGGCATGATGAGCTTCACCCTGGCCTGCAAGGCGCCGGAGCTGTTTGCCGGCATCGGCACGGTGATCGCCAACATGCCTGAAGGCATCGAGCCCTGCGCCGCGCGGCCGCTGCCGGTGGTGATGATCAACGGCACGGCTGATCCGATGGTGCCCTATCGCGGCGGCGAGGTCGGGCTGCGCGGCGGGCGCGGCCGGGTGTGGAGCGCTGACAGGACGGCGGAGTTCTTTGCGCGGCGCGACGGTTGCGGCGCGCGCCAGGCCGTCGCGCTGCCGCATCGGGATCTCGCCAGCGACACCTCCGTCACGCAACTCAGCTGGCGCGATTGCCAGGTGATCGGCGGCGTGTCGCTGTATCGCGTCGAAGGTGGCGGACATGCCCTGCCCGGCCGCCGCCCGCTGGCGCCGCGCCTGCTCGGCCCGAGCAATTTCGACATCGATGCCGCCGAGGTCATTCTCCGCGCGTTCGATCTCGCGCGCACGCTGTAGTCCGGCAAGTCCGCCCAGGCTCCGAGCGTGACGAGACGGAGCGGTCACCCGTGGGCACGCGAGCTCAGGCGGCGATCGTCGGCGTGGTGTTCGGCTCACGCGCCAGCTCTGCCTCGCCGTGCGAAGGAAGATTCTCACTGCGGATGCCGAGCGGCGATCCGATCCACAACGCATGCGCGGTGTGATCGGCCAACGGCTCGGTCGTGTTCGGATGCACGAGCACGCTGAGGCGACCATGATTGAGCATCAGCCATGACACCAGCACTGGAAACACGTCGACCGCGAAGGCGACTTGATACATCGGCCGCTCGTGAGGCCCGACCAGCGCGTCATGCCAACGCCCGAGCGTCACGAGGAAGCGGTCGGCCATCCACTGCCGTAGCTGTGCGGCTTCGGTTCGAGTGGCATCATCGAAATAGATGTGGGCATGAAAGCTCGCAATTGCGCTCAGGCGATGCGGCTGCGCCGCCGAGGTCGTTTCCATCCGCGCCTCTCGATCATTTCAATCGCGTTGGCCGCGCAGGCGAACCGATGCGGCATGGTCATCCTCGCATCGCTAGCCTGCCCTCGGCCGCGCCGCGAGTCGTCGCCGGCGGACGCTGGCCTCGAGATCTCGGCGGGGCTCGAGCTTCGACCCAGACAGCATGTCGCCGCGCGAACGACCGCATCAGGACAAACGACAACGCCGCGCTGAGGTTTCAGCGCGGCGTTGTTGTTTTGAGCGTGAAGAGGGGATGTCCTTTGCAGGCCTGGCAGCGACCTACTCTCCCAGGGCTTGAGCCATAGTACCATTGGCGCTG